>JACCWM010000003.1 GCA_013697635.1 Lujinxingiaceae bacterium | reverse complement strand
ATCCTTAACATCTCCATGACCTCCGGTGCTCTTGTCGTTTTGGCGACACAAGAGATACCGAAGAAGTGGTTAGGGGTGGATCACTTTTTGAGCGCTGAGTGGATCAATTTTCGAGCGATGCGAACACCTTCATCGTCCAACGAGCACAGCACCTGCAGGCACCGGCCGAGATGCCCGCGCTGCCGGGCATCGTGGGCTCGCGCTTGGCGATCGAGCAGGGCGCGGAGCTCGAGCTCTACGAGACGCTCGGTGAGGGCGGCATGGGTGTGGTCAAGCGTGCGTGCCAGGTGCCGCTGGGGCGAATCGTGGCTGGATCACCCTGGGCGAGTTGACCACGCTGCTGGCCCAGGAGCTGCTGATCAACGGTTTGGCCGCCGCCGTGCTCGCGCTGAGCATCGACCGCCGGCTGCTCTGGGGCGCGCTGACCTTCGCCGCAGGCTCCTTTGCGGTGCTCGCCATGCCGGCCTTTGCCTTTGAGGCCTTTGGGGCCGTGAACTTTTTCGCCATGGGGCTGATTGCCCTGGTCTGGCGCGCGCCGGGAAACGATCACGCGCGCTCTTGAGGATCATCGGCCATCAGGCCTCTTCCAAAATGAGCGTCTCTTTCTTCATCGTCGTCGGCCGAAAGACGTTCACCGGGATGCGCAGGTAGCGCTTTTCGTTGGCCTCGGGCGCAGGCAAGCTTCCGGCGTCGATGTTGACCTGCAAACTCTGCAGGAGCAGCTTCGGAGGCGAAAGCGTTGCGTCGCGGGCGTCGCGGCGGGCGATGAACTCCTCTTTGGACTGCGAGGCCGCCAGCAAGATGTTGTGCTGCTTCTGCTCGCCAACGCTTGCCTGATAGGCCACCGCCCGGCCGCCGGGCTGGTAGTCATGGCCAACGAAGGTGCGCACCGCGTCGGGCAGGGTGTAGATGCGCTCGGTCACGGAGTCGTAGAGCGCCGCACTGCTGCCGCCGGGGAAATCGCAGCGGCCTGTGCCGTAGTCGGGCATGAAGAGGGCGTCGCCGGTGAAGACGGCCTCGTCATTGATCAAAAGACTCACACAGGCCGGCGTGTGGCCCGGCGTAAAGAGCGTCTCGATCTTCAGGCCGCCCGCCTCGAGCACTTGCCCATCTTGCAACAAGAGGTCGAACTGGCTGCCGTCGGTGGCAAATTCGTTGGGCAGGTTGAAGACCCGCTTGAAGAGCTTTTGCACCTCGGTGATGCGCGCGCCGATCGCCAGGCTGGCCTGGCCGAAGCTCTGCTTGACGTGCTGGGCGCCCGAGAGATGGTCGGCGTGGGCGTGGGTCTCCAGGATGTAGTGCAGCGTGAGGTCCTTTTCTTTTAGAAAGGCCACGGCCTGATCGGCCGACTCCGTCCACATCGCCGAGGCGCCCGGCTCGTAGTCGAGCACCGGGTCGATCAAGACGGCGTCGCGGCTCTGGTTGTCGTAGACGACGTAGGTCAAGGTGTTGGTTCGCTCGTCGAAAAAGGGCTGGATTCGCATCGTCATGGCTGTTCTCTTTTGTGTGGGCTTAAAGCTTGCCCGGTGATGGTCGGCACTTGCGGTCTCACACCTGCTCTTCAATGCCAGGGCCGTGCCATCGATCCATTTTAGGCCAGACCAGCCTCGCCTCAACGCCTGATTGCGCCGCGCTGCGAGGCGCTGTTTCGTTATGTTTCGCATCGTTTCAAAATGTGCCTATATGTTGAAACAAATGTCGGGCTTTCGAGCCCTCCCATAAACCTACGAACCGAGTCATTGGCGACGATGGAATCAGACGTGCTCAAACATCCCGAACGCGAGACCCACAATTTTTTCGGCATGGTCACGGGCTCCCCACAGATGACCGAGTTCTTCGAGCTGGTGCGCCGGGTGGCCCGCGCCGACGTCAGTGTGCTGATACGCGGCGAGACCGGGACGGGAAAGGAGCTCGCCGCCCAGGCGATCCACCGTTTGAGTGGGCGCTCGGACAAGGCTTTTCACGCCGTCAACTGCGCCACCTTCACCGCCGAGCTGCTGGCCTCGGAGCTCTTCGGTCATGTGCGCGGCGCCTTCACCGGAGCGGTACGCGAGCGCAAGGGGCTCTTCGAGCTCGCCGACGAGGGCATCATCTTTCTCGACGAGATCGCCGAGATCCCCTTTGAGGTTCAGGCGCGCCTGCTGCGCGTCTTACAGGAGCAGCGCTTCGTGCCCGTCGGGGGAACTCAGAGCAAGGAGGTGGACGTGCGCATCGTCTCAGCGACGAACAAAGCGCTGCGCCACGAGGTGGCCGAGGGACGCTTTCGCGAGGATCTGATGTACCGCATCCGCGTCGTCCCAATCTTCTTGCCCCCGCTCGTCGATCGCCAGGGCGACGTGGAGTTGTTGGCCTGGCACTTCATTGACAAGCTCAACGCCCGCCAGGCGATGGGCCGAACGATTCGCGCCATCGAGGCCGCCGCCTACGAAGCGATGCTCGCCTACCGCTGGCCCGGCAACGTGCGCGAGCTGATGAACGTAATCGAGTACGCCTTTGTCATGGGCGACGGCGAACTGCTACGCCTTGGCGATCTCACGCCCGAGATCCGCGGCGAGCCGCCCTCTTCACGCGATCGATGGTCCGAGGGCGATGTTGAGCAGCAACGGCGTCAGATCGTCGCCGCCCTCAAGGCCAGCCAGGGGCGCCGCGACGAGGCGGCCGAGCGATTGGGCATGAGCCGCACGACGCTCTGGCGGCGGATGAAAGAGCTTGGAATCGGGCACCTCAACGGTTGAGAATTTTCGTGCGAAGCATTATGTTAAACGGATGACATCTATTTGTAACACACGTTACACACTTCAGAGGTTTCGATGAGCAGCGCACCATTGGCCGAAGAGATCCTCGACATCGTGAGCCCAGAGACGCTCGAAGAGCAGATCCGCGAGGGGTTCTCGTTTCGCGTGATTGATGCGCTGGGCGAATTTCTCGAGGTCAACCAGCTCGAGCTTGCCGAGGCACTTGGGGTCAGCCGACAAACCCTGGCACGCAATATCAAGCAGCGTGGCCGGCTCAGCCCCCACATCTCCGACCTGCTCTACCGCGTGGCTCGAATCAGCCGGCGAGCTGTGGAGGTGTTTGAGGACAAGCAGGTGGCGACCTCCTGGTTGAAAACGGCCAATGCTACGCTTGGTGGCAAGCGGCCGCTGAGCCTACTCGACACCGACGCCGGGGCCGAAAAGGTCTTTGATCTGCTCGGTCGCATCGAACATGGTGTGCTGAGTTGATTCGAACCTGGCGCATCACCGATGCTCGCTATGGTGCGCAAGCATTTGATGGCGAAGGCGCGCGCCTCTTTGGCGGGCGCTGGAACCACAAAGGCACAAGCGTGGTCTACACCTGCGATAGCCTGGCGCTGGCTGCACTCGAGCAGCTCGTCCACGTGAGCGCCGGGCATGTGCTCCCGCCTCGCGTCGCCATTTCGGTGGACATTTCTGACGCCGTTTCGCGCCGAGAGCTCACCGCCGCCGAGCTACCGCAGGATTGGCGCAACCCCGCAGGCTCGCAAGATCTCAAAGCGCTCGGCACACTCTGGGCCGCACAGTTGGAATCGGCGGTGCTCATCGTGCCCTCCGTGGTGATTCCTCAGCAACGCAACTACGTGCTCAACCCGCTGCACCCTGATTTTGCCTTGCTCGAGATCGGGGAGGTCGAACCCTTCGCGTTTGACCCACGACTGCTGAGCTGAGGCCGATAGACCGCCGAGATTCACGGATCGCGCGCTCGATGCAAACAGTGATTGTAAGCGCAAGCCGTGCTCGCTAGCATACGCCCCTTGCTAGACCTCGCATGTTCTGGACGCCTGGAGCCACCATGAAGACAAGTTTACAAGCCGCGTTATGGATGATCTTGGGAGCCGGCTTGCTGCTGAGCATGGGCTGTCGCCCGTCGGGGCAGGCATGTGAAAGATCGCGTGATTGTTTCGCCGGGGAACAGTGCGTCGATGGTTTTTGTACCGCGGTCAAGTCCTCGGACCCGGATGCAAACGGTGTCTCCGATGCCGATGCCAGCGGCGCATCGGACGCGCTCAGCCAAGCGGATACGGACAGCGCCCACGAAGACGGTCAGGAGTTTCTCGAGGTCGCCGTTGCCGACGCGCCCACCGACGCGCCCACCGACGCGCCCACATCGACGCCCGATACCGATGATACCGGCGGCGGGGCTGCTGACGTGGATTGCCACGACCCCGACGCGCAGGACGGTTGTGGAGCAGAGGTTTGCGACGATGGCCCGTGCCCGATCGTGGCGACCCAGATCTCGGCCGGTGCGCTTCACACCTGCGCGCTGCTCAGCGACAAGTCGGTCGTATGCTGGGGCTCGGGCCAGAACAACGTTCGCGCGATGACAACACCAATGACAGCGTGAAGCCCGTGACAGTCTCCAATCTCGCCAATGTGCGCCAGATCTCCGTAGGAACCGAACACTCCTATGCGCTGCTCTTTGATGGAATGGTCAAGTGCTGGGGAAATCGCGCAGATGGCCGCCTGGGCGACGCCATTACGACAGGTTCGTCGCTGCCGGTGACCGTGCCCGACCTCACTGACGTCGTGCAGGTCTCGGCCGGCTTGCGTCACACCTGCGTGGTGCTTGGCAATAAAACGGCGCAGTGCTGGGGATTTGGGGAAGACGGGCGTCTGGGCGATGGATACGCTTTCAGCAGGTTGAGCCCCGTGACGGTCCAGGGCCTCGCCAATGTACGCCAAATCACCGCTGGCAGCTCGCGCACCTGCGCGGTGCTCCATGACAACACGGCCTGGTGCTGGGGAGGCGCCAGCTACAGCGTCTTAATTGGCGACGGAGACAGCAGCACCCAACCCCGCCTGACACCAACGCAAGTCGTCGGCCTGACCACGGCCGTGCAAATCTCGGCGACAGGCCAGTTGCACAGCTGTGCAGCGCTCAGCAGCGGCCCACCCAAGTGCTGGGGCGTCGGTATCTACCGCGTCCTTGGCACCGGCAATGCCAACCACAGTGGTATCCCGATCGCGGTCACCACCATCGCCAATGCAAAACAAGTTGAGACGGCTGCCTCTCACACCTGCGCCGCGCTCAACGATGGCACGGCCTGGTGCTGGGGCCACGGTGACGACGGTCGCCTCGGCGATGGAGAGAAGCTCGAACGTAGCAGCCCCGTCAAGGTCAGCGGCCTCTCCAACGTTGAACATGTTGCAACCACGGGCGCCCACTCCTGCGCGCTGCTCACGGATGGCTCCGTCAAGTGTTGGGGTAAGAACAACCGTGGCCAGCTAGGCGACGGCAGCAAGATCGAGCACACGACGCCTGTGACGGTCGTGTTCCAAACCATGTAATCGTCGGCATCTTCGCAGTTTCGCTCAATCAGCCAAGGCGCATCATGAATTCTTTCAAGACATTGAGGTGGACTGTGGTTTTCCTGGCTCTGTCGGCGGGATGTGAGCCGGGTAGCATCCGGCAGGCCGACGCTCCAGCCTCGGGCGATGACGTCCAATCGGAGACCCCCGACGTCGCGCTCGAATCACCCGACGTGCTCGATGTCAGCACCGGGAGCGATGCTCGCCACGATGTCGAAGCCGACGCCGACCCCGACCTCGATTCTAATTCTAGTTCAGATTCTGATCTTGGCGTCGCGCTTGATCCCGATGCTGACGCCGACGCCGATCCCGCCCTCGATGTTGACTCCGACAGCAGCGCTGATCCCGATCCCGAGCCTGCGCCGAGCTGTCCACCTGACAACCAGGGGCCTGGCACGCTGCCAAACGGCACGATTGCCGGCGAGCTGAGCTTTCCAAACCCTACGCTTCGCAACGCGACGATCTTGTGGGCTTTGAGCGGCGACGCCAACGCGAACAGCGAGGTCAGCGTGCGCTTTCGCGAGCAGGGAGCGAGCGCCTGGCGTCGAGGCATGGACCTGCGGCGTGCGCCAGCGAACTCAATCGGTGGCTTCGCATGGACCGATCGCCACTCGGGCAGCCTGTTCAACCTCGCGCCGGCAACGCGCTACGAGGTGGAGCTCTTGTTGGTCGACCCGGACGGCGGCTGCGCGCTTCGTGAAGCGAGCTTTGCGACGCGCCCCGTGCCTGCGCCAATGCCCGCAGCCCCGGTCAAAGCGGTCACGCCGGCCACGTTCAGCGCTGTGCTCGCGAGCGCGCAGCCTGGCGACATCGTCGAGTTTACCGCCGGCAGCTACCCCGCCTTTTCGATGTCTCGAGATGGTGAAGCGAGCAAACCGATCGTGCTGCGCGCCCAAGCCGGCGAGTCTGTGGTGGTCGGCGGCGACCTGGTCGTGAGCAACCGCAAGTACATCCATGTCAGCGGCTTCACGGTCAACGGGCGCATCCGGCTCAACTCGAGCCAGGCCATGTCGATCACGAACAACCGGGTCAATACGACCGGCAACGGGATCGATTCAGCGCTTCGAAGCGAAGACAACTACATCGCCGACAATGTCGTCATCGGGCAGACCGTCTGGGCCGAGAGCTCGCTCGGCTTTCAGGGTAACAACAACGGCGAGGGCATCCTCGTCAGCGGCCCGGGCCACGTGGTCGAGCACAACCGGGTCAGCGGCTTTCGCGACTGCCTGTCCACGCTTGAGCCCAACTCGGGCGGCGTCGACCTGTACTCGCTCGACTTCATCAACAACGACGTCTCGAACTGCCCCGACGACGGCGTCGAGGCCGACTACTGCTGGCACAACTGCCGCGTGATCGGCAACCGCTTCACCAACGTCTTCATGATGGCGAGCTCGCAGCCCGGCTATGGCGGCCCGACCTACTTCATCCGAAACGTCGGCTACAACGTGGTCGGCTCGGCCTTCAAGCTGCATAACGGCACAATCGGCGACGTGCTCTTGCACAACACCATCGTCAAAAACGGCCACGCCTTCAACGTCAACACCGAAGTGCCCTACGCGCGCCAGTTCACCCGCAACAACGTCTTCATCGGCGGGCCCGGCAACACCTTCGGCGTCTACAACTCCGGTGACGGGCGAGTGATCTGGCTGCCCCACGCACACCCCTCGGGCGACTACGATTACGACGGCTTCGGCTCCACGACGGGCACCTTCACCGGCCGACTTGGCACGGCCACCTTCACCAGCCTCGCCGAGCTGCGCAGCCGCACGAGCGAGAAGAATGCCGTCCACGTAAGCCTCGCCATCTTCGCCGACACCATCGCCTACCCCTCGGCTCCCTTCCCCGAATTGAACCCGGTGGATCTACGCCTCACCGGCGTCAGCGCCGCGATCGACGCAGGCGCGTCCATCGCCAACATCAACGACGGCTTCACCGGCGCCGGGCCGGATTTGGGCGCCCATGAGTTTGGCACCCCGCTGCCCGTTTATGGTCCGCGCTGAAAACGCGCTTGCCCAAGTAGCGCCGATGCTGGCCTGCGAGGAGGACGAAGAATCTCAGGCACCGAGCGAGCATATCAAAGGAGTTCGCATGGAGTTTTACTACGACCCGACCTCGGATTGCTCACGCCGAGTTCTTTGCTTCGCCGGCGTGCATGCCATCGCGCTGAACACATTCGCCGTCGACCAGCGCGCTGGCGAGCACCGGCTGCCTACCCTGGTCGACGGCGATTTCGTGCTGTGGGAGTCGGCGGCCATCCTGCGCTACCTGGCACAAGCGCATGCGCCCGAGACGCTTGGCCACTCGCCACAGAGCCAGGCGCTGATCGATCAGTGGATGTTCTGGGGCGTAGCCAGCCTGCAACCGTTTCTGGAAATGCTCAGAATCGAGGTGCGCCTCATGTTCGCCGAAGACCTCGACCCAGTGCCCGTCAACAGGCTCAAAGCACGGATCAACGCCTCCCTGAACATGCTCATACCCACCCTTCAAGCCTCGCTCTTTATCGGCGGTCTCGCGCCCACGCTCGCCGACTTTGTCATAGCGCCGAGCCTTGAAGCGATCCAACGACCCTGCTTCATGAAGTTTGAAGAACCGCTGGTTGCTCAATGGCTCGAGCGCATGACCTCGCTGCCTGGTTGGCCTCCTGTGTCTTGAGTGGTTCGCACTCAACTTGGAATTCGCCTCATAAACCACGCGCCAAGGCAAGCGATGGTGAGTGTCGTTTCATCAAGCACTGACGCCAAAGGTCGTGGCCTCAAGGGACCCGACCTAGGATCTCGCGGTGGGCTTCGAATCGGCCGGCGTAGCGCTCGGTGTGCTCGGCTTGTAGGGCGGGGGCGTGGTGGTGTTGGTAGTGTGTGAGTGCCTGTTCGTCTTTGGCGAGGTAGATGGCGCGGTAGGCGCGGCGAGTGGCCTGGTCGGCGTTGGGGTCGCGGGCGAGGACGGCGGATTCGAAGGCCTGGGTGTGGAGGACGTCGGGGATGTGGGTCTGGGTCATCCACGCCTCCCATTCGGGGGCGATGTCCTGATCGATGGCGATGTAGACGATGTAGAGCATGGGGCGACGCTCGCGGGTTTGGGTTTGGGCCTGGGTCAAAGCGCCTGGTCTCGCGGCTTGGGTCTTGAAAACTCCAGCCGGGCCTGCTCGACGCGGGGGCGAATGGCGCAGCCCTCGATGTGGTCGTTGACGATGCCCATGGCCTGCATGAAGGCGTAGGCCGTGGTCGGGCCGACGAATCGAAAGCCGCGGTGCTTGAGGTCTTTAGCAAGGCGCTTCGACGTTGGGGAGTTGGGCAGCGCCAGGAGTACGGGCCATGTGATTTCTTCGGGGCGCTCGTCAGCGGCGGGCTCGAATTGCCAGAAATAGGCGGCCAGAGAGCCCACCTCGTCGATGAGCTCCAGGGCACGCTGGGCATTGTTGATCGTGGCGTCGATCTTTTGGCGATTGCGCACGATGCCGGCGTCGTTCATCAGGCGCTCGACGTCGTCGGCGTCGTAGCCGGCGACGCGCTCAAAATCGAAGTCGTCGAAGGCCGCGCGAAAGTTCTCGCGCTTTCTAAGGATAGTCAGCCAGCTCAGGCCAGACTGGAAGCCCTCGAGGCAGAGCTTCTCGAAGAGGCGGCGGTCATCGGCGACCGGAAAACCCCACTCACGGTCGTGGTAGGCCTGGTAGAGGGCGTCATTTGTGCACCAGGGACAGCGGTGCAGGGTCACTCGCAAACGACATTTCGACTGTCGCCCACATACTTCATCGCGCAGCCTGAGAATCCCAACTCCTGACAATCGGCCACTTGCAAGACGCCCCCCACACACGAGATGGCTGAGCTACCGATACACCAGTCGGCGATGGAGCCGCATCCGGGAAGCGTTTGACCTGGCCAGCAGCCGGCCTGCTCTCCTTCATGCCAGCAATCCAGGCCCATCAGAGCGCAATGGTGCACGATATAGCGATTGTTCTCCGCAAAGCAGTACCAGGCAACACCATCCTCACAACGCGAGGCGGTGCAAGTCTCTTCGGTCATACATATTGCTTGACCACCGACCTCAACACACATCAAGTCTTGCTCCGCGCAGCTAAAGATATAACTTCCTGCAGCCTGCCTGCCACACTCGGCCAAATTGCCATTACTGGTGCACCTGTGGCAGCCGGGGGGACTTGAGCCGTCCACACACCCAACCTGGGGGTCGCATGTGGTGCCGTAGATATCACAGTTCACAAAGATGGATCCTTCGCTATAGGGCAAGCAATAGTTGAAGACGTTGCCCGTGCAGCCTTGCCTGCAATTCGAGCCAGCCGGCAAATCCCACAACCCTGTAGGCCAGGCCTCGCGCAATGCCTCACAACCCTCACTGACCGCCTCCAGGGCGCGCAGCAGATTCTTGGACTGCGGAGCAAAGCGGTCCCATAGCCCAGAGCATGAATGCAGGGAACCGACACCAAAGCCACAACTGCGGGCAGCAAGGCATGCTTTGATCATCGGGCCGGCCTCGCGTGCGGTCGGATAGCCCGGAATCAGCGGCCTCTCGCGCCCGGGCGCATCCGGGAATGGCCGCCGCTCAGCTTTAAACCGCAAGGCGTAGATGAACTCATGAGCGCTTGGAAAGTTGAACGCGTTGACGATGTAGAAGCCCAAGAAATAGTCGTCGCCAAGCGGCAACAAGAAACGCAACTCGGCCGACTTGCCACACTCAGCGCCCTCGATGCAGGGATTGGCCGGTACAATCACCTCCTGCACGACGCCGTCCGCCCCAACATCGGCCAGGCGCCAGGGCTCCGATCCATGGCGAAAGGCAATGAAGCCTCCAAAGCGCGGGACCGTACCGGCCCAGACCGGGTAGAACTCGGTGGCCGGGCCGAGCGTGAGAATGCGCGGCGGTGATTCCTCCTCAGGCAGCGATGCGATGACGGCATAACCATCCTCGATCGCCGCCACCACCACTCCAACGTTTTGTGGCCCCGGTGTGGCCACGCCCTCGACGAGCTCCGGTGGCCAAAAGTCCCGTACCGAGCATTCGGGAAATGAGCGACCCTCCACCGAGATCGAGATGCGACAAAATCGCGTTTCATCCGAGGTCAAACACACGCCATGAAAGTTGCGTCCATCGGCGGAGGCAAATGAGTTTGGTATACACGGCCAGCCGTCGGCCTGGGTGTCGATGGTCTTGTGGTCCATCTTGCGCTCGTTGACATCATAGCGCAGCAGGGTCAACGTGCCTCGGGAACGGTCTTCAATGCGCGGGTCGCGAAAGACGCTTGCGCCCGCGATGTGCGTACCAAAGTTGCGAAACTGGGCAAAGAAGCGCTGCTCGTCAATCACCGGATTGCGCGTATGACGGATCAAATCGCCCTCCCAACTCACCCTCACGAAGTGTGTGGTATTCGACCGTCGTCGCCGCGATCACCCCCGGCTCGGTGCCCCAGCCGATCATCGTGATGCGTTTGTCCGTGACATTGACGCCCGGGAAATACTGTCCCATCGACGTCGGCCAGCCGTGACCTCGCGGAGCTGAGAAGCTCGCCCCGCCATCCTCACTCTTGATAAGAAATCTGCTGGTCCCACCGCCCGCGCTCGCTGCCGTAGCCGTGCAATCGGAACAATTCGCCGGCGGCGAGTGCCAGACCGTTCCCGCCTCGAAGTTCACGGAGACAGGGACGACGATTCGGTTGCCATCGCGCCCGACATCGCCAAGGCTCAAGAACTGTCGCTGCACTGCAAGAGGGCTGACCCCGGATAAATCCCGAACCGGCCCCTCAAAGACAAGCGTCGCCTCAGCGCTCGGACGTATCGTTCCTGCCGCGTCGCCCTCATTGCTGCAGCCGACGAGCGGCCCCAGAAGAATCGCCCCAAGGCACAGGCTTGCAATGCGAGCTTGTAAGATACCGTTCATGGAGTCTCTCTTAGCCTCGGGGGCAGCGTTGACATCGCTCATGGTCACTTCAAGGATGGCTCAATCGCCAGGCCAGATAGCGCCCTCCGGAGCGGTAGGACTGATTGAACTCCTTGGTCCGAAAATCGGCGAGCCCCCAGTAGGCGTCGGAGCCTGGTCCTCGCCCTTTGCCATAGGAGGCGGAGAAGATATCGTCGCCGCGTTCGCGGTACTTCACGTCGCCCGTGATCAAGAAGGCATAGCCGAAGGTGTGAACCGACGTGGAGTTGAGCTGGCGTGCGTCACGAATAGCGCCGTCTTCCATGCCGTATTCGAAAGCGCTTTCGCGCGTGTAGACACGCCCGTCGTTGAAGACGAAGTATTTCATGGCGCGCCAGTGCACGCCGGCCAGGTTCGTCGTCTCCTGTTGCTCGTACGCCTTCTCCCAGAGCCAGTCCGCGGCCTTGACGATGGCCTGTCCGACGGCCTCGTCTGCGGTGAGCTGGTGAACGGCGGTCATGGCCTCCATGAGCATGCCGATCATGAAGGGCTGAGCGGTGACCGGACCCATCTCGTCATCGATGTCCCAGTACCATCCGCCATCGTCGTGCTGGAGTCGAGCGTAGTAGTCGCGGGCGGCTTTGAGGCTTTTCTCGCGGAACTCAGCGCGCACGGCCTCGTCGGGGTGGACTTCGGCGAGGTGAGCCATGAGCAGCAGCGTGTAGGCGCCGTCACGCACGCCGAACCAGAGATTGGGGTAATCCAACGCCCGCTCGATCCAGATGAAGTAGTGGTTACGGGCGTAATCGGTGAGCCATCCCCACAGGTTGTAATCGACCGTGGTGTTTTCCCAGGTGTCAAACGTTCGCTCCTCGGTGCCGCCACCTTCCATGGCATAGAGCACCAGGCCGCCCACCGAGGCGTTCCGTGGGGAGATGCCAAAGGCGTTGTCCTTGTCCCATGAGACTCTTGCCGGCATGCTCTCCCACCACGCGGCGGCGACGTCGCGGGCGTACTCCAGGTGAACCGGGTCGCTACTTCGGGCATGCAGTGCATACAGCGAAAGAGCGAGATCGTAGTAGGTGGAGTTCAACGCCGCATCGCCGTCCGTCCCGGTCATGGCGGCAACGGCGGCGTCGCGGTGCTCTTTTGCTTTTGCCGCCATATTCTCATCGAAGAAGGGCCACAAGCTCGTCCCAAGGGTGACCTGAGGGCCGATGATGAAGCCGACTTCTTCGGAGGAGAATTCAACGAGATCAGGATGAGGCCCGAGGTCGACGTCGGCATCAGGAGTCGTCGAAGAGTCCGCCGTATTGGTCGCGTCTTTTTCCTGGCTAACATCAGGCTCGCCGCCTGATGGATTCTCCTGCGAAGTGCAGGCCGCCACGGCCAGAACGATCATCGTCATGACGGCACCGAAACGAAGGTGCCGAAACCATTTTTCATCATTCGTTGGATTCATGTCTTTTCACATCCTGATCAAGAGATAATTCGTTCGCTTCAGCGGCAGGCCAAAATGACCACCGATCATAAGAGCGATTGTATTCCTACTGGCGCAAATCTGCCAGCCCTTCGGATCACGGGTGTCCGGAGCTGCTCGAGCTAATCAGCGTCCAAACCTCTTGCAGTGGCCTCGATAAATCCCTTGTGATGATTGGCCAGCGAGCCCCAGCTCGCTTTCTTCCAGTCGCTGCGGTGCTCGAGATAAAAGCCGGCCAGCTCGCGCAGGTAGCGAACGGCCAGCGTGTCGGCCGCGATCAGGTTATCGAGCTCCTTGGGGTCGGCGTTAACGTCGTAGAGCTCCTCGGAGCCGTCGTAGTTGACGATCAGCCGCCAGCCCAAAGAGCGCAGCGAGTAGCTGCGACCGTATTCGGTGGACACCACGTTGGGCGACCAGGGGCCGTCTCGCAGGGCCATGGCAAGCACGCTCTCGCCCTGCACTTTGTCCGAGGCGGGCACGCCCATCAGGTCGAGCACGGTGGGGGTGACGTCGATACAAGAGGTGGGCGTGGTGACGCGGCGTGGGCCGGGAGCGTCGCCCAAGAGGCCGTGTGCGTAGACGACGAGGGGCACGTTGGAGAGCTCGGTGTAGTGGCCGTAAACATGGCCAAGCCGGCCGCGCTCGTTGAGGCCCTCGCCATGATCGGAGGTGAGCACGATGGCCGTCGTCTCGCGCAGCCCGAGCGCCTCGAGCTGGTCGAGCAGCTCGCCAAAACAGCGGTCCATGTGCTCGACCTCGCCGTCGTAGAGTGCTTCGAGCTGTGACCACTGACCGGCGTTCATCGGCTTTCGCCCGGCCATGATGTCGACGAGCAGGTAGCCGTCGGCGAACTTGCCCACGGGCGGGCCCCAGGTGCCCTGGTGATACTTTTCGGTGATCCCTTCGTGAAATCGGTAGGGTACGTGGGGCTCGAAGGGTAGGGCGGAGACGAAGAAGCGCTGGTTGGCCTCCTTTTGGGCGCGCACAAAGCGCATCACCTGCCCCACCAGAGCCCGACAATCGATGCCCAGCCCGTCTTGCACGGGCTGATGAAAGGCCGACCAATTGCCGGCGGCCCGAAGCCGGCTCATGCCAAAGGAGTTGTTGCCGACATAGGCGGTGGCGATGCCGGCGGCGCCAAGTTGGCTGCTGAGCAGCGGGGTGTTGGCGCGCAGTTGGCCGCGGTCGCCGTCGACGCCGTGCACGCGCGGAATCATGCCGGTCTGAATGCTCGCGTGCGACGGCGGCGACGAGGGCGACGCGGCCTGATTGTTCAAGAATACGGCGGCGCTGCGCCCGGCCTCGGTAAAGCGCGGGGTTTGCACCCGGGTATCAGTGTAGAGCGCCATGCGGTCCGAGCGCAGCGTGTCGACGACGAGCAAGATGACGTTGTCATAAGGTGCGGGCGCCTCTTTAGTCGTGGTCTGGGCCAGGCCAATGCGTGGCTTTGTCCACACCACGCCGGCGCCGTGCAGCTCGAGCGCGACGAGCTGATCGGCAAAGGCCGCAAGGTCGAGCTGGTACTGGCGCGACTCGCCGCCCGGCAAGTGATCGGCGCCGAGCTCGGTGGTTTGGCCATCGATCCCCCGAACCAAGACCTTCCAGACCGCGTCAGCAGACGCCGTGGCCCCAAACTCCAGCCAGGCGTCGGTGGGGATCTCAACGTGCATGGTCAGGCGCTTAAATCCACCCAGCCCCAACGCTTCCCTCGCACCGCCGGCGACGGGATGCAAGGCCGGCCACGGCTGCTCGCCAGCGGCTCTGTCAGCAACACTGCCCGTTGCACCGAGCTCGATCGCATGAAAGAGCCCGTACGTCTTTTGCCCGCCAAGCGTGCCCTGGCTGCGCATGCTCACCCGCAGCTCATTCTCGCCATTTCGTAAGAAGCCGGCTGGGATGGCGATGTCGACCGCACTCCAGGCTTGAGGAGCCTCGACGACGCCTGCGCGTTTGCCATTGACGTTGAGCTGCACGCGCTGTCCCGGCGAGCCACCGTGCATGAAGAAGCGCGCCGTTGTGGGCTGGTCGTCGGTCCAGGGCACGCGCAGCAGGGCGCTCGCGCGACTCAAGGTTCGGCCGCGGCGGCCGTCTACCTCCACTACCGGTCCAAAGGGCCGACTGTACTCCTGGGCGTATTTTCTCAGCCCCTCGGAAGCGAATGGAATGACCAGACCGTCCTGAAAAAGGTGCCAGCGGTGGCGATTGTCGATCAGGTCGACGCTCGGAAAGTCCGCCAGCGCGACGCGGACCTCGGGCACCTCTTCGGGCACGTCCTCGGGCTGCTCTTCGGCAACACCTGGCGAGCTGTGCGCGGCCCGGGCCTGGTTCAGTTCGAGCGGTGCTGCGGAGTGGGTTGTGGCGCTCTTGTCACAGCCAACGAGGACGAGCAAAACGCTTACGGTCAACACGGAATTCTTGAACATCGCAACCTGGGACGGCAAAATGATTCGAATGATTTTCAGCGCACAAACTGCTTGAAGAAGTCCCACATCGCTTGGCTGCCGAGCTCCGGCCAGACGTGGCCTCCGGCGTGCTGGCAGTAGTGAACCGGCGTGCCGCCGTTACAGCCGTCGTAGGCGACGCAGGGCTCAGGAGCGGTGGCAGCGCTCGTCGATGCACAGCCGGCCCGGTCACGGAAGAGATCGCGAAACTGCTCGCACCCCGAGGTCAGCTCTCCTGTTCCGATCAGTTTTTTGCCATAGCGTCTATGCCTCACGAATACGATTGGGACGACAAACCCTGTGAACGGGCCAATCGTTTTGCGTAGATAGATTGAATATCTCGTGGACGGGGCAGCACGCAAGTGTCGTCGGGAGGGCTACGTCTTGAACGGCGTTTTGAACGCAGACCCCGGTGATCGTGACGGTCTGGGCGCACGTCACTGGGTCGGTTTTGTTGTTTTGTTTCGATTCAGGGAATGGGCCAAGTCCGAAGTGCATTATGGCCGTGATGAGATCGCAAAAGCCGCGCCAGGTGTTGTACTTGGCGCGGCTTTTTCTGTTTGAACCGAAGCGATTCGAGGTGTTAGTCGGGCACGATGAACATGCCCGCAATTGCATTGACCTGTTCGATGGTCAAGGGTTCGTCGAAGGCCTCGGTGATCCGGTCCTCGGAGTACTGGGACAGTGCAACGGCCAGATCGACGCCGCCCTGCGTGGTGTTGTCCTCGCCCTCATACACCGCCTGGATCGTATTGGCGGGAGCGGTCGTCGTGGCGCCGGTGATCCAGCCTCGCTCGCCGCGCAGGCGGCGGATGACCGCAGCGTGGCGGGCCTCGACCGAGTGGATCTGCAAGGCCGTGGTGAGCACGTCAGCAGCGTCGATCAGTGCCGGAGCCCCGCCCTTGTAGGCACGCACCCCGGTATCCTCAAAGCCCTGCGCGAGGATGAGGAACTGCTGATAGTCCTCGAACGGGGCAAAAGCGCCGCCGGCGGTGAAATCAAAGGTCGGCATGGCGACCGCGTCCGCGCCCAATGCGTCTTGAAGCAGTGCGACGTGCGCGACCTCGTGTTCGAAGACCAACTGGAAGATCTCGCGGTCGCGGCCGACGGGCATGACCGCGGCTTCCAGGCCCAGACGGTAGAACTCGGCCTCTAGGTATTCGAGGGTAAGCGCGAAGTTCAACACCTCGGTCACCGAGGGCATCGGACCGGCGAACGCCTTACGCGAGAACAGCCCCAGGGCCAGCGGCACGGCTGCAAGTGCAATGCCCAGCCCCGTGGCGGAGAAATCGCGCAGCGCGTCTCGCCGTGAGATGAGCGTCTCCTGGGCCTCGGCATCGTCGAACGCAATGGATGGTTGCTTTTTCATCTGTATTTTCCTCAATCGGGAGTCGTAAAGAAGGCCCATCAGGCAGGCAGATTGATCGCGCTCACTGGCGTAACGACGAAGTCCCCTGCCTGCGCAAGGACCATGGACGGATTGAACGCACGATCGAGGGCCTGGTCATCGACCACGTCATCGCCGGCGAAGAAGCCCTCGCGAGGGTAAATCAGGTCTCGGATGGTCGAGGCATGGCGCGCCTCAACCGAGACGATCTTGCCGGCGATCAACAGCAGATCGGCATCCTTGAGCAAGCGCCCGGCCCCGTTGTAAGCGGCCACGCCCAGGTCTTCAAAGATCCGAGAGGTCGTCAGGATGACGTCGCGGCTGTCGAAATCGACCGCACTGAAGTCGAATTCCAGCATCCCGATCGCATTTTCACCCAGCGCTGCGAATAAGAAGTCGCGGTGGATCTCCTCGTGAATCCGAAGTTCGTCAAAGATGCGCTGTTCTTGAGCGTCGGTAATCGCACTACCAAAGGAGTTGGCGACGACCAGGGCGTAGAAGGCCGCCTCGAGCTGCTCGAGGACCAGAGCGTAGTTCAGCACTCCGAAATCATTACTGAAGTCGAGGATTGCCTGGTCGACCGGGCCAGCATCGGGGCCAGCATCGGGGCCAGTATCGGGGCCAGTATCGGGGCCAGTGTCGGAGCCAGCATCGCGCCCCACCTCGTCTCCATCGCGCACGTCACCCACATCGCCAACATCAATCCCCGGGGGCGGATCCGAATCATCAGCTGAGCAGCCCCACAAAAACAAGGCGCCGGCCAGGCCGCCGCTCACCTTGAGAAAGTCACGGCGCCCCGGCTGCTTGCCGTCCCGTGGACGGGGTTTCCCACTGCTGCGAATCAATTTCGACATGGCTATGTCTCCGGTGGTCTTCGGTGGTCTTCAACGAATCGAGAAAGTACGTCTCATGAGTCAGATGGAATGATCGGCACCTAGGAGAGACCGGCAAGTGTTGGTAGCTCCTCGCCACAACACCGGGCTGTTCGGGGATCCGGCGTGTTATGACGACGTCTCCACTCCAACCCAAGGAGATTCGCCATGCGAAACCGCCGGCCCCTCAGGGCAGCCGACCTTCGCCGCCGCAGGGGACGATGACGTGCTTCTTCCCTCCCGGGAGTCCTGCAGCCTGTCTGCGCAGGCGCATGGAATATGGCTGATGATCATCTTTCGGTTCGGTTCATTGGGTTCGAGACGTTGACCGGCGTCGGCTCGGACCTAAGCTCCAGGGCCACAGCACCTTTCCACAAAATATTGGGAGTCAAACCTATGTCGAAGCCGCTGCTGAAACGCCTCAAATGCATCGCGCTCGTGTCGTTTATGGCGGCCACGCTCGGAAATTCGCCGGCCTATGCCCAGGTCCACGGCATGTATACGGACAAGGCCGTCTACGAGCCTGGAGACGAGATTGAGATCTACGCGTCGGCCCCCCAGGCCACGACACTCTCCTTTGCTTTGATTCGCCACGGCGCGAGCGACGAGCGCGTGCTAAATACAGCCGCGGTCGTCGTCGAGTCGCAGCCGACGCGGGTGGGCTCCTTTGCCGAGGTCGAGGGCCTGAGTCTGGGCGGGCGCAGCGCATTTACGCTCGAGGGTTGGTGGTATCCCACCCTTGTCGGGGGCGACCATGTCATGGTCGCAGGGCAGGGCGACTTCGAGCGCGGCGCGGGCATCACCGTCAACGCCCAGGGCCAACTCGGCGCCTACGTCGATACCGGTGCTGAGGTGATTCGCGTCGTGCAAGACGCCGTCTTGGCGATCGATCGCTGGCACCACCTCGCGCTGAGCTTTGACGGCGCGCAGCTCGTGCTCTATCGCGACGCTCAGCCCGTGGCGGTGGCCGCCGCCGCCGCCGTGGCGCCGGTTGCGGCGCCCTTTCGCATCGGTGCCAGCGCGCGGGCGCCGGGCAACATGAGCGGCATCATCGATGGGCGCATCGACGCCTGGGCCCTGTGGCCGCGCGCGTTGAGCGCCCAAGCGATCGAGCAGCGCCGCCTTCGCTCAGCCACGCAGCCTGACGCGGCGCCTTTGCCAGACGAGGTCGATCTCTATTTGGGCTTTGACGATCCCTACGGCCGCATCCTCGACCGCTCGCAGCACGCCCACGCGGTCAAGATCGTCAATCACGGCTCGCCGCGCATGGTGGGCGTGCACGAAGATGGCTTTTCGCTGCGCTTGAACCACGACCAGCTCGTCGACGCCGGCTGGGCGCGCACGGCGACCCTGCGGGTGCCCACCGATGCCCGAAGCGGTCTCTACTCGATCGAGGCGCCGGGCTTCGACGCGCGCGACAAGCGCTGGCCGCCCCTGCAAACGAGCGTGGTCGTGCGACCCAAGACGGACGGTGAAAAGAGCCGCATCGCCGTGATCGTGCCTGTGAACACCTGGGTCGCCTACAACCCGTGGCCGGGCTACAACTTCGATGGCCCGCCGGACGAGCAGGACTATTTCCCCGCGCGACAGCGCACGCCCGATGCCAGCGAGACGGTGCGAAGCGCCAACAACTCGGCCTACATGACGATGGGCGACGGCGTCTCCCTGGCGCTTTTTCAGGGATGGCGGCGGCCCAACCGGCACACCAGCGTTGCGAGCACGGCAGGTTACGCCTTCGATCTGCGCGCAAAGCTCAGCCTCGAGACCGTGCAGTGGCTCGAGCAAAAAGGCATCGACTACGACCTCTACACCGACTGGGATTTGGGCGACGCTCGCCTCGACCCTGCCGACTACGGCCTCGTCTTCGTTCACGGCCACTCGGAGTACTGGAGTCGACGCGCCCTCGACCACGCCCAGGCCTTCCTCGATGCCGGAGGCAGCTTCCTCTTCATGAGCGCCAACGCGATCTACTGGCACGTCGCCCACGGCGACGGCCATCAGGTGCAGGAGGGACGCAAGTGGCCCACCTTCGTGCGCCCTACGGCCCTGGGCGCAAACGACCGCGTCCTGGCGATCAGTGGCGAGCCCAGCGGGCTGTGGGAGCTCATCGCCCAGTGCGAGGATGCGATCGCATCGCCCACGCTCCTGCACGGCGCGACCTTTGACATTCTGACCGGCGGCCACCCGACCACCTTTGGGCGCTGGGAGGTCGAAGACGCCGACCACTGGCTGTGGCCATCCGGTCTGCGCGACGGGGATCGCGTCGGCCAAAGCCGCTATGAAGATATATTTACGGTGGGCCACGAGGGCGATAGCTATGTGCCAAACCGCCCGCCGCCCGGCCTTGCCGCGGGCGCCACCGTCTCGCTGCTTGCCACCGGCACGGCCTTTCCTGCCAGCGTCGTCGGCAAACTGCGGCGCAACCTGGCCTATCAACCCGACTGCAACGAGATCGCCGCCGTCCACGCCGGGCTGATGTCGCCCACCGGCGAGCGCCACATCGCGGTCACAGAAGACACCCGCGCCGGCTCGATTCTCTACTATCCTCACCGCGGCGGCGGCCACGTCTTGACCATCGGCTCGACCGCCGCGGTCTGGGCGTTGCAATCGGATCCGGCGATCTCCGGTCTGGCCGAGCGCGCCATCGACTGCTTCGCCTACCAGCGAGGCTGCCATGGCGAGGATTCCTCGTTACCGGGGCCTCCCGGCGATGAACTTGATGAAGTCGATGATGCTGCCGCAGGCCTCGGCGGCCAGGGCCCTGGCCATTGTGGATGCGCTTTGGCGCCACCGGCCGGCGACGCCGCCGGGCTGATCGTGTTGCTTGGCCTGCTCGGACTGCTCGCGCTGTCCCGACGGCTGCGCGCGCGATAGCCCCCGACACGAAGACATCTTGAGCTGCCAATCAGGGGGACGTAGCAGTAATGCAAAAGTCGGCTGCCCGTCGGTCGCTGGCGGGACTTTCGTTAGTCAGCCGCCCGTGGGCCGAGGTTCGAGGGAATTGAAGAAGAGGAAAATCGCCTCCAGCTCCGTCGCGGTCATGTTCTCGCCTAACTCGCGGACCTCGTACATGGGGGAGAGGACCTGGGTGCCGTCGCGGCGTTTTCCGTGAGCGCCGAACTCTATGGTGGCCTCAGCCAAAGGTGCCCGCGCTCAGGGGGATCGCTTCGGTGGCGAGCAGGATCGTGATGAGCGGGCCGAAACGAACCGGGGCGACGACGTTGTCTACGGGGGGCAGGGCTCATCCTTCAACACATCTTTGAAGACCGATGAGCAGACCGTGATGGCACGCCGACACCGCATAGCACCCGACTTCGCCACCACCAACAGGCCCCCAGCAGGCTTGCCCTGCTGGAGCCCGAGCCTGAATAGCTAGCACGTCGTCACCTCATGGCACCCGACCTCGCCCCTCTCTCCGGAGCTCGTCGCCGCCCTGGACGAGCGTCCCGCCCGCCCCCTGGTCTACCTGCTGCGCACGCTCCTCGAAGACGGCGTCCTGCGCCCGCTGCTCGTCGGCGCCGCGACGGTCATTGCCGCCTTTGGCATCATTATTCAGGCCTTGGGGCGGTCCGGCCGTCGTCGTCCTGGACGCGGACCAGGGCCCGCAGCTGGTCCTGGTGGTCAAAGGCAGGGCGAGCGGGCTTGAGGTCGTTGGCCTCGATCTCGAGCGCCGCACGCTGGGCGCCGAGGTCCTCCACGAGGCCCTCTGCGCCAGGGGCGAGGCTCCTCATCGGCTTGCGATCGAGGGCATGCTCGACGCTGCCGGGGTACCGACCAGGCGGCGCAAGCGTGCTCTGGAAGCGATCTTGCGCGAGCGGCTAGCGCCGGGCAGGCTCCGGTGTTGCTACCTCCTTCGTCAGCCCGCTTCAGCCCCCTTCATCGCTCAGCTGCAGCGCCAGGGCGCGGGGCGCCGCCTGAGCCTGCTGCTGGCCCTGAACTTCGTGCGCTTCGGGCTCTTCCTCTTCGCCTGGTGGCTGATCGGTCGGGGGGCTCTCTCGGGCACGCTGGAGCAGGGGTGGCTCGCGGGCTGGGTGCTCGTGCTCCTGTCCATGGTGCTCGTCCAGATGCTCGCCACCTGGACCGAGGGCCTGCTCGCCCTGTGGGCGGCCGTCGCTCTGAAGGCCCGACTTCTGACGGGCGCCTTGCGCCTGGAGCCGTCGACCATCCGCGACCAGGGCGCCGGCCAGCTGCTGGGGCAGGTCTTCGAGTCCGAGGCCGTGGAGGCGATGAGCATCAACGGCGGCTTTCGGGGCTTGAGCGCCGTCATCGAGCTCGCCATAGCCGCCGTCATCCTGGGGTTGGGCCCGGCGCCCGGCGTGCAACTCCCCCTCTTCGGGTTGTGGGTGGGGCTGGTGGTGCTCGTCTGGTGGCAGCTCTACGATCGGATGAAGCGCTGGACGGAGGTGCGCGTCTCCATGACCGAGGACCTCGTGGAGCGCATGGTCGGTCACCGAACGCGCCTCGCCCAGCAGGTGGCGGCCCGCCGCCATGACGGCGAAGACGAGCGCATGACCGGCTACCTGGAGGCCCCCCAGGCCATGGACCTGTCCCAGGTCCTGATGCGAGCCTTTTTGAGCCTAGGGTGGCTTATCGTGGGCGTCGCCGGACTGCTGCCGGTCTTCATCGCCGACGACCCGCTCTCGGTGGGCGCCCTGGCCGTTGGCCTTGGCGGGGTGCTGCTCGCCGGTCAGGCGCTGGCCTCGCTCGGCGGCGGGCTCGCGAGCATGGCCCAGGCCGCGATCGCCTGGCGCAAGACGGCGATCCTCTTTCAGGCCGCAAGCCGCGAAGAGGATCGTCCCGCCCCCGAGGCTCGCATTCGGAGCGAGGCCGCCCCTGCCAGAGACGGACAGATCCTGGTTGAGGCCCATGAGCTTCTGTTTCGCCATCCCGGCCGGCCGCAGCCCGTGTTGCGGGGCTGCTCCATGACCATCGCTCGCGGGGAGCGCATTCTCCTTGAGGGGCGCTCGGGAAGCGGCAAGTCCACGCTGGGCTCGATCCTTGTGGGCCTTCGAAAACCCGACGCCGGCCTGCTGCTCCTAGACGGGCTCGACCGCCAGACGCTTGGGCTCGAGGGCTGGCAGCAGAAAGTCGTCAGCGTCCCCCAGTTTCATGAGAACCACATTCTAACCGGCCCCCTGGCCTTCAACGCCCTGATGGGCCACGAGTGGCCGGCGAGTGCGGCCGACATGGCCCGGGCCCAGGAGGTCTTCGAGGTGCTGGGGCTGGGCGAGCTCTTGGCGCGTATGCCCTCCGGCTTGCTTCAGATGGTGGGCGATACGGGCTGGCAGCTCTCGCATGGGGAGCGCAGCCGCCTCTTCATCGCCCGGGCCCTGTTGCAGAACCCGCAGATGATCGTCTTCGACGAGAGCTTTGCCGCCCTGGACCCCGAGAACACGAGGCGGGCCCTGGACTGTGTGCTGGAGCGTGCGCCCACGGTGGTGGTCATCGCCCATCCTTGATGGCTCGTGGCATGGGCAACAGGACCAGGCGAGCATGGCCCATGCCTCTCAGGATTTCGGGACCAGGACCTCGTAATCAAGGAGCATGGCGATGAGATTGAGATCGAGATCGATCTCCGTCTCGTCGGCGATCTGGTCCAGGATTGGCTGCAGTGGGCGCCCATCGAAGTAGCTG
>JACCWM010000002.1 GCA_013697635.1 Lujinxingiaceae bacterium | reverse complement strand
CTTGACGAACTCGCCAGCGAGCGCGGCCTGCACGTCGGGGTGATGGTGCACCGAGGCTTTGCGCTCGTCTTGCTGGGTCGAGGCGACCACGTTGGCGTTGACGTCGACCACGCGCATGCCGGACATGGTCATCTTTTGAGCCTCGAGCAGCATGGGCTCGATGCGCTGGCCGGCGCGCATCACGGCCGGGTTGATCGGGCCGCGCGGCGGCCGGGGATTGCCGGTGGCCGGGCGAATGTGCTCGCGTGAGAGGTCGAGATCGACGGGAATGGGGCGAAAGCGATTATCGATGTTCACCGGCCAGCGCGCCGCGATCACCATGCCGTCGCTCGCTGCAATCAGCGCGCCGCCGCCGCCCTCGCCAAGCTCCTCACGAAGGGTCTGCTCGTAGACGGCCTTGATCAACGCCGCCTGCGAGAGCACCTCGGCCTCGGTGCGCCGAATCAGCTCGGTCTCATAAATGCGAAGCCCGCCGATGGCGACCAGCGGCATCATCAAGACGATCAAGTTGACCAGCAACAGGATCGTTCGCAGCTTGGGCCGCGCGATCACCGGCAGCTTCCCAGCTTGTAGCCGATGCCATGGACCGTCTCGACCGGGCTTGCGCCGACGTCCTCGAACTTTCGGCGCAGGCGTCGAATGTGGCTATCGATCGTACGATCGCTGACGATCACGCCCGGCTCGTAGGCGCGGTCCATGAGCTCGTCGCGGCTGTAGACCTTGCCCGGATAACCCAAGAGCGCGCGCAAAAGCTCGAATTCGCGGTGTGTGAGCTCGACGGGCGTCTGCTCCCAGCTCGCCATGTAGCGGTCCAAATCGAGCTCGAGGTTGCCATGCTTGACCAGGCGCGAGGCGCTCGTCACCGGTGTTGCCACAGCCTCGACCGCGGCGCTCTCCGCCGGCTGCACACGCCGAAGCACGGCCTTGATGCGCGCCACGAGCTCGCGCGGGCTAAAGGGTTTGGTCACATAGTCATCGCCGCCAAGCTCCAAGCCGACGACGCGATCGATCTCGTCATCGCGCGAGGAGAGAAAGACAACCGGCACGCTGGTCTGTGCGCGCAGCCGACGGCACACCTCCGTGCCATCCATCTCGGGCATCGTGATGTCGAGCACGACCAGATCGGGGCCATGCTCGCTGTAGAGCGCCAGCGCCTCGGCTCCATCGCGCGCCTCGACCACAGCGAAGCCGGCCAGCTCGAGGGCAAAGCGCACGACCTGGCGGATGTTCGGATCGTCGTCGGCGATCAGGATGGTGGCGCGCACGCTCATGGGTACAAATCGTTGAAGAGAGCTCGTGGTTGGCAAAACAAACGGCGCCAAGTCTGGAACATCGACCGCTCAAATGCAAGGTCGGCTCAGGGCTGCTCCTCGGGCTCGTCTCGCGGATAAACCGGCGCGCTGTGAACCTGGGTGCGGGTGAGGGCATCGACAAAGGCCGGCGTGTCGACGGCGTCCTCGATCCATTCGTCGAGGATGTCGTCTGGCAAACAGCTTCGAAAGGGTCCGGCGCCCAGGATGCGCGCAAAGCTTGCGCGGTCTTCGGGCAGCGCGCGCCCGATCGCGGCGTAGATCTTGGCCGGCGTCCCAAAGGGCTGGGGCCCAAGCGGTAAGGGCTTCTTGAGCGTGACGAAGAAGGCGTTGCAGGGGCGAGCGAGCAGCTTGAGGTCGACGAGCACGTACTCGAGCAGGCGCGCCCAGGTGGTGCCAAAGAAGTGGCCGAGCATGTGGCGCTTCTGGCTCCAGGGGGTCTGGTGCATGGCGTCGGGGCCGTAGTCGAGGTAGCTGGCCAGGCTGCGGGCCAGCCCGTAGGAGTAGCGCGGTGCCTGGCGCGCGACGAACATCGAGGTGTCCAGCCCGTCGGTCGTGTCGACAAAGGCCTGATTGTCGCGGATGCGCAGCAGTTGGCGTGATTTTCCTGCCAGCGAGAGGTTGACGTCGAGGCCCTGTTTGACGCGGTCCTGGTCGCGCTCGCTGAGCGCCGCGCGCCCGATCAGTTGGCCGGTGGTCTCATCGAAGACCTCGATCTCGGCGGAGTCCTCGATGTTGCCATGGAGCAGGCCGTACTCGAACATCTTTTTGGCGCGGTCGTCGGCCACATAACGTCCGTGCTTGGCGGGGTGGAAATACTCCTGCTCGCACATGCGATCGAGGATTTGCTTGCAGTGGCCAAGCGTCCAGCGTTGGCCGACGTCGGCCCCAAGGCGCGCGTGCACGGACTCGGCGTCGATCCAGTTCTTGGGGTTTTGAAACACCAGCGAGAGGGCCTGCTGGGCGATCACCGAGGGGCGAAAGGGCACGTTGTCCTCAAAGAGCTCGCTCTTGACCGCGCAGCTGAGCAGGTGCTCGAGGCGCAGGCGCTCGAAGCCGCCCTCGTACAAGCAGAGCAGGTGCGTGGTGTCCTCCTTGCGGTTGCTGCGCCCGACGCGCTGCAAGAGCGAGGAGACGTTGGGCGGCGGGCCGATCAAGACGACGCGATCGACGCTGCCGATGTCGACGCCGAGCTCGAGGGTCATCGTCGCCACACAAATCGCGGCCGGGGCATTGAGAAAGGAGCGCTCGGCGTTGAGGCGAAGCTCGCGGCTCAAGCTGCCGTGGTGGGCAAACACCTTGCCGCGCAGGCGTTCGCGCTTTCCCAAAAGCGCGACGATGCTCTCGACGTCGGCGCGCGCGTTGGTGAAGACGAGGATCTTGCGCCCGGGCGCCTGGGCAAAGAGCGCTTCGACGGCCTCGACGACCGCGCCGCCTCGGGCGGCCGGCAACAAGGTCGCGTCGATCTTGCGCTGGGTGGCCTGCTCGGTGCTCGGGCTTACGCAGATCGCCGCCGGGCCCATGAAACGCTGGGCGATGTGCGGCGCGTCGGGCAGCGTGGCCGAGGCCGCGCAGACTTGAAGCGGGCCGTCGACGATGCGCGTGAGCCGCTCGAGCAGCACGCGAAGCTGGTCGCCGCGCGCGCTGTTGTCGAGCATGTGCAGCTCGTCGATCATCACCGCGCGCACGCCCCGAAGCACCTTGGGGCGGCGCGCGAGCATCGAGTCGAGTGATTCGGGCGTGGTGATCAAGACCGCCGGTGGTTCGGCCTCGTTGAGCCCTGGCGAGTCGCCGGATTTGATGTCGATGCTCAAGCGACAGGCGCCCACGGGCCCCTCGAGGCGCCGGTACAGATCGTTGCAAAGCGCGCGCGTGGGGCTGATCACCATCAGGCGAATCGCGGCCTCTTCGTGGCGCGCGGCCATGATCCGCTCGACGAGCGGGCCGACCACGGCCTCGGTCTTTCCCGAGGCCGTGGCCGCGCCGACGAGCACGTTTTTGCCCGCGACGATCGGCGGAATCGCGTCGATCTGGACCTGGCGCAGGTTTCCAAAGCGGCCAAAAAAGGCATACCAGCTGTGGTGGAGCAGCTCGCGGATTTCGTGTTGGGTGGTCATCGGTTTTTCGTGTTTTTAAAACATTGTGTGCTGCAGGGATCGAATCACGCTCTCGATGCGATCGGGATAGTAGCGCTGTAGATCGAGCAGCTCGATGATCAGCTTCATGGCTTGTCGCGGGTTGGCGATGTGTCCGCTATGGCGAGCCTGGCGAATCACCGTGGTGATGCGCCCGATCGCCGCGTGGTCGAGCTGCCAGTCAGGCCGCGCGCTCGCATAGAAGTCGCCCACCTTTTGCACGAGCGCGTCGTAGTCGGCCGTGCTCAGGCTGGAGAGCTCGCTGGTCAGCGCGCGCGGTATCGCCTCAAAGAGCGTCTCGATGCCGTCGGCGTTGGGCGTCATGGCAAAGACGGTGTAGAGGCCGGGCTGCTCGCTGTAGCGCGCCGGCAGCTCTTGTAAGATACCGGCGCCGCCCAAATTGAGATCGTCGGCATCAAAGGGCACCTGGTTTGGCCCAAGGCTTGCGCAGCTCAGCGCCTTGAACAAGATCTTGGCGTACTCGCGATTCTCGCTCGAGAGCAGGTTGTAGAGCTCGGCCTCGTCAATGAGCACGACCAGGCCCTGGTAGCCACACCGGCGAGCGAGCGCGGCGATGCCGCTCAAGATATAGCTGTAGATGCGCGCCCAGGGCCGATAATCGCTCAGGCTGTAGATGCGCGAAAAGCGCCCGTGCAGGGCAGCGAGCTCGTCGTTGATGTCGGCGTTGGAGACGGTGGGGTGGCCCTCGAGCCAGTCGAGCACGAGATCGCGGGCGTGCTCGGCGAAGGCTTCGGGCTCAGCGATGCGCGTCTTGCGGCTTTCGCGCAGCACCAGATCGTCTTTGGCCAGCGCGCTCATGTAGGCGATGGCCGGCGTCAAATACAGGTGCATGCCGTGCTCGAGCAGCAGGCGCGCATCGGTGATGCCGCCGGATTCGTCGACCTGAAAGGCCTCGCGCGCATCGGCGCTGAGCGCGGCGCGCTCGAGCAGTGGCCGAAGGCCTGAGCCCTCTTCAAAGGGGCGCTCCGGGTAGCGAAGCGCGCGCACCAGTGCGCGGTAGACGCGCTTGGGGTGGCTGGGAGCGGCCTCTCGCGCGTCGAGCACGACGTTGGCCGTCAGGTAGCCGGCCGCGAGCGCGCGCTGGCCGACGCGCTCGAGCAGGTGAGTCTTGCCCACGCCGTAGTCGGCCAGAAACGCGCGCGCGGCCCCGCCCTCGGTCTGCACGCGCTGCAGATCGGCGTCGACGATCGCAAGCTCGCGCTCGCGGCCGACCGTGTAGATCTCGAGATCGTTTGCCGGCACCACCCCAAGGCGCATCGCCTCGAGCGTTTGAATGGCCAACGTCTGGTCGTAGGAGCCCGTGAGCGCCGGGGCAGGGATCTGGGGCAGGCCGTGATCTTTCAAGACGTCGGTCGAGCCGACGGCCGTGTTGAGCGTGGGGCCGCTGAGCTCGCGAACGGGCACGAGCGTGGGCAGGCGAAGTGACTGAAATTCTACGAGCGCCAGGCGTCCACCGCGTTGAAACGCCACAACGCGGCCGGGGCCGTGCAGGGGGTGGTCGACGTGAGCGGCGTTCATGGTCGGTGTCCTCGAGAGGCTAAGTCAGAAGTCGGAGAAGTCGTCGTTGCCGGGAACTTCGACCAGCGCATCGTAGCCCTTGAGCACCAAATCAGTGGCGACATCGGCCGTAAGCTCCTGCTCGCCGTCGACGAGCTGGCGGTAGAGATAATCGACCCAGCTCTTGACGAAGAGGCGGCGGTGGTTGACCTCGAAGTAGCTGTTGACGCAGGCCATGGCCAGCGCGCGCGCGCTCTTTTGTTGCAGGGCGTGGTCGAGCTCGCAGTCGCGCGCAAGCTCGAAGACCTCGATGAGGCGCGTGCCAAGCTGGGTCAAGAGCTCGACGGGCTCGAGGTCGAGGCGCTCGAGATCGATCAGCACGGCCTGCGGGCTGCGAACGCTCATCGGCACCGGGCTCTTGAGGCGTTGGTAGAGCGCGGGGTAGTCGGGCACGATGTTGCGCATGAACTCGGGCGGCACGGCGTACATGAACAAGGTGTTGGGCAGCTGGTGGCGCCCGCACAGATCGATCACCTGGCGCAGGTTGTCGCCGATGATCTGGCTGCGCTTGGCGCTCACCGAGAGGTTGCGATCGACCTCGTCAAAGAGCAGCACCGTGCCGGGCAGACCCAGTCCGACGATCATCTGGGTGAGGCAGCGCAACATGGTAAAGCCGTTGCTCTTGCCAAGCTGCTCGTAGACGCCAAACTCCTTGAGCTCGCCTTGGGGCACCGGCTCGCCCAGCAACCAGGCCTCGAGCAGCTGTTCGCGCTCGTAGTCCTGATCGAGATAAGCGCGCGAGAAGCCCACGACCGCCTGGCGAAACGAGTGGCTCTCACAGGAGGTGCGCCCGACGGTGGTCTGCAGCCAGTGGTCGACGGCTTTCTTGGCGCGGGCCAGATCGGCCTCGCTGGCGTCGCCGGTGGCGAGCGCGGTGTCGATGCGATCGTCGACGACGTTTCTGAGCATGTCGGCCAGCCCGTAGCTTGGCGCGCCCATGATCGAGGAGGGCTTCAAGCCGATGCGCCGCACCACGGCGCAGTAGACCTTGAAGCTGTCGTCGTAGGGGCACTCGGCCGGCGAGAGCTCGACGACGGCCGTGGCAAAGCCGCGGTCCCAGGCCAGCTCGCGCACGCAGAACAAAAAGTGGGTCTTGCCGCCGCCAAAGTAGCCCTGCACGAGCTTGAAGCTCGCACCCATGCGCAGCTGGTGCTCGAAATACTCGTGCTCGAGCACCTTCAAATAGCTCTCGTTGCCCACGTTAATGCGGCGTACGCCGTATTCGGGCGGCTGGCCGCTCTCGCCCAGGCGCTGCAAAATGTGGCGGCAGATCAGCGCGCCGTCGGCTGCATCGGCGCTCGTTGGGGCTTTGGAATTGGTGTCGACCATGGTTGTCTCGTTATCGGGTTCGGGTCAGGCTCGAATGTGCGACCTATCTGTTATCGGCAGATCGGACCAAAATGTTGCCTCAAAAGCGAAAATAATTCTCGCCGTCCACAGATTTTTTGAAAAGGCTCAGGAAAAGCGGATCGAAAGGTAGTACTGACCTTCGGTCTGCGCGGTGGCCACAAAGAGCACGTCGCGCTTGTTCTTGGTGCTGCCTCCGGTGGCCGTGCCCAAATCGATGCGGGAGCCGTTTCGCTCGAGCAAGCCGTCGCGGCGCAGGCGGTTGAGCTGGTAGCTGAGCATGTGGCGCGGATAGCTCTTGAGGCCGTCGACGCCGGACTTTCGCCACTGCGCGTGATCGACGCGAAGCAGGGCCAGCGGCACGAGCAGATCGACCAGGTCGACGCGCGCGCCGGCTTGCTCGCCACGCGCGATCAGCACGGTCTGGTAGGCGCGCTTGAGCAGATCGAAGAAGGCCTGCGAGTCTTTGGCCTCGTCGCGCATGCGATCGACGATCTGCTGTCGGCACTTGAGCACGACGCCCGGGCGAAGCGCGGCCTCCTCGACGGGCTCGCGCGAATAGGACAGCGCGGCGGTCTCTCGTTCAAAGTCGAGCTCGATGGTCAGCGGGTGCAAATAGAGCGTGGGCGGTGATTCGGCCAGGCGCACGACCTCGAGGCCATCGGCCGTGGCCAGCGTCTGCAACTCGGCCAAGAACTGCATGCGCAGGGCCTTTTTTTGACGCTCGACGTGGCCATCGATCGCCAAGACGATCGCCTCGCGCTCGGCGTCGGCGCCCAGCACCGCAAGGCTCGCTCGCCCAAGCTCGCGCTGGGCCTTTTGCAACGCCTCGCCGCTGGCCAGCCGGCGGCCCTTCGAGAGCGCCTCAAGCGCCTTTTGGGCGCGCAGCACGTCCTTGAGCTCGGCCTGCACGCAGCCCTTGAGCGCCTCGATCTGCTCGAGGATCGCCGCGCCCGGCTCGGCGCTTACTTCGGTGGTGGAAAGTTGTTGATTTTTCTCGGTCATGGGCTCCTCGAGGGGCGGTGGTCGAGCGACGGCGCCCCATGGTTTAGGAGATTAGGCCGAGATCGTCAATGGGGCACTCGTGCTAGCGACTCAGGACTAAGTAGAGATAGCTCAGCATCAAGAGCGGCAAGCCGAGAAACCTGCCGACGTTGATCGCGCTCATGATCAGCATGGTTTTGGCGGCCGAGTCCGGCAGCACCCAGCCGCTGAAGTACAAGAAGAAGGCCTGCACCTCATCGATCGATTCAAAGACCAGCGGCTGCAGGCCGGCGTGGCGCATCTCTTCGACGAGCTTGATGTGGCGCGCGTAGTCCTGTTCCAGATCGCCTGTCGAGGCCAGCGTGGTCTTTCGCGCCGTGTTGGGAAAGACCACCTGGGGCAGCGCGGTCGAGTGCAAGATGGTCCCGTCCTCAAAGCAGGTCCACAGGGCATAGCTTGCCCCGGATCGTTTCGCCGCCGGCGCCATGAACAGCCCGCAGCGCACGGCCCCATCGCCCAGCACATACTGATGCTGCAATAAGCCCATTCCCAGGAGATGCTTCTCGTTGATCGTGCCCACCAGCCGGCCATCGTGCTGCTCGATGAAGCGATGCACGTAGGCCTCGATCGAGCCCGTCAACTGGCTGGCCTTCGCGCCGTTTGAGGCGTCATCGGTTGAGTAAATGCGCAAGTACAGCCGGCGCATCGGGCTCAAGGGCTGCTCGGCACAGAAGCGAGCGAGCTTTTGCATGGTTTCGGTCATCGAGGCTTCCATCGAATGAAAGGGTGGTCGCGTTGGTATAGTACCTGGGCTTGGCGCGTTTTCAATCGAAAGGATCATGCCCGATGGCCTTGGGTTATGAGGGGACTCGATCACGGAGC
>JACCWM010000192.1 GCA_013697635.1 Lujinxingiaceae bacterium | reverse complement strand
ATGCAGGGCCTGCCGACACCAGACGACGCTCACCTCGGGCACGCTGTTTGCCGGTAGCAAGTTGCCGTTGCGTACCTGGATGCTGGCCATGCACCTGCTGGGCTCCCCAAGTTCCGCAGCTAATCGCGCAAGTTTCTGATTTGCCTACATCGAAATAGGCAAAAATGACACAACAACGGTGGTCAGGCTGGGCTTTTGAGGTTGAGTGCTGCGAACAGTTCGAGTTGCTGGGCGGAGGTCTTGCCGATACCGGTGAGCTGTTGATTGCCGATTTGCACACGGTGCTTCTGGAGTCGGCGCAATAGCTCGAGGGTGGTCTTCGGGCTGCGCTTACTGCCATTGGCTTTGAGCCGCATGCGCATGACGCGATAGAGGACCAGGGCAAGAAAGCAGATCAGCGCGTGGGCGCGGATGCGTTCGGGCAAACGATGGAACACCGGCGCGATTTCGATATCGCTCTTGAGTACCCGGAAGCCGCGCTCGATGTCGGCGAGGCTTATGTAGCGGCTCACGATGTGTTCGGCGCTGAAGTCGGCGACGTTGGTCAGCAACACGAGCTTGCCGTCGAAGCGCTCGGCGGCTTCGATGGCGGTTTCGTCGAGCTCGTAGGTGAAGCGCTCGGCTTGGTAGTCGGCGCGGATGTAGCGCGTCAACCTGGCATCGGCGACGGCGCTGTGGAAGCGACTGAAAGCACTGCGATCGCTGGCTTTGCGACCCCGCTCGGTTTTGCCGGCGTCTTGCGCGTCGAGCTTGGCCACGAGTTTCTCGGCAAAGGCTTCAATCTCGCCGATCCGATGGCGCCGCTTGGCCGATTGCACGGCGGCACGCACCGGATCGTGCGCGATCACCAGTCGATGTCCGGCGAACTCACCTTCCGCCACAGTGGCATGGTCACGGTCAAACGTCAGTGCATCCAGGGTGCCGCCGAGTTCACGATAACGCCGCGCCGGCACCGCCAGGATGAACTGCAACTGGCGCTGCGAAGCGGTTGCCAACGCGCTGAGCTCGTCGATGTTGTCGAGGCTCAGCAGGCCACGATCCGCGACCACGATCACGCGCTCCACAGCAAAGCGCTTGAGCACGGTGGACAGCATTGATTTGAGCGTTTTGGTCTCGGATGTGTTGCCTGCATGCACCGTGTGCATCAACGGCAAACCCTCCGCCGACTGCACCACGCCGAGCACGAACTGGCGCGCAATACCGCCGGTTTCCTTGTTCAAACCGTACGCGCGCACGTCATTTGCGACCTCGCCTTCGCCATGAATGCGGATCGTCGTCAGGTCATAGAACACCACCGACAACTGCTGATCGAGCAGGGGCTTGAGCTGCGCCGCGACCCGCACCTCGACCGCATCGGCCTGCTCCATCAGCGCGTCCATGGTGCGCAGCAATTGATCGTGCGTGACGCGCGCAGGCATGCCCGGAATCGACACCGTCTGCAACCAATCGAGGCAACCCAACTTCGACTCCGGCGCGCACAACCGGTTGAATACCATCGCGCGCACCAGCGCCTCGGCATCGAAGTTTCGCCGCGACGACCGCAAGGCGCGCGTAATCGCATCGCCCAATCCGAGACTCGACCACAGCTCGTTCAAGGCGTAGACATCGCCGTACGCAAGCGCCGTGTCGTACTGCGGCACTGGCGCCGATGCCGGCACGCGACCCAACGCGCGCTGCAAGCCATGGATCAGCGGATCGAGCGTTTTGCCATCGATCTGGTCCAATCGGCCGAGGTTCGCCACCACGCGCTGGCGCACGCCGGCCGGCGTACGAAAGCCCTCGACGATCTGCAGGTAGCAGCGGCCACCGGAACGAGTGATGCGCGTATACATGTGCCAACTCTAACACGCTAGAAGACCATGCTGAAAAGGCTATAACGGGTGGACGTGACACAACAAGACTATTCCGGATCGACGCTTATGCTCGCGCCAAGTCGTTGACTTGATTGGGCATCGCGCGCTCGATCAACTGAAAATTCCGGGTCGAACTGCGGAACTTGGGGCGCTAGCGTTGACCAGCTTCCTTTTCATTTGGAACTTACAGGCCGACGCCACATTCGCCAGTTCATGGCCCACCTATGCCTTGGGCGTGCCTCTATTGCTAGGTGTGATCTCTCAGTAGGTTGTTCATCCGGGGCAAACCCGGAATTCTGG
>JACCWM010000185.1 GCA_013697635.1 Lujinxingiaceae bacterium | reverse complement strand
GAGCTCATCAGGCAGCACATTGAATTTCGAACGTCGAATCTTGATCGCACTCATGTCATTGCTCCATGTAATTTGTGACTCGTTAACTGACCTTACACGAAGTTACACAAATGACGTTACAGCCCCAAGCCTACCTTCCATCGCCGGAAAATCGCACGGTATCTGGCCGATCTGACTACATTGCCCCAACCTCGTCCGCTTTCTGGGCACCGATGACGGCCCCACAACAAGATTCTTTTTCAATTAACAGGCAACTTTTTGTCCCGATCTCTCGATAATAGATAAGTGAGCAATGAATGACTTGCCTGTGGTGAAAATGTGTTCAGCTTATCTCCTCTCGAAGTCTGGTCAACTGCGATGAACTCTCACAATGAACAAGGTGGGCGATGATGAATGTGGAAACACCAAATGTGCTCGAAGTTGATTTCGAGGCATTTCTTGAAGAAGTCACGCTGCTTGCGCAAAAGATCAAGGTCGAGCCGGGCTCTCAGGCCGGCCCAGGCCGCAGCCAGGTCGAGGCAAAGCAGGGCAAAAAGAAGAAGCGCCTTGCCAAAAGGGTCACCAAAATCGACCGAAACGACAAGCGCCGGGGACGCGTATTCGTGCACGTCACGAGCCGCAGCCATTTGGGTCGAAAGCTCATTGTCGCTGATGAGATCAAGGAGATGCTAGGCGAGCTTTGTCGGCACTATTGCCAGGTATGCGGCATTGAGCTCCACCACTACTGCATCATGGATAACCACTTACACCTCGTTCTGGCATTGCCCAACGGGCGCGGTGATGCCGATCTCTCACTGGCCGTAGGCTGTATCAAGCAGCAATTCAGCAGGCACTACAAGCGTTGGTACAACACCGTCTATCGAAAACAAAAACGCCACCGCCCTACACCACTTGGCAAGGGCACGTTGTGGGACGGCCCCTTCCATCAAGTCTACCTCGACAATGACCCGCAACTCGCAAGCTGTATCTTCTACGTTGAGGCAAATCGCCTTAAAGTGACCAGCTATGAGCAAATCCAGAAATTGCTCGAGCGACCATGCGTGCAAATCCCAAATGCCACGCCCTCGCCGGCGCTCTGGCTTGAGTGTCAAGGAGCACTTCAGCCTTGTTATGAAGCGCTCTTGGAAAAACTTCGCTGCTCAAATCATCAATCTGCCAGTTGGTACCTACGGGGCTGCCAGGGCCATGAAGCTGCCTTAACCGATGGCACAGACGTGACCTGGGCAACAGACGCTGAGGTCAAGCAGTGGTGGAAGCAGCCAGCGCACTTGCTCCCCCGAGGTTGGCGCCGGGTCTGGATCGCCGGCCAGCGCCGCATTGCCAAGCCGACACCCGAACAAGCCCGACGCTATCCCCAGAGCCCGTTAATGGCTCGCCTGGGAGCTACCCCCGAGATGCGAGGTCGCAATTTTGGGCGTTTGCTGATGGGGTCTTGCTTCAAGAGCCGCAGCCAACTCAATGCACCGAGCCGGCCGCCGTCCCACAGCCACGACTTTATACCGGGAGTGCCTGAATCGGGCTGACCGAGCGCTCCAATGGCTCGGCTCTGCCAAACCGGTCGCAAGACGACGAAGGTAGGCATCCAACGGGGGAATGCCGCCTGGGGACTGGAGATGATGAGTGAGAAGCCGCGGCGGGGGTGAAAATCAGCGCTGGCAGGCGTCGTTGCAGCGGCGGTTGAAGACATGGGCCGTCACGAGCAGCACGCTACCCGCAATCGTCAGTGTCACGTCGGCATAGGCGGGAAGCAACCCTTCGGGGGCAAAGCCTGCTGTGAGCAGAAGAAAGATGCCGAGCACGCCGGTGACGACGATGCTGGTGCGCCGATGCATGCGGTAGCCAGGCAGAAACGCAAATACTGCGACGGCCAAAAGCGCAACTGCGAGTACTTGATGGAAAATCTCCTGGCCGAGAAAACCCAGACCAACGGTGGAGAGATAGCCGATCAAGAGAGGCGTTGAGACACAATGCAGTACGCAAAGAAGCGAGCCTGCCACGCCAATGCGATCCCACAATGATTGGGGATTTTGTGGGCGATCGTCGCTCGTTTGGGTTTTTGCGACGGCTTGGGTACTCAAGGTGTCTCCGCAGGACTGAATTCAAGTGGCTCGAAGGCCACTTACAAGGCAATTGCATTTACAATATAGAACTTATTGCACTGGAGCAATGGCTTATCCAGATACCTGGGAGCCGTGGCAACGTCAAAGACTTTTTGATTGAAGTCATCACTGCGTTCCTGGAGCAGGCCTCAAAGCCGACAAAGACCTGCTCCAGGAACGCTTAGCTGCTGGTCGTGGCGCCCACGGCGGGCAGGTAGGCGTTGCGCAGGTAGTCGAGCATCATGCGCTGCGCATTGAAGCGCCAGCCCAGGCTGGTGATCGCCCAGGTCATGCGCTCGATCCACTCGCGGCGAAGCCCCGAGGACGACTCGTGATAATACATCGGGATGACCTCTTGCTCGAGCACATCGTAGAGGCGCTCGCAGTCATGGATGTCTTGTTGGCCGGGATCGGCGAACTCTTTGCCGGTGCCGATCGCGAATCCGTTTTTGCCGTCGTAGGCTTCCGCCCACCAACCATCAAGCACGGAGCAGTTGAGCGCGCCGTTGAGCACCACCTTTTGGCCGCTGGTGCCACAGGCCTCCTGTGGACGGCGAGGATTATTCAGCCAAAGATCGACGCCTTGCACGAGGTGGCGCCCGACGTTCATGTCGTAATCGGCCAAAAAGACCACGCGGCCCTGGAAGACGGGATCCGTGGTCAGCTTGACGATCTTTTGGATGAGGCGCTTGCCATTCTCATCGGCCGGATGCGCTTTGCCCGCGTAGATGATCTGGATGGGGCGCGCACTGTCGTTGATCAACGCCTCGAAGCGCTCCATGTCGGACATCAACAGGTCGGCGCGCTTGTAAGTCGCAAAGCGGCGCGCAAAGCCAATCGTCAAGATGTCGGACTCGAGGTTCTGGCCGGGCATGATCCGGTTGTGTCCGTCGCCGCGCGGGGCGTTTTGAAGGCGCACACGCTCGCGCACAAAATCAATGAGCTCCGATTTCAAGATCTGGTGGACCTCCCACAACTCGCCGGGATCGACCTGAGCCATGCCCGCCCAGGCTTCGGGCTGATCCATATGAGGCATCCAGTCGGAGCCGAGGTGACGATCGTAGAGAAGGCGCATCTGCGGTGCAAGAAACGAGGAGGTGTGCACACCGTTGGTGATGTGGTCGATCGGTACATGCGCGGTCTTTCGAAAAGGCCACAGATCCTTCCACATGCGCCGGCTTACCCGTCCATGCAAATGGCTGACGCCGTTGCAATAGTCGCTCATCTTGAGCGCGAGAACGGTCATGCAAAACGGCTCGTCGGCGTTGTCCAGATTGATGCGTCCCAGGCCATGAAATTCCCGATGACTCAGGCGCAGCCGCTCGCGAAGCGAGCTGAGCGCGTCCTCGAGCATGTGGGGCGCAAAGCGATCGTGGCCTGCCGGAACGGGCGTATGGGTCGTGAAGACGGTCATCTTCGAGACGCGGTCGCGGGCATCTTCGAACGACTCGCCTTCCTCTTCCATGAGCTGTGCGCACAGCTCCAGGGTTGCAAAGGCGCTGTGGCCTTCGTTGAGGTGGTAGACGCCCGGCGAGACGCCCAGCAGCTTGAGCGCACGCACACCACCGATGCCCAGCAGGGCTTCTTGACGGATGCGGGTGGCGTGGTCACCGCCGTAGAGTTGGGTGGTGAGGCGGCGATCTTCGTCAGGGTTTGCCGCGATGTCGCAGTCGAGCATGATCAGGCGATTGCGACCCACCGGGGTTTCCCAGACGTGGGCCTTGATCGAGCGGCCAGCAAGCTCAATGGAAACCTCCAGGGGCACGCCGGCTTTGTCGGTGACCTTGTGGATTGGGAGCTGCGCGATGTTCGTGCGCCCATAAAACTCCTGCTGATAGCCCTCCTCGTCGATGCCCTGCTGAAAGTAGCCCTCGGCATAGAACAGGCCGACGCCGATCAGTGGCACACCCAGGTCGCTGGCCGCCTTGAGGTGATCGCCGGCCAAGACTCCAAGCCCACCGGAGTAGATCGGAAGTGACTCGTGAATTCCAAATTCAGCGCAAAAATAGGCGACCGGCGCGACATGCAAGGGGCCGGCCTCCATGTTCGATGCAGGCCCGGCCGAGGCCAGGTATTCATCAAGACGAAGGCTCGCATACAGTATGCGACTGGCCAGGGCGTGTTCCTTGGCACGCTTGGCGATCTCCTCCTCGCCAAGCATATCCAAAAAGGCAATGGGATTGTGGTTGGTCTCTTGCCAGATTTTCGGGTCGAGCTCGTTGAAGAGCTGCCACACTTCAGGGTGCCAACACCACCACAGATTCTGGGTAATCTTTCGAAGATGACTGATCATTTCTTTTGCCATGGGATCTTACTCTCGCGAAAGTTTCATTTAGAAAGCCAATTAAATTCGGTTACTTGATGATGATATCGATGCCAGGTCCGGCTTCGAGCGTGACCAGCCCGCTCTGGGCCGTGTGCATGTCGCCGTCAATGGTGTAGCTGATCGGCTCCTCGGAGCGAAAAATCGCGCGCGAGGTGACAGCCGAGCGCATCTTGTCCTCGGCGACCGGAAGGCCAAAGCGAATTCGCGGCAGTTGAAGCGCGAGCTCGAGTGGCCGAGAGATGATCCCCAGCAGATGAAAGGCGCCGTCGCGCTCCTGGCAGCGAATGAAGGGGCGAAAACCCAGGCCTATCTGATCGACCGTTGCCGCCAGCACCGACGTGTAGTCACGACTCTCCCAGGTGTCCTTGTCCAACTCGACGCGCGCCGTAAAAGGGCGAAACAGGCGGTCGTTGATCTCACCGCCCATGGGCAGCGTTGCCACCGCCTTGGCGAGCAAGACGGCTGCCGTCGTCGGGCTGGGATTTCCCGTGGCGTAGTACATTTCCAAAAAGTTCGCGACCAATCCATTGCCAAAGATGAAGCCATAACGCTCGCCAGTTTCGTCGGTGACGCGCAGCGTATCGCGCCGCGATGTCTCGAAAGCCTGGCCGGTATAGTATTTTTCGACAAGATTGGCCAAAAGGCGCGGGGGCGTACCCGAGATGCCTACGCCGTTTGAAACCGTGTTCATCGTCCCACCGCGCAAGAGCGCTACCTTGGGCAGCGGCTCATCGCCGTAGACCTGGATAAAGGTCGTCAGCGTCACATGGTTCGTGCCGTCGCCGCCATTGAGCGCGAGAATTTCGATTCCGCTTTGCTTGAAGCGCTCGGCGACCAGGGCAACGTCTTCGATGCGGTTGGTCAACTCGTAGGTGTCGTTGCGCCCGAGCATGTAGCCCAGGCGACGCATGCGCTCGGGATGGCGTCGGTTGCGCCGGCTGTGTGGGTTGGTGATGATGCCAATGCCCGCCATGATGTCCTTGCTTCGTAGTGCAGTCGTTGGCCGCAAAGTTCGCAGACGCGCCGTTTCCAGGACGCGACGTGGCGGCACGATAGCCTTGCTCAGGGGTAAATGGCAACCCTGACAAGCCATGGCGTTGACACCGTCGGGCACGCTTGCCATAGTGGCTGGCAATCGAGGCACGCGGGAGCTCTTCTCATCGAGGTAGCAAGAGCTGACAGGGAACCCGGTTAGAATCCGGGACGGTCGCGCCACTGTAAACGACAAGTCAAAGGCCATTTCGCCACTGTGCTCTTTTAGGAGCATGGGAAGGCGGCCCCAGACGGGGAGCGCGCACCCGCGCGCTCGAGAGTCGTCAGTCAGGATACCTGCCCGCGCGCAATTGTAAGACCACGTTCGCTCTTCGCGCATTGAGAGCAGGCCGCTGTGCATCACACCTTTTTTATCGCCCCTGCCGCAGCGCGCCAGGCGCTCGTAGCGCTCGTCTGGGCGGCTCTCTTCCTCGCTCATACGCCGGCTGCAGCCGGCGAAGAGATCTTGGGCGAGGTTCATATCACCACCGTGGCAAGCCCACAGCAGGGGCTCGAAGATCCTCGCTTTGCCTCGGGCTTTGTGAGTCGCATCGCGTTGCGTGGCCTGTTCGCCCGTGGAATGAGCCTGGCCCAGGCGCTCCAGGAGATCGGCGGACTGAGCGTTCGCCAGCACTCGAGCCTGGGCCAGGCGGCCTTCGTCTCAATTCGTGGCGGCTCGCCGCGCCAGTTGGTCGTCTTGCTCGATGGTGTTCGCATCAGTGTTCCGGCAGGTATCGGTTTCGACATCGGTCAATTGTCCACCGAGATCATCGAATCGGTCGACGTCTATCGCGGTGCGGCGTCCGTCGTGCACGGCGGGGGCGCCTTGACCGGCGCCTTGCAGCTCAATACCGGCGCACCAACTGCGCCGGGCTGGGATGTTTCCGCAACAACCATGGCGGGAAGTTTTGGCACATGGGGCGCATCGGCAACCGCAGATCTCGCATCCAAGAGCAGCGGCCTGAGACTGGGCGCCTCCTGGCGCCAGAGCGTCGGCGAGTTTGACTTCGTCGACGAGCAGGCCATGAGCCACCAGCGCACAAATAACGATCACCACCGCCTCGGACTGCTCGGGGCTGGAAACCTGCGCCTTGGAAAGCACCATCTGGCGCTCTCGTTATTGGTCGAGCAAGGTGGCGGCGGCAGCCCCGGTCCCAGCGAGTTTCAGCTAGGCTTTACCGGCGCACGCACCGACGACGGACGCCAGATATCGACGCTGCGCTGGAAGGCCCATGATCTGGCCGCAGGGGATTGGGGAGCGATCGATGCCCACCTGGGCGCCGGTCTTCAACGGCGCGCCTTCACCTACGATAATCCGCGCGCTTTCATGACCCGCGAGCGCTTTCACAACGCGTCCGAGCACCGAGTCTTCAGCGCGTCGAGCGGGCTCGTGAGTTTCTTGAAGTGGGGCAACGCGACCTATCTCGACATCGAGGGGCGCATCGAGGATTTTGCAGTCTCCTCGCTCTCACAGCCCGGGGACGCGCTGCAGGCCGAGCGCCGCGTCGTGGGCGGGGCACTTTCCAACGAGTTGCTTTTGGCGAGCGACGCCGTCAGCTTGATCGCCGGCATTCGCGCCGAAGCGATCGAGGACGAAGCGTTCTCGGCCATGCCGGTGCTGCCCTTTGGCGGCGTTATCTGGCGAGCCGCTCCCTGGCTGCGCTTTGCCACCAACCTCGCACGCACATTTCGCGCCCCGGACTTCGACGAGCTCTATCTCGATTCGGAGTCGATACGAGGAGATCGCGCGCTTCGTCCCGAGCGTGCACTGGCCTGGGATGCCGGCGCAAAGCTTGGCGGACGTGAGCAGCCCGTCACTTTTGAGCTGGCCTACTTTCGAAGCACGATCGATGAGATGATTCTCTTCTTGCCCGTCAGCGCTCATCTGTATCTCGCGACCAACCTCCAGGGTGCACGCTCCCACGGCCTCGAGTCCAACCTCCACTGGGTTGCCCACCATCGCCTTGGACTGCGAGCAAATTACACCCTGACGCGCGCTTTTTTGCTCAGCGAGCAGTCAAACCCTCCCGCACAACTGCCCCATCAGCCGCTGCACCGAACGCGACTGGGCGCAGAACTGGAGTTGGCCGATCTTCTCGACGTCTCGCTTTTGCATTCCGCACAGATTTCGGCCACGGCCAGTTACCGAAGCCGCATCTTTCTGGATAATTTCGCCAACATGTCGACCCCGGCAGCGATCACGATGGATCTGGGCCTGAGCCTTGGGATCGGCCGTTGGCTGGGCCTGAGTTTCGATCTCCACAACGTCTTAGACGATCAGCAGCTTCAAGACAGCCTGCAGCGACCCTTGCCGGGCCGCGCATTCTACGTGTCCGCTCGCATGAGTAAACAAAGCCTCGACCCCTGAGATTGAGCATGAAAAATGGCGCCAAATGCTGGCCTGAAATTGCGCAAGAAGCCTGGCTTCCATCCTTGGAAACACTGACCAAAACTTGCCCATCGCGATGTCCACCCCGGGGATGGCGTGGAAACGGAGGCAAACTTTTGGGGTTGCTCGTTGCCCTGCTCTGGGGGGGCCTTGCATGCGATGAGGGGGGGGCTGATGGGCCGTCGAGCATCTTTGAGAGCACGCCGGTGTGCGCCGTGCCGGGGCATGCGCCGCAGCTTCGTGTCTATCCTCGGCTCGATGTGATCGGGCCGTTTGGAAATGCCTTGGTCTCGGGTGCAGACTCGATGTGGATCGTTGAGAGCGGCTCGAATACGGTCAGTCGACGGTCGAAGTCAAGTGGAGTGCTCGATGAGGGATTTGTCGATGTTGGAAACGACCGGAACCCTTATGGGATCTTCGTCGACGAGGCTGTGGGCGAGCTTTTTGTGACGAACTTTGCGGCGAATACGCTGACGGTGGCGAGCACGCGCACGGGCGTTGTCCGCCAGGAGATTTCGCATCCTTCGTTTAAGAATCCCTCCGGGGTCGTGGCGACGGGCACCACGATCTACGTCGTCAACGTCAACTATTTGGGCCAGGCCGAGGGTTATGGACCGGGTTCGGTGAGCATCGTCGATCGGGCAAGCCTCGAGGTGCTCGGCAGCATTGAGACGGCCCACAAAAACCCGCAATACGTCACGCGCCTGGAGACGTTGGATGGTCCGCGAATCGCCATCTCGAATGGGGGTGCACTGCGCTTTGGGTCCGAGGGACTGAGGATCGAGTCGGAGGGCTCGCTCGAACTCTGGGAGGAGACGCCGAGCGCCCTCGAGCCCAAGATCGTGCACTTCGCGATCGGACAGCTTGCCCATCCCGAGCGCGGCGCGCTCGGGCAAGCCATGATCACCGCGGACGGGCGTTTTATCTATGCTGCCAGCGGAATCTCGCCGGTGCTCTTCAAGTTCGATGTTGCAAACAAGCGCTGGATTCACGCCTCCAACGACCCACTGGTGCTCAACGCGGCCAGCGGCGACGCCACACACGCCGGCGCTTTGGACGCGCGCGGCCTGCTCTATGTGACGAGCTTCAACCAGGACGCACTCTATGTATTTGACACCGCCTGCGACAAACTGCTGATCGGGCCCATTGACCTTGGCATCACGGGGGATATGCTCGAGGGTCCGCAGGCCATCGCCCTTGACGAGCAGGGTGAGCAGACCGACGCCTATTTCATCATGTCCGTCTCAAACGCCATTGGAAAAGTAACCGTGGCGTTTTGATTCACCGCCTCAAATCTATCTGGGAGTACTCCATGGCCAAGCAAGACGACGAGAAGACCTTTCAAGATCCAAACCTCGCGATCAACCGCGTCTACACGCGCACCGGTGACAAGGGTATGACCCGGCTCGTCGGTGGCCAAAAAATCGCCAAGCATGCTCTTCGCATCGACAGCTACGGCACCGTCGACGAGCTCAACGCCTTTATGGGCGCTGCTCGCCAGACCATCGCCGAGACCTACTTGGCCAATCCGGCCTTTGCCCGCCTCAGCCATGTGTTGTTGCGCGTGCAACACGAGCTCTTCAACCTGGGTAGCATTTTGGCGACTATGCCGAGCGATATCGGCGAGAAGATGCCGCGGGTAACCAGCATCGATGTCGCGGCCCTCGAGCAGAGCATCGACGACTACAACCGCGAATGCCCACCGCTTCGCTCCTTTGTATTGCCCGGCGGCACGCGCCTCAATGCTGATCTGCACATCTGCCGAACCGTATGTCGGCGCGCTGAGCGCATCGTCGTCCAGCTCGCCGAGGAGTGCGAACTCGACCCCTATGCGGTGACCTACCTCAATCGGCTCAGCGACGCTTTTTTCGTGTGGAGCCGTTGGGCAAGCATTTACGCGGGCATACCCGAGGTGTTGTGGGAGCCCAATCAAGGAGCAAGCGGCAAAGCCTGATGTGAACGGCTTGATCCGCACGATCACCGACCACCGATCACCGATCACGGATCACAATGCACTGCTCTTTTTTTGACGCCACCGACGAAGTAGCGTTTTATTGAGTTGAGGCTATGTAGGTCCAGGTGGCAGCAGGGTATTCGCCACCGCTCGACAAGGAGCTGCATGGCCAGACGGAGCAATCAGGCGTTGTGTTGATTTACATCGGCAAATCATTGTGCTAATGGCCACTTCAATGTGAAGTTGCCCGAGTGAATGTGCAATGATTTGCAGGGCTGCAAGCCTTCAAAAGTGCCGAGCTTTTGGTGTTTTGAAGGTGCTCTTCCCCGTCAAAGAATCGACCGGGTCGGGCACATTGCAGGCCATGCGATGTCACTCGTGGAAAGGAGTGGGTCCTATGTTAACCCTAACCAGGAAGGTGGGGGAATCGATTCGAATCGGAGAGAACATCGAGATTATCGTCAAGGAAATCCGACGTAATCAAGTTCGAATCGGCATCGTTGCTCCGCGTGAAGTTGCGATTTATCGCGAAGAAGTTTACGAAGCCATCAAGGACCAAGACGATCCTGAAAAGGAAGACGACTGAGTGCGGCGGTCGAAAGATCGCCCCCCTTCAGCACCACCAAGGAACCACCATGGCATCCCCATCCGATCTGCTGGTCGCCTCCAATCGCGACCAGATCACCATGCTTCCTCGCGATCCCAAGCACGCCTACGTGTTTTGGGAGGTGACCTCGGCCGGCTTGGCCGATGCACAAAATCGTGTCTCGAACTCGAGCGAGGCACGCTTGCTTTGCCGCGTATTGAGGCGCGTGATCGACGATCAAGGTCAAAGCGTCGATCTTGAGGTTGTTCGCTTCGAAGTCGGCGACTCGTTCGATGGTCGCTTCGTCGATTTTTCCGACGAGAATGTCGATCATTGGGCGGAGGTGGGGCTCTTGACCGCTGAGCAAGAGTTTCTGAGCATCGCACGCTCTGAGCCGATCACTGCCCCGCGCACCGTTGCAGGTTTGGATGCCCCCCATTTTGTCGCTGTCGAGCTTACCGGCGACGGGCTTGTCACCGCTGACACCGATCACCGCCATCCCAAAGGCGGCTATTTTCCAGCGCGCCAACGCTCTTATTCGGGCTCCACTTCGCTTCCTCGGCGCAACGACTAAACCAAATCTACCCGTAGGCCTCCCCTTCTCGCGGCAGGCCCATCTCGATTCGGGTTCAGGACGACTCATGGCACAGGCTCATCTCAGCATCGTTTTGCACGCTCACCTTCCCTACGTACGCCACCCCGAGCACGTCTATCACCTCGAGGAGAACTGGTTTTACGAGGCGATGCACGAGACGTATTTGCCGCTCCTGCAGATGTTGCGACGCCTGGACGCCCAAAGCGTTCCCGGTCGACTGACCTTAAGCGTGAGCGCGCCGTTGTTCTCGATGATGAACGACGCGATGCTCACCGAGCGCTTCAACGTGCACCTCGATCGCCTCATCGTGCTCGCCAAGAGCGAGATCGTGCGCACACAGGGCGACGACGTTTATTTGCCCCTTGCCCACTTCTATCTCGAGCGCTTCGAGACGATGAAGCGCTTCTATGTCGACGAGCTCGGATGCGACGTAATCTCCGAGCTCAGGCGCCAGCACGCGGCCGGTCGCATCGAGCTTATCACCTGCGTGGGCACACATCCGATCCTGCCCTTTCTGGCGACCTCGGGTGGGCGGCGCGCGCAGGTCAAGGCGGCCTGTGACCTGTTCGAGCAGACCTTTGGGTTTCGGTCCAAGGGCATTTGGCTGGCGGAGTGCGCCTTCTCACCGGGCATGGATCGCTTCTTGGCCGAGGAGGGGATAAGTTTTACCTTTGTCGAGGAGAACGCCATAGAGAATGCCGACTCCAAGCCGGTCTACGGCAACTTTGCACCCTTGATCTCCGAGCACGACGTGGCCTTCTTTGGTCGCGATCAGATCGCCAGTGCCCAGGTGTGGAGCGCAAGCGAGGGCTATCCGGGCGATTTTGATTACCGCGAGTTCTACCGCGATATCGGCTTCGATCTCGAGCTCGATTATATTTTGCCCTTCATCCATCCCGATGGCATTCGTCACAACACGGGCCTCAAATACCACCGCATCACGGGCGAGGTGGCCCTGGGTGACAAGCAGCCTTACAACAGTGAGCTTGCCTACCAACGCGCCTGGGATCATGCCGCGCACTTTATCGATGCGCGCGCCGCCCAGGCTGGTGAGTTGGCCAATTACATGGAAGAGCGTCCGGTGCATATGACCTGCCCCTACGACTCCGAGCTCTTTGGTCACTGGTGGTTTGAAGGACCGATCTTTCTCGAGGGGCTGTTTCACCGCGCGGCCGAGAATGCTGCGGTTGTGATGTCTACGCCCGTCGATTATCTCGAGCAGGTCACGGTTCATCAAAAGACCACGCCGGCCACCTCGACCTGGGGCGAGGCGAGCTACTTCAACGTCTGGCTCGACGAGAGCAATGCTTGGATCTATCGGCACATGCGAAACGCCGAGACCTTGATGACCGAGCTCGCCGACGAGTTCAAAGACGCCGAAGGCCTCGAGGAGCGCGCTTTGCGCCAGACTGGCCGCGAGCTGCTGCTGGCTCAATCCAGCGACTGGCCGTTCATCATCAAGACGGGCACCACGGTGGCCTATGCCGTTCAACGCATCGAAGAGCATATCGAAAACATCAAGACCCTGGCCGGCCAGATTCGCGGCCATGCGATCGACGAGGCGTTCATTGCCAAGCTCGAGGCCAAGAACAACATCTTTCCACAGCTCGATTGGCAGAGCTGGGCAGACAACTCCTGATCGTCACTGACTTTTCGTGATGATGAAACCGTTGATCACCTCTTGGATGACGGCCAGTTGCATGCCTGCGCGGCGCGTAAAATAATCCTGTTCTTCGGGAGCCAGGCCAGGCTCGTAGGCCATATCGAAGACGCCGCGTAGCAGCTCGACACCCTCGCGCACCTTTCCCACCTCACACAAAGTCTCGCCGAGATTGATCAGCGCATTCTTGTCGCCGGCGTCGAGCTCGATGGCGCGCTGCAGCGCCTTGAGCGCGGCCGCCTTGAGGTTTTGCCGACGGTAGGTGACGCCGAGCAATGACCAGTAGTCGCCCTTGTGTGGGCACATTTGAACCATCATACGAAGGTGCTCGGCGGCGCGGTCGAACTGCTCGGTCTCGTAGAGCACCATGGCCGTGTGCTCGAGCTGTGCGAGCATGAAGATGGGCATGTCGTGCGGGGCATCGTTCATGTGTTTTCTCCTGAGATCAAATACGAAGTGTCGCGGCCTGGTGACTTCGAAGATCGACGGTTTCGCTCATCACCGCGCTCTGGCGAAGCAGTGCGTAGAGCCGACCGGCGCCCTGACGGTCGCCGGCGCACAGGTTGAGGGTCTGGCGCGCGCTCTCCAACTGATGATCGAGCAACGAGTCTAGCGCACTTTGCATGGTCTGACTCAGCGCGCTTGCTCCAAAGGAATTGCCAAATATCTGAGCGATCGCGCTTGCCAGGGTCTTTGCGAATTCTTTTGAGAGTGCATTGCCTGGCGGCTGACCATCGGCTCTTGTCCGCAAGCCGTCGAGCAGCGCGCCAGCAGCCGTCTGCATCGGCTGAAAAGGCCCACGGTCGGCACTGAATGTGCCTGAGGCACCAAGCGCCTGCTCACCTTTGGCAAAGCAGGCGCTTAGCGTCGAGCTCAGCTCCGCCGAGAACCCATCGCCGAAGTCGTTGCCCAGACGAGCGACGACATTGCCGGTGTCGGCGCCAAACATCTTGAAGACATCGGCACCAGCGCCGGCCAAGTCGCTGCTTTGCAGCTTGTCGACGGCATCGAGTCCCGCTCCCAACTGATCGGCTAGCTTGCTCGCGCTTGCTGCCATGTCGCCGAGCTGACCGAGCTTGGCCATGCCCGAGGGCGCAAACATGTTGGTGATCTGGCTGCCGGTTTTGAGAAAACCCGCCAGTTCCTCGCTTCCACAAGCTTTGGCCACGTCCTCGAGCGCGTCCAAAGCGTTGGCGGCCGCGCCCACATAGTTGCCCGTGCAAAAGTCCAAGGTCGCGCCGGCGATATCACCCACCCAATCGGGCAAGCCAAGAGCGTCGAGTCCGGCATTGAGCATCGAGCCCAGACCGCCTGCCGACAAGACTTCACCCAATTTGGAGAAGAATCCGCCGCCTGAACCGCTCTCGAAGCGGTCGTTGGCAAACGGGCGACTGAGCAAATCAAACAGGCCACCGTTCTTCTCCATCGCCGGCAACGGCGCGCTCGCTGTGCTCGAGGCGAAGTCCGCCGCCGCCGAAAAAGCGTTGCTGATCAAGCTTCCAAGATTCATCCCATCCTCTCGCTCACGGGTGTCGGGCGACCTCCACTTGCCCGTGATCTGTTTTCGAGAAAACGCGATGAGTTGTTGCTTCCTAATTTGAGATTGTGAAGTCCAATGAAAAACCATCCTCCGCCCATCGGTTGCGGATCCGACGACCTATCTGGCTGCGCGCCAACTCCAACCAGCGAAAAGCCAGAGAGAACACAAGACTCAAGGCAACGAGCGCGAGCCAAGACAAGGTCCAAAATCCGATCAGGCCGAAGGTCTCAGCGGGGAGAAAGCAGAGAGAAGGCTGGCTTCCATCGCGGGAAATGCACGTCGTTATTGACGCATGCGCCGGCGCCCCCCGGGGCCGGCGGGGTTGGCTCCCCCGGAGAGTTGTTAGGCGACATGAGAAATTGACCCCCTGACGACACGAGGAATTGACCCCCTCGTCAGGAGGAAGAACGATGCAAACCAGACAATTGACGTATGGTGCTGCCGCCCATTTAGGAGGGGGCAGCCC
>JACCWM010000184.1 GCA_013697635.1 Lujinxingiaceae bacterium | reverse complement strand
GGGCTGCCCCCTCCAAATTGGGCGGCAGCACCATACGTCAATTGTCTGGTTTGCATCGTTCTTCCTCCTGACGAGGGGGTCAATTCCTCGTGTCGTCAGGGGGTCAATTTCTCATGTCGCCTAACAGCTGTCGCTGCGGCGCCTTCACGTCGATGCCTGATAGCTCTAAAAAGTGCGCCTAGAGCGTTTTTGCGACCCCTCGAATACCTGAAAAAATGCCTCAGAGCGCGCACTTGACCACGCGAATGGACGGCCAGGCGCTGTAGGAGCGCCGGCCTGATCTATCGAATAGACGAATAGGCGACCGCTCAAACGCGGCTATTTGGGTCGTCTCCGGCGCGCTCGACGGTGTGAACGCGGCTATTTGAGTCGTCGCCGGTACGCTACAGGTGCACATAGACAACCATTCAAATGCCGGGCAAACCGCGTCAACGCACTTGCTCGGCCATTCAATTACCTGGCTAGCCGCGGGTATTGCGCCCTGACGGTTGGCCGGTGCCATGCGGCGACCGACGGGGGCAAGCCCCGCGGCTGGCCAGGTGCGCCTCGCGGCGCAGAAGGCCGTCGGGGCGCAAGGCCCTGTGGCCGGTGCCATGGCGAGGTCCGCGGGTGAATTGGACGGGGGAGACGCAGGGCCGGGAGGCGGCGGGGGATCCGGTCGCCTTTGTTCCGGCGAAGAGCATGTGATAGTGCTTTGACGATCTTGGATTTACGCCGCTGAGGCGGCTTTGGGTTTTCGACCTTTTTTGCGATAGGAGTTGGCATGGCACGTCTTCACGTTTGTCAGGGCGCTTTGATTGGTTTGATGGCGTTGGTGCTGGCAGGTTGCCCGACGGATACTACGGGCGTGCCGCCTGTCGGTGGCGACACAAACCCCACCGATGACACGTGGCAAGCCGACGGCGATGACGACGCCACCTCGCCGGCTGGCCTGGCATTGGTCAGCCTGACGCCAAGCCAGGGTGTGCTGGCCGGTGGAACGCGGGTGAGCTTGAGCGGAACCGGGTTTGCGGGCGGCGCCCAGGTTTGGTTTGGCGACACGCTGGCCACGCAGCTCGTGGTGAGTGGGACGACGAGCATTGAGGTGACGAGCCCGGCCGCCTCCGGTGCGGGAGCGGTGTCGGTGACGGTCGCGCTGCCCAACGGCACGAGCACGACGCTGGCAAACGCATTCACCTACGTGGCCGGCGAGATTGCGACGATTGAGTACTGCCTGTTGCAGGCGCAGAGCCCGGTCACGGTCGAGACTGGTCAGCAAACGGAGCTTTTGCATGCGCTGGTCTTCGTCGAGGGCGTCACCCAGGGCGAGGGCCAGGGAACCGGAATAACCGGCGAGCTGGGCTGGGGTGCAGCCTCAACGGCGGTGGCGGACTTCAACTTTGTGAGCATGACCTACCAGCGCGACTTCGACGGCCTGACGCCCGGAGACAAGTCCAACGACGAGTACGCAGCCCAGCTCAACGTGAGCGCAGCCGGCGAGTATCGCTACCTGGCGCGCTTCAAGCTCGATGGCGAGTCGAGCTGGACGTACTGCGACCTTAACGGCATCGGCGCGGGCGCCCTGGGTGTGATCGTGGTCGAAGATCCGGTCGTGTCGGCGATCAGCCATTGTCGCACCGAGACGAGCACGCTCACCGTTCAGCGCGATCTGGCGACCAGCGAGATCACGGGCGTCGTCTTTGCCGCCGGCATCACCGCCGGCGAGGGTCAGGGCGCCGGCATCACCTCCGAGATCGTGTGGGGCGCGCATGATGCGGCCCCGTCGAGTTGGACGATGAGCGCCGCCGCGACCTACAAAGAAGACGCCGACGGCCTGTTCAACGGCGACCGCTCAAACGATCGCTACAGGGCCAGCCTGACGCTCGACACGGTGGGCACCTACGGCTTTGCCTACCGTTTCAGCCTCGATGGCGGCACAAGCTGGAGCTGGTGTGACACCGATGGCTCCGATGGCACAGCGAGCGGCTTCGATGCCACCCAGATCGGCACGATCAACGTCGTTGAGGAGATCGTCGAGCTGGCCGATTACTGCAGAATTCAGTGGCCGCACATTGTCACGGGCGGGGTGGTCGGTGAGGCTGTTACGGTCTATGGGCGCGTGGTGAAGGAAGGCATCACGGATGTCTCCGATGGCGATGCCCGCATCGTCGGTGAGCTGCTGGTCGGCCCATCGGGCGCCAACCCGATGACGGCCCTTGCCTCCTTTTCGACCACGGCGGCCACGCTCAACACGAATGAAAACGGTCAATACTTCGACGAGTACCAGGCGGCGTTTACGCCCACGAGCGCGGGCTCCTACAGCTATTTCTACCGCTTCAGCGTCGACAGCGGCCAGACCTGGTCGTACTGCGATCTCCTGGGGGCCTCCGATGGCCGCGTCTTTGAGGCGCAGCGCGCCGGTGCGTTGGTGGTCGCCGATGCGGCCCCCGATCTGGTCGACTATTGCCGAGTCTGGCAGCTCCAGATCGCGGCCACCACGGCGCAGGATTCGCCGATCGTGACCGTGGAGACCTACGATGCCACGATCACCGATGGCCAGGGCGGCGCCAACGCCTCGGCGCTCGAGGTCGAGGTCGGCTACGGCGCCGACGGCGCTAATCCAGGCGTCAGCGCAGCCTACACGTGGAATGCCACGGGGCTGCTCTTCAAGGGCGTTCACCCGACCAACATGAACAACTACGAATACGAGGGCGGCGTTTACGCCGATACGGCCAAGCCCGGCGAGGGTGTCTACAACGTGGCCGTGCGTATTCGAAAGGCCGGTGAGGCGTGGGCTTACTGCGACACCGACGAGACCACGATGCACTTTGCGGTGGGCAAGACGACCCTCATGACGATCAGCGTGCCCTGAGATCGCCCTACCAATCCAGGCGCTTGCCGTCGCGGAAAAACCCGCCAGTGGGGCCGTCGTCCTCGAGGGTGGCGGCCCAAACGATGCCGGCAATACCCTCGTCGATGTCGCGCGTCGCCCTGGGGCCGCCCATCTCGGTGCGCACCCAGCCGGGGCAAACCGTATTGATCTTGACGCCGGGGGCGGCCTCGTGGGCCATGATGATCGTCATGGCGTTTACGCCGGTCTTGGAGACGCGGTAGGCGGGATTTCCGCCGCCCATCTCACTGAGCTGGCCCATGCCGGAGGTCAGGTTGACGATGCGGCCAAAGCCTTGGGCATTCATCATGGGCAGGGCTTTTTGCATCATGCGCCAGGGGCCGAGCGCGTTGGTATTGAAGGCCTTGAGCATGAGACTGGCGTCGACCTGGGACGTGCGCGGGTCACGGCGCTCAAAGACCTCGCCGGCGTTGTTGACGAGCACGTCGATGCGGCCAAACCGCTCGCCAAGCCAGGCAAAAAACGCCTCGACGCTGGCATCCGAGGAGATGTCGAGCTCGCCTGTGTGCACGTCGAGACCTTCGGCGAGCAGGGGTTTTGCAGCCTGGTCGGCGTCGGATTTTTGGCGAGCGCTCATCACGACGCTGTAGCCGCGCCGGGCAAGCTCGGTGGCCGTGGCCAGGCCGAGGCCACGGTTGGCGCCGGTGATTACGGCAATTTTTCCGGTCATGTACGACTCCTCAGGCGTTGGCCTTGACGATCTGAATGTTGAAATCACCGGTGCCAAGCACCTTCCACATGCGTACCCAGAGCGGAAGAAAGCTCTCGGTGCCGCGCGCGGTCGTGATGTCACCCAGATCGATGATGCTCTTCCAACCAAAGGTCATGAGCAGCTCGCCGACGCTGGCCTTGGCCCCGGCGTCGTTGCCGCTGACGAAGACGACGTGCTCGCCGGGCAGGCGATCGGGAGCGATCATGATGTCGGCGCTCATCGTGTTCAAGGTCTTGACCACGCGCAGCGCGGGATAGGTGCGCTGGACGAGCTCGCCCAGCGAATCGTTGTTGGAGATCGAGAGCGTGGGCGGAAACCCCTTGGAGAAGTCCAGCGGATTGGCGATGTCGACGAGGATTTTGGTGCCCATGTTGGCTGTGCTGGCAGCCTCGAGCACGGCCATCGTCGCGCTGCCCGAGGTGCAGTTGAAGAGCAGCTCGCCGTGGAGCGCGGCGTCGGCAAAGGTGGGGCTGTAACGTCATTTGTGTAACTTCGTGTAAGGTCAGTTAACGAGTCACAAATTACATGGAGCAATGACATGAGTGCGATCAAGATTCGACGTTCGAAATTCAATGTGCTGCCTGATGAGCTC
>JACCWM010000173.1 GCA_013697635.1 Lujinxingiaceae bacterium | reverse complement strand
CGCAGAGAAGCCGTTGTGAGTCGTAGGCAAGGTCACGCACCGACACGAGGACGGCCATGATGAGAGAGAAGCTTCGCATCGCGCAGGTCGCACCGCTGGCCGAGAGTGTGCCGCCCAAACTCTACGGGGGCACCGAGCGAGTGGTTTCCTTTCTCACCGAGGAGCTCGTGGCGATGGGCCACGAGGTGACCCTCTTTGCCAGCGCGGACTCTAGAACCAGCGCCGAGCTCGTGGCCTGTTGCCCGCAGGCCTTGCGCCTCAAGGGCCAAGGCGTCGACGAGCTGGCCTGCACCCTCGTGATGCTCGAGCGCGTCTTGGAGCGGGCCCAGGAATTTGACGTGATCCACTCCCACATCGACTACCTGCCCTTTGGGCTCTACCGGCGCGCGGGCGTGGCCACGCTGACCACCTTGCACGGGCGCCTCGACCACCCGGATCTGGCCAAGCTCTATGCCGAGTTTTGCGAGATGCCGGTCGTGGCGATCTCCGAGGCCCAACGCCAGGCGCTGCCCGGGGCTCACTGGGTCGGCACGGTCTACCACGGCCTTCCGCCCGATTGCGGCCGCTTAAACCTTCGTCCCGAGGGCTACCTGGCCTTTTTGGGCCGCCTCTCGCCGGAAAAACGTGTCGAGTCGGCGATCGCCGTGGCCCAGAAGACCGGAATTCCTTTAAAGATCGCCGCCAAGGTCAACGACCACGAGTGCGACTACTTCGATCAACAAATCCGGCCCCTGCTCGACAACCCGCTCATCGAGTTCATCGGCGAGATCGATGACGCCCAAAAGAACGACTTTTTGGGAAATGCGCGGGCTTTGCTCTTCATGGTCGACTGGCCCGAGCCCTTTGGTCTGGCCATGATCGAGGCGATGGCCTGTGGCACGCCGGTGATCGCCAGGCGTTGTGGCTCCGTGCCCGAGGTGGTCGACGAGGGGATCACCGGCTTTGTCTGCGACAACGACGACGAGGCCGTCGACGCCGTCGCCCGACTCGCCACCCTGAGCCGTCGGATCTGTCGCGAGGTGTTCGAGGAGCGCTTCACGGTCTCGCGCATGGCCCAAGACTACGTGCGCATCTATCGCCACCTGCTCGATGCCTCGCGAGGCCCCGAGGCGCACTTCTCGCTGGACGCCGCTCACTGACAATCACCGCTGGAACTTCGCCATGCCGCACAGCATCGACTACCATATCCTGGCCACGAGCACGCTCACCGATGACCGCATCCGAGTGCTCAAGCACAGCGATATGTTTGCCGTTTTCAACCGCTACGGCGACATCTTGCGCCAGGGTCTCGACGGCGTGCACGGCATCTATCTGGCCGACATGCGCCACCTCAGCCGCCTCGAGCTGCGCGTGGCAGGCTGTCGCCCGCTGCTGTTGAGCTCGACGGTCAAGGAGGACAACGCCGTGATGACCGTCGATATGACCAACCCCGATCTCGAGTTCGACGGCGTGCGGCTCAACTCCGATACGGTGCACATTCTTCGCACCAAATTCTTGCTCGACAACAGCTGCTACGAGGAGATTCGGCTGCACAACTTTGGCAAGCGCGCCCTGACCCTGCCACTGACCTTGAGCTGCGAGGGCGACTTCGCCGACATCTTCGAGCTGCGCGGTACCCGGCGCGATGCCCGCGGCATTCGTGGTGAGGTTCGCCTTGGCCGAAACAGCATCACCCACTCCTACCTCGGTCTCGACGGTGTGCATCGCGAGACGGTGATCACCTACTCGCCGATGCCAAGCCATGTCGCGGCTGACCACGTACGCTTCGAGGTGCATCTCGAGCCCGGTTGGGAGGCAGCAATCACCATGACGATCGATTGCCTGGTCAAAGCCGAGCACGGCCTCTTGGAGGGCAGCGAGCCCGGCGAAGACGGCATGGCACACGCCATCCCGCTGCACCAGACCACGAGCACGAGCTACGCCGACGCTTTCCAAGACTTGAGTGGCGACGCCAAGGTCGCCCGAATGCAGGCCTGCGACGTGCGAACCTCCAATGACCTCTTCGATCGCTGGAGCGCCCGCTCCTCGGCCGACCTTCACATGCTGACCACCCAGACGCTCTATGGCCCCTATGTCTATGCCGGTACGCCCTGGTACAGCACCGTCTTTGGGCGCGATGGCCTGATCACGGCCTACCAGTGTCTGTGGGTGATGCCCCAGCTTGCGCGCGGCGTGCTCTCCTTTTTGGCCGCACATCAGGCCACTCAACTCGTCGACGCTCAAGACGCCGAGCCGGGCAAGATCATCCACGAGATGCGCCGAAGCGAGATGGCGCTCGTCAACGAGGTGCCCTTTCAACGCTACTATGGCAGCATCGACGCCACGCCGCTCTTCATCTGGCTGGCCGGCGCCTACTACAAACGCACCGCCGATCTGGCCTTCATCGAACAGCTTTGGCCGGCGATCGAGCGCGCCGTCGATTGGATCGACAACTGGGGCGCACGCAACGGCAGCGGCTACGTGGCCTACCACAAGCGCGCCGACAAGGGGCTGCTCCAGCAAGGCTGGAAAGACTCCGAAGACTCGGTCTTTCACGCCGATGGCACGATCGCCGAGCCGCCGATCGCGCTTTGCGAGGTGCAAGCCTACGTCTACGGCGCGCGCTTGGCCGCAGCCCGCCTGGCCACCGCATTGCAGCGAGAGGGCTATGCCCAGGAGCAGCGCCGAAAGGCTGAGCGGCTGAGCGAGCAGTTCGAGCGCGACTTCTGGTGCGAAGATCTGGGACTCTACGCGCTGGCGATCGACGGCAACGGACGACGCTGTGAGGTGCGCAGCTCCAACGCCGGCCACTGCCTGCTGACCGGCATCGCCTCACCAACGCGCGCAGCACGCATCACCGCCGAGCTGATGAAAGAGGACTTCTACAGTGGCTGGGGAATTCGCACGCTCGCCTGCAACGAGGTGCGCTACAATCCGCTCTCCTACCACAACGGCTCGATCTGGCCCCACGACAACGCCTTGATCGCTGCCGGCATGGGTCGCTATGGCTTTCGTGACCAGGTCTTGCGCCTGCTCGAGGACTTCTTCATGAGCTCGCGCTTCTTCGATCTGCATCGCTTGCCCGAGCTGTTTTGCGGCTTTGCACGCCGCCAAGGCGAGGGCCCCACACTCTACCCGGTGGCCTGCAGCCCTCAGGCCTGGGCGGCAGGCTCGATCTACCTCTTCTTGCAGGCCGCCATGGGCCTGGTCATCGACGCGGCCGCCTCGACGGTCACCTTCTATCAGCCGCGCTTGCCGGCCTCACTTCGCGAGGTCGAGCTTCGAAACCTCAGCGTTGCCGGCGCAAGCCTGGACATCTTGATCAAACAACACGTCAACGATACCGGCGTCGAGGTGATCGCCCGAACAGGCAATGTCAAGGTGCTCGTCGTCAAGTAGCGTCCTGAGAGTGGCAAGCGGCCTTCATCTCTGTTAGATATGTGTCTATGAGCGACGAACTCTTCATACAACCCGGCCTGCAAATTCCCGCCAGTGAACTGGACTATGCGGTAAGTCGCTCGAGCGGCCCCGGAGGCCAACACGCCAACAAGACCAGCACGCGCGTCACCGTGATCTGGAATGTGTCGACCTCCTCGGTGCTCAGCGATTGGCAGCGCGCTCGGCTGCTCGAAAAGCTCGCAACACGCCTGACCAGCGAGGGCGTGCTGCAAATCGACTCCGATGATACGCGCAGCCAGCATCAAAACCGCGAGCTCGTGCGCGCCCGGCTCGCCGAGTTGGTCCAGGGCGCGCTCAAGCTCAAGAAGCGCCGCGTCGCCACACGACCCTCGCGAAAGGCCCGCGAGCGTCGCGTCAATGAGAAGAAAGCGCGCGCCACGATCAAGAAGAACCGTCGCTCGCCAAAAGATCCCGACAGCTAAACGCTCAGGGAGCGGACGGTGGGCCCGGCGCAGCCTGCGGCTCGCTTTCGATGCCCTGACCCTGGTCGATCAGACGCTCGACAGCGGCGATGCCACCAAAGAGAATACACGGCACGATGCAAAAGCCGATCAGCAAGGTAAAGACTACGCCTGCAATCAATACGCGCGTGCGACGTGATGTGGGCCAACGCGCGCGGCTGGCCGATGAGCGCGAATTTTCCATTTCGACTCCCGATCTGCTTTAATCGAAGTGCAAAGGCACACTGACGAATCGCTGAACTCACAGTTGCAAGCTTAACCACCTCACTGGAGCAGACCATCCGGGCCCTGCGATCGGCGCGACCTCGGACGCCGCGTAAATTGATGTAAAAATTGTCATTTAGCCCGCGATCATACGGTCGCTTAGTGTTAGGGTTTTGACGATCATGTATTGTCGCTGGCATGTCGCAACAAGCAACAAGCACCATCAACGAGAGTTTGACGACCATGGCGAAGAGCGCCACAACCGTCTTGATTGTCGAAGACGACGCGATTTTGGCAGAAGTGTTGGGTGAATTTCTCAACTCCAAAGGATTTGATGCGATCATCGAATCCAATGGCGCCGATGCCGTCGATCGCATCCGCGACGTGAATCCCGACATCGTGATTCTCGATGTGATGTTACCCTCGGTGGACGGCTTCGAGGTCTGCCGCCGGGTGCGCCAATTCTACTCGGGCGCAATCTTGATGCTCACCGGGCGCACCACCGAGATCGACCACATCTTGGGCCTCGAGCTTGGCGCCGATGACTACGTCACCAAACCGGTCCCGCCCTCTTTGCTGCTCGCACGCCTGCGCGCCCTGCTTCGCCGCGTCGACAACCGCGCTGCCAACGGCGATACCTTCGCGCAGACCGCCCAGATCGGCTGTCTCGTGCTGCATTACGGCGCGCGCCAAGCGCTGATCGGCACGACCAACGTTGAGCTGACGACCATTGAATTCGACCTGCTGTGGCTGCTAGCCCAACAAGCCGGCTCAACCGTCGAGCGCGACAGCATCTACCGCGAGCTTCTCAACCGCGAGTACGATGGCCTCGACCGCACCGTCGACGTGCACATCTCCAAGCTGCGCCGAAAGCTCGTCGGTCAGGGCGGCGAGGCTGACTGGATCAAGACCGTGCACGGGCGCGGCTACCAGCTCTTTGTCCAGGCCAGCTGAGCCTGCCTGATTTCGAACAATCTCTGGTCACCCCACGAGACATCCCTAGCTTTGGCCTGTCGGCATGCTCGCGCGCCATGCCTGGCGTTCACTAGCTACCTGGCCAACGCTGAGTCCTCGCCATGGGTCGCCAACAAATCAAACGCGAACGCGTCGGGCCCTATGAGGTCGCGATTGTCGGCGCCGGTCCGGCCGGGCTCTCGGCCGGCCAATGGCTGGCCCGCTTTCTTCATGACGTCGTGCTCATCGATTCGGGCGACCCGCGCAATTGGGCCACCCAGGGCATCCACGGCATGCTCGGCCATGCCAATATCCGACCCGCCGAGCTGCGTCGCCGCGGCCGCGAGGAGTGCCGATCCTACGGCGTCGAGCTGATCGACGATCATGTCGACCATGCCCGACGACGCCAAGAACTCGATCTCTTCGAGCTCAAGACGCGCGACGGGCGCACGATCGAGGCCAAACGCGTCTTGATTGCCATTGGCGTGCAGGACAACTGGCCAAGCATCCCCGGCCTCGAGCGCTGCTATGGCACCACCGTGCACACCTGCCCTCACTGTGACGGCTATGAGGCGCGCGACTCACCCACGGCCGTGCTCGGCTCCGGCCCCAAGGCGGCCTCCGTCGCCATTGCTCTGGCCGTATGGACGCGCGAGCTGTTCATCTGCACCCACGGTGAGCGGCCGCACTTTGGCGATCCGCTCAGCGAGAGGCTCGAAATGCTGGGCATTCGCGTGATCACCGAGCCCATCCTCTTTCTCGAAGCCAGACTGCGTTATCTGCATCACATCGACTTCGAGAGCGGGCGCAACCTGGCCTGCGAGCACATCTTCATCGCCATGGGCCAGCATCCACCCGACGACATCGGCGAGCAGTTGGGTTGCCATCGCGAAGACGTCGGCCTGATCACGATCGACGAGCATCACCAGACCTCGGTGCCCCACGTCTTTGCAGCAGGCGACATCACGCCCGGCCTGCAGCTGGCCAGCCGCGCGGCCTGCCACGGCGTCGAGGCAGCGATCGCCATCCACCGCTCGCTCATCCCACCGAACATGCAGGCCCATTGATCTGTTTTGCGCCTGGCGTCACTGCACGCCGGTCGTCGCGCCCAAAAAGCGCGTCACGATCGGCTCTTCGCTGACCTGTCCATCGGCCTCTAGCCCCACGCGCCATGCACGCGCATGCTCGCGTGAGCTGACCACCTCGTAAAGCTCAGTGCCCAAGTAGACGAGCGCCGCGCCGTCATCGGCGCCAATGCCCGGCGCGAGGCTCGCCTTGGCGATAAGCCCCTGGTAGGTCGGGCGACGCGTTCGCTCACCATCATAGTGTGGGCAGTGGCTGCCGGCCAACAGACCCAGGCCATCGCTTAGCCCGGCAAGGCCGGGGCCAAACGAATCGGTGACACCGCCCTCGAACCAGCAAATCGAGCCTGCGCTTAGCCCGCACAACACGACGCCTTGCTCCCAGGCCTCGCGCAAGATCGCGTCGACGCCGTGAATGCGCCAGATCGCCAGCATGTTCGCCGTATTGCCCCCGCCCACATAGATGACATCCTGAGCGAGCAACACCTCGCGCAAATCTTCGCGCGTGCGGTGAAAGAGCGCGAGGTGGCGAGGCGAGCACTCCATCGCTGCGAACGCACGATAAAAACGCACGATGTAGCCGTCATTGTCGCCGCTCGCTGTGGGCAAAAAGCACACCTTTGGCCGGCGCGCTTCGCACAGCCCCAGCACAAACTGGTCGAGCAGCAGGTTTTCCGGCTCCATGCTGAAGCCACCGCCACCCATCGCCACGATACAAGGCTGCCGAGTCGTCGTTGAGGGTGCCATGATGCGTCATTCCTGAGCGAAAATTGTCCGTGAACTTGCACCTGTACACGTTGTACCCCCGCATGAATCATTGTTCAAGCGAGCTTGGACTTGCCATCGGCGCGCGGTGCGGGCAAGAATCGCGTGTTGCCCTTGGTTGTGAAACCCGACCGAGCTCTACCCTCACAAAGCAGGTACCAGCAATGCCCCGCGTTCTCCTTTTGCACACCGGCGGCACCCTGGGCATGCGCGGCACGCCGCTCGAGCCCGACACCTACGCGGCCGGACTCACAGAGACGGTGCCCGAACTCTTACAGATTGCCTCACTCGATATCCGCATCATCTGCAACCTCGATTCCAGCGACATCGGCCCCGTGCACTGGACGCAATTGGCCCAGAGCATCGCCCAGTCGCGCCAGGACTACGACGGCTTTGTCGTGGTACATGGCACCGACACGATGTCCTACACCGCCGGCGCGCTGGCCTTCGCCCTGCAAAATCTCGATCGCCCCGTCGTGCTCACCGGCGCCCAGCGCCCGCTGGTGGCGCACCGCACCGACGCCAGACGAAACCTCGTCGACGCCGTCGAGCTCGCCACACGGCCGATCCCCGAGGTCGGCATCTGCTTTGACGGCCTGTTCATGCGCGGCTGTCGCACCACCAAGAGCAACGTGCACGACTACCGCGCCTTTGACAGCCCTGGTTGCCAACCGCTGGCCCGCCTGGGCGTCACGATCGAGCTGGGCGAGCACATCCGCCAGCCCACCCTGCCCTTTTTCTGCGACGCGCGCTTCGAGGCCGACGTGGTCGTCGTCCACATCACGCCCGGTCTGCGCCCGGCCATGCTCGAGGCGATGCTCGGCGGCTATGAGCAGCTGCGCGGCGTGGTCTTTGCCGCCTTTGGCGCCGGTACAACGCCTGCAGGGGCGCACTCGATCGCCCCGCTGGTACGCAAGCTCGTTGATTCCGGCGTCGAAGCCCTGGTCGCCACGCAGTCGACTGGCCTCATCGATCTGAGCCTGTATCAAAACAGCCGCCAACTGCTCGACGCCGGCGCCATCTCCGCGGGCGGCATGCGCCTCGAGGCCGCCGTCACAAAGCTCATGCACGCGCTGGCCATCCATCCTGAGCGCAACGCTCGCCGCCTGTATTTGGAGGCCGACGTCGCCGGCGAGCTCGCCTGAGGCCTCGCCAAAGCCTTTTAGAAGGTGCAGAGCTGTTTGCTTTGCTGGCCGGCCACCGCGATCGTGTATTGACCGCTGGGCGCGAGCGGATCGATGCGGCGAACCTCGGCGCAAGAGTCATAGACCAGCGGCCCTCGTACACTCCAGCTAAACGCATCGTAGAAGCCCGAGTCGTCAAAGCCCGACGAACCCCAGCACGCGTAGAGGCAACGGCTTCGACTTTTGCTCGCGGTCGCACCGTGGGAGTAGGAGAACAGATACGAGATCGGGAGCGTATTTCCCATTGCCAGCGTCGTGGGCGAGGCCAGATAGGCGATCTTGTTGTTTGTATCCGAGATGAGCTCGACGTTGTCGCTGCTCGCACAGGCTTGCTCGTCGCGATTGACCGACGCCAGCCCGTAGCTGATCCGCGAACCGATCGGCGTAAATGCCAGATGTTTGGTGCGCCCGACGAAGTCTTGGGCGTTCATCGTCACCTCGATGTACTCGGGCAGCTCGCGGCAGTTCTGTGTGCTGTTGACCACGTCAGCATAGGTGTTCGCATTAAAATTGACGTGGAAGCGCTGTTGGTGGCGCGGGATAAGCGCGCCCGTCGGGTAGAGCAGCGCATGCTTGAGCCAGGTCTGGTGCGGCTGCTCGATAAAGTAGGCCCAGGCCCGTCGGTGCAGCGCGGAGTCGGCATTGAGATAGACCGGCTCGACGAGCGGACTCGGTTGGCCCGGCGCCCAGGAAGCCCCCTCGGCCCACAGCGTCTCATTGGACTTTTGCAACACATCGCTCGCCAGATTCCCCGCATTCTTCCACACATGAGTCCAACCACCACGGTCGTAGCTCATGTCGCAATAGACCGGGTAGGCGCCACTGCCATGGTCGATCGAGTAGACGCCGGAGGTGCCCTCGACGCCGACGTTTCGCACCTCGTCTCGGCGCCGGTAGTCGTTGCAGCTGGCGCGCACGGGCAGCGTCACATCGTTGGTCGAGCAGATCACGTAGCCGGTGTGCATGACCGTGTTTCGCTCGTCATTCCAGCGGCCAAAACCACAGCCCAGATAATTCGCATCGTCTGGGGTGGCCCACATGTAGAGCGAGTAGGCCAGATCGTTGTCGCCGCTTGGCTCGAAATGGTCGCCCGGGCAATTGGAATTGGTCGCCTCGGAGACAAAAAACGAACACGCCTCGCCACGGCAGCGCCCCTGCCAGTTGTGAAGTCCTCGCGCGCCGGCCGCTTTGGGAAAGACATTGATCAGATTGGGCACGACGCCGTCGTTGAACGCCAAGATTGCCTGCGCGTGTGCGCGCGTGCGCGGCACAATCACCTCCATGCCGATCGCCTCGCACGCCGCCCGGTAGACGTTCTGGTCGCGGGCCAGGCCGGCATCGTCGAGGCGCTTCATCGTGTGACCTACGCCACCGTCGACCTCCATCTCGCAGTGAACCTCGATCGGGGCGCCCGTGCCCCGATCGATCATGAAGCTGCCGGAAGTGGCCTGGGCGTCGGCGCGTCGAATCTCGGCGCACGAGCCGTGCAACGGCTCCTCGTCACCGACCTCAGCATCGCTATCGGCCACGTCATCGCCCGGTTTGATGTCGATCGCCACATCAGCGGGCTCCAAAACGTCGACGTCGGACACCGTTTCGCCGGGATCGCCATCGGGCGCACTCACGTCCACGCCTGGCGCCACATCCGCATCACCAGCCAAGACATCCGTATCACCAGCCAAGAGATCTTCGTCTGGGAAGTTTAGCGAGGCGGGATCGGAAATGCAGCCCGCGACCAGGCAAACACACGACAACGAGACGATGAGCCATCCACTGAAAAACAGTGGCTTGGAGGCTGGTAGCATAGAGAAATCTGGGCCAAATGATCACTGGAAATAAAGCTGCTAGCGCGCCCAACCATCGTCGTGAAGCCTGTGATCGATGTCAAGACGACTTCGCCCTTGGCCGCCTGTTAGCGGGCGTGGGTAACGGCCTGGATGACGGCCAAGATGTCGCCGGGTGCAAAGGGCTTCTCAATATAGTCGGTAAAGCCCTCCTTGAGGAAGCGCTGCTTGTCGCCGGGCATGGCATGGCCAGTCATGGCCACGATCGGGTGGTGGCTGTATTGGTCGTTGGCTCGAAGCCTTTGCAGCGCCTCGACGCCATCCATGCCCGGCAGGCTGATATCCATCAGCGCCACATCGAAGCTGTGTGCTTCGGCAAACTCGAGGGCGGACTCCGCGTCGGCAAAGGCGTCGACTTGAAAACGCTTCTGGAGCTGGGTGGTGACCAACTCGCGGATCAGATCGTTGTCCTCGACGAGCAGCACGGTGAGGCGATCTGCCCGGTTTAGAGTCGGCGTCGCGACATGAGGTCTTGCGGCCAGTTGTCGACCGCTTGGCCGCGCCGACACCCTGGCCGCGCGAAGTGTCACCTTCACGCTGGTGCCCTGCCCCTTTTGGCTGCTGATCTCGACGGTGCCGCCCAACGCCTCGGCCAGTCGGCGCGTGATCGCAAGCCCCAACCCGCTACCCTCGTGGGAGCGAGCCAGGCCGGTCGACTCCTGGCGAAACTCCTCGAAGGCGTGCGGCAAAAACGTCGACCCGATGCCAACGCCCGTGTCACGCACCAAAATAGTGACATCCTCGTTGTCCCCGTCGACCTCGACGACAACCCCGCCCACGTTGGTGAACTTGATCGCGTTGCCGATCAGGTTGGTCAAGATGCGATCTAAGAAGACGCGGTCGGCCTGCGCCTCGACACGTCCTCGGGAGGCCTTGACCTGCAGTGTCAGCCCTTTCTCCTCGGCCATGCGCATCAAAGCGCCCGCGATCTCCTCGACTTCGCTGACCACATCGACCGCATCGAGATCAGGCTCGATCGCACGGCCCTCGATCTGAGCGAGCACGAGCACCGAATTGAGCGTCTCGGCCAGCCGCTGGCTGCTACGTGCAATCAGCTCGACCGAGTGCTTTTGCGTCTCGCCGACCTCGTTGGCTAGCACTTCGGCAAGCCCCAAGATACTCGTCAAAGGGGTGCGGATCTCGTGGCTCATGTTGGCCAACAAGATCGACTTGAGGCGCGTCATCTCCTCGGCCTTGTCCCTGGCCGCCATGAGCTCTTGCTGCACCACCCGCTTGGAGGTGATGTCGCGCACGTTGAGCAAGATCGCCTCGACGCCCGCGCGCTCGAGCAGGTTGCGCGCCTTGACCGAGAGGTGGCGCATCTCACCGTCGCCGCGCTCGAAATCAAACATCATCGCCGCAGTCTCGTTGGGCATGTGCACAAGGCGCGTAAAATCGTTTCGCACCCGGTGGCGCTCCGTGGCTGCGACACGCTCAAAGAGGCTGCGCCCGAGCATGGCGTCAGGCGAAATGCCCAGCACCTCTTGAATCGAGGGCGAGATGAATCCCACGCGCCCGTGCGCGTCGACCAGGGCGATGATGTCGACGGCGTTCTCGGCAACCGCGCGAAAGCGAGCCTCGCTTGCCAAAACCGCCTGCTGCTGTTCGCGCTGCGCGGTCTTGTCCTGCAATATCTTCAAATAACCCGTCGGCTCGCCCACATTGTCGCGAAGCGGCATCACGATCCCGCTGGCCCAAAAGCGCGTCCCGTCTTTGCGCAGATGCCAGCGCTCATCGTCCGAGTGCCCGGTCTTGAGCGCCGTCTCGAGCTCGAGGCGGGGAACATCGTGCGCGCGATCCTCGGGCACGAAGATCTCGCCTGCCGCCATCCCGATGGCCTCCTGCTTGCCATAGCCAAGCAGACGCTCGGCGCCGCGGTTCCAATTCGTAATCACCCCATCGAAATTCGTGGTGAAGATGCCGAAATCGAGCGCGCTGTCGACGATCAAGCGATACCTCTCCTCGCTCTCGTGTAACGCCTCGAGGATCGCGGCCTGCTCGAGCGCCGCGTTGGCCTCGGCACGCATGATTTGAACGCGCTGCTCGGCCGCGCGCGCCGAGCGCACCAATTTGATGTGCGCGTTGACGCGCGCAAGCAGCTCGCGCGCGTTGAAGGGCTTGAACAAATAGTCGTCGGCGCCGGCCTCGAAGCCCTCGAACTGGGAGCCCTCTCCGGCGCGCGCCGAGAGCAAAATCACGGGCAGCGCCTGGGTGCGCTCATCCGCGCGAAGCGCGCCAATGAGCTCAAAGCCGTCGAGTCCGAGCATCATCACGTCGCTGAGCACCAGATCGAAGCCTCCCTTGAGGGCGAGCTCGAGCGCGTCGTCGCCGCGCGCGCTCGAGACCACGTCATGGTGGGCCATCAGCAGCCGCTCGATGTAGGCGCGCATGTCCGCATTATCCTCGACGAGCAGAACGCAGGCGCGATCCTCGCCCGAGGGCTGGCGACCAGCCAGGGGCGCGGCCGGCGGCGTGGCCGCAAGGCTCCAACGCTCGGCCTCACTGATGAAGGGCGCCGCCGCGAAGCTCACATCCGAGGCCTGGGGCGCATCGGCCACGGCCTCGGCCGGCAGGTGGTCGCGGCCTTTGGGCAGGCGCACGCGAAAGCTCGTGCCCTGACCCTCGACACTGTCGACCTCAATCGTTCCGCCGTGCAGCGCGATCAACTCCGAGACGAGCGAGAGTCCGATGCCCGTGCCCTCGTGGGTGCGGCTTGCCGTGCCTGCGACGCGATAGAAGCGCTCAAAGAGCAAGGCCTGGTCCGCGGCGGCAATCCCCGCGCCGCTGTCGGCGACGAGCAGCTCAACGGTGTCAGATCGCTCCTCGAGGCGCACCTCGATTCGCCCGTGAAGGGTGTACTTGAAGGCATTGGAGAGCAGATTGAAGATAATCTTCTCCCACATCTCGCGATCGACAAATACCGGCTCACTCAGAGGCGCGCACATGAGCTCAAACTCCAGGCCGGCGCGCTCAATCGCCGGGCGAAAGCTCGATGCAAGCTCGGACGTCAACGCCCCAAGCTCGGTGGGCACGAAGTGGGCGTCGGCCTTGCCCGCCTCCACGCGCGAGAGGTCCAGCAGGTTGTTGACCAGCTTCAAGAGCCGCAAGCCGTTGCGATAAACCATGCCCAGCTCGCTGGCCACCGGCTCGGCCAACGCGCCGTGGATGCCCGAGCTCAAATCCTCGAGCGGGCCGAGCATCAAGGTCAGCGGCGTGCGAAACTCGTGGCTGACGTTGCCAAAAAACGCCGTCTTGGCCTGGTTGAGCTCAGCCAGCGCCTGAGAGCGCGTGCGCTCCTCCTCGAGCGCGCGCGCCGCGGACAAGACCGAGCCGAACTGCGCGGCAACCGACTCGAAGAACTGGCGGTAACTGTCATCGAAGGCGCGAAGCGCGCTGATCCCAAGCACCAACACTCCCATGGCCTCCTCATGGCCCGACCGCAGCACCGGCAACACATAGGCCTGATTAGGGCTCTGCTCCCAGGGCCCGCGCGGCCAGTCGGAAACACCGCTTGCCCCCTCGAGATCGGCGATGTGCAACGACTCTCTTTGGTCGTAGACCTGGGCCAGTGGCCAGAACACCTCTTCCTGTTCATCGAGATCGACTTGCAGTGGGCTGAGCCGCCCGCCCGCATTTGGCCCGCCCGAATCCAGGCCGCTCGTGCTCATGAGCTGTGCGCGCCGATTGGCCCCATCGACGCCGTAGAACGCCGCAAACGCAACATCGTGCGCATTCTCGCCCAACACGTCGACCGCAAGGCGCGCGCTCTCGGCAACCGAGCGGCCGGAAAGGGTCAGCGCACGCAGAGTGCGAAGCCGCCGCTCATTGATCACGAAGTCGGTCGTCTCCATGGCAACTGTAAAAATGCCCGCCGCCCGGCCCGTGTGGTCAAGGATCGGGCTGTGCGAGAAGGAGAAGTAGGTCTCCTCGAGATAGCCATGGCGGTCCATGATCGTCTGGCGATTCTCCTCGCCATAGGCCACGCAGTCGCGCAGCACCCGCTCACGCAGGGGGCGACCACGCTCCCACAGCTCAGAGGGCAACACGTCGGGAATCGAGCGTCCCAGGACCATCGGGTGTAACCGTCCCAGCACCGATGAATACGCCTCGTTGTAAAAGGCGACGTGGTGCGGCCCCCAGGTGACACCGACCGGAAAGCTCGAGTGCAAACAAATACTTACAGCCGTACAAAGCTCGCTCGGCCAATCGTCAGGCAAACCCAGCTCGCTGTCCGACCAGTCGCGCGCGCGCAACAGAGCCCCGATCGCTCCGCCACCGCGCAAACAGATCGCACCTTGATTGTCCCCCAAGCTTTGGCGTTCATCAGCCATACAACCTCAACTGCTAACCTCGAAAGCCTGATTCATGGGTCACCTCGTAGACGAGTTCTAGAATGTCTCGAAACGAGAATGGCTTCTCCAGATAATGCGAGAATCCTGACGCCAGCATGTGATCGCGATCACCTGGCATGACATGACCGGTCATTGCGATGATCGGCCGATGTTCGTAGCCCTACATCGCGCGAAGCCGGGCGACGGCTTCGATGCCGTCCATGCCTGGCAAACTGATGTCCATGAAAATGACGTCAAAATCGTGCTCCCTGGCGCACTCCAAAGCACTCTCGGCATCGGTACACACCGTGACCTGGCACACCGTCTCGAGCTGCTGTCGCACCAGCGAGCGGATCGCTTCATTGTCCTCGACCACGAGCACGTTCAACTCCGCCGAGATTCCTCGCACGGTAGAATCTAGGCTCTCATCGCTCGCTGCCGGGCTGATTCCCGCTTCGGCCACGCCAACCTGGCCAAAGGAGACGGTAAAAATCGAGCCTTCACCGTGCTTGCTTCGCACCTCAATCGAGCCGCCCAGGGCCTTGACCAGGCGCTTGGTGATCGCCAGTCCCAGACCGCTGCCCTCGCTCGAGCCAGCAAGATCGCTGTTCTCTTGCTTGAACTCTTCGAACAGATGCGGAAAGAAGTCCGGATCGATACCGATGCCGGTATCGCAGACGCTGATCTCGACGCGCTCACCGACGGGGTTGACCTCCACCGTCACGCCGCCCTCGTTGGTAAACTTGATCGCATTGCCGATCAAATTGTTCAAAATCCGATCGAAGAAGGCCCGGTCAACGCGGGCATGAACATGCGGGGTCGCCGCGAGCACCGACAGATACAGCCCCCGCTCCTGAGCGAGCAGTTGCAACGAGCGCGCGATCTCCTCGACCTCGTCGACCACGTTGACGCGCTCAAACTCGACGCTCACCGCGTCGCTCTCAAACTGCGCAAGCAGCAACACCGAGTTCAGTGTATCGGCCAGGCGCGCTCCACCGCGCTCGATCAGACGCATCGAGTCGCGAAACTCCTCGGGCACCTGCTGGGCCACCAGACTGGCCAGACCCAGGATGCTGGTCAAGGGCGTGCGAATCTCGTGGCTCATGCTCGCGAGCAAGCTCGACTTGAGTCGGGTCAACTCCTCGGCATCCTCCTTGGCCTGCCTCAGCTGAGCCTCGACACGGTGACTCTCGCTGGCATCGCGGATGTTGAGCAAGATGCCATCGACGCCCGGCACCGCCAACAGGTTCTTGGCCTTGATCGCCAGATGACTGGCGATCCCACTCTTGTGCTCAAACCCAAAGGAGAGCGAGGCCACGCTGCCTGGCTGGTGCACGAGCTGGGTGAACTCGTTGCGCAAGTGATGAATCTCATGGTCCGGCAAAAAATCGAAGAACGACCGTCCGATCAACTCCCTGGCATCGTAGCCCAGCACCTCACTTGCCGACGCAGACACGTAGCTAAACAGCCCGCGCGCGTCGGTAATCGCAATTGTATCGACGGCGTTCTCGGCAACCGCGCGAAAGCGAGCCTCGCTCTCGACCAGCGCGATCTCGACGTCCTTTCTCTGAGAGACGTCGGTAAAGAGCATCGCCAGACCGCCATCGGCGCTCGGATAGGCTTTGATCTCAAACCATTGCCCCCAGTCGGCATAATGGGCGTCGACGACGACCGTCTCGCCATTGGCCGCGGCCCGGCGCAGCTGCACCTCGAGCGGCGTGCCAATCAAGGCCTCGAAGACCTCCCAGTAGCGGGCACCGATGACACCGTCGACCGGCCAGCGCGCCATGCTCTGTGTGTTGGGACTGACATAGGTGATCAGCCACTGATCGTCGACCGCCAAAAAGCCGTCGGTGATGCTCTCGAACCGGCCGATACGCTCGCGAAGCGCCTCTTCGCTCGTGCGCCACCGCTGGTGTTGGCGCTCCATGCGCCGCAGATCCGTCGACCAGGTGCTCATCACACCTTTGGGCTCGCCCTGGGCCGCCATAAGCGGCGTCAGCGTCCAAAGCGCCGGGAAATCTTCGGCCAGAATCATGTCCTGGCTCTCAAAAACGCGGCCCGTATGCTTGACCTCGCGCACACGGGCGCCCACCCACTCCCACAAATCCGGCAGGCAGACCTCGGCCGGCCGGCCCATCACTTGATGCGCCTCGTAGTTGCCCATGAAAAGGTCGTAGGCATCGTTATAGAAAACGTGATGCTCCTCACCCCAAAAAACCAGCGATGGAAACGGCGCGCCCAGACACAGGTTGACCGAGAGCACGAGCATATCGGGCCAAAGCTCGATCGGGCCCAGGCGGCGAGTGGCCCAGTCGATCGCGTGAACTTCACCGGCGATTTTGCCTTGAGTGGTCAGACCAGACGACATGGTGGAATCCGGCAGAAAAAGCATGAGGCTGCGCCGCCATGCTAGATCAACGCATGGCTCATGCCATCAACGCATGGCTCATGCCCGTTATGTTCGTGGCTGGGGAGCAGACCAAAAGCGATCACTCGCGCGCGCGAACCACGTTGAACTGTCGACACCGCATCAACAATTGCCACCCGAGTTCGCACAACACCATCGCGTTCCGACGAACCGACATGTGCGAGAAGGAGCACATGTTCCCTCGCACGTAATCGCGCGCTGAACCCCGCAGAGATCTTCCACACTGTGATTGCCACAGGTCGTGACGCGATCGCAGAGTTCGGCCTGGCTCTCGGCCTGACAGCAAACGTTGGCCAAACAGGCCACGTCCATCCCGCAAGACGCACATTCGACCTGGCGCTCCACGCCGCACGCGTCCGTCACCGTCGTTGGCCCACACTCGACCTCGGAGGCTGCACAAAGCTCCAGATCACTCTCGCCCTGGCAGCAGACGTTTTGCAGGCATGAGTTGCCCTCGCCGATGCAGTCCGCACAGTCGATCGCGCGCTCGACACCGCACGAATCGGTGGCCAGCGATGGACCGCAGACGACTTGCTCGCGCTCGCAAAGCTGCGCGTCCAGCTCGCCTACGCAACACACGTTCTCCAGACAGCTCGCGTTGGCCGCAGCGCAGCCGCCACAATCGATCTCGCGGCTCTGGCCACAGTTATCTTCGATCGTCGTCGTGCCGCAGGCGATTTGCGCCGTCGCGCACAAAGAATCGGCTGGCTCGGGCGCGCAGCATCGATTGTTGGTACAGCCCACCGGACCCTGGCACTGACCGCAATCGTAGCTGCGCGTCTGACCGCAGGCATCAACGCCGATCATCTCGCCACAGCTTGCACCCAAGCGCACACAAAACTCGGTGACCGACTCACTGGCGCAAGCGCACCGGTTGTCGCTGTGGCAGACATTGCCCCCGCCGCAGCTTCCGCACTTAACGCTCTGGGTTTGGCCGCAGCCATCGACTCGGTTGAGATCGCCGCACTCGGCTTTCATGCGAGCGCAAAATGCCGACTCGCTCTCAGCAAGTTCACAGCCGCTTGTGTCGTTGCCAAGGCCGGCGTCGTCCTCGATGCGCCCATCGAGCGTGGCGTACAGATTGCAGCCGGCCGCCAAGACTGCCAGCAGTAAGAGCAGCAGCGCTGGCAGTAGGGCGTGATTCAACGGCCTGGATACATCGGTTTTCATAGCCAATGGGTATGCCTGAACGGTTGATGCCACAATGTGAAGGACGACAAAGGCACAGAAGTTGCCACTGGGGCCAAGCCTACTCAATCCAACCCAATACGACAAGGGAGCCGACCGACTCCGCGCCCCCAAAGGCGCGCGGAGCGGGGCGAATTGCAGGCGAGCTGATTAGAGCAGGCCACCACACAGGTTGGCCACGTTCTCAGCCGGAGTAAACGTGTTGGCACTGGCATTGTCGGCGAAGCTCAAGTCCTCACAGCCATCGACAAACGAGCCGCGCATGACACTGATGCCAAGGTGGCCGCTGCCGCGCACAACCGTGTCCTTGATCGAGACGCGCGAAGCATCCGTGTTGCTCTCCATGTAGATATTGGCACGCGAATCGGCGCCACCGTGCCAGCCGTCGCTGCCACCGTTTTCGATCACGGTGTTATCAAAGACATTGTCCAGGGTCATCGACTTTTTAAAGCGAATGCCGCGCCAGAAGTTGGCCAGCGCCTCGACGCCTCGAAACGTGATCGTCTCGGCGCCGGCGGCATTGGCCACCAGCTTGCCCTCGTGAATGTCGAGGCCTGCGGCCTGGCGAAACTCCAGGGTGACGCCGGGCGCGATCGTCAGCTTGCTGGGCACCGTGAGGGTGCCAAGGATCTCATAGGAGACACCGACGTTGCGCCAGGTCTGATCGCCGCTCAGCGTTCTGGCGCTTCCCAGTCCCACAAAAACGGCGTTGCGATCATTGTCTGTGAAGACATTGTCGGCAGCGAGCTTGCCAACAACGTTGGGATGGACACGAAGCGGCACCTCGTTCTCGCTGAAGGTATTCTTTTCCAGCGTCACGTCCGAGCCACCGTCAGGCACGATCAACCCGGCATACTTGGCCTTTCGAAGCGTGGAGTTGCGAATCACCAGCGTCACGCCGTCACCCTCGACAAAGATGTTGCCCTGCGAGTCCGCTCCGCCATGCCAGCCCTTGCCACCGGCGTACTCGATCACGACATGGTCGAGCACGTTGTCGGCCGAGCGCGTATCCACAAAGCGAAGGCCCTGCCAGAAGCCACGCTCCTCATTGGTGCCCGAAAAAACGATCTTCGCGTCGGCCGTGCCAATCGCCTTGAGCCGGCCCGTGTCCCTGACGTCGACCTTGATGCCTTGGATGAATTCGATGCGCGTGCCCTTCTCGATGGTCAGCAGCGCCTCAACCACGAAGTCCGCGTGAACCTCGTAATTGACCCCGTGATTGAACCAGGTCTGCGCATCGCGAACCTTGGTGCCCTGCGTACCCACGCGAATGACGTTCTCGGTGTTCGTGTTGAACTCGTTTCCAAGCGCCACGCGGCCAATCAGGTTGGCGTTGAGCCAAAGCGGGAGCTGATTGTCCTCGAAGACACTGCTCTCGATCGTCAGATCGGCGCCGTCCTCAGGCGCATAGATACCCGCCGCCAGGTTGTTGCGGATCAGCGAGTTACGAACGCGCAGGGTCGAATCACCTTCGATGAAGACGCCGCCAGACGACGTGCCACCATGCCAGCCGCTCTTGCCCGCGCCGTCGATCACCACATGATCGAGCACGTTATCAGTCGACGGCGAGCGCACGAAGGTCACGCCCTTCCAAAAACCCTTGCTGGATTCGAGACCCTCGAGAATGACCGGCTCCTCGGCGCTGCCAACGGCCTTGAGCCGGCCGCCCTCGGTAACCCTGAGGCCGACGTTCTCGGCAAAGGCCAGCCGCACACCGGCTTGCAGGTTGAGCGTGCCATCGCTCACTTCGAGCGTGCTGGCCACCTGGTAGCACGTGCCCGCTGCCAGGGTCTTGCCACCGTTGACGTCGTCGTTGGTCAACGGACGAAGGTTGGAGGTACAGTTGTAGCCGGACTGATTATTCGGATTATTGTTCGTAGCATCGTCGGGCGGCTCGTAGCAGCCGGCGGAAAGCAGCAATGCACAGACGCCGAGCACGGGCTTGCCGTGTTTGATAAGATTCTTCTTCAACATGTCGAACTCCTTCAGTTAAATACCATCAACTATTTTCAGCCAGGCCACGTCGTCTCTTTCGGCCGGCAGGCAAACGAAGCCTCCCCGAGGCGCGGCTTTGACGCTCTTGCGTCAATGAAATTCACGATTGCCAGGGGTTTTGTAGAGAACCTGCCCGTAAGTGTCAAGAAACTGTCGCTGAGCAAGCCCGGGCTAGACTTGAGCCACAGGGCGTGGATAATGGCCGCGCCCTGTGGCTTTAGACATTCTGACAACGCACTATGAGGTCGTCATGTACGAGATCCTGCTCCCGATTCACAACGTCTTGCGCTGGCTGGTGCTCGCTGCCGCGCTCTTCGCCGTGGCCGGCGCCTGGCGCGGCGTTCTGGCCAAGCGCGGCTACGCCAAGACCGACCGCATCGGCGCCGTCGCCTTCACCGCATCGCTCGATCTTCAGCTGATCCTGGGCCTCGCGCTCTACGCGATCAGCCCCATGGTGCGAACGGCCATGGCGGACGTCGGCGCCGCGATGGCCGTGCGCGATCTGCGCTTCTTTCTCGTCGAGCACCTCCTCTTGATGGTGCTGGCCGTGGTATTCGTCCATGTCGGCTCCATACGCGCAAAGCGCGCCGCTGAGCCGGCCAAAAAACACAAGCAGGCCGCGATCTTCTACACCATCGCCCTGCTGCTCATGCTCGCCGCCATCCCCTGGTGGCGCCCCTTGTTTCCTGGTCTGTAGATACAAACAAAAGGGCCGGCGCACACGCGCCGGCCCTTTTGTTTGTTGCCTCTCAAACCACGCGCACGCTTACTTGATCGAGACGCTCACGCCGTAGTGATCCGAGAGATGCATCGACTCCGCACCAGTCTCGGTCGTCAACTCCACGGTCTGGTCCATGATGCGCTCGACGCTCAGGGTCTCGTAATCGCTGGCGTACTTGAAAAAGATGTGGTCAATCGCCTTGTTCGTGGCCGGGTCGGCGTTGAGCGTGTTGTCGCCGCAGTAGGTGCAAAGCGGCGCAGCCTGGTCGGCGTAGGGTGAGTCGTAGCCGTCGGCGACGATCGCCTCGAAGTTGGCAGCGAGCTCGGCTTCGAGGCCGGCCTTGGCCGGGCCGGTGTTGAAGTCACCCATCAAGACCGTGCGACCGCTGGTGGCGGTCTGCTCGATCCAGGCCAGCATCTTGACGATCTGGTCGGCTTGCTCCTCCTCGAAGCTCGCATAATCGCCGCCCGGATAGGTGATGCTCCCGCTCAAGTCGGCCGCCAGATGCGTACAAAACACATCGACCTCGCCATGATCGGCCACATTGACACGCGCGTGCAGCACCGAGCGCTTGACCAGCACGGCCGGCAACTCCAGGTGGCCGCGCGCAACGATCGGATGGCGCGACAACAGCATCAATCCGTTGTGTCCATTGGACGAGTACGCCGCTCCGCCGTCCTCGCTGATGCAGGTCTCGATGATCTCGCTCACCGGTTTGCCCAGGTTGGTGCCGATGCACTGCTGACAGGGCGTGGAGAGCGCCAAAAACTCGTCCTGACAGTTGGCCAAAGCGCAGTCCGAGAGGTTTTCGGGAGAAACATCGGCGCAGAACTCTCCGACACAGGTGAGCAACGGCGCGCTCTCGGTCTGCTCGCAGCCCACACGCTCGTCTCCGGCATCGGTGATCGCGTAGTGAACGTTGGCATGAGTCTGGGCCGAGGCCGCGACGACCAGCTGAATGTCATCCTCAACCCATTCGTTGTCCGCGTTGCGATAGACCCAGACCTCTTGCAAGCAGATCGCGTCGGCATCAAGCGCGGCGATTGCATCGGCCGCCGGCTGCACGCGCACCGAAGAGTGGCTGACAAAGCCGCGCGCAAGCCCGACGTTGTAGGTCACAAAGGTGACGCCCTCGGGCTGCACGACCACCACATCTTCGCCCGCGTCATCCCCACCCGTGTCATCCCCGCCGACGTCGTTGGTGTTGTTGGTGTTGTTGGTGTTGTTGGTGTTGTTGGTGTTGTTGGCGTTGTTTTGCGAAGTATTGTTCGAGGTGTTGTTGGCCAGCCCGCCGCTTCGCGAGCGGCAAATGTTATCGCGACAAATCTCGTCGGCGAAGCAATCGTCGGCGCTCGTACAGTAGGTGTTGGTCGTCTCGTTGGCGCAGCTGGCGGCTGTGCCAAGCCATGCCAACATCAGCAAGGCGCGCGATGCGTTTGAAAAATTTGTCGTGCTCGACATCACCATCACCATGAACTTGGTAGGAAATCCAACGCGTAAAGTCTTCTGCGTTGGCCACTGTACTGAGTTCGAACTTGGTTTGCCAGTGTGTGATGGGATGGGCGCAAGTGAGCACAGGGTAGTGCGTGCGCAGCTTCTTGTCATTTTGGGTTTGCTCGTGTTAGGAGCACGACGTGCACCATGACACCACAGCGATATTTTTGAGCTCACATCCCGTTGGAGTAGCGACACATGAAGTTTTTCAAGCCATATACCGCGCCGTTTTGCGCGCTCGCCATGCTCGTCGCCACGGCCTCGACGGCCGTTGCCCAGGAGTCGGACGCTCCCGCCCAAGACGAGGCTCGCGTCGAGCAGCTCGTCAATGAGCGTAACAAGGAGAGCGCCCATGGCAGCAACGAGTGGAAGCCCTCCTACGGTTTCGGTGTCGAGGGCGGCTACTTCTATACGATGCTCGATCGCTGGAACACGCATCTGCTCAGCCCGAACAACGCGCCGTTCTTCGATACGGCGGGCGTCTTCAACCTCGATCTGGCTCTGGAGGCCTCCTTTTTGGAGAGCACTCGCCTGACGCTTTTTGCCGGCATGGCGACGCCCTTCTCCGACGATCCTTCGCTGCGCGCGACCTACTTCGGCCTCGAGCCGGCGTTTGCCTTTCGTGAAGGAAACTGGGAGGTGGCGCTGGGCATCGGTGCCGCGCTCGGTTGGATCACGGCCGAGTCGGGAGGGTCGAGCGCGACGGCCAACGCGATCGTGCTTCGCCCCTTTGTCGAAGGCCGGCGCTACCTTAACAGCTGGTCGGCGCTCTACGTGCGCCTGGGCTTCAACCAGTGGTATGCCCACGGCATCGAATCGGACAACTTCGAGCTGACCCGCCTCGATGGTCAGGCGCTTCGCCCCAACGATCTGCACGAGGGCGGCCTTTATGGCGCGATCGGTGTTCGCTTTGGTCACTACCCCGAGCACGTGCGCTACATCGGCGACAGCGACGGCGACGGCTTCTACGACGACGTCGACGACTGCCCGCAGGTCGCCGAGGACTTCGACGGCTTCGAAGATCACGACGGCTGCCCCGAGCTCGACAACGACGGCGACGGCATCCTCAATTCCGACGACCGCTGTCCCAATGAGGCCGGCCTGGCCAGCAATCATGGCTGCCCGATGTTCGACACCGACGGCGACGGCATCCTCGACGCCCACGACCCGTGTCTCGACACCCCGGAGGACTTCGACGGCTTCGAGGACCACGACGGCTGCCCCGAGCTCGATCGCGACGGTGACGGCATCGCCGACATCGACGATCATTGCCCGGACGTGGCCGGCGTCATCGAGCGCCAGGGCTGCCCCTTCCAGCGCGTCGAGGTCACGCTCAAGAACATCGTGATCAACGACGTCGTCAACTTCGAGTACGACAAGGCCGTGATCCTGGCCGACTCCTTCGATCTGCTCAACGAGGTCGCGGGCGTGATCAACGCCAATGCGCGCATCCGCAAGATCGAGGTTCAAGGCCACACCGATCATGCCGGCACGCCGAAATACAACCAGACGCTCTCGGAGAGCCGCGCACGCGCCGTCAGGGAGTACCTGATCGGCCAAAACGTCGATCCGGCTCGCTTGAGCTCCAAGGGCTATGGCCAGAGCATGCCGCTGGTTCCGGTGGCCGCCGGCGCCAAGGAGACCGCCGAAGACGCGGCGACGAATCGACGCGTGGAGTTTCTGATCGTCGAACAAGACGAGGTCCGAAAGGTCGTGCGTGAGGACCAGGTCCCCGATGACGCCGCCAAGATTCAAAGCGTCGACGGCCAATGAGCAACCCACCGTGCGGCGCGAGGATCGCCTGGCTGATCCTCGCGCTGCTCGCGCTTGTTGCATGCGACCCGGCCCGACAAAATCGCCTGGCCGAGGCGCCCAGCGCTGATCCCGCCACCCGCCTCGAAGCGCCCGGGCAAGCGCCCCAAAAGGGCACGGGGGCAAAACCCTCCAAGCTCGAGCCGCCCGCCAGCGCTCAACCCGGCCAGCTTCGCGCCGGTGCCCAGGGCATCGTCGACGGCGATACCATTCGGGTGGTCGGCTTCGACAACAGCATCCGCCTGCTCCAACTCGACTGCGAGGAGGTGCTCAAGGGCGACGATCTGGCACTGGCCGACGCCAACTGGTCGGCCTACGTGGCAGCGCAAAGCGGCGACGACGACGCGCGCATCGCCACCTACGGCACGCCGCTTGGAAACGAGGCCACCGCCTTTGCCCGCGACTTCTTCGATGGCATCGAGGAGGTCTTCGTCGAGTACGAGTCACCCAAGCGAACGCGCGACTTCTTTGGTCGCCACCTGGCCTACGTCTGGATCAAGCGCCAGGGCGATGTGCAGGGCTGGCTCAACTACAACCTCGAGGCCGTTCGCGCCGGCATGTCGCCCTACTACACCAAGTACGGCTACAGCGCGCGCTACCACGCGGCCTTCGAGGCGGCCGAGGCCGAGGCTCAACAGGCCGGCCGCGGGATCTGGGCTAAGGGCGCGCGCGCCTACCCTGACTATGCGCGGCGCAAGCTCGAGTGGGCCGATCGCGCCCAACAGATCGCCGCCTTTCGCGACGGCTTCGACGCCCACGAGGCCTTCATCGAGCTCGGCAGCGACACGGCCATGGCCACGCTTCGACAGCGCCTCGGCCAGCGCGTCACGCTCTTTGGCTCGGTGGCCCGCTTTAGCCCGCGCGGGCGCCCGCCCAAGTTGCACCTGGCCCATCGCTACCGCGAGAACGTCGTCGTCGTCGCCTCGGGCACGTACGCCTTTGCCCGAGATCTCGATACGCGCCAGGAAGAGTTCGTCTACGTCGACGGCCTGGTCACGCTCTACCGCGGCAATCCCCAGATCGAGCTCGACGAAACGAGCCGCGTGCTCTCCGGGCGAACGCCGCCCAGGCCGTGAC
>JACCWM010000170.1 GCA_013697635.1 Lujinxingiaceae bacterium | reverse complement strand
GGTCTGCATCGTGAGCGCGCACGCCTCGTGATGAACATCATACCGCCTGCATTCTGGGCGCAAACGCTGGTGATGGGCATCAAACAGCCTGTCGACAAGCCCATCGTTTAGCGTGCACGGCAACAGTCGCCGTATTCGCCGGCAACAGCCCAAAAAAGGCGCATCCAATCTGGCTCCGGGAGATTTGCCGGTATCGCGTTAAGGACCGGGATCCAGGCTTCAGGATCCTCGGGATTGACATATTGACCCGCTGCATGCTTTGCCATGTCGCGTGAGAAGTCAGGGGTTCCACTGTCACTCAAGTAGTTCCCCGACCGACGGTTCGATGGCGTATGCTTTGGAGTCGCGCAAGGCTCGCGGGGCGGCTCCCAGTCAAGAGGCTTCAGTCCAATACACATCACCTTATACTTCCATGAGTTGGGATCGCCCTCGCGCTTGGCGTTAGGCATTCGCATCATGCGTGTCCAATCCTTGCACGACTGGTCAACGGGGAGGCCCTTGTAGAACAAGTAGTCCAAGTACATGCCGAGATAGTCTTCGCCCCTATCGACCAGGAACTGGCGCTTTGTCGCCAAAGGCCAGGCGAACTTATAGCCGCCTTTCGACTTCCAGCTGATGCAGTATGCCATTTCGGGAATCGTCGCTTGAGCCGCCTCGATCTGCGCCAACCACTTCGCTGGCGCTTCGCTCAAGGGCACATGACCGGGCGTGTCAACATCGACGATGATCCAGGTAAGGACTGGTTGGGGGGAGCAACTAAGTAGCCCCGACTTCCTAAGCCGAAAACATTGGGGCTCGCCCGGGAAGTGATACATCGTGCAGTGCGCGTCTTGAGGGTATTTCTGCCTCCATACCTTTGCGTTACCCACAGGCGCAAGATCAAGGATCCTCAGTCGCACGATTTGCCCGTCACTTTTGCGAGTGGTGACCTTACGGCCCTCGTCGTCGACTTGACCGTCCCAGCCCGCGGCGAACTTGGTCGGCATGACAAACAACGGCGGTGGTTCGTACTTCTCGTCTTGCATTTCTAGCTCCGGGTGTCTGGAGCCGTTTGCGCTGAAAGTTTCGGGCCTGTTGGAACAGCCTCAATGCGGCACAATCGACTTCGACGTGGGATTTGTTTGGCTACCTAGACTCCTTTTCTTCGAATCCTCAGTCCATATGTCGTATGGAATGAGGCCATGTAGTTGAGCGAAATTTCGGCGTTCTCATCGACGTCTTTGATGTCGAGGACTTGTCACGCCGTGGGAGGATTCGAACCGTGGCGCTCTAATTATTGCGACGTCTGCGCGTTCGAACGCTCAGCCTCGTACCTCGAACGAAAGAATTCCCTTACCTCGGTGACAGTCGTCAGATTCTGCTCAATGGCCGTGGCAACGAGGTTCTCGACTCCCTGGGCATTGATCACAAGAAGATCCCGGTCGCAACAGGGGCAAAGCCCGAGCATGAAGGTGTGCCCGAGCTGAGGGCAGGGCTTGAGCTTAAAGGCCCGATAAATGAGTTTCCGAGTAGCTTGAGTACGGCTGTCGCGAACGTAACGTCGATTCATCATGATGCTCCTGGTGTTAAAGGGTTAGGTGTACTCGCAGGTGGATCTGTGGGTGTGAGCGTCGATGAACTCTTCGAGGTCGCACCGCCGATAGCGGATGCTCCCACGGACTTTGAAGAACGGAGGGCCCGTACCTTCGATGCGCATGCGCTCGACTTGACGAGAACTAATACCGAGGAGCCGAGCAGCATCATGGGTGGTGAGGGCGGAAGGAAGACTTGTGTCTTCGAGGACCTCCCGGATGAGTATCCTGATTTGTTCGTGGTCGTTCATGGTCGTCTCCTGGTCAGGTCATTGGTGACAGGAAGACGCTATGGCGCCGTAGATATTATTTCCAGGACGCGGCTCGGAAAACTGGATGGTCGATTTTTCCCAAAAAAAAGCTTGACAAGATGGCGCGAAGTCATCTGGGCATGGGAGTGGTCTCGGTCTGGATGAGTGGACGAAGGGTTGATATATATCGATTTCAAGACCTGTGCGGTCGCACCGCATGGGCGTGCCAACATGCCAGATAGTCACTCTGCTTGCGGTGGAACCCAACACCAAGTGTCGCTAGCGCGAAGCGCTCAGGTCTGCAGAGTCTTTAGAAGGCAGCCTCGATGAGCCCGGGTCCGTCGAGGACCACCTGCCTGAAAAAATGCCGCCTCAACAGAGCTCGTCGGCGGAGCTATGGCTTTAGGCAATCGAGACGATGTTCAAGTGAGGGGGGGCCGCAGGCGCGCACGCGCCAAGCCGTCGAGGACAGGCTAAACTACCTGGAGTATCTCTAGCGCATGCTCCAAGACGAGTGGACCGGCGCGAGGGCAAGTAACTCGACATGCGGCTCAGGCGCGCGGACTTCGAGCAAGAGGACTCTCGGCGCCGAACCAGAGATTACTGCCGACGCTGAACGAGAGCGGACCAGCAGGAGGGCACACGAAGACTCGAGCGTAAGAGGACGAGTTCAAAGTTCAATAAACAGGTGTGCTGGAGATGATCATGCCGGAAGATGACTGCCAGAAAAGGCCAAATCTTTGGCTTTTAGTGGCCACTTCTTTTTAATTCTGCATCTGCATCCGTGAGCGCTTTTTCCACATCGGAGGACAAATATGGGTCTTCTCCGAAAAAGTGGACATGGGAATTCGGCAGAGCCTCTGAGTCGAGGAATGGCTTCCTTTTCCGAACGCTATCGGTTCCACCCGATTCATTCTGCCATTGGCCGATGATGCTTATGATTGAGTTAAAGACTTTTCTGGTGAGATCTTTTCTTGCTGCTTCACGAAACAGCTTCTCCAAGCGTGAATCAATAACGCGGCGCTTCATCGTCGTTTTCTTGTCACTGTTCAGGAAGGAGTTGGGAAGATCGTCAAAGTCTTGCGCAAACACGGCAATGATTTTCTCGAACTCCTCGACATTTCCGCGCAAAGGGTGTGTTGGCGTATTCAGTGAAGCAGCAGGGTCACGAACAAACTCCTCGAGGTCTAAGCCGCCTATCGGGTGCTGTTCGGCATAAATCCGGCTCCGGACCAATCCAGAAAGAGCCTTTCGCTTAGCCCGAGGCATCGTCTGTACTTCCGCTCGGATGGCCAAAATCAGCGCACGAAAGTCGGTAAAATCCACACCTCCATGGTAGATGAAGCTATCTTCATTAGGTTCAGCTACGAGATAGGCTGCGGCGAGCAGGGTCTTTGCACCCTCTCGATCGCTTGCAGGGATACCCAGATCGTTCAGAACTTCTTTGCAGTGTTGGTGAGAAGCGTTTCCAGAGACTTTGCTTTGGATCAGCGGCAACACCTGCGAGATCAGTGACATCCTGACTCCGATTGCGTAAGGCCCCTTTTGTTCGCAGTGGGCTCTATGTGGGCTCTAGCTCGGATTTCAACGAAAAAACGCGGACTCAGGAATGACCCTAAGTCCGCGTTTTTATTAAGTCGGGGCGAGAGGATTTGAACCTCCGACCCCTTGCTCCCGAAGCAAGTGCGCTACCAGGCTGCGCTACGCCCCGACATTCGGATCTCCTAACCGGGGGGGTGGGGCTAAAAATCCCCGGTGGGGAGATGGACTGTATATAAGTGGGTTTGGGGGGGGTGTCAAGATCGCGATTGGTGGTTTAGGGGAAGGTGGAGTCTTGGACGGCCAGGGTTGTGGTGTGGATCAGGGATGCGTTAGAAACCATGAGCTGTGGCGTCCTGGCCGGTGTCGCGCGCGCCTTCGAGTTGGCGGAGCATCTGGCGCAGGTTGTCGGCGAGCAGGGCGTCGGGTCCGGCGCGGTTCTCGATGCTCTTGCACAGGGCAGGCAGGTGGCGTCGAAAGTGTTGGGCAATCGTGTCGGCGCGCTGGGCGTGCTCGAGCAGGCCGTGCTCTTGTAGCCACGGGGTAAAACGTGTGATCGCCTCGAGAAAGGCCGCCGTGGCATAGGGTTGGCCAAAGATGCCCTGGTTGAGCATGGACTGTGCGAATTCGATGGTGAGATTGGGGTTCAGGCCTTTGTTGGTGTTGGTCTGGTGGCGCAAGAAGGCGATCATCGAGCGGGCAGCGAGCTGGGCCTTGAAGGGGGGCCAGCCCTGGCCGGTGACCAGCTCGCGCAAGAAGGAGAGGGCGAGCGTGTGGGCGGGGGCATCGGCCTGTGGCGAGTCCGGTAGGGGGCCGAGGAACTCGGTGGCATAGATGTTGGCCCACTTGGAGTCGAGCTCGTCCATCACCATGCCGAGCGCGCCCTCGAGATCGGCCAGGCTGCGTGGGCGCGTGATGCCTTCTTGGGCCCAGGCCGCGATCTGGGCCATCAGTGTCCAGTCGGCCCACTCTATCCAGGCCGTAGAGAACAGATTGTCGCTGTCGTAGATGATCGGCCACTGCACGACGAGGTGTTCGAGCACGCCGGTGTGCCCGTGGTAGGCAATCTTTGGGAGCACGTCGAAGAGCCTTTCGATGCTGTCGTCGGGCTGCTCGAAGAGGTAAGCCAGGGCGGCGTCAAGGCGCGCGTCGCCCGCCTTGAGGGCCATCTCTGTGGCGTGAGCGCCAAGCATGGTCGATTCGTCGGCGGCCACATCCGGGTGCTCCTGGCGAAGCAAATCCAGCAAGTCGAGCCATTCGCCCTGGCGATTCGCTTGCGTGGCGAGTGGTCCCAGCTCTTCGACGAAGAGGGTGAAGGCCCACTCCTCGTCGAAGTCGGGCTCGTTGATGATCGTGTCTCGGGCCAGGTCGAACTTCTCATCGACGGTGGCCTCGGCGAAGCTTTCCCAGAAGCTCTCCCATCGATCCATGAACAAGTTGGAGTCGTCATGGGGCGAGGATTGGTTTTGATCGATTCCGTCAGCCATGTGAATTTCTCCGTTGCAGGTCGAATGCAGTCGGAATCTAGGCAGGATCGGATAGACGGCCAGTCAGCAGGCGTTGAGCGCGCACACCTCATAGGTGTGCGTGACACCCACCGAGACGCTGTGGCCGCTTAGATTGAGGGCGACATGCATTGCGCGACAGATTTAGTCGATCGCGAGGGCGGTGGCGACGCCGTGGTGGTCGCTCATGTGGAGCGCCCCGTCGCGCTTGTCCAGCAACCTTGTCCCTTCGAGCATGCCAGCGAGCGGGGTGGGAACGAAGATGTAGTCGAGGCGCACGGCCAGCTCGTGGGTGGGGAATGTGTGGCCGGGGTTTTGCGGGTGTTCGTGGCGCCAGGCATCGGTCAGCGCCGCGGACAACGTGGTGATGGCGTCGGCGGTGGGCGAGGAGTTGAGGTCGCCCACGACGATCGGGCGCCGAGTGGTACTGGCAAAGTCGTCGACGATGAGCTGGGCCGAGGCCGTGCGTTTGTCGTAGCTTGCGCTGCTGTGGTCAAAATGCGTGTTGTAAAAGCGCAGCGGGTGGCCGTTTGCCGTGAGGTCGACGGCCAACGCGCGTCGATGAAAGTGGGTGTAGGGCAGGCTCAGAATGCGCTGCGCGTCGATCGGAAATGCTGTCAGCGCGGAGATGCCTTCGTCGAAGCTGCGCGCATCAAACGTGCTCTGGTGGGTGGTCTGGCGCAGCAAATCGAAGCCGCGGCCCTGGCGCTCGGCCAGCGCCTGGCGCAGCTCCGAGGCCTGGGAGCGGTTGGTCGCAGGGTCGAGGCAGTCCTCCTGCAGCCCGATCAAATCGGCGCGCGCCTCGTCGAGCGCATCGACGATCAGCGCGCGACGCCTGGGCCAGTCGCCGGCGCGACACATCATGTTGAGCGTGGCGATGACCAGCGCTCGGCCGGCCTCGGGGGCAGCCGTCACGATCAGGCGCGCACCGGCGTCGGGCTCAACGGTGCCCGTCGTGCCACCGGCCGTATCGGCGTAAAACCACTTGCCGCCCGGCGGACGGTAGCGAAAAAACATCGCGTAGAGGCCGGCGCGCTCGATCGTGAGGCGCACCTGGTACTCGTCGTTGTTGCCGTCGTCGACATTGTAGCTGGCCGCAAAGGCGCGAAAGCAGCCCGGGCTCTGCAGTGGATGTGCGCCCAGCGGGCCGACGAGCAGCTCGGCCTTCCAGCCTGCGGCCTGGCCTGGCGAGTCCGTGTGGCCGGCGCGCCACACCTGGCCAAAGATGGGCTCGCTTTGTGTGTTGGCGGCGACGGTGAGCGTGTGGGGCCACTGCAGGTTGGCCCAGCCCGTCCAAGCCGTGCCCGAGGCATCCAGAACGCCACTCGGGCAGGCACCTTCGGGGATCGGAGTGGGCGTGGTGTCTTCATCGCTCGTGTCATCGACTCGGGTGTCGTGGATTGTCGACGCGTCGGTGTCGCCAGTCAGGTGTACGTCACCTGGCCTGGTGTCGGCACGGTCGGCATCGGCGCCGACGTCGTTCGTGCTCGCTGCGTCGGGCGGGCCCTGCACATCACCCTCGAGCGCGACGTCGCGATCGGTTGGACGCTTGCGGGTGTCTTCGACATCGCTCGCGCAAGCCGCAACCACGGTGACGGCTGCGATCAAAGCGGCGGTCGCGACGGCAGAATACTTCATCGCCATGCGTCGGTGTAGTGTGCGTCAGCCGCGCCAGTGAGCGCCGATGGTTGGGCGATGCCCTGGCGATTCTCGCCGGGCTCCCAGCGCAGCGTGTTCTGGTGCTGGGCGACGAACTTCCACTCGAATTGCGCGCCAAGGGGCATGAGCACCGGGCCAAGGCTGGACCAGCGCGGGTACGAGGCCGCGTCGGTGGTCAGCGCCACGCCGTTGTGCCCGTTGCCCCAGGCACCGAGCTCGGGGCGATCGCCGATGACCTTGATCGATTCGCCAAAGGCCGTCTCGGCGTGGCTTGCACCAAAGCTGACGGGCTGGCTGGGCCAGTTGGCAGCCGAGCTCAAACGCTCATAGACCGCGTCGAAGGACTTCTCGCGGTCGATCTCGACGCTCTGGTGTGCATAGCGCGACAAGACGCGCGTCCACTGGGCGAGGTAGCGCCGGCCGGTGAGGTTGTCGTCGAGGCGCGCGGAGTCGATAAAGAGCACACTCTCGACATTCTTGGTGGCGCGGCCCTTGCCGCCCAGGCCGGCGAGCGTCCAATTGGCGGCGTCGGTGATCACGCGGATGCGCGTCTTGCCGAGCACGGCCGCCTTGAAGTGCATGGCGCAAAAGGGCGTGGCGTAGTTGACGGCCTCGTAGACCGGTACGCCGGCGCGGCGCAGCTTGTCCTCGGTGACGTCGTCCCACATGATCCGATTGCCATCGGCGTCGATGCCGTCACTTTGCTTGCGATCGGTGATCACGTAGACCGGCACGCCGTCTTTGACCTTTTGGGCCAGGATGTCGACCAGCGAGCCGTCGATGTTGTCGGCCGTGAGCTCACGAAGCGAGAAGACCATGATCAAGATCTGCTCTTGTTCTTCCTCGATCCAGCGCAAGATCTGGGTGCCGGCGCGAACGCCCGTCTTGGTCGGCGTAAACAGCACGTTGAGCGCCTTGTCGCCTTCCCACTTGTTGGCAATCGGGCGGCCATAGAGCACGTTGTCGTACATCTCGCGGTAGCGCTCGATGATGCGCGCATCGGAGATCAGGTGCAAGGACTCCTCGTTGAGCACGGCGTTGTCGCCCGGATTGAGGCTGCCCGTGAGCAGGTGCGAGCCCTCGGGCGTATCGTAGATGCGCGTCTTGAGATGCATCAGCCCGCCCGACTTGATGCCGACGAGCGTGGCGCTCTTTTGTTTGTCGGCGTCGGTCATCTTGCGGTGATCTGCAAAGAGCGTGAAGCCGTTATCAACGAGAACCTTGTCGGCGATGTTCCAGGGCTTGTCGGGGTCGATCTGGGCCGCCTCGATCAGCACGCGCACGTCGACGCCGGCCTTGTGGGCATCGACCAGGCGGTCGAGCAGATCGGGGTTTCGCAAGTTGTAGACGGCGTAGCGGATTCGATAAGGGTTCTCACCGGCGCCATACACGGTGGCGTCGGCGCGGCGCGCGTCGCGCACGCGGTCGATCATGTGCATCTCGAGGGTGGCCACCGGGTCGTCGGGCGCAAAAACGGCCTGTATCGCCAAATCGTAACGCATGCCTTTGGGAAGCGGTCCGTAGGCGGCAAGATCTTGATCAAAGATGTCGCTCTTGCCGTTTTTGGTGATGAACGGCGGACCTTCCTCGTAGACCTCGTCGGCGAGTTCGGCGTTGGGCAACTCGCCGGCCTCCTCGCCGATGCAGGCAGTGAGGCCGCTGAGGAGGAGCAAAATAGCGAGGCTTGCGCGTTTCTGGGTGGTCATCGAGTGTCCGTCAGCTTGGTGCCAAAGTCGGGTTCAAACAAGGTGGGCGACTGTAGCCATTTTCGCAGCAGAAGGCAAAAGCCCGTGCGCTCGGGTGGTGGTCGAGCGCACATCACTCATAGGTTGAGTGCGGCGTTTTCTAGGGCCTGCTCGATTTGCAGGCTCAGCGCCTCGGGGCCTTCGCTGCTCAGATCGAGGGGCTCGACGATGTGGCGCTTGCCATCGGGAGCTTTGATGACCAGGCGTATGGCGCCGGCCCGAAGGTGGAACTCGACGAGCAGGGTGGGGTGGTCTTTGACCACGCGCAGGCCGTGGATGTGGCTGGTCAGCAGGTTTTGCCAGTGCTCGAGTTGTGCAGGCACGTTGTGGTCGATGTCGTCGTTGGCGTTGACCGTGATGACGGTCAACGCGATCGAAAAGCGCGTGCGCGTGACCTGGGCCAGCGCGAAGTTCATCGCGGCGTCGACGATCGGGGCGTAGGGCTCCTGGATCATGCGATGGCGCGCGGCGAGCTCGCGCACCTCGCGAGCGACAAAGTAGCTGAGCTCCTGGAAGGTGACGCGCCCGTCGGCTGGCGATGTGTCAGCGCTGCCGGCGAGTCCGCGTTTGAGGGCGTGGGTGAGCAGGCCGTTTCCAAGGCTTTGCAACTCGTAGGCATAGGCGTCGGCTGCGCTTGCCGAGAGGATGTACAGCCCGCGGTTTCGGTAGGCCTGCTCGACGATGCGCTCTTTCTCTCGTCCGTCGCGCGCGAGTGCCCCGGAGTGGCAACTGTCGAGGATGAGCAGGCGTTTTCCAAGCACCGGCGAGCTGCTTAGCCAGCTCTCGAGCACCGGCCAGCTGATCAGGCTCTCTTCGCGGTCGAGATCGGCGTCGGTGGGAACGAAGTGGTAGGTGTGGCCAATCTTTGTGCCGTGGCCGCTGACAAAGAAGGTGGCGTAGTCGCCCTGGCCCATCGTGGAGAAGAATTCGGGCACCTCGCGGCGCAACACGCCGTGGTGGGCGCGCGCGTCACAGGTGGGCGCATCGCACCACTGGCGCACTTTGACCCTATCGAAGAGCTTGCCTTGCTGCGCGTTGAAGGCGGCGAGCACGGATTGGGCGTCGTTTGCGGTAAAGCGAAGCGGCTGGAGTCGGGCGTCGTCGTAGTCGCTGGCGGCGACGATACCAAGCCACAGCGTTCTTGGCTCGGGCTCAGCCGGCTCGTAGCGAACGCGCGCCGTGCGGGTGTGGGTGAGCCCGGCGGCGTCGACGACGCTGAGCTCGATGTGGTTGTCGCCTTCGAGCAGGGCGACGGTGAGCGTCTTGGCGATCGTTGTCATGGGTGCATCGGGGGCCTGGGTGCGCGCCGTGGCCCCGACCGAGCGCGACTGGCCGGCTCCCAAAATGTGCGCCTCGAAGCTGTGCTCGTCCAGGCCTCGGCCGGTGGCGCTGACGCGAATGTCGACGCGCGAGGTGGTGACGCGCTCGTCGACTCGACCGACGATGTCGAGCTGAGGCGGGCGAAGGCTTGCCAGGGCGAGCTCGTCTTGGCCGGCCAGCTCGCGCGCCGAGGCGATGCGCGCCTGGTCGCTCTCGGTGAGCGTGAAGAAGCTGCCGGACAAGAGGCCAAGGCGCTCCTCGAGGCGGTCGGGGCGAAACAGATAGGCCGCGAGCTGGCGGAAGGTGTAGACCTCGTTGCCCCGGCGAAAAGAGAGCGCTTCGAGGCTGTGGCCGGCGCGCGCGTCGTAGAAGTAGCCGCGGTCGTCGTAGTAGATCTGGGCGCCGGAGCTGTCGCTGTGCAGCATGATGAAAAGTGTCGGATCGTCAAAGCGGTGCACGCGCGTCGTGCCGTCGGGCAGCGTGTTGTAGATGAAGCGCACTTTTTCGACGAGTCCAACGCCTGCGGCCACCTCGTGGGTGCGCACTTCGACGCTGCCGCGGCTAAAGAACGTCGCGCGCCGGCGCCCGTCGACCTCGTAGACGAGCAGCAGCCCGCCCGTGCCCGGCGCGTAGACGTCGACGCCCTGGGCGATCGCCTCCGGCGCGCGGTAGACGTGGCCGGCGGTAGCCACGTCGCTGCGATGAAACCAGGCCTTGGGCGCCGGGGCGCTCGAAGCTTCGACGCCGTCGATCACGTGGGTGGCCTCGGCGATGACGAGCTGGCCCGTGGGAGCTTGTGTGTAGGAAAACCCCGGCCAGTCGGGCCCGCTGGTGTGTCCCAGGTGTTTGTCGATGCCCGATGCGCTGAGCGAAAACCACTGCCAGGCGCCGTCTTGGCCCGTGGCGCGTGCTTGCACGCCGAGCAGCGAGGCCGCGTCAAAGATGCGTAGATCCTGAGCGTTTGCGGAAAGCGCGCCGTGGCGAGCGTTGGCCGGCTGCCAGCGGCCTTTGTCAGAGCGCACAAAGCTCGTCCAGATGCCCTCACCGTCGTCTGTCGGTGTGCGAATGGCCAGCAGATTGGCGTGCACGTCGCCCTGGATTGCGAGCAGGCGTGCGATGGGCGTGTTTAGCTCGAGCGGCATCCATGCGCTGCTTTTAGAGGCGCGCTCGAAGAGGCGCCAGCCGCCGTCGTGGCCAAGGCGCACTGCCAATCCGTTTTGCCCGAAGAAGCTGTGGACCTTGTCGATGGCCGCACCATCGGCCAGCTCCGGCAAGAGCGCGTTGAGCGGGCGCCAGGCGCCGTCGGCGGCGCGCGCATAAAAGTGCCAGCGGTGCTCGATCTGGTTGTCGCCTACGGTGCGCTCCTCCTGGATGGCCAGGCCATGGCCTTGCAGAAAGCTGGCGAGTTGCCAGATGCGCCGGGGCGCGTCGGCGATGGCTGTTGCGAGCGGTAAAAAGGCGCCCTCGCGATCGCGCACGAAGTAGGCCCACTGGTTTCGCAGACCGTCGCCGTCGCTGTCGCCCTGCTCTTGAAGCGCGAGGAGCTGGTCGCCGGCCAGGCTATAGACGCTGGCGATGTGGGCAAAGCCCCCGGGCAGAGCCTGGGCCAATGTAATCCAGCCGCGCGCCTCGTCGTGATAGTAGTAGTGCCAGGTCGCGATCGCGGCGTCGGGGAGTTTTCGTCGAAGCGCGACGCCGCGCGCGCTCAAGAAGGTGTAGGCATCGACGATCGTGCCGGCGTCTTGGGCAAGCCCGTGGTCTGCTGCGACCCATTGGCCGTCGGCCAGTCGGCGAAAGAACGCTCTGGGCTGACCGGGCAGCTGGGAGGCGATCATGGCATCGCTCACCTCGCTCACCTCGCTCAACACGTGCGGGCCAGCGCCGCTTTGGGCAAGCGCGACGTCGGCGGGTTGCCACAAATCGTCTTTGCCGCGCACGAGGTGGGCGAACTCGTTGACGACGCCGTTGGCGTTGGTGTCCCAGTTCTCCATGACGCTTATCAGCGCGTCACTCTCGGCGCTCACACTCCAGATGCCGGGAAAGACGTGGGCTGCGCGTCCGGCGAGCGAGGCGTCACGACGGGCGACGATGACGTCTTGGAGCGGGTGCCAGCGCCTGTTGCGGCCCTCGACAAACCACAGGATGTGCTGCTTATCGACGGTGAGCTTGATGTAGCCGGCGCCTCTGATGTTGGCCGCTTCAGGGGCCGGGGCGGCGGCTGGCTCGCGGGTAACGCTTTGTAATCGCTTGGGAACTTTGAAGTCGTCTCCCAGGGCGTCGGCCAGCGCGACAAAGCCCTGGCCCAGATCAATCCACCACTGCTCGTTGGCGTCGGCCGTGGCGTGGGCGTGAAGCTCGAGCTTGAAAACCGCAGCGGTGTCGGCGCGCACGTCGGCGATCGCCGAGGAGGCGACACCGGTGATGTCGTCAAGGCGCGCCCAGCCGCTTGAGACGTGGATGTACCAGCGCGTGGTGTAGGCTTGCTCGGCGTCGTCGGCCCCGCCGAGCTCCTGGATGCCGAGCAGGCGGCCTTCGCCTTCGCTTCGCACCTTCCAGATCTTTTGGGGCGCATCGGGCAGCAGGCTGTGCAAGGGCACGAGGCGCCCGCTCTGGGCGAACAGGTAGTAGCGCCAGTTCGAGGCGTGTTGTGCGGGCAGATCGTGGAGGCCGGCCTGGATGGCGATGCCTTTGCCTGCGGCGATCGTGGTCGCATCGCGGATGGTCGCCGTCGGCTCGTCCAAGAGCTTTGCGAGCGGTGTCCAGGCGCCAAGGGCCGAGCGTGCATAAAAGTGCAGATCAAGCGGGCCGCTCGGGCCGACAACAGCCCAGACGCGATCGGGGCTTCGCACCTCGACGGCCGAGATCGCGGGCACGCCGGGCAAGAGGCTTGCCAGATCACTCCAGACGCCCGGCGCTTCGCGGTAGTACCAGCGCGAGGCGGGCGTGGGTTGGCCGGGCGTGGTTTCGGGTGCGAGGACCAGGCCCAGCGGCCGATCGAAGACCGCGACCGAGCCATAGCGACCGGGAAACTTCGCGCAGCGCGTCCATTGCAAATCGGCGCCAAGCTCAAAGGCCAGCCAGACGGCCGGCGAAGCGTCGCTCTGGGCAAGCTGTACGGCGAAGCGCCCGGGCTCGATGCGCACGAAGTCGGCAAAGCTCTGCGGCATCGCGTCGAGCACAAGCGGCCCCCAGTGCTGACCGTCAGGGCTAAAAAAGAGGCGAAAGTGCTCGGCGTGGCCGTCGCCATCGGCGTCGCCGCTCTCCTGAATGGCGAAGCCGCGCCAGGCTGCGTCGTGCTCGGCGGGCATGATGTTCCAAAGCGCCTTGGTGCGCGCAAAAAGCCCGTCGGCGCGCGTGAGCAGCGCCTTGGACCAGTCACCGGGTCGATAGAGCTCGGTGGACTGCGTGGTCATCATCAACACGTATTCGCGGGACTCATGGCCAAGCCACCAGGTGTGCTCGCGCGCCTGCCAGAGCCGGCGCACGCTCCACTGCTCGGGATTGTCGATGGGCGCGCGCCAGGCACGGGCCTCGCCGCCCTCGAGCGTGAGCAGGTGCAGGTGATGCGCGTCGCTCCAAGCATTGATGTACGAGGGCGGCTGGGCATGGCCTTGCTGGATGAGCAACTCGATGCCGTCGGCCTGGGCCGTGGCGACGGTGGTCGTGTGACAGCCGCCCAGCGCGAGCAAGGCGGCGACGGCGAGCAGGCCGGCAAAAATCGAGGGGGGGATTTTCATCGGCTTGTTCTACTCAGGATTGACCGGCCAGCGGCTGCGGTCTGCTTCGGCCGTGTCGCTGATGCAAATGGCGCAGTTGTAATTGAAGCGCAAGGCCTGCTCGACTTCGCCGTCGGTCCAGGTGACCTGGGCCAGGCGACGGATTTCATCGTAGCGCACGCTGACCGCGCGCCCTTTGGAGTCGGCGGCGCCGGTTTGGTTGCCCAGCGCATCGTGCTCAAAGCGCGTGTGCCAGAGCTCCTCGCCCGTGGCCAAATCTTCGGCAACGATCGCGCTGAGCCGGCCAAACGCACCGTAGCTCAAGCGGGTGCGCTGGGTGGGGCTGCGCTTCTCGATGACGTGGCCCTGGGCATCGTAGTCAAAGCTCAGACGGTAGCCATCGGCATCGATCGTCAGCGGGCGGCCGTGCTGCTCGCCATAGACCGTGTCGACGCTTTGAGCGTTGATCGTCTCGACGAGGCGTTGAATCCACTGCTCGCCGCTGGCCCTGGTGCTCAGATAGAAGACGTAACTACCCTGGGTTTCGAGCACGCCGGCGGCGTCGGTGCGCTTGACCGACATCACGCGGCGATCCTGGGCGTCGACTCGCTCCCAGTTGTACTCCAGGGTGCGCGTTTTACCCTCGCGGCTGCGCACGCTTTGCACGCTGTCGTTGAGCGCTCGTGGCAGATAGCGCAGCTCGACGGTGGTAGCGTCGGCATAGCCGATGGCCAGCAGGTTATAGATCGCGTCGTACTCGAAGCGGTGGACCGTGGCCGACGTGTCGCGCGAGGTGATCAGTCGGCCGCCCGGCCCATAGGTGTACTCTGCGCTGCGGCCATCCTCGCCATCGATGCGGGTGACGAAGCCGTCGTCGTTGAACGCAAAGCGTAGCGCTCGCCCGAGGCTGTCGTGCATGGTCTCGAGTTGGCCGTGTGCGTCGTAGTCAAAGGCGATACGGTAGTCGTCTGGATGGACGATGGCTACGAGCTTGCCGGCGACGTTGAAGCGCTCGATCTTGCCGTCTTGAAAATGGCGATCGTAGCCGGCGCCGTGGCGCTGAACATACTGATAGTTGAATCGGCGCGAGGAGAGCCTGGTGCCCATCGCAAGCGCGCGCGGGGCGAGCCTGCCGCTTTGCACCAGCGCGGCCCACTGCGCGCCGCGATAGCGCGCGTCGCTCAACAGGCGCTCACGGTAAGCGCGCGGATCTGCGAGGTAGGCGGGCGTGGCCGCGGCGCGCGCGGCGGCCGCGATCGTGGCCACGGCCGCCTCGAGCTCTTCGGTGTCGAGATCCGGAGGTTCAAAGCGGTTTTCGGCGCCGCCGCCCCACTCGTAAATCACCACCGCGCCATCGTGAAGCACGCGCAGATAGACCTCGAGCTCGCTGCCCCAGGCCATCCCGAAGATGCCCTTGAAGCCCGATTTACTGTTGTAGACCCGCTCGACTTTCAACGCACGCTCGCCACCGTAGGTGACGTCGGTAAAGGTCATTGAGAGATTGCCGGTTCGCGGGCTGACGCTCTGGGCCTGCAAAGAAGAGAGCGAGCCAAAGCTCAGGCCCAATGCGACGAGGACAAAGAGGGCGCGCTGCGGGGTCATTTCGGGGCGTCTCGCTAATGATGACAACAGAAACTTCATTCATCAAGAGCCTACTCTACACATGCAGGCGCTGTGAACTACAACAACTCGTAGTTGCCGAAGCTTCGTACCATGCGAAAGCCAATGCCCGAGGAGCGCGCGTCTGGCGGGCGCAACTCGCGCGTGGCTACGCGGCACAGATCCGCGGTGGCAAACCATGCCCCACCGCGTGCGCACCGAAGCGAGGGAGCCATCGAATCATCGACTGAAATCACGACCGGGTGGACTTCGTCGGCGCACCAGTCGCGCACGTTACCACCCATGCCGCGCACCCCGTAAGGGCTCTCGTCGTCGGGGTAGCTGTCGATGCTCACGGCGTAGGGAATGCCGCGCGTGCTGTGGATCATGCGGCACCAGGTCGGATCGAGGTAGTCGCCCCAGGGGAAAAAGCGCCCGTCGACGCCGCGCGCGGCCTTCTCCCACTCGATCTCGGTGGGCAGGCGCCAGGGCTGAGCGCTGCGCTCGGCGTACCAACAGGTGTAGGCGTTTGCGCTGTGCCAATCGACGAAGTTGACCGGCCAGCTCGACATCTCCGCACGATCGGCGCGCAGTTCAAAGCGCGCGTCGCCGCCTTGCTGGTAGATCGTGGACTCGTCGGTCTCGCGCGGGATCGCGCGGCGTGCTTCGTCCAAGCGGCCATCGTCGACCAATGCATTGAGAAACTCGAGGTAGCCATGATGCGTGATCGGGTGGCGCGAGATGACGAAGCCGTCGACCCAATGGCGCTCGATCAGACATCTCTGGCTCGCGACCCCATCACTGCCGCTGGTGAACCAGCCGGCCGGAACATAGACCTCGCTGTCGTCGATTTCGGTCACCTCCGGCAAGTGAATCGGCGCCGGATCAGTGTAGCCCGGTTGGGTACCATGCCAATCGCTCTGGCGAGCGATGTGGACCGGGTAGCGCACCTCGGCGCGCCCAGGCGCGCGAATGACCAACAAGTAGCTGCCCATGGCGAGCTCGACGTTACGCAGCGGAGTACGCCCGATGCGTCGCTTCAGCGAGGGGACCAGGCGTCGGTCCTGCTTCACATAGCGGTACATCTCGACCGCCGCTGGCACATCGGTGATCACGCTCATGGTTCCCGCGCCGTTGAGATAGCCGTCGTGTAGGCCGCGATTGTGCGCGCGCAAGAAGACCTCCGAGGAGGTCGCCGTGGCCATGTCGCGGCGACGTTCGGCCTCGTCGTGGTCCTTGCGATAGATCTCGGCCAGGCGATTGTGGGCCTCGGTCAGCGTCGGTACATAGGTCAGCGCCGTGTCCAGGTGCTGAATCATGCGCGCGCGGCGCACCGTGATCTCATGCTCGAGAGTGGCCGCCTCGTCTTGAAGTTCCCAGGCAGGTCGCTTCAGCGCCACGGAGGCATGCGCGGACAAGGCTGAGAGCATGGTCTCGGATTGCGCGCTGAGCTCGTCGGCGCGTCGCTCGAGCTCCGCGACGATCGGCGTAAGTTCGCCGGCCTTGGCCACGAGCTCCCAGGCGCGATCGCGTCGGCCGGCGCCGTCCAACCAGGAGACGACATCGACGGCGAGCTCGGCTGCCGACTCATAGCGCTTCGAAGGCTCCAGTGCCATGGCCTTCATGCAAATGCGCTGCAGCTCGACCGGCGCGCCGAGCGCCTCGCCGGGTATGCGCTCGATGCCTTCGATCACTTGCAAGATGATCGCGCTGGAGTTGGCGCCCTCAAAGGGCGGTCGGCCATCGAGCATCATGTAGAGCAGCGCACCCAGGGAGTAGACGTCGGCCGCCGGGCCCATCTGGTTGAGCTCGCCGCGTGCCTGCTCGGGCGGCATGAAGGCCGGTGTGCCGACGATGCTGCCGGCACGGGTGTCATGGCTCTCGTCGACTGAGCGCGTGGATTGGATCTCGCTGGCCTCCTCGCCCAGCCCGACGTGTTCCACGCGGCCGAGGATCTTGGCCAGTCCCCAGTCAATGATCTGAACGCCACCGAAATCACCGATCATGATGTTCGAGGGCTTGAGGTCGCGATGAATCACGCCGCGTGAGTGGGCGTAGGCGACCGGCTCGCAGGAGCGCCGAAAGAGGTTGATCAGAGAGCGAAACGACGCATCCCACCCGGAGGCTTCGTTACTTTGGAAAGATTCGTGGGTGCGCTTGATCACCTCGGTCAGCGTGCGCCCGCGCACCTCCTCCATCGTGAAGTAGACGCGGCCATCGTCGAGCCGGCCAATCTCGTGCACATGCACGATGCCCGGGTGTTCGAGCTGCGAGGTTATCTGCGCCTCGTCGACAAAGCGCGCGAGCGCTCCGATGTCCTGCATACGGTCGCCACGGATGATCTTCATGACCATCTTGCGATTGAGCGCGAGATCGCGCACCCGAAAGACCTCGCCCATGCCGCCCTGGCCGACGCGCTCGAGCTTCTCGTAGCGGCCAAACATGGCGCGTTCGACCGTTCCTGAACTTATGGCGTCGAATTCACCCGAGCTCCACGAGGAAGAGTGGGCTGCCAGATTTGCCGACGAGTCGATGGAAACCAAGGCCAGCGTGTCGATTGTGCCGACGTCGTGGATGGTCTTCGGTGATTCCTGGCGTGCACTGCGCAACAGCGCCGCGATTTCGCGGCTTGCTTCGCGCGACAAATTGTAGGTTTTGACCAATGTTTCTATCGCCGGTTCATCGGTTCCATCGGACATCGGACATCCCACTGACGTTTGTGATGGTTTCGGTGGAGGGCGGTAGATTACTACGGAATTTGATTGTAGCCAAAATCACCATGAAACCAAGGCCAAATATGCGCCCACTTCATTTCTTTGAGCGCGCCCCGGAGTGCATTGCGCGATCTTTGCTGACCTCGAAGTTGAGCAGAACGCATTCCAGACGTCCGTTGTACAAGGTGTAGAACTTCGTTGCCCGGATGCCGATGCACTTGCCAAGCTCTTTGGAGCCAGTGAGCACGCTGGCCTTCCAGCCGTCGAAGTGCTCGAGAAAGCTCTGGCCCATCTTGCGGTGCAGCGTCTCGACGCCGCTCTGGCGGCCCAAACGCTCGCCATAAGGCGGGTTGACCACGAGCAGGCCCTGGCCAGAAAAGTCTTTGGGCGCGGTGGCGTCCTCGATGCTTCGCACCTCCAAAAAGACGAAGTCTTCGAGCCCGGCGCGCGCCACGTTGGTGCGCGAGGCGCGAATTGCGCCGCCCTCGCGATCGTAGCCGACGAGCTTGGGCATGTGCTCGAGGCCTTTGGTGCGCCGCTCGCGCGCCTCGTCCAAGAGCGACTCCCAGAGCGCGGCGTCGTGATCGAGCCAGGCCAAGAAACCGAAGTTCGTGCGCAAAAGGCCCGGTGCGATGTCGGCGGCCATCAGCCCGGCCTCAATCACCAGCGTGCCCGAGCCGCACATCGGGTCGACGAGCGCCAGATCCTGGCCCGACTCCAACATCTTGGGCCAACCAGCGCGAATGAGCAGTGCGGCGGCCACGTTCTCCTTGAGTGGGGCCTCCACGCTGGTCTCGCGGTAGGCGCGCCGGTGCAGGCTGTCGCCGGAGAGATCCAGGCTCACCGTGGCCTCGTCGCGCATCAGGTGCACGTTGATGTGGATGTCAGGCTGCTTGACGTCGACCGAGGGACGCTTGCCAAGGGCTGTGCGAAACTGGTCGACGATCGCGTCCTTGACCTTGAGCGCGCCAAATTGCGTGTGGGAAACCTTGGAGTGCGCCGCGTGAAAGGTCACGGCCAGGGTCGATTCGACGTCCATGTGCTCGGACCAGTCGATCTGTTGGGTGCCGTCGTACAAGGCCTCGGGCGTGGGCGCATAAAAGCTCGCCAGGGGCAACAACACGGCGTTGGCCAGGCGCGACCACAAGCAGGCGCGGTAGCCCAGCTCGATCGGGCCGCTAAACCAGACGCCGGCCACCGTCTGGCGCACGTCCTCGCCGCCCATGGCCTCGAGTTCCTCGGCCAGAAGCTGCTCCATGTGGCGCGGAACGGTCGCAAAAAAGGTGTGAATCGTCGTCATGATTCTCTCTCGTCGCCCAAAAATATAGCGTTTCGCCCGGTAACGGCTAATAAACCGGTGCTTTGACACCGCCCTTAACACGAATATACTCCAGCGCGCACCACCCCAATTCCATTGCATGCCTCAATCCAAGGAAGACGTAAATGAGCTATGAACACATCGCCACTCGCCGTCTGGGCGACGCCGTGCTCGAGGTCGCTTTTGACCGCCCGAGCGCCAAAAATGCCCTGACGCTGGCCATGTACACGGCCTTGACCGAGATCCTGGCCGATGCCGAGCGCGACGACTCGATTCGCGTGGTCGTGCTCAAAGGGCAGGGCGGCAATTTCACCAGCGGCAACGATCTCAACGACTTCATGCAAGCGCCACCGCAGCCCGGCGAGGAGAGCCCGGTGTTTGGCTTTTTGCGCGCGATCGTGGCCTTTGAGAAGCCGCTCGTCGCCGCCGTCGACGGCTGGGCCATCGGCATCGGCGTCACGATGTTGCTGCACTGCGATCTCGTCTACGCGGCCAAAGACGCCAAGTTGCAGATGCCGTTCGTCAACCTGGCCGTCGTGCCCGAGGGCGCCTCGAGCCTGCTCTTGCCCCGGCTGATCGGTCACCAGCGAGCGGCAGAATTACTGTATTTTGGGGAGCGTTTCAGCGGCGAGCATGCCCACCAACTGGGCCTGGTCAACGAGGTCTTCGAGGCCGAAGCGTTGTTCGAGGCCGTCGCCGAGCGGGCGATGCGCCTGGCCGAGAAGCCGCCGCTCGCGCTTCGCGAGTCCAAGCGGCTTTTGCGCCGCGCCGACATGCAAGCGGTGAACGCGGCGCTTGAGGCCGAGGGCCGAGTCTTCATTGAGCGTCTGGCGTCGCCGGAGTTCGCCGAGGCGATCTCGGCCTTCTTCGAGAAGAGAAAGCCGAACTTTTAAGGCAACTTGCTTTTAGAGCGACTTGCGCCCGGCCCGGATCAGGCGTTGGGGCCGAGCGCAAGCGTTGAGCCTTTAGTTGTCCGGCATGTGCTGCTTGAGCTGTTCGATGCCGGTCTGGATGCTCTCCTGAGCCTCCTCGGCGCGGCGCTGCAGCTCCTGGGCGGCCTGCTGCGCGCCTTCCTCGCCCTCTTGAGCCTGCTGCTCGGCGACCTCACGGATCTCACGAAGGCCCTCCTCGACGCGCTCTCGGCTCTGCTGCATGCGCTGCTGCGGCGAGAGCTCGCCGGGCTGCTCGGCCTGGGTCGGGGGCTGCTCAAAACCCGCTCCGGGCTCTTGCATACCCTCCGGGCCACCGCCGGCCGGATCGCCCATCTGGGGCTGCTCGGTGCGCTCCTCCATCAAGGTGGGATCGCCGGGCTGGTCAATGGCGCCGGGCTGGTCAGGCTGCTGCATCGTCGGCTGACCTTCCGGTGGTTGAGTTTCCTGGCCGGGTTGAGTGGGCTGCTGACAGGCCCCAACGAACATTGTCATGGCAGCCACACACAAAAGTGCGAGCATTTGCCGGAAGTTCTTTCGAATATTCATGCCTTATACCTCATGAAGCAATCAGCGAAGGCGCCAAAGAGTTGGGCGCTGGCGCACGCTCGCGACGATCACGGAATGACTGGCTACAACGATGAGCACCTCATCGCGGCCAGGGCGGCATCATCCAAAATGCCGCAGTCTTACTCACTCAAAGGTAATCGGTAGTTCGTTCCCCGCAAGCAGTAAAGTGCGTTATCTGTGAATTTTGTTCATTCACCCAAGGGCTTGTCCGCCCGATCGGCGCGCCCCGCGTGCAGCTCCTCGCCGACGGTGCGCCGCTCGTCGAAGACAAAGCAGCGGCCCTGCCACAGGCTTTGGGCGGGCTCGATGCGCTCGAGATAGTGCAAGATGCCGCCCTGCAAATGGTAGACCTGGGAAAAGCCGCGCGAGAGCATGAAGGCCGTGGCCTTCTCGCAGCGAATGCCGCCGGTGCAATACATCGCCACCTCGGGATGTTCGCTCGGGTCGAGGTGGGCGTCGACGTAGTCGGCAAAGGCGCGAAAGTTCTCGGTCTGGGGGTCGAGCGCGCCCTCAAAGCGGCCGAGCTCGACCTCGTAGGCGTTTCGCGTATCGATCACGAGCACCTCCGGGCGCTCGATCAGCTCATTCCACTTTGCCGGGTCGACATAGACGCCCACCTCGCTCAGCGGATCGATACCCTCGACGCCAAAGGTGACGATCTCGGGCTTAATGCGCACCTTGAGGCGCAAAAAAGGCGCGCGCTCGGCATACGACTCGCGCGGGCTCAGCGTTTCAAGTCCGGGCTGGGCGCGCAAAAAGCCCACGACGGCGTCGATCCCCGCGCGTGAGCCAGCGAGCGTGGCGTTGAGCCCCTCGGGCGCCATGAGCAGCGTGCCGAGCACGCCCTGCTCCAGACACAAACGCTCGATTTCGCCGCGAAGGGCCTCGAGCTCCTCGAGCGGCGCAAACTTGTACATCGCTGCAACGACCACTGTATCCGTCATACTCACCCTAGAACTTCATTGCGCGGTCGATAAGCCTTGCCATTTTGAGCCGCGCGCATAACCTAGCGCCCGCGCAAACCTAAACTTGCCCAACCGATGTGACAAGGAGTACCGACCATGACCAGCGAACGCGAGACACGCCCTTTTGAGACCGAAGTCAGCCAGCTTCTTCGCCTGATGATCCACTCGATGTACTCCAACAAGGAGGTCTTCTTGCGCGAGTTGATCTCCAACGCCTCGGACGCGATCGACAAGCTGCGCTTCGAGGCCCTCTCCAACGCCGATCTCTACGCCGGTGATTCCGAGCTCAAGATCCGTCTCAGCGTCGACCCCGAGGCGCGCACGCTGACGATCTCCGACAACGGCGTCGGCATGAGCCGTGACGAGGTCGCGCTCAACATCGGTACGATCGCCCGAAGCGGCACCCGCGAGTTCGTCAGCCACCTGACCGGCGACCAGAAAAAGGACGCCCAGCTGATCGGCCAGTTCGGCGTGGGCTTTTATTCGGCCTTCATCGTCGCCGATCGCGTCGTCTTGACCACCCGGCGCGCCGGCCACGACGAGGCCGTGCGCTGGGAGTCGGCCGGCGAGGGCGAGTACACGATCGAGGCAGCCCAAAAAGAGGGGCGTGGCACCGAGATCGTGCTCTATCTGCGCGAGGAAGACGCCGAGTTTCTCGACGACTACCGCCTCGAGGAGGTGATCCGCAAATACTCCGACCACATCCCCTTCCCGATCGTCTTGAGCGCGCCCAACGGCGAGGAGAACACCGTCAACCAGGCCTCGGCGCTGTGGCTTCGCTCCAAGAGCGAGATCAGCGAGGAGGAGTACGCCGAGTTCTACAAGCACGTCGGTCACGACTTCGAGGCGCCCCTGGCCCACCTGCACGCCCAGGTCGAGGGCCGGCTGAGCTACACCCTGCTGCTCTATCTGCCCGCGCGCCGGCCCTTCGATCTGGCCTCGGGCTTTGAGGGCAAGAGCCACGGCGTCAAGCTCTACGTGCGCCGCGTCTTTATCACCGACGACGCCGAGCTCTTCATGCCGCGCTACTTGCGCTTTATTCGCGGCGTGGTCGACTCCGACGATCTGCCGCTCAACGTCTCGCGCGAGCTCTTGCAGGACAACCGCGTGGTCACCTCGATGCGCCAGACCGCGGTCAAGCGCGTGCTCACCATGCTCGAGGATCTCAGCGCCGACGCCGACAAATACGCGAGCTTCTGGACGGCCTTTGGCTCGATCCTCAAGGAGGGCATCGTCGAGGAGCCCGAGCGCAAAGACGACATCGCGCGCCTCTTGCGCTTTGCCAGCACCCACAACGACTCCGATGTCGAGAACGTCACCCTGGCCGACTACGTCGCGCGCCTCAAAGAGGGCCAGGACAAGATCTATTACATCACGGCCGACTCGTACACCGCCGCCAAGAACAGCCCGCACCTCGAGGTATTTCGAAAGCGCGGCGTCGAGGTCTTGTTGCTCTCGGACCGCGTCGACGACTGGGTGGTCAACCACGTCGAGCAGTTTGCCGACAAGCCCCTGCAGTCGATCGCCAGTGGCGCCCTCGATCTGGGGATCCTCGAAGACGAGGGCGACAAAGAGAAGCTCGACGAGATTGCAGCCGAGTACGCGCCCGTCGTCGCCCGCTTCAAGGAGGTCTTGGGCGATCGCGTCAAGGACGTGCGCATCACCCACCGCTTAACCAGCTCGCCGGTCTGCCTCGTCACCGAAGAGGGTGATATGAGCAGCCACATGCGCCGCGTACTTCGCGCCGCCGGCCAGGATTTCGGCGCCGGCCAGCCGATCCTCGAGCTCAACCCCGAGCAGCCGATCATCGCCCGCATCAAAGACGAGCTCGATCACGAGCGCTTCGAGGACTGGGCCCACGTGCTCTTCGACCAGGCGCGCCTGAGCGAGGGCGCCCAGCTCGACGACCCCGCAGGCTACGTCAAACGCCTCAACGACCTGATGCTCAGCCTGCTGCGCTGAGCCCCTTACTGGGCGGCGCTCTGGGTGCGCCGCTCGAGGGTGCGCGTGGCCAGCTTGCCGAGATGGGCGTCGTGGGTCAGCGACTCGAGCAATTTTTGGGCGCCGTCGTTTTGGACCCAGCGCAGCGCGCGCACGGTGTGCAGGCGCACCTCGAGCTGCTCGTCTTTGGTGCCGCGGGCCAGCGTGGCGAGCAGGGCGTCGTCGCCGGGTTGGCCGAAGGCCAGGGCCAGGGTGTAGTAGGCCGCGCGGCGAATTTCAGCCCGGGCGTCGGTGGTGAGGCCGACGAGTGTGGCGCGGGTGTCGGGCCGGGCAAAGTTTGCCAACATCGCGATCGCGCGGGTGCGCGTGAACAGGTCACGCAGGTCGTCGGTGGCGGCCGCGATCAGGCGCTCGGCGGCGTCGTGAAAGTGGTGCTCGAGCTCGGCGCCGGAGGGTGTGGTGTCGATCGCGCGAAGCACGCTCTCAAAGCGCGCGTCATCGTCTTGTTGTTGGGCAAAAGCCGGCATTCCAAGGCCTGTGACGGCGGCCAGGACCGTGGCCAGGATGAGTTTTCTCATGGTGTGTTCTCCGTATGACTTACCCAGGGATTCGAGAGCATGACACGGCCTTGCCAGGGCGAAAGCGTGGTGCCGGCGCCGCCGGCGTGCATCAGATAGCTCGTGTCGGCGTTCGGTGTGTCGGGCAGCGGGTCATGGGCCGGGCTGTAGTTGGGGATCGAGAAGTGCTCGGTGGTGTGAAAAAGGCCCAAAAAGTGGCCGATCTCGTGGGCGACGATGTTTGCGATCGCCGGCGCTCCTTCCTGAGGGCTCGTGCCCACGGCCACGCCGCTTCGCGCAGTGCCTTGCAACAGCGGCGGCCCGGGGACTCCGCCGGCGATCCCGAGGATCTTGCCGGCCAAGGGCGGTGGGCTGTTGATCTCTTCGACGAAGAACAAGTTGACGGCATTCATCGCATTGCTCTCGGACAGGGAAAACATCGCCATCAGATCGCTGCCCTCGCCGGTGATCGACTCGAGCACCTGGAAGTCCTCGTCGATATCGCGGTAGGTGACCCGGCCAAGGCGAAGGCCCACGGTTTGATAGATCGTGTCGACACTTGCTAAGAGCGCGGCGAAGTCTGGATTGCTCTGGGCGCTGGCCGCCGTCCAGCCGTTGGAGCCGGTGAAGTGGATGTTCAAATCGAGCACGCCGCTCTCCGGAAGCGCGGCGCGCAGCTTGGCGAGCACGGTGACCTTGACCAGAGCGTTCGACGGTGTGCCCGAGAAGCCCTGAATGCGCATCCCGGAGACGGCAAATCGGTGTGCGCCGGCCTCGAGGATCGAGTCGGGGTTGTTGGGCGCGATCGCGGCAAAGGCGCCCTCGGAGCCCGCGATGCGGTTGTTGCAGTTTCGAAAGCAGATCTGTCCGCCGTTGGCGTCCCAGCCTTCGGGTACGAAGGCGAAGTCGTCAGGCCCGGTCCAAAATTTCAACCCGTAGCTCTCACTTCGCAGACCGTCGACCGCAATCGAGACCGAGACGGCGTTCGCCGGAACCTCGAATTCGATCGCCTCCGAGGCGCCGTTGGTCAGCTGGACCTCGCGCTGGTCGACCAAGATCACGACGCTGTCGTTATCGGGGTGCTCGGCAGCGATGGGCTCGCTCGCGCCATCGGCCTCGGTGGTGTCAGCACCCGGGCCGATGTCCCACCCGGCGTCTTCGCCTGGGCCGGTGGCCGTGGGATCGTCGCTGCAGGCAGCGAGCGTCACAATAAGCAAGGTGAGCGCGAGAACGTATGCACTTTTGTTTAAACCAGACACGTTTGATGTCTCCTGAAGATCGTCGGTGATGGTGCGCGCAGCGCGAGGCAGCCTAGCCGGTTTGCCAGATGCGATCAACATCATCCCAGCAGACTTGCATAGCCTGCCAGCGCGTCGACATAGCGCAGCCGGACGCCGAGCTCCTCGAGCATGCGCTGGTTTTTCGCCCGGTAGGTGTTTTTCCAGCGCGCCACGACGTTGGGGTTTTGCAGCCGCTTTGCATAGTCCTCCAAGCTCTCCTCGGCCGGGCGCGCGATGCCCGTTTGCTCACAGATAAAATCGACCAACTCCGCGACGCTTTGCGGGTTGCCGTCGCTGAGCAAGTAGGTGCGCGCACCGCCTGGCGCGCGCTCTACCATGGCGAGCACGGCCTGGGCGATGTCTTCGACGTGGATGCGGTTGGTGACCTTCTTGCCGCCGTCGACCAGCGTATAGCGCCCGCTCTCGAGCATCGCGACCAGCGTTCGCCCCGGGCCATAGATCCCCACGAGCTGTGCGACGTTGACGTCGAGGCGGTCGCCAAAGCCCAGCACGCAGTCTTCGATGTCGCGGCGCATCTGACCGGCCGGCGAATCCGGCCGCCGCTCGCTGCTCTCATCGATCCAGGCGCCCCCGTGGTCTCCGTACACCGACGTCGACGACAGATAGATAAGCCGCGCCACGCGGGCAGCAGCGCATGCCTCGAGCACGCGCGCCACCGGCGCCACATGGCGCGCCAACCCCTGGCCACCGGCCGGCTTCCACGCATCAAAAAGTGTTGGCACGCTGTAGATCACGGCCGTCTCGGCATCGAGCAGCCCTTTGAGCCGCGCGACGTCGTCCTCGAGCACGTCCCACAACACCGCGGCGGCACCCATCGCCTCGAGCTGTTCGACGGTCTGCACCGAGCGCGTCGTACCCGCCACAGCCAGGCCCTGCTCGCGCGCCATGTGGGCGATCTGCAGGCCGGCATAGCCCGCCCCGATGATCAGGATTTTTGCTGGTGTCATGCATAGCCCCGAGGCTTGCGGGTTGGTGGAATAAGTGCCTGGACCACGCCGTTTTCGATCGACGAATAGGCAACAAATCTGTTGTCACCATGGCATGGCTGTGCTAGCTTCGCCAAGCGCTTTTTGGGCGTATAACTCAGCGGGAGAGTGCATCCCTCACACGGATGAAGTCGCTGGTTCAATCCCAGCTACGCCCATTAAACGAAGTGAACGAGGCCCCGGGAAACCGGGGCCTCGTTCGTTTCTTGGCCTAAAGGTAGCGAAGGCGAGCGCTGAGCGTGTACTTGAACATCGTATTTTGCTCGGTCGAGACGACCCCGATGTAGAAGTTGGTGCGCTCCAAGGCGTTGGCCGGCAAGAGGAATTTGCGCGTGTAGGTGTGGGGCAGGCGCTCGCTGCAGGGGTTGGTGGCGCTGCAAGGCGTGGGCACACGCACGGCGGGCGCAGCCGAGGTCGAGAGCTCGGCCAGCAGGTCGAATTGGGCGATGAAGCAGGCCGGCTCGGTGGTCAGGGTGACCTCCAAAAACGTGTCGCGATCGCCGCAGTGGGGGATGTCGAAGCGGTAGTAATCGGCAGGCTCAGCGGGGCAGAGCATGTCGACATACACCTTCTCCTGGCGGAGCGCGCCGGGCTCCGCGTAGGAGTTGCAAAACTGCCGGTCAAAGTGCTGCTGGGGGTTTCCCGGATCGGAGACGCTGTTGGTCAAGCTCGACTCGATCTGGGCCGCCTTGAGCTCGCCGGAGGGATCCTCGCAAAGGGTGAGCCGATCGACGATGCACGAGACGGGCTCCGGTGGCGGTATGATGGGCGTCGTGTCTTGATAATCGTCGCCGGTGTCTTGGTCCGGGATCGTGTTGTTGGTGGTCGTGTTGTTGGTGGTCGTGTTGTTGGGGTTGGTCGTGTTGTTGGTGGCCGGTGGCAGGCAATCGCCGCGCACACATCGCTCGCCGACAAAGCAGTCGCTGTCCTCTTTGCAATCGTCGGCGGGCAGCGCGCAGCCAAAAATCAGGGCACTGCCCAGTAAAATGGCAGCGATCAAATTCCGTCTCTGGAGCATCGGCGACAACCTTGGATTTTGGGCAACCCGTCAAGCAGTTCTAGGGGCAAAGTCTCAGCGCCTCGAGCCTAGTGCAATGGCCACCAAAATTCCAGCGCTCAGGTGTCGCGCTCGACCTCGATGACGTGAAAGGGCAGGCGCTTGGGAAAGGTCGCACGCAGTACGGGCATCGAGACATTGAAGACGGGCACGCCGGTGGAGGTTTGACCGGCGTGGGTGCCTTTGTGGGCGTGACCGTGGAAGGCGACGCTGACCTTGAAGTGGTTGAGCGGGTCCTCGAGGCGACTCGAACCCAAGAATGGAAAGATCTCGAGGGGTTCGCCGACCACGGTTTCGCGGATCGGGGCGTAGTGCAAGAGCACGACGCGTGAGGTGGTGTCGAGCCGTGAGAGCGCCATCTCGAGCTTGAGCACCTCGTCGATCGCGGCCTGAACGAAGGCGCGAATGGCGCGCTCGCCCCAGGGATGCAGCGTCCAGCGGTCAAAACCTCCGGCGAAGCCACAGGCGCCGGCAAAGCCGACGCCGCCGATCTCGACGCTGTCACCGTTGAGCACGTTGACCCCGGCGCTGCCGAGAATCTCGTCGACCAATTCGCTCTGGTCGGAGTGGTAGTCGTGGTTTCCCATCACCGCCAGCGCGGGCACGTGCAGATGGCGGTTGATCTCTTCGGCCAGGCTCTTGGCCTCGTCGGGCAGGCCGTGGTCGGTGATGTCACCACAGAGCAGCAAGATGTCGGCCTGTGCGGTGACGGCCTGGAAGAGCTCCTTGAGGTTGACGTCGGATCGGCCGTGGTGCAGGTCGGCCAGCGCAGCGATGCGCATTTTCGTGCTTGGTTCCATCCAGAGACTCCGCAAGGTTTGGGCCCGTGCATCGGCATCGAAGCTAGTCCCCGAGCCAAAGCGGGCAACGCGCTGGCCTCGGTCGATGTTTAGTGAATGTACAATGAAAACAGGTGTTTACGATTGAGGTTTGGGAGACTGTCGACTTGTCTCACAGCGAATGACGGCCAAGAGGTGTATCATGGCTTCATCCAACATGACCCATTCGACCGATGCGCTCGCCACTGAGCTTCGCCCGCAAGCGGCGGACTTCTACCGCCAGGTGTTGGAGATCTTGCAGCGCGAACAGCTGCCGTTCTTAGTCGGCGGGGCCTTTGCCTTGACCTGCTATACCGACGTCTGCCGCTACACCAAGGATCTCGATCTGTTCGTGCGCCAATCCGACGTCCCACGCATGCTCAAAGCCATGGAGAAGGAGGGGTTTGTCACCGAGATGACCTCGCCAGTTTGGATCGCCAAGGTGTTTCGTGAAGGGGAGTCGATCGACCTGATCTTCAATTCTGGAAACGGTCTGGCCAGCGTCGACGACCAGTGGTTTGCACGCTCGGTGCCCCAGCAGATGCTCGGGATCGAGGCGCTGGTGCTCGCCCCCGAAGAGTTCATCTGGTCGAAGGCCTTCATCATGGAGCGCGAGCGCTTTGACGGCGCCGACATCGCGCACACACTGCTCGCTCAAGCCGATCAGCTCGACTGGGACCACCTGCTCGATCTCTTCGATGAACACTGGCGCGTGCTCTTCTCCCACTTGGTCTTGTTCGGCTACATCTATCCCTCGGAGCGACAGCGTATCCCAAATCGCGTCATCCTCGAGATGCTCACCCGTCAGGTCGACGAGGCCAGCGAAGCGGCCCCCGAGGAGCGCCTCTGCCAGGGGACGCTGCTCTCACGCACTCAGTACCGCATCGACATCGATCAGTGGGGCTTTGAGGACGCGCGGGTTCGTCCGCGCGGCACGATGAGCACCTCGGAGGCCCAGCGCCTGTCGCGCACCGACGAGGAGAACCGCCGCTTCGATGCCGATGCGGGCGATGAGGGCTGAGAAAAACGCACCGACTCATTTACCGTAAAACTGGGTGGGCTGGCTGGCGTCGTCGTTGGTGCCAAACTCGCGAAGCGAGAGGTTTGCGCCCTCGACGCAGTAATAAAAGGTGCTCCCGTCCGCGACGGTGATGACACCATCGACGAGCGTGTACGCGCCGGCTTCCTCACCATCTTCGACAAGCTCGAGATCGCACGAGCAGCCGTCGTTGTTTGGCGTGCACGTCGCCGTGGCGTTTTGCAGGCGTGCGGCGACCGCCGCCTCGATGCCCTGGCATCCACCGGCAACCTGAGCGCACAGATTGGGGATCAGGACGACGGCATTGATCACGGCCGTTACATTGCGCGCGTAGTGAGCCGCCGTGACCACCAGGGTTCCCGAGGTGGTGATCTCCATACTCTCGACTGTCGCCAGCGGACAAGCTTGCTTGAGCAGACCTTCCAGATCGACCTGGCTGCAGGCATCCTCGAGCGACCAGGTGCCCACGACGTTGCCGCCACAGGCATCGGCCTGACCAAAGTCAGGCTTGCACTCCCCAGTACCCGTCGTGTTGTTGTCGTTGTTGCCGGTGGTGTTGTTGTCGTTGTTGCCGGTGGTGGTGTTGTTGGTGTTGTTGGTGTTG
>JACCWM010000149.1 GCA_013697635.1 Lujinxingiaceae bacterium | reverse complement strand
GATCACGATCACGGATTCAACTACGACTGCCCGAGACCGAGAACGTGATCGAGAACGCGACCGAGAACGCGACTGAGAACGTGATCGTGATCGTGATCGTGATCGTGATCGTGATCGTGATCGTGATCGTGATCGTGAACGTGATCGGCAGGAACGGCGAGTTGTAAAACTAGTCGAGGTCGACGATGGCGATGCCGATGCCGCGGCCGGGTTCGGCGTCGGGGGTGGCGTAGCGGAGGTCGCGGATGTAGACGCGGTGGCCGCCGTTGTGGCGCGGGCGGACCTCGTAGGTGGGGTAGCGCATCCAGTTGCGAAAGCCGCGGACCTGGGGTTGGTCGAGGGCGCGTTGGACGATGGCGTTGGGGGGCTCGATGGGAACGGGTGGGTAGGCGGGGCTGTGGGTTGGGGTTTGGAGCCAGCGAACGTTGATGGCGTGGTAGTGGGTCTGGGTCTTGACGATGACCTGGCGAGCGAAGGGGTTGGCGGGCAGGGGGCTGGTCATCATTTCGAGGGGGGTGATGTTCTGGCTGGCGAGGTGGTCGTGGACGCCGTTTTTGGCCAGGGCGTTGGTGCCAAAGAGGGCGGCCAGGTAGAGGCAAAGGGCGATGAGGCAGGCCCGGGCATAGAGGGGGACGCGGGTGGTTTCGACGCCCTTGTGGCGGCGGTAGGCGATGAGGGCGACAGCGAGCCACCAGACGATCTTGGCCGCGAGCGGGACGATCGGGACGAAGGTGACGAGGGTGGTGGCGAGGGCGGTGCCAAAGAGCCAGGCGCGTTTGCTGAATTTGGTGTGGGAGTGGGCGAAGACGACGCTTGCGGCCATGAGCAGCCAGAACCAGGGGTCGACGATGAAGAGGGTGTCGCCGTAGAACCAACGGCCGTCAAAGGGCATGAGTACGCGAACGCCGTAGGTGTTGAGCCAGTCGAGCACAGGGTGGGACAAGGTGCCGATGTAGGCCAGGGCGAGCAGGGGCAAAAAGAGGGCAGGGTCTTTGGTGGGGTCGCGGCGGCGGCGAACGTGGCGATCGTAGAGGATCATGGTGATGGCGAGCAGGATCGGGAGGATGACCATGGCGAGCACGCCGTGGGTGAGGCCGCGCCGGTAATAGAGCGAGGCGTCGGAGCCGAGCACGGTGGTCAGGGCGTCGATGTCGGGCAGGTTGGCGCCGATGACGAGCGTGGCCGTGGCGAGCGGGCTGTAGCGCTTGAGGCCGGCCTGTGCCAGGGTGGCTCCGAGCAGCGAGTGCGCAAGATTATCCATGGTGGTCCTTGGGGCAGATAGCTTTTTGCAAAGTCGGGGGCATGGGGTTATGCTCGCGGCGCTTTATACCAACGATTAACCCTGGCCATTACTCATCGAACTCATAGCGAGGAAGCAGCGTGTCGACAACGACCAAAAACTTTCCAACATCGAATCCATCGTGGGACACCGAGAGCATCTTTGAAGGGGGCGTGGAGTCGCAGAGCTTTCGGGCGGCGGTTGACCAGGTGGTCGAGGATCTGGCCGGGATTCGGGAGCGTGCGAAGGCGCTGGTTTCGCCGTCGGCTGTGAGCTTTGGGCAGGCAGATCAGGAGGCGTGGGTGAGTGTGTTGCTCGATTCCCGGCGCTTGCAGGACCGGGTCAACGAGACCGGCTCGTTTTCCTGGTTCATGGCGTCGACGCACACCGACGATCCGCGGGCGCTGAGGCTGCCATCGCTGCTCAATGACGCGTCGACCCAGCTGCGGGCGATGTCGGTCGACGTGCAGGCCAAGCTTCGGGGCTTGAGCGATGCGCAGTTTTCAAGCCTGCACGGGCTCGAGGCGCTGTCGTCGATGGATCTGTTGCTTCGCGAGATGCGCCGCGATGCGGACGCATCCATGGAGCCGGCGCTCGAGGCGCTGGCCGTGGAGCTCAACCGCGACGGCTTGCATGCCTGGGGCGAGCTTTACAGCCAGGTTTCGGCGCGCATGGAGGTGCAAGTCGAGCAGGCCGATGGCACGACGCGCACGATGTCAGTGGGCCAGGCCAAGAATATGGCCGAGGACGGCGATCGCGAGGTGCGAAGGCGAGCCTTTGAGGGCCTGGCGGCGGCCTGGGCGAAGGTTGCGCCGGTGAGTGCGCAGGCGCTCAGCGGGATCATCGGCAGCCAGCAAAGCGTCTATCGCCGCCGCGGTGGCGATGCGCTCACCGAGCCGCTCAACGCCAATCGGATCAGCCGCAAGACGGTCGATGCGATGCACGAGGCCGCCGACGCGCACAAGGCGCTGTTGGTCGAGTATATGGGCTTGAAGGCCCAGTATCTGGGGCTGGAGAAGCTGGCCTGGTACGATCTGCACGCGCCTGTCGGTGCCACCGCTGACCAGGAGAAGATCAGCTACGAGCAGGCCCAGCGCTTTATCGTCACGCATGTGGGCAGCTTCTCGGAGCGCATCGCGGAGTTTTGCCGCCATGCGCTGGCCAGCCAGTGGGTCGAGGTCGAGGACCGCGCGGGCAAGGCCCAGGGCGGCTATTGCTCGACGCTTCCTGTCTCCAAGCAGATTCGCATCTTCATGACCTTTGGGGGCACGCCCTCGGGCGTTCAGACGCTGGCCCACGAGCTCGGCCACGGCTACCACGCCTGGGTGATGCGCAACATGGCCTCCTCGGAGCAGCAGATTCCGATGACGCTTGCCGAGACCGCGAGCACGCTGGCCGAGGCGTTGGTCGAAGAAGCCGCGCTCAAGCAAGCGCACGGATCGGACAAGCTGCGCCTGCTCGACGATCGGCTGCGCCGCGCGATCGCGTTTTTGATCGACGTGCCGGCGCGCTATCGCCTCGAGCATGCCATGCACGAGAAGCGTGCCGAAGGGCCGCTCGACGAGGAGAACCTCACGGAGATGACCCGGGCGGTGTTCGGCGAGGCTTTTGGTGGCGGTCTGGAGTCGGTCGATGGTTTGTTCTGGACCTCGAAGCTGCACTTTTACCTGACCTCGGCGCCGTTTTACAATTTCCCCTACACCTTTGGCTACCTGTTCTCCAAGGCGCTGTATGCGCGCGCCGAAGCCGAGGGTCCGACCTTTGCGCGGGTGGTCGACAGCATGCTCGAGGATACCGGGCGCATGACGGTCGAGGAGCTGGCCAGCCAGTACCTGGGCGTCGACTTGACCCAGACTGCGTTCTGGGCTGAGGCGGCAGGCTCGGTGGCAAGCGATGTGGCTCAGTACCGCAAGCTGGTCCAAGAACAGATGGCAAATCGAAAATGAAGCGGATCAGCGCTGATTGAGTTTAATTGAAAGGGGAGCAAAGACATGAAGCAGCGATTCGAGAATGTGATGGCAGCGCAAGGCCCGGAGATGTCGAGCGGGGCGCCTGCTGGAAAGAAGAAGTTTCCTCTGGGCCTGGTGCTGGGCGGCTGCGGGTGCTTGTCGTTGATCGGGTTAACAGCCGCCGCTGTGGTGGGCTACTTCGCCTATGAGAAGGGCAGCGCCTTCGTCAACGAGGTCAGCCAGGACTTTGGCGTCAGCTCGCCGACCCAGAGCGGACAGGGCGCGCCTGCGGCTTCGGGTACAAGCAAGGCCGAGGGCAGCAAGGGCGGCATCGTCGGCAGCGCGGAGAGCCACGCCAAGGCGGTCAAGGAGAACGCGGATGCGCTCGATGCCGCCAAGATTCGCGCCTATCTGGACAAGCCGTTGACCAAGGCCGACATCCAGGCCTTTCACAAGTCGGCCGAGGCCTGGCAGAAGAATCCGGCCTACATCAAGTGGGAGAAGCAAAACGAGGCCTTGAAGTCGCTCAACACCAAGAATGACGAGTCGGTCGCCGGCAAGCTTCGCGCCGCGCGCGAGGTGGGCAAGACCTACACGGCGATGCACGAGCTGGCGGCGGCGTTTGATGAACATCTCAAAAAGCAGGGCGGCTACGAGAAGCACTATGCCAACACGATCCGCATCGCCGGCGTTGTCGCAGCCACCGAGACCATGGCCAAGCAGCACAAGCTCAAGGACAAGCACGCCGATGAGGCGATCAAGCTCGTGCTCAAGGAGCAGCCGGCGATCGCCAAGGAGTACAAGGAGACGATCGCCGAGGCGCAAAAGACGGCTGCTGCGAACAAAAACGATCCGAACAACCCGGCTGCGATGCAGGCCTTGATGGCGATCTCGGCCAGCGGTCCGGGCGGCGTGGCGATGGCGCGCATGCCCGCCCAGAGCTTTCGCACCTGGGAGTCGCTCTCGGCGGTCGAGCGCAAGCAGGCCGAGACCAATCTGAGCTTTGCCATGGGCGCGAGCAGCTGGCTTGGCGAGGCGATCAACCCTTCGATGTTGTTGCCCATGGCGATGATGAGTGAGCTGCAAGAATTTTCGAAATGACCGCATTGGGCCAGGCGCTCGCAAGGCTCGCGTGGCTGGCCCAAACCGACGTGCGAAATAACCCGGGGCCGCCGTGTGTACATCGATCGAAAGTGACGTGTCGGTTGATGAACAGCTCGGTTTGTGCGATTGAGCCACGGTCGCGGTTGCGGCGCAGCGAATCCTCTTAAGAATCCACGATGGGAAAGCAGGGTATGTCCGAGAAGAAGTATACGGTGGCGCTTGTCGGAGCTGGTCCGGCCAGCCTCTACGCCGCGGAAGTGCTGGCCAAGGCCGGCCACGAAGTGGTGATCTTGAACCGCGACATCAAGCCCGGTGGCCTGGCCGAGTTCGGGATTTATCCGACCAAGTACAAGATGAAAGAGGGGCTTCGCAAATACTTTGCGCGCATTTTAGCGCGCGACAACGTGCATTACTTTGGCAACGTGCGCGTGGGCCTCGAGGGCGACATCGCCCTGGCCGAGCTGCGAGCGATGGGCGTGGACGCCGTGGTCGTCGCCGTGGGCGCACAGGGCACGAAGTGGTTGGGGCTGGCCGGCGAGGACGCCGTGGGCAGCTACCACGCCAAGGATCTGGTCTATTACTACAACGGCCTGCCGCCCTTTAGTGAGCGCGAGTTCGCCATTGGAAAGCATGTGTGCGTGATCGGCCTTGGCAACGTGTGCATGGACATCGTGCATTGGATGGTCTGCGATCGGCGTGTCGAGTGTGTGACGGCCGTGGCCAGGCGCGGCCCCGGCGAGCGTGCCTACACCGACAAAGAGTTCAAGATCGTGTGCGGTGCGATCGACGTCGCTCAGATCGAGCGGGAGCTGGCCGCGATCGGGCAAAACGTCGCCGAGGTCGGCCAGAACCCCCAGGAGCTCTTGGCCGAGCTGCTCAAGGGCGCCGACGATGATCTCGAGGTCGACAGCGATACGCGCTTTTGCATGCGCTTTTTGCGTAGCCCGGCGCGCGTGGAGGTCTCGGCCGATGGGCGCGTCAGTGGCATGACCTTTGAGACGACGCGTTTGGTCGCGCTGGGCGAAGACGGCCGGGTTGGCCTGGAGATGACTGGCGAGTTCGAGACGATCGCCTGCGATACGGTGGTCTTTGCGGTGGGCGATAGCATTGAGCCCTCACTGGGCTTGCCCGTCTCGCGCGAGCGCCGCGGGGAGTTTGCGACCGTGCCCACGCCCTGGGAGCAGTATCCCGATCGCCCGCGCTACATGGTCTACGATCCGGCGCTCGAGCAACCCGTGTGGGACACCTTCGTGGTCGGTTGGGCCAGGCGAGCCTCCGACGGGCTGGTGGGCAAGGCGCGCGCTGATGCTGTGCAAGGTTGCGACGAGATCATGGCCTACCTCAACGGGCAATTCGAGCAAAAGCCCGAGGGCGGCGCGAGCAGCAGTGACGTGATGGCGACACTTCGTGATTTTTTAAAGGCTCGAAATATTGCTATAGTCGATTTTGAGGCCGTCAAAGTGCTCGAAGAGCTCGAACAGCGCGAAGCGAGCGCGCGTGGCGTACGTGAATTCAAGTTCACCAGCAGATTGGAGATGCTGCGCTTGCTCGGTAGCTGAGGCAGGCATTGAGCTCCACCACCATGGCGAGTCCCGGCTTATGAGCACACGCAACTGCCCCCATTGTCAGAGAGCGATGAGCCAGCGCGCGAGTCACGATGTGGTGGTCGATATCTGTGATGGCTGCGGCGGTCTGTGGCTCGATGCCGGTGAGTTCGACCAGGTCGTCGGCAAGCGCTTCGTGGCCGAGGGTCTGGAGGCCGCGCTCGACAAGAACGCCAAGCTTCCCGACAATTGTCGGTTCTGCAAGCTCGATCAGGGTGGGCGCACGAGTTGCAAGGCCTGTGGAACGAATCTGGGGCTGAGCTGTCCGGCGGATGGACGCGCGATGTACATCGTGGTCTTTGACGGCATCGAGTTCGATCGCTGTCCGCAGTGCAAGGGCATCTGGATCGATGGCTTCGAGCGCGAGCAGCTTGGCGACTTGGGTCGCGAACACGTAGCAAAAACTTCGCCGATGGCTGCTGTCCCGGCCGTCGCTGCCGTCGCTGCTGTCGCTGCTGTCCCTGCTGTGGCGGCTGCCCAAGAGTTTGGCGATTGGAGTACAGCCAGCGATTGGGCGAGCGCGCCGCAGGGCTCGGTCTTTCAGCGCCAGAGCAACTCCGAGCTTCGCTGCGAGGGATGCGGTGTCCATTCGAATCGCTATTCGACCTATGAGATTGACAACAAGAGGCTTTGCGATTCCTGCTACGAGAAGCGCCGCGCGCAGGCTGCTGCACCGGCGCCGCTGGCAGCTCGGGCGAGCCTTGCCACCAGCGCACATGTGAGTTGCAAGGGCTGCCAGGCGTCGCTGAGTCGTTACCGAGCCTGGGAGTTCAGCGGCGAGTATTGGTGCTTGAGCTGCGCCGAGAGCGGGCCGGTCAAGGGCCAGGTCGAGGCGGCGGTGAGCTTTGCCCAGGCCAGCGCTGAGCTCGAGCACAAGAAGGTGCAAGCGGAGTTTCTACAATCCAGCCCCTCGCTGCAAAAGGGTACGATCGCCCAGATCCGCTATGGCAGCATCCAGGCGGCAAGCCTGGCACGCGACGGTGATCTGCTCGAGCACTTTTTGTACAAATTGGAGTCGTGGTTCAGCTAGGCCAGCTGCTTTGCTGAACAAATGGGAATCGTGGTTCGGATGGCCAGGGTTGTTCTGAGGCGACGAAGCATTATACTGCGTTTTCGGCGCGCCCCGTGGCGCCTGGATGAATACCTACCCGTCTATCGAGATATGCATGAGAACAGAGCGATCGTTGCTGCCAAATGTCGTTGTTGTGGCGCTAGTGTGCCTTTTGGTCGCGGGTTGCGCGTCGTCGGGCACGCGCAGCGACAGCGGCCCGCCTGTAGGCGACCGGCCCACGGATGAGGACGCTCAGTTTCGCCCGCCCCCGGCCGGCCCGGATGTCATGGCTACGGGGCGCACCAGCTCTGCGGTCGAGGATGCCGGCGGCAGCAACGCGGGTACGACGTCGATCAGCCGCGCCAGGCTCGATGCCTTCATCGCGCAGGGTCCGGCCTTTGTATTTGGCGAGGTCGATGCCCAGCCGCTGCACGAGGGCGGCAAGTTTCAGGGCTTTCAGATAGTCGATGTCACGACGCGGGCACATACGGCGATCGCGCCGCACCTGCGCGTGGGTGATGTGGTCACCCATGTCAATGGTATCCGGCTGAAGCTGCCCGACGATTACTTGCAGGCCTGGAAGGGCTTGGGCCAGGCGCAGAGTGTGCGCGTTGACTTTATGCGCGAAGGTGAAAAGCAGCACGTCACCTGGATTGTCGAGTAGGCATGCGAAGGTTTTGGCCGGCGTTCGTGGTGGTGTTGGGCATCAGCCTGTGGGCTCAGCTCTTTTTGTCGGCGTTGCTCGCGGAGTACCGCTTTGCCGACACCCGCATGCTGTATCTGCTGGCCTATGTCGCCTCGTTGTTCGTGCTCATGGGCGGTGTGGGCGCGCGCCATGTCGTGACCTTGCAGTTCGTTTTTGTTGCGAGCTTTTTACCGGGCTTGCTGCTCTTGCCGGTCGAGGATCAGATCGCGCTTGGTGAGGGCTGGGGCGCGCTGTGGTTGTGCGCAACGCTTGCAGTCTTCATGGTGCTTGCGACCTCGTTTGATTCCCCCACGGGCGAGCCTGCTGGCAAGGCGCTCGAGGCGCGCGAGCGTGGGCTGGCTCAGGACGTGGCCTTTGATTACCGCTGGTATTTTGGATCGCGGCTTGCGGTGGTCTTGTTTCTCTATGGCGTGTGCGTGTACGCGGTCTTTTTTGATGCGACGATCCTTGCCCATGTCGCTGGAAACTACGTCGGATCGGAGGCTGTCGCCGTATCGTTTCTGGCGGTCTTCATGTTCTTTGTCTGGTGCATGGTCGTGTATTTGATGGTGTTGGTGCCGACGATGAATCTTGAGTACGACCAGCGTCGCCTGGCTCGCACGCTCGAGGCCGTCGCGCTCAAACATACGCCGTCGGTGGCCTACGCGCGCATCTTGGGTTGGATCGGCGTGGGCATCGCCGTTGCCCTGGCCCTTTGGCTGAGTGGAGGCTAGACGATGGCAACAAGGCAAGACGAGAGCAGGGCCGCTGGGCACCAATCGGTGCGCGGGATGATCTACGACATCGTCGGGCTTGGTTTCATGATCTCGAGCGGCTATTTTTTCTATCGGTGCGTGGATTTTCTCTCCCAGAAGGACTACGTGGCCGGGCTGATCGCGCTGATGGTGGGCTTTGTGGTGGTGCGTATCGGCGTCGAGGTCAGCAAGTTGGGCATCTTCATCGGACGGGAGCGCTCGTGAACAAGCGATGGCAGACATGGATCGCGGCGGTGGTGCTGGTGGGAGTGAGTGCTGCCTGCAATGGATCGGAACATGAGCACCCCGATGCCCGGGAGGCCTTCGAGGCGCTCAGTCGGCAGCCGGCCGGCGAGGTCGTGGCCACGGTCAATGGGCGCGCGATTTCAGCTGGCGAGTTCGAGGCGTTCTGGCGCGAGAACAGCGCGCTCGAGCGTGAGGCGGCGCTCGAAGCGATCATCGAGCGCGAGGTGCTCGTGCAACACGCCCGAGAGAAGCTCGAGGCCGGCAACGATGAGCTGGGCTTTGCCCGAAAGCAAGGCATGGTGCGCGTGCTCTTGCGCGAGCTGGTCGAAAAGCAGGTCAGTCTCGATGGCGAGGCCGACGTGGTCAGCGAGCAGGACCTGGCGAGGTTGCGCGCCTTGCACGGCCAGCCGGCGGGCATACGCGCGTCGCATCTGTTGATCTACGTGCCTGGTGAGCCTGGCGGCGATGGCCGGGACAATTCGGGCACCCCGATGGGCGCCGAGGAGCGCGCCAAACTCTTTGAGAGCGCCCAGGGCTGGGCCGTGCAAGTGGCCGAGGAGCTTGGGGAGAGGGCAACGCTTGAGGAGCTCTACGAGGCCCAGGTACGCTATGCGGACAAGGTGCCCGCTCCGCTTCAGGTCATGGTCAATGCCCATTTGAGTTTCCCCGCAGCCGGCGTGGCCGCTCAAGAGGGCGCGCGGCTTCCCCAGGGATGGCTGCCCGTCGTTGCGGAGTTCGCCGCGGCCGCAACAGCGATGCAGGGCTCGCCGCCGGGGACACTCTCGGCGCCAGCGAAGAGCGACTTTGGCTGGCACATCATTCGCTACGAGCGCGCGATCGCGGCCGTGGAGCCCGATATGCAGGCGCTCGTAGAGATCGAGCGTGAAGAGCGGCTGCGCGATGCGCGCGCGCAGCGGGTCAACGCGATCTCCAGCGAGCTGATCGAGGCCGCGACGATCAATATTTTCCCGCAAGTAATCGGCCAACAGGCCCAGATCCACAATCGCTAGAGGGTCTGGCGCTAGAGAGTCTGGCGATATACGGCGTCGAGTTCCAGGCGCGGCGTCGAGGGTATGTTCAGCGCAAAGCCTATCCACACAAAGCCGACGATCTCCTCTTTGGCCTCATCGATGCCAAGCAACCCGTAGGTGCTCGGATGCGTGGTCACCGCGCCGGTGCTCCACTTCGAGCCGATGCCCTCGCTCCAAAGGGCGAGCATGAGGTTCTCGATGGCGCAGCTCACCGAGGCGTAGTCCTCGTGCCTTCTGGCCAGGTCGGCGTCGAGTCGTTGGCTGACCGCGAGCAGCTCGGGTGCGCTCGAAAGCTTGGCGCGCAGGCCGGCCTCGGCCGGCGGGCTGAGCGCCCTGGTCTGGCTCTTGAGCGCGACGGCCAACGCGACGATCTCGTGGCGAACCGCCGGTCCCATCCGGGTAAAGCGCCATGGGTTGGTCAGCTTGTGGTTGGGCGCGCGAATGGCCGCCTCGAGCGCACGAAGCAGGGCGGCCTCGGGGATCGGATCGGGGCGAAAGTCGTGGATGGTTCGTCGGCTCAGCAGGGTTTGGTAGCAATCCATCGGTCTCGGTCCTTGGCAAAGAAGGAATAGTGCAAACGCGGGCCTAAGTACAACGATCGCCAGGTGATCATCAATGAGCAATAGCGTTGCGCGTCAGGCGGTGGATCGCTATATTCCAGCCAGGTCGGGAAACCGAGAATCGAAGTAGAAATCATTTATCGTGGGAGTTTGCCGTGCTTATTGGAGTACCGAAAGAGATCAAGAATCACGAGTATCGCGTCGGTCTGGTGCCTGCGGGCGTCAAAGAATACGTGCGAAACGGCCATGAGGTGATCGTCGAGCGCGGTGCCGGTGAGGGCAGCGCGATAAGCGACGAGAACTACATCGAAGCGGGCGCCAAGATCATCGATTCGGGCCCCGATATCTGGCGTCGGGCGGAGATGATCGTCAAGGTCAAGGAGCCGCTCGTCGAGGAGTACGAGCTGATGCAACAAGGCCAGCTCATCTACACCTACTTTCATCTTGCGGCCGTGCCCAAGCTTGCCGACGCCTTGCTGGAGAAGAAGGTCGCGGCGATCGCCTACGAGACCATTCAGCTCTCCGATGGCCGCCTGCCGCTGCTCGAGCCGATGAGCGAGGTGGCCGGGCGCATGGCGATTCAGGTCGGCGCACGTACCCTGGAGCGCGAATACGGTGGCAAGGGAATCTTGCTCGGCGGCGTTCCTGGCGTCCATCGCGCCAAAGTCGTGATTCTGGGCGGTGGCGTGGTGGGCATGAATTCGGCCAAAATGGCCGTAGGCATGGGCGCGCAGGTGACGATCATCGACATCAGCCTCAACAGGCTTCGCTACCTCGATGATATCTTTGGCAACAAGATTCAGACCTTGCACTCGAACAGCCAGACGATCGCCATGCAAGTACAAGACGCCGATCTGGTGATTGGCGCAGTGCTCATTCCCGGGGCCAAGGCGCCCAACCTGGTGGGCCGCGAGTTGATCGCGGCGATGAGCGAGGGCAGCGTCGTGGTCGACGTCTCCGTCGATCAGGGCGGCTGCATCGAGACCTGCTATCCGACCACACATGACAATCCCACCTACGTCGTCGACGGCGTGGTTCACTACTGTGTGGCGAACATGCCGGGCGCCGTGGCGCGCACGTCGACCTATGCGCTCAATAACACGACGCTCTCCTACGGATTGGCCATCGCGAACAAGGGTCTGGAGCGCGCGATCTCTGACGACGTGGCGCTTCGCCTGGGCGTGAACACCTACAAGGGCGAGATTGTCTATGCCGCGGTGGCTGAGGCGCTGGGCCTGAGCTACACCCCGCTTGACCGTCTGCTGCGCTGAGCGGGGCGTTGTGGAAAATTATACTGCGTGAATGAAATAGATCACTGCGCGTCTACCGTTGTTAGATGCAGCACCAAGGCATCACAAGGCTTCAACGGTACACTTCTGGTGGTTCGTTTGTGTCATGATCAATACGGAATCGGTACGAACGCGATTCCTTGACGCCGAAATATAGCCATGTTCAAGAAGAAAAAGACGAGTGTGCGCGATCGCCAAGCTTTCCAAGAGGAAGCCATTCCCCATCTCGATGCGCTCTATGGCACAGCCCTGCGGCTGACCAAGAGCGAAGAGGATGCTGAAGATCTCATCCAAGAGACGATGCTCAAAGCGTTTCGCTACTTTGACAAGTATGAGCAGGGGACGAACTGCAAGGCATGGTTGTTCAAGATCATGACGAACACGTTCATCAACCGCTACCGCAAGCAGCAAAAGCGAAAAGAGTTTCTCGTCGACGACGATTTTCGTCCGCTGCAAGAGCGCGCCGCGGCTCCGGCACGCACGCCCTTCGAGGACAGCTATACCGATCAGGACCAGCTCTTCTTCAAGATGTTTGGAGATGAGGTCAAGGCCGCTCTCGAAGAGATCCCGATGGACTTTCGCATGGTCGTGCTCTTGGCGGACTTGCAAGATTTTGCCTACAAAGAGATCGCTGAGATCATGGACTGCCCGATCGGCACGGTGATGAGCCGGCTGTACCGTGGCCGGCGCATGCTGCAGGCAAGGCTTGCGGATTATGCGACTGCTCAGGGCTACATCTCGGCCGATGTCGAGAGCGCCGAGGCGGTCGAAGATGTCAGCAACACGATGAATCTCGATGAGTATCGGATTAGGAAGCAAGCGCACGCCTAAGGGCGCATGGGGAGTCGGGTGCAAAGGCCACAATGGCCCTGTGCTCGCTTTTCGAGCTAAGCGATTCCATTTGTGCAAGGGATGGATATGACCTGCGATGATTTTTCCCCTTTTATCGGCACCTACATCGATGCGGAGTTCGACGAGCGTGAGCGCGCCGAGATGGAAGCCCACCTTGGGATGTGTCCAAAGTGTCGATGTAAAGTCGAGGCTCAACTCTCTTATAAAGAAGAGTTTCGCGCCTGTTTGAGCATGCCCCGCGCGCCCGAGCAGCTTCGTTTGCGCATCGTCGAGGAGCTGGCCTGTTTGGAGTTTCAAGACGACGGCACCAAGCGCACCTACCGGGCTCAGTTGTTGCGTTATGGATGGGTGGCCGGTCCGCTGGCTGCGATGGTCGCAGTGGCTGTTGTGCTGCCAAGCTTTACCGTGGCCACAGCGAGCAGTGGTCCGCTGCCGGTGATCGAGCAGACCGTCGACTGGCATCTGGGCAACTATCCGCTGGAGGTGACCACATCGAACCCGGCCGAGGTCTCGCGCTGGTTTCAGGGCAAGGTCGACTTCTCGGTTCGCCTGCCGCATTTCCCCGAGGGTCGGGCCAATCTCCTGGGCGGTCGCATCGCTCACATCCAGGATCGCCGCGCGGCCTACGTGCTCTACGAGGTCGATGGTGCCAAGCTCAGCGTGCTGCTCTTTCATGGTGACGGCCTCAAGGTGCCCAGTGACAGCATTCGCTCGCTTGGCGAGCGCGACGTGGTCGTGCTCAACAACAAGGGCTATGGCATTGCCCTGTTGCAGGACAACGGCGTGACCTACACGATGACCAGCGAGCTGGCCGAAGAGCAACTCGTCAATCTGGTAGCGCTGTCTCTCGAGTAGCCGGCCTTCATACAATTCATTTCAGGAATCAATAGCGATGGGCGAAGCCTCATCAACGCTTGCCGCGGTGCTCGCTGACCAGAGCTTCGCCAGCGAGGTGCGCGCGCTCTGGAGTGGGCTGCCAAACGTGTTGGTCGGCGCCGACGAGCCGTTGGCGCAGAGCCTCGAGCGGCTCCTGGCCCAGAGGCCGCACTTTGTGATTGTTCACGGCGACGATCGGCTGGTGAGCCGCGCGCTCACCGCCTACCACACCCAGCTTCGCCACAAGGGCTATCCGCTGAGGCTGATGCCGCTGGCGGTGGGGGAGCTGCAGTTCGTCTCGCGCGCGATCGACGAGGATCTCTCACCGCGCCGCGTTGCCCGCGTGTTACACGAGCATCGCGCGAGCGAGGACTTTGCCAGCCGCATGCTCTCTTGTCTGAAAATCTCCTCCTCGATGGAGGCCGCCGCCCAGTATGGTTTTTCTTTCGGGGCAGGCTGGCTGTTCGCCGCTTTTGAGGCTTATCATCGAAGCGGGCGAAGCGGGCGCACAAATCTTGCGGCGACCGCCGCGCATCTGACGCGCGATTGGGTACGATCGGGCGAGGTGCCGGGGCGCCAGGGCAGCGCGGCGCGTGTGAGCGTCGACTACAAATCACGAAGCGATGCGAGCGGCTATGTGCTGGCGAGCACGCTGGAGCAGAGCTGGTTTGGCACGTCGACGGTTAGGACTGACGGGCCGGCGTTGGTGCTTGGCGAGTCAGCGCTCGAACTGGTCAAGCGCGCGGCCCTGCCTCGCGCGGTGCAGCGTGTTCGCCCGAAAGTCCAACAGAGCGAGGCGTTTGAGCGTGTGCACCTGGACGGATTTCCGGGCTTCGTGCTCGACGGCGAGCTCTATGAGCCGGCCCACGCCAACGTGGTCCAGGTAGCCGCCGGCCCGCGCGTGCACTTTGTGTGCCCGCCCGGCGGTGGGCTCTCGCGGCTGGTTCGCGCATTGAAGGGCTGACAGGTCAGCCGCAGTTGCCGCCGGAGTTTCGACAGCACCACTCGTTGTTGACCGTTCCACAGGTGCGGTTGGGCGGACAAGGTCCCGAGCAGTTGATCGGGCGCGCGGTGCCACACGTGTCGGTGACCGTCGAGTCGCCGCACATCGTGCCCGCGCGTGAGCAGAGCTCGGCTTCGGTTTCTCCCAGACAACAGGCGTTGTTCTGGCAGACCTCGTTTGTGCTCGGGCAGGAACCGCAGTGGATCGTGCGCTGGGCATTGCAGGAGTCGGTGGCCATTGCCTGGCCGCACTGGCGATTGGTCAAAGCGCACAGGTCCGCGTCGAACTCGCCCTCACAGCATTGGTTATTCTGGCAGGAGATGTTGGAGGCGTTGGAGCAGCCTCCGCAGTCGATCGTTCGGGTCGTCTGACAGGCGTCGACGGCTTGAGCCTGTCCGCAGCCCAGGCCGGCCTCGGCGCAGAGATCCTGGTCGCTACCGCCGTCGCAGCACTGGTGATTTTGACAGGTGAAGTCGCTGCTTGGGCATTGTCCACAGCTCAGGGAGCGTTCGATGCCGCAGCGATCCGCGACCGGGGCGCTCTCTCCGCACAGAAAGCCAAGCTCGGCGCAGAGATCCTCGTCGCTGCCGCCGTCGCAGCATTGATTGTCGATGCAGGTATTGTTTGGCAGCGAGCAGGTGGAGCAGACGATGGTCCTTTGCGCTCCGCACCGATCGGTGACCTCGGCCTGGCCACAGGCCAGAGAAAATTCAAGGCACAGCTCGCTGTCGGTGGGGGCCTCGCAACATGCGTTCGAGACGCAGGTGGTTGCCTCAGGGCAAAGGCCGCAGAAGTAGTTTTTCTCGGCGCCGCAGGCGTCCGTGCCGGCGATCGAGTCGCAGCCCGCTTCGAGTTTTTCGCAAAAGGCGGTCACCGATTCCTCGGCGCAGGCGCAGCGGTTGTCGTCGTGGCAGACGTCAGGGGCTCGGCAGGAGCCGCAGTCGGCGGTGCGCATGATGCCGCATTCGTCGAGGGCCGTCACGGAGCCACATTCGGCGGTATTGATCAGGCAGAAAATCGAGTTGGTTTCAGGCAAACAATCGCTCGTCTCCAAGAGAGGCGCGTCCTGCAAATGCACGACGTCCTGGTGGACGATGCTATCAGCCACACCGCTGTCCGCGGGGGCCTCGAGCGGATCGGAGAAGTTACAGCTCGCCAATGCGAAGAGCATGACCACGAGCACGGATGCAAACAGACGGGCTTGATGCACGGGGTTCTCAGAGTGGCTGCACAAAAAAGGGCGGACAATTCGTATGGAACGATCGACTGGAGTCGAACTTTAACAGAATCACTTTTGATCGCACAGCACGAAACCACGGCGCTCTTGGGCCGGATTTGGCGGCGCCATTTGCGTTTGGGGGAGGGGAAGGGTACCTTGCAGCGGCGCTGCAGGTGCTTCTCATTGCAGGCGTGCAGCGGTCGCGCAAACTAAGCGAGCCATGACGGGCCAGGTGCCCTGGCAGGGAAGGACGGATGCGTTTTTTCGAGAGCGGTCAAAGAGTCGAGTTTCAGCCTCCCAGTGATTTTGTCGGCGACGAGGGTGGATCGGGCAAAAAGCGGATCTGGAAATATGTCGGCATCGGCTGTGCCGGCGTGTTGCTGATCGTCGGGCTGCTTATGGGCCTTGGGGCATTTCGGGCCGTGTCGTGTTGTTCCGACTTGGTGGACGTGGGCAAGCGCAGCATCGAAGCCAATCAGTTCGCCCAGTCATTTGCGCAGACGGTTTACGAGGGCAAACTCGATGAGGCCTACGCGATGACCAGTGAGGCCTATCGCAAGGAGGTCTCGCGCGAGGGCTTCGACCAAGCGCTGAGCGCTCATGAGCAGGCGCTTCGCACGTCGCCGCCGATGGTGTTCAACATCCAGGTTCGCGCGTCCAGCGACGACGCGGTCGAGGCGAATCATTGGGACGTCTCGGTGCGGTTTGCGCCGCCCGAGGGATCGCAAATGGTCGTGATGAATGTCGGCGTGGGGTGGAGCGGCGCGGCTGGCGAGCAGCACTTTGCTGTCAGCCAGATGAGCGTCGAGAGGCGATTGCGTGATTTGACCGCCGAGGCCCCGGCCCAAGAGGTTGTCGCGCTTCACCGGGATCTGCGCTCGGGCAATTATGAGGCGGCCTACAAGCGTCTATCCCAGGGTTTTGCAGGCGAGACCGAGAGCGACGGATTTGAGGCGTTTCGAGCATTTGTGGCCGAGAACGAGGCCTTACTCACACGCGAGTCGTTGGAGGTGTTTCGAGTTGAGTACGAGAGCCCGCAGCGGGCTGTGGTCAGCGCACGCATGAGCGCACCTGAGCAGCCCGCGCAGGTGGTCGGCTTCTTGCTGGTTGGGCCAGGCGCGGGTTGGAATTGGCGTGTGGAATCGATTTTGCCTGGACCAACGGTGGAGATCGAGGCTGTCCAAGAGGTCGAAGCCGACGAGAGCGAGCACGAAGCTCCCGCGATCGAAGAGTAGGTGCTGGGCTCTCTTGACGGAGCCCGAGGGCACTGCTAAACGATCTGGCGGAGCAAATCCAATGCAGTTGATGGTGTTCAGACCAGCCTGAAGGGGCGCGCAGATGCCGGGCCATTAAAGCTCGTCGTTCGCGCGCTTCAAAATGGGACCAGGAGTCGGGGTCTTGTCAGGTTTGGGCGTTGTATGGCGTTGAAAATGCGCAAGTATCTTTTCACGGTAAACGAACCCAGGATCGGCTATGAGCAAGAAAGCAGAAACGGCTGAGGCGGTGAGCCCGTCCAAGATGAAAGCAGCACCCGGCAGCGCTGTGAGCGTTGCCAATGCCGATTTGGCTCGCGCCGCTGAGCCGGCGCCGGTGGAGAACTTTTTCGAGGTGCATTTGACGCAGCTTGCACGCGCGATGGAACACGCGCCGATGCAAAAACATGTGCGTCTGATCTTGAGCGAGCCGAAAAACGAGATCATCGTCAACTTCCCCGTGAAGATGGACGACGGTAACTTCAAGTTGTTTACGGGCTACCGTATTCAACACAACAACATCATGGGCCCCTACAAGGGCGGGCTTCGCTACCATCACGAGGTGACGCTCGACGAGGTCAAGGCGCTGGCCGCGCTGATGACGTACAAGTGCGCGCTGCTCGAGGTGCCCTTTGGTGGAGCCAAGGGCGGTATCCGGCTGCACACGCGCGAGCATTCCACCAGCGAGCTCGAGCGCATTACGCGCCGCTTCACCCATGATTTGGGCAACAACATCGGGCCGGAGTACGATATCCCGGCGCCGGACATGGGCACCAACAGCCAGATGATGGTCTGGATGATGGATACCTATATGAACATGCACAACTTGAGCGACAAGAACGCTCAGCGGCGTATCGTCACCGGCAAGAGCCTGACTTCGGGCGGCAGCCGTGGGCGCGAGAAAGCCACCGGCCAGGGCGTCGTTTACTGCATTCAGGAGTGGGCCGACGAGCGCGGGTTTCGCCTCGATGGTTGCTCGTACACGGTGCAAGGTTTTGGCAACGTCGGCAGCCACACCGCGCAGATCCTCTCGCGCCTTGGCGCGGTGCTCGTCGCGGTGCAGGACCACACCGGCTCGTTGTACAACCCGGAGGGTATTTACCCACGAAAGCTGATCGACTACGTTCAAACCCACGGTGGCATCGCCGGCTATGCGGGCGCGCAGGCGATCAGCGACGAGGAGTTCTGGGCTGCGGACTGCGATATCTGCATTCCGGCCGCGCTCGAGCTTCAGATCACGGCCGAGATCGCGCGCAACCTCAAGTGCCGCATGATCGCCGAGGCTGCCAACGGTCCGACCACGCTCGAGGCCGAGGCCGTCTTGCGTGAGCGCAACATCGAGGTGTTGCCCGATATCATGGCCAATGCCGGCGGCGTGGTCGTCTCTTACTTCGAGTGGATTCAGAACAAGCGCTCGGAGTCCTGGCAACTCCAAGAGGTCGACAGCCGGCTACACTTCATGATGAAGCGCGCCTACCATGAGATGCGAGCCTTTGCGCGCGAGCGCGGTGTTGACAACCGCACCGCAGCGCTTGCTGTGGCGCTCGAGCGCATCAACACGGTCTATATCGAGCGCGGCGTCTTCCCCTGAGGCCTTCTCGCGCAGAGTGCGGCCGCGTGGCGCACTCTGCGCGATCTCGATTCACTCCCACAGAGAAAGCATCTTTGCCATGGCTGATCCATTCGATGGCCCCGCAATCGGTATCGATACCGGTGGAACCTTCACCGATGTCGTGCTGCGAGATGGCGCAAAGCTGAAAATCCACAAGGTGCTCTCGAGCCCGGCCGATCCATCGCTTGCGATCGCCCGCGCTGTGGCGGCCGTGGTCGATGCCACGGCCGGGGCGCCGGCGATCATTCACGGTACGACGGTTGCGACCAACGCCTTGCTCGAGCGGCGCGGTGCGCGCGTGGCGTTTGTGACCACGGCAGGCTTTGAAGATTTGTTGTTTCTTCGCCGCCAACATCGCCCGGAGCTCTACGCCTTCGAGATCGTCGTGCCAGCCGCTCTGGTCGGCCCCGATGCCTGCTATGGCGTGCGCGAGCGTATTGGACACGACGCAAGCATCATCGAGGCGCTCGAGCAGTCCTCGATCGGGGCATTGATCGGCTGGCTCGAAGCGGGCGGTTTTGAATCGGTGGCGATCTGTTTGCTGCATGCTTATGCCAATCCGATCCACGAACAGATGCTGGGCTCAGCCATCGCGGCTGCGCTTCCGGCGATGCATGTCTCGGTGAGTCACCAGATCGTGCGCGAGTTTCGCGAGTACGAGCGCGCATCAACGACGAGCGTCAACGCCTTTGTCGGGCCTGTGATGGCGCGCTATTTGACCGCGCTCAGCGCACGCGTTGACGCGCATCGCATCGAGATCTTGCAGTCACACGGTGGCCGCTCGGACATCGATTTTGCCGCGCGGCTTCCCGTTCACACGGTGCTCTCCGGGCCGGCCGGTGGCGTCATCGGCGCGCTGCACGCCGCGCACGAACTGGGCTTTTCAAAGATCATCACCTTCGACATGGGGGGCACGTCGACCGACGTCAGTCTGTGTGACGGGGAGCCGAGCTTGACGCGCTGGTCGGAGATCGACGGGCTGCCCATCGGGGTGCCGGTGATCGACATCTTCACCGTGGGCGCCGGCGGCGGCTCGATCGCTGCGGTCGACGCCGGCGGCGCATTGCGCGTGGGTCCAAGGAGTGCAGGCGCGAGTCCCGGGCCGGCGAGCTACGCTCAGGGTGGCGTCGAGCCCACCGTGACCGATGCGCACGTCGTCTTGGGAAGCCTTCGCGCGGATCGATTCTTGGGCGGCGAGATGCAGCTCGATGGCGGCGCGGCTGCTCAGTCGATGCGCGCGCTTGGTGAAGCACTTGGCATGGATCAGCGAACGCTCGCTCGCGGGATCCTCGATGTGGCCGATGCCTCGATGGTGCGCGCGATCAAGGTGATCTCGCTCGAGCGTGGCCTGGACCCGCGCGACTATACTTTGGTCGCGTTTGGCGGCGCCGGTGGCCTGCACGCCTGCCGCCTGGCGCAAGCCCTTGAGATAAAACGTGTGCTCGTGCCGCGTCATCCGGGGCTGCTGTCGGCCCACGGCATGCTGCACGCCGATGCCCAGCGCCTCTACGGGGCGAGCATTTTGCGAGCGCTTGACTGGCTATTGGGAACGACTCCGGGCCACGATGCACTGCGCGGCGTGCTCGCCGAGCTCGAAGCCCAGGCGCTTGAGGAGATGGGCGTCGCCACCGCGCTCTTGGAGATCAGCGTCAGCGCCGAGCTTCGCTACGTGGGTCAGAGCTTCGAGATCAGCGTGCCGGTGACGTGGCGAAGTGGTGACAAGGCGTTCGAGGATCCCGCCGAGGGTTTTGGCGCGCGCCATGAGCTCTTGTATGGCTACCGCGCCAAGGAGCGCGCCATCGAGCTTGTGACGGTGCGCGTCAAGGCGAGCGTGGCCTCCCGGATTGTGGCCAACTTTGAAGAGCAGTCGAGCGCGAGCGCCTTTGATTTCGGTGAGCAGCACGCCCAGGTAGGCTTTGGAGGTGGTGACTTTGAGGCGTCGATCATCGAGCGCGATGGCATTGGCGAAGGCGCGTGCTTTCTGGGGCCGGCCGTGATCACCGAATACAGTGGCACGACGGTCGTGCCGGCGGGCTGGCGCGTGCAGTGTCGCGGTGGGCACCTGATCCTCAGCTTCGAGGAGGGCCAGTGAACGCGATCGAGCTCGAGATTCATCGCCACCTCTTCGCATCGATCGCCGAGGAGATGGGCGTCGTGCTGATGCGCTCGGCGTTCTCGCCGAACATCAAGGAGCGCCGCGACTTCTCGTGTGCGCTGTTTGATGCCGACGGTGAGATGGTCGCCCAGGCGGCTCATATACCGGTGCACCTGGGCTCGACGCCGCTGTCGGTGGCCGCGGCAATGGCGGCGATCAAGATGGAGCCTGGCACACACGTCTTGCTCAACGATCCCTTCGCCGGCGGCACCCACCTGCCCGACATCACGCTCGTCTCGCCGGTGTTCGACGCTTGCGGCGTGGTGCGCTTCTACGTGGCCAATCGGGCCCATCACGCCGATGTGGGCGGGATTACGCCAGGGAGTTTGCCGCTGTCCCAGTCGATCGATGAGGAGGGCATTTGTCTGGGGCCAACGCTTTGGAGCGAGGCGCTCGAAGATCAGATCGCCGATGCCAGCCGAACCCCCGACGAGCGCCGCGGTGATTTGCGGGCGCAACTCGCCGCCAACCGGCGTGGCCAGCAGCGCTTGAGCGAGCACCTTGCGCTGCGCGGCGAGGCGTTTGTTCGAGCCGCCCGTGCACTGCAGGAGCACAGCGAGCGTTTCATGCGCGCGGTGTTGAGCGCGATGCCGCGAGGGCGTTGGAGCTTCGAAGATGTGCTCGACGACGATGGCTTTGGCCACGGCCCGTTGCCGATTCGGTGCACGGTCGCCATTGGCGACGAGGGCGTGGTGGTCGATTTTGCGGGCACCGCCTTGCAAACGCGAGGCCCGGTCAACGTGCCACGTGCGGTGACCTTGTCCGCTGTGCTTTACGTGTTTCGCTGTCTTGCCCCCCGCGAACTGCCGTCAAACGGTGGTTATATGCGCTGCATCGAGGTGCACACGGTGCCCGGCACGCTCGTCGATGCTCAGCACCCAGCGGCGGTGGCCATTGGCAACGTCGAGACCAGCCAGCGCATCACCGATGTGGTCCTTGGCGCGCTGGCCCAGGCGATGCCCGAGCGCATACCGGCGGCGTCCTGTGGGACGATGAACAACGTTACGATCGGCGGAATCGACCAGCGCCAATCGCCGCCGGCCGCTTTTGCCTATTATGAAACCATCGGCGGCGGCAGTGGCGCAAGTGCCAGTGCGCCGGGCTTTGACGGCGTGCAGACTCATATGACCAACACGCTCAATACGCCCATTGAAGCGCTCGAGCACGCCTATCCTTTTCGCATCGTCGCGTACGCAATTCGCAAAGGATCGGGAGGCGCAGGCAAACACGCCGGCGGCGACGGAGTGGTGCGAAGCTACTTTTTCGAGTCGGCGGCGACGGTGAGTTTGATGACTGAGAGGCGGCTTCACGGGCCCTACGGTCTCAATGGCGGCGAGCCCGGAGCTGTTGGGCGAAATCTGCTGGTGCGCAACGCCGTCACGCAGAGACTGCCCGGCAAATGCACCATCGAGGTCGAGGCCGGTGACGTGATTCGCATCGAGACCCCGGGCGGCGGTGGGCACGGCCTGGGTTGATGGCGACTACCAGGTGAAGCGCACACCGAGCTGTGACGGGCTCAGGACGGGGATGATGCTGGCTGCGGGCTCTTCGAGTGGCGCGGGCTCGGATCTTTTGCTGGAGCTCAGCCCGATGGAGTAGAGAATTGCGCCGGTGAGCAGGCCTGCACCACCAATGCCTGTGGTGATGATGCCCCAGCGTTGTAGGGTATCACCCTTGTCGTGCAGATCGCGTTTTTGGCTCAGGCTGTGGCCGGTGGTTTCGGGGTTGTAGTCCTTGGCCCGCGAGGTGCTCTGGTGGCCGAGCACGAGCAAGGTGATCCCACCAAGCAGGATGGGTGCGCTCGAGACCATCGTCCATGCGCCCGCACGTCGCCATTGGCGCGCGCTGACGTCGAACGTCGAGTTTTCGTGAATCAGATCGGCCGACAAGTCTATGGTATCGGCGCTGCCTGCAATCGTCACGTCGTGGATCTGGCGATGGTGGTCAGGCTCGACGATGACGAATCGATAGTTTCCTTCTTTGGCACTGATCGTGAGCGGCGTGGGACCGAGCTCGAACCAGTCCTGGTTGGGCATCACCAGATAAACCAGGGCCTTGGATGGTGCCGAAACGATGCTGATTTTGCCTGACGCGGCCGTCTCTTGCTCTTGCAGCGTGGCCAGGCGCTCGCGAATGCGCCGCGCGCCGTCGCTGTCTGTGGGCACGTCCTCAAGATAGCCGTTGTAGTAGAAAGCAGCGAGGCTGTAGAGCCCGAGCTCGTGAAAGGCTCGACCCATGGCACCGTGGAGCATGGGCGTGGGCGCAAGCTCCAAAGCGCGTCCGTAATAGGTCAGTGCCCGTGAAAAGTCGCCGGTCTCGAAACAGGCGACGCCCTGCATGCTCAGGTGTGCCGGGTCGTTCTTCTTGCCAGCAGCGATATACTCCGGACAAGTGGGCTTGGCCACTTCAAGCGGGGGGGCTATGACCGCCTCGGGTGCAACGGGCTGGACTTTTGGGGGCTGAACCGGTTTGGGGGGCTGTGCATGAGCAACGCTGCTCGACGCAAGGAGACCAACAAATGCCATCAAGGCAACAGAGTGTACGATGGTCACGTGTGTGTATGGCCCCAAGTTGCAAAGGCAACGAATCATGGGTCGTATGTGCTCAAAAACGCGGTGGATTTATTGATGATGGGGTATGTTTTTGGCGAGAAAACCAAAAGGGCTTTCACCACCCGGCACTGTAATTGGAAACAAGGTATCTGGCAACCCGTGGATCAGCGTTCAAAGATTTGTTAATCCGATCGGCATGCGGTCGGTGATTGCTACTGACCCTGGCTTCCCCTATACTCGTGGAGTTAGGCGATCGCCTGCTCCAAAACTCCAAGATAATTTGAGACTCGCGTGGTCAACTCCAAGCCCACAGACGTGAAACTGAGTGACCGGGAGAAGATGTGCTGGCAGTGCGGAAAGACCTTCCACACAGGCATGGACATCTGTCCAAACGACGGCGCGCGCCTGTTGGAATTGGCCTCCGAGGACCGCTCTGACCCGTTGATCGGCACGCTCTTCGATGGGCGTTTTCGAATCTACCGAAAGTTGGGTGAGGGTGGCATGGGCACGGTCTATAGTGCCCGCCGGCTGGACTTCGACAGCGATGTGGCGCTCAAGCTGCTCAAAGTCGACTTTGCGCGAGACGACAACATCCGCAAGCGCTTCATGTACGAGGCGCGCGTGATCTCGAGCTTGCAGCATCCGCATGCCGTGCGCCTCTACGATTTCGGTCAGACCTCCGAGGGCCATTTCTACATGGTCATGGAGCTGCTGGGCGGCGAGAGCCTGGCGGACCGGCTGGCCTACCGATTCGTCAGTTATCAGGAAGTCTTCGACATTGTGCCGCCGATCTGTGGCGTTTTGGGTGAGGCGCACACCAAAGAGGTGATCCATCGCGACCTGAAGCCCGAGAACATCTTCTTGCTCAAGGTTGACGGCAACAAGGAGTTTCCTAAGCTTCTCGATTTTGGCATCGCCAAGCACATACGCGCCGAGACGATGACGCAGTCGGGCACGCTTTGGGGAACGCCTGCCTACATGAGCCCCGAGCAAGCGCGTGGCGATGTGGTCGGCGCGCGCGCGGACATCTATGGTATCGGGATCATTCTCTACGAATTGATCAGCGGCAATTTGCCCTTTCATGCGACCACGCAAATGGGCTTTGCCGTCAAGCATATCAACGAGCCTGCACGCCCGCTTTCGAGCATTCCGGGCCTGCTCAGTGTGCCGCCCGAGCTCGATCGCTTTGTGATGCGCCTGTTGGCCAAGGACCCCGCTGAGCGACCCGAGACGATGGAGGAGGTCGCCACCACGCTCATTGGCATTCGAGAGCGCTGCTTTGATCGCGCTTTGCTCGAATCGATCCCGGCCGAAGAGGTCGATCCCATCGGACTGCAGGGCTGGATCAAGAGCTCGGATGTCTCACAACAGATCGCCATTGTCGATAGCTCGAGTCAATTTCGAGCCGTGCGTGCGCCGACCATGGATGCAAGCGCTGACTCCAACGCCAGTGGCGAGCGCGCGGTCGCAGCAGCGGACAGTTCCATGTCGTCTGGCAAACGAGTGGCGCTGATGGCGACTATCGCGGCCCCACCGTCGCTGCGCAGCGAGCGGTTGGACGACGAAGAACACGAGGGGTTGAAGGTAGATGGTGGATTTGGAGGCAAGCAAATAGCGATCGGTGCAGCGGCATTGCTTGTCGTCATTGCCCTGGTCGTATTTGCCTTCAACACCGGTGATGGGGAAAGCGTTGACACGGTGGTGTTCAACGAGATTCCCAGCGAGCCGCTCGACATGTCCAACGTGCTGAGTGTGGCGGCCTTGCAGGCGGCCAATATCGTCATCGAGGCGCGAAGTGTCGCCGGCGAGTTGAAGGCCCCCAATCGGTCACGCTTGATCATTGTCGATGAGCCCGAAATGGTCGACAAAGACGGCCGCGTGCAGCGTGTGCGCTCCGAACAGAAGAAGTCTGGCACACCGGCGTCCACGCCCACGCCGGGCAATGACCGCGCGCTCAAAAAGGCGCTCGAACAGACCTTTTGAGCGCGCCGCTTACATGACTAAAATTGGGGGCTGAACATGTAGGGCACGTTCATGCGCACCGCGCCGCCTTCCGGCTTGGGAAAGACCAGAGCGCGCGCGAGTTGCTCCATGCATTCGCTGACCATGGTGTCGTTTAACGTTTCTCCACGCACCTTGGCTTCGTTGACCGCGCCTGACGTGCCAATCAAAAGGTTGAGGACGACACGTCCGCGCAAATTGGGATCGCGACGCAAGGCACGCTCGTAGCAGTTTTTCATCGCGCCCTGGTTCTGGGAGAGAACGGCGCGCACCTGGCGTTGGTCGACGATCTGGCCGGTCTCAGCTTCCTGGATGCGTGGGCGGCGAGCTTGCACGACCGGTTGATTTTGCGAGGCTTCGATTTCAGCGGCCACGACCTGGGCCTGCTCGGTGATGGGCATGATCAGCGCTTGAGCCTTGATCTGGGCGTCGGCGCGTGCTTCTTTGAGCGGATCTTCGGGCTCGGTTTGCGGCTCGACGGGCTGAACAATCTCGAGCGCCAGGGGCTCGGGTTCAACTTCTGACTTGCAGGCGATGGTCAGGGTGCAAAAAACTATCAAAATGGCGAGCGTGGTGAGACGGCGCGTCGAGCGAAAAGAATTCAATTGCATTAAAGGCATGGGCACTACACGTTGTGGTGGGGTTTGAGAATCCATTGATCTCCGCCACCGTTATTGTCGTCATGATGACACTGCGCACCACGATACAACTGATTGAATCGTCGTTCAAGCCTTTGAACGCGCTCGAGCGCTTAACGGCGTCAGGAGAGAAGTGACACAGCCACGTGAACAAGTTTGCATAGAGCGCATGGCGCAAGGCGGCGACGGTGTCGGGCACCTGGCCGACGGCCGGGTGGTCTTCGTGCCGAGGAGTCTGCCAGGTGACTTGCTGGAGATCCGCCTGGTCCGCCAGAAAAAGACCTTTGCGCGCGGTGAGATTGTCCGTGTGCTCGAGGCGTCCAAGGCGCGTACGGAATCGCAGTGTGGCTTCTTTAGGCTAGGATGTGGCGGGTGTCAGTACTGGCACACCAGCTATGAACTCGAGCTTGGTTTCAAGTCCACGGCCGCGCGCGAGACCATCGAGCGCATCAGCGGGCTAGAGCTTCCTCAAGCCCAACTGGTGGCCTCGCCCCAGGCTCACCACTATCGCAACCGGGTGACCTTTCATCTTCGAAGCAAGGGCCGATCGGGCGCAAAGCTGGGCTTTTTTGCCGAGGGCAGCCATGACGTAGTCACGGTGGACAACTGCCTGGTTGCCCAGCCGATCATCAACGAGGCGCGAAACCTCTTGTTTGCACTCTTGGGCGGACTCGAAGAAGCCGAACTGGTGATCGAGACGGCCTCGACGCGATCGGTTGTTGCGATCTTGACCTCGGCGCGCCCAATCAAGGACGTGGCGCGGTTGCGCAGCGCGCTTTCGGCGCTGGTCGAGCGAAGCGATCTCATCGCGGGCGTGCGTGTCGTCGACGCCTCATCGCGGTGGGCGGTGGGCGATATAGAGATCGATGCCGAACGGGTGCTGGCCACGCCCCCGATCAGTGGTCATCGCTTGCCGGCGGGCCATTTTCGTCAGGCCAATGACGCGGTCAACGCGCTGTTGGTAGGCCATGTTCGCGAGCTGGTCGGGCGGTTGGGGCGGCCGCGTGTGCTGGAGCTGTTTTGTGGTGCCGGAAACATCGCGTTTGCCCTTGCCGATGTCGTCTCAAGCCTTGTCGGCGTCGAAGGAGACCGACATACCACGCGCGCTGCGCAGGCGATGGCCGAGGCCGCCGGGCTGTCGACGTTCGAGTTCATCGTAGGTGATCTCGCGCAGGGATTTGGTGGCATTGTCGAGGCCGCGCTCGAGGACTTCGACGTGCTTGTGCTCGATCCCCCGCGCCAGGGGGCCTCGGCGATCTGCGAGGAGATCGTCGCTCGGCAATTCTCGGGAAGCATCGTCTATGTTTCTTGCGATCCGGCGTGTCTGGGACGCGATCTCAAGATTCTGGCGCAGGGCGGCTGGCAGCTCGAAGCGCTGAGCTTCTTCGACATGTTTGCGCGCACATCGCACATTGAGACGGTGGCCGCGTTGCGCTCAAGGTGACGGCGTTGCGGGGCCTTTTTGAGGGGCTTGGAGCAGGTCTTCGACGTTGTCATCGGCCTCGCCGATCGTCGCGCTGACCTTTTTCGAGGTCTGCTCCAAGGTGGCTTCAGCCTCGCCCATGGTGCGCTGGCTGTCGGCTTGCACGCGTTCGACGTGTTGGGTGAGCGCGGCTTTGGATTGTTCGATCGTCGCGGCATCGACCTGGCGGCGCCCGCAGGCGCCGCAGGCCAGTGCGAAACCAAACAAGACCAGTACAGAGGTTGCAAAGCGCTTCATGCGCGGATCTTTTCGAGCTCGTCAAAGGAGATGACGTCCTCGCTCAGGGTTCGCATCAGGCGGCTAAGGCGGGTCATGAGTTGGCGAAGCACGGGATAGGCGTCGAGGTCGTTGGTCCAGAATTGGATGCCGTTGTAGGTGCCGGCGACTTGATCGGAGACGCGCAGGTGCACGTTGATCTCCTCACCCTGGCGCGGCCGGCGAGCGGGCGTGACCGACCAGAAAGGGTTGGCCAGCAGCAATCCGTGGAATTTGAGCATGTCGGAGGGGTCCAACTGCAAGCTCCACAGGTCGCTGTCGTCTTCTTGTCGCCAGCTCAAAAGAGCGCGGCCGTTGCCTGAGATCTGCAAGGTGACAATGCCCAGGGCATCGTAGCTTCCGCCGACCTGGCAGAAGAAGTGGAGGCCGCGCGGATCCTGCTGCTGGGTGAGAGTGCTTTTGAGCCGTCGCTCCAGGATCTCTATTGGGTCGGACACGGAACAACCTCCAAACTGAATTGGCCTGCGACACGCACCCTGGAGAGCAGACTATGAACAATGCCAGGGTTTTAGAATGAAGTGCCGCAACAACATTCTTATATCCGCAGGCTTTGCCGCGTCAAGACGCTCTTACCAGTAGCGCCAACCCAGCGAGAAGTTGGTGATCCAATTGCCTTCGTTGGGAACGACCGTGCCGATGTCGAGCGGTTTTGCGAAGTGCAGTCTGAAGACCAGTGGTCCGAGTCCGAAGTTGAAGCCGGTGACCAGGCCCAGTGCCCGTCGCTGCCAGAGGTGGTCAAGAGCGTCGCCGGCTGCGCCGAAGTCGGCACCGAGGATGCCCTCGAGATCGACGATCGGCAGGCGCACCAGAAAGTTGAGCGGGAAGCGCAACTCCGCCTTGGAGAAGAAGAAGCGGTGGCCGAGCAGGAAGTCGGCGTCGCCAAATTCGACGCCGCGCAGCGTGTCGAAGCTCGAGAGGTAGAATTGGCGCGCCAGATCGCCGCCATAGGTGGTCCCGATGCCGCCACGAAGCGAGAAGTTGACCCGCCCATAGATCGGGAAGTACTGCTCGGCGTCGATGCGCGCGTTGCCGTGGGTCTCGGGCTCGAAGGGTTGTACGTTGATCGTGTTTTCGAGCAGGATCGAGGTGCCCGAGATCGGGCCGGTGCCTGGATGGTAACGAATGGTGTTGTAGCCCAGGCTCAGTGAGGGGCTGGTCTGAAAGCGCGTTCCGTCATTCTCTTGCTCCCAGACACTGACCAGGGGCTCGCGCGTCGGTTCCTGTTCCTGGCGGCGCAGGAAATTCTCGCTGCCCTGGGGAAGAAAGTAGGAGACGGCGCCGACGGCCAAATCGGCCTGCACGTAGAGGAAGCGGTCAAGCGGGTAGCGCAACGTGGCGCGCGTGCCATAGAAGCGCTCGGCCGAGAGAAAGTTGTCGAGGCCATCAGGGGTCTGATCGTAGCGGTAGCGCACATCCTGGAAGAGACCCGCGCCCCAGATCAGGCGGCGCTCCTGATTGAGATAGAGCAGATTGGCCACGGTGCTCTCCCAGGAACCGAAAGCCTGGGCGTTGAAAAACACGGCATGATTTCGAAGCCGGTCGTTGGTCAGCAGCATGATTTGGCCGAACACGCCGGAACCACTGGCACCCAGGATCCCGAAGATATTGCTGATCTCCCAGTTTTTGATTGCGAAGGGCCGGTAGGCCTCGGCCTCGGCAAGCGTGCGCGTTGGCAGGGGCATGGGCGCCAGGTCGAAGGGTTCGACGGCAATCTCGACCGAGAGCAGGCGCTGCTGAGGGATGCGCACGGGCTGGCGTTGGCCGCGGTGGTGAAAGAGCGCCCAGACGCTGCCGTTGGGACCGGGACCCAGATCGAAGAGGCCGGTGACGATGTCGGTGCGTCGGATCAGGCCGTTCGGTGCAACTTCGTGGATGTTGGCTCGTCCGGCGTCAAAGGCCGAGAAGAGCACGCGGCCATCGGCCATGGCGCGCGCATCGAAGTGATCGCGCGGCTCAAAGGTCAGGCGCTCAGGATCTCCGGCGCTGGTCGGGTCATAGCGAAAGAGATTGTAGCGACCATGGCCGGTGGCGTCCGATGAATAGACGATGCCCTGCGGCCCCCAGGAGACGCCGCGCTCGGCATACTCGTCGTTGGTCACTCGAGAGAGCAGGAATTCTTCGCCTTCGAGCGCCTCGAATATGTAAAGGTCCTTTTGGCCATCTTCGTCGAGGCCGATAAAGGCGATCTGGCGTCCATCGGGCGAAAAAGAGGGGTTTTCGGCCGCGAGCAGGCCGGCTTTGCCGATCGCATAGGCCCGGCGCGAGCCCAAGGAGAGATCCACTTTCCATGGTGCACGCTCGCCGCCGTCTTCGGGCTCGACGCGCTCGGCACTGTGGCGAAGTCCCTGCACATAGATCACGTCGCGTCCGCCGGTGCGAGCGACAAAGGTGATCCGGTCGTCGCGCACATCGAAGGTGCGTCCGGCCACCGGATGCAAGGACTCCACGCCGGGGCGCCCGTCGCCCGTGATGCGACGATGGCGCGCGGGATCGCGCACATCGACGACGTAGAGGCGTACCTCCCCGGTCTCCGGCTGGATCGAGCGGTACATGATCAAGTGGCCATCTGGGGAGGTGGCCATGGTTTGCATGACGCCTTGGATATCGTTGAGGAAGATCACGTCGGGTGAGTCCTGCTCGGAGAGCAAGAAGCTCGAATAGGAGCGACGCTTGAGCCAGGCTTCAAATTTCGCCGAGAGGGTGCGTGCATCGTCGCCGGTGATGTGGCTGAGCAGCGCGCGAAAGCTTATCGCGGCGCGGCGGTCACGCCGGTTGGGCAGCAGGCGCGCCGACTCTTCGAGCACGCGCTGCAGGGTGCCGGCGCCGTAGAATTCTTCGAGAAAGGCCGCGCGCACCTGGCCAATCTTGTAGGTCCAAAGCCCGCTGTAGGGGCGATCCTCAAAGAAATCGAGCATCACATAGCCGCGCATCGGATCGGGGTTGAGCAAGAGATCGCGCGCCATCATCTCGGTCTCAGGATCGAGTCCACGATGAGCGTAGTACTCGGCGATTCCCTCGATAAACCACAGTGGCACCATGTCCAGTGGGTCGCCGGCGATATTGGCCGCCGTGGCCACGTCGCGCACCTTTTGGATGGTGAACTGGTGGACCATCTCGTGGGTGGAGACGTGCTGAAAGAGGCGGTGGTCGCCAAAGTAGGGCAGGATCAGCTGCAAGTCGCGGCGGCTGGTCACGCCGAGAACGCCCTCCTGGATCGGGAAGATGTTGGTCTGCAAGAACTCCTGATAGCTGTTGTAGAGCACGTAGGGCAGCGTCTTGGAGGGCACATGGCGAAACTCATCGACCAGGTAGCGATAGGAGTCTGCGATGAAGGCGGCAGCGCGCTCGGCGATGTCTCGCTCGCGCTCATAGAAGTACAGCCGCACGCCGCCCGCGCGTGAGTCGAGCAGGGAGCTCTCGGCCTGGGCCTCGATCAACGGCGGTGAGAGCGGTTCACCACCGGCGCCTGGCGGTGGCTGCGTTTCGAGCACGTCGCCATCCTCGGAAACGGTCGTGGTTTCTGGCTCGCTGTTTGCGCTCGCGGCCTGGTTCGAAGCGCCTGGTGTTGGGGCGCTGACCGTGCGCTCGGCGCGATAGGGAACCCCTCCGGCGCGCTGACTGTAGCTCCAGTAAGCGTCGCCTGCGCCCAGCTCAAAGCTGCGGTCCGTGCCGCTTGGCGCCGGCACTCCCTCATGCTCGATCCTCTCGGCATCACTTTTGTCGGCATCGTTGCCAACGAGGATGTCGATGTGGCGCCATTCGAATTCGAAATAGCGCACGTTGCTCTGGTTGGGACGCCGAGGATAGACAAAAATCTGCGCGTCCGCGCTGGCCGGAACACCAGTGAACAGTAGCGCGGCGATAAGCAAACTCAGACGCACGGTCTGGGTTGAGACCATGGGGAGCTCCACGGGGGGCAGGCCAAGGATTAAACGAAAAACACGTGATGACGTTGGATCTAAACATGGTGGGGCGCGCTCAAATAGCAAGGCCGGTTGTGGATTTTTCGCACACGTTGGCGTCTGGCGTTGTCATCACGGGCGCGGTCGGGCAGTCTTGTGCGGTTTTCCCAACGGCTACTGGGCGAGAGTCTAGCAGCGTTGCCCGTCCGTGGCCAAGAGGTGGTGAATCGACGTGGTGCATGCAACGCGAGAGGGCAATCGAGGCGTGGGCGTCGCGCTGGTCGTGGCGATTGCTGCGCTTTCGTTTGCGGCAATCTTTTTTCGCCTGGCCCAGCCCACGCATCCGCTCGTGGGCGCAGGCATTCGCCTGGCGATCGCCGCGGTGTTGCTCTCGCCGTTTGTCGTTCGCGCCTTTAGAGCGGGTCGGCTGCGGCCGCGAAGCGTCGGTTTGGCCGGCGCAGCGGGCTGCTTTTATGCCGTGCACTTTGGGGCATGGGTGACGTCGCTGACGTTGACCTCGGTGGCCGCCTCGGTGACGATCGTGACGGCGACGCCGCTGATTCTGGCCGTATGGGCACTGGCCATGGGCCGGGATCGTCCCACGCCGCGGCTCTGGGTCTCGCTTTCGCTGGCGCTGGTCGGCCTTGTGATCATTGGCCTACACGATCTCGGGCTCTCCGGGGACCATCTGCTGGGAGACGCGCTGGCTCTGTTGGGCGCGGTGGCCATGGCCGGCTACTTGCTCATGGGCCGCAGGCTCGAGGGCGGGCTCGATGTCGCTGCCTTCTCCGGCATCGCCACGCTCGTGGGTGCCGTGCTCCTGTTGGGGGCGGCCGCAGCCATGGGTGTCGAGCTTGCCGCTTCGTCGACGTCGGCGTTGGGTTTCCTGCTCCTGGCGGCCTTGGTCCCTCAGCTCGTCGGCCACAATCTCTTGACCTGGGCGCTAGCCCACACCACACCAACGCGTGTGGGCATCGCCACCCTTGGAGAGCCCGTCGGCGCAGCATTGATCGCCTGGATCTGGCTTGGCGAGCAGCCCGGCAAGCTGGTTGCGCTGGGCTGCGCCGTCACCGTGTTGGGCGTGCTCGTGGCGCTTTGGAATCCGCAACGAGGCGCCTGAACAGGGCGGCGCGAGTGGGCATGGCCGTAAGTCTTGACCCTTCTTGGAGAAATCAGTAACTTCGCCCGAGCACAGGTATCCGTTGAATGAAAATTCAGTCAGCTTCCCCGGCGCGCCGCTGGCCATTTCAAAAGAGCATAGACAATGTTGGTAGGAAATTTGTGGAATCGAGGCGGTATGACGCTGGTGCTGATTGTGGCGGTTGCCCTCCTGGCCATGGTCGGTTGTGGACCCGATGGTAACGATCGTACGCCGACCAATCCCAACAACCAGACGAACAATCAAACGAACAATCAAACCAACAATCAGACGAACAACCAAACCAACAATCAAAATAACAACCTGCCGGAACCGGTGATGTGGGCGGCGACGACGTCCTGATCGGTGAGGATACGCCGGGCGACCAGGACGTCGACAGCACGACCTGTCCGAACAACTGCAGCCTGGGTCTGAAGAGCTGCGACGGCAACGGCGTTCGCACCTGAGTGGCCGATGGCGCCTGCACGGCCTGGTCCGATCCTGTGGGCTGTCCCTCGGGCGAGGTGTGCTCGGGCGGACAATGCGCCGGCTCGTGCTCGGATGTCTGTGCACCGGGGGCCAAAGAGTGCTCCGGGGGCCGCCCGCGCATCTGCGAGACCAACACGGACGGCTGCGCCGATTGGGCGATACCGCCGGCCTGTGAGGCGGGCAGTGTGTGCTCGGCGGGCAATTGCGTACAAAACTGCACGGATGCTTGTACCTCGGGCGCCAAGCGCTGCTCGGGTAACGGAGCCACCGAGGCTTGCACGTTGCAGGGATCCGGTTGTCTGGACTGGGCGGCACCGCAGGCCTGCCCCAACAATGGCGTATGCGCCGGTGGCGAGTGTGCAGGCTGTGCCGAGGGCGCCGAGCGCTGTGGCACGAGCGGGGCGGTCCAGGCTTGCCAGGCTGGCAACTGGCAAGACATCCAAACGTGTCCGTTTGGCTGCGCCGCAGGCCAGTGCACGAGCGCGGTGACCTGTGCGCCGGGCGACTATCGGTGTAACGCCAATGCCGTCGAGGTATGTAACGCGGGCGGCTCGGCCTACCTTTACCTGGCGAGCTGCACGGTCGGCTGCCAAAACGGGTTGTGCACGGGTGCCTGTACGCCCGGTGCAACCCGTTGCAACGGACAAAACGTGGAGACGTGCAACGGCGCTGGCACGGCCTGGGTCGTGAGCGCGGCATGCACGACCTTTTGCGACGCCGTGGAGAGAACCTGCGCTTTGAGCTCGCTCGAGATTACGTCCAACACCAACCGTGACGGCGTCATCGTGGTCGACGGCCCCGTGATTGTGCGCTCGGGTGCCACACTGAACTCGCCGACCGGTGATTTGACGATCCGCGCGAAGAGCATCACCGTCGAGTTAGGCGCGTCGATTACGGCCAGCCCAACCGGTGCCACGGCCGAGGGCCAGGGCTTGGATGGCACCTATTGTTTAAGCAATCACCGAGGCGGCGGAGGCGGCAGCTACGGTGGCGTCGCCCAGACGATTTCTTGTGTGGTGACATCTTCCGTGCATGGGAGCACGACCGATGTGTTCGTGACGCCGGGAAGTCGCGGTGGTATGGGCGCCAACGCTGGTGGTACTGGAGGCATGGGTGGCGGCGTGATTCGCCTGATTGCCGGCACGATCAACATCGCCGGCCAGATCACGGCAAACGGTCAAAACGGCGGTGATGCTGCCACCAGCAGCACGCGTGGTGGCGGTGGTGGTGGCTCCGGTGGAGGGATCCTGGTGGCCGCGGACCAGTTGACGCTCACCGTTGCAATCGCGGCGAGCTTTGGTACAGGCGGTCTCAAGGCGTTGACGTCGTCGACCAACGGGGCCAACGGAGGCCTGGGTCGCGTCAAGTTGCTCTACGGCTCGCAAAAAAGTATCACCGGCACCGTGACGGGCACCAGGTCCGAGAGTCTGCTGCCGCCCCTGATCCTGACCTCACCGACGCATCCCGACCAGAATCTCATCTACAATGACGACTTCGATATTGCCGTGATCACCTGGGAGCAGGCCTTTCCGAGCGTTCAGGCGTACTACCGCCTGCTCAACAAGACCCTGAATACAGTGCCCACGCCGGCCAATGCGACTTACGTCGCCGACGAGCTCATCGCACTCGATCGTACGGCGTTCACCAATGGAATCAACTACTTCCATATCGTGCCGGTCAACGCAGCCTCGGTCATCGGAGAGGTCGAGTCGCGCTTTCGCATCCGCGTGAATACCGTCGCTCCGACGGTGAGCTCCACGAGCCATGCGGTCCAGACGACCTGGTCGGCCAACAACACGGTCTTCTACGAGTGGGCGCTTCCCTACGCTGATGAGAACGTCACCGGTTACTTCTACGTGCTCGATCACTTCGGTGAGACGGTACCGACGGCAAACGACACGCCGCTGTTGGCCAGCCAAAAGCAGCTCATTCGCTCGAACCTCGCTCCTGGCATCTGGGCGTTTCATCTGGTGGCCATCGATACCCAGGGCCGGCTGACCAAGGCGGGCGGCCACTACCGCGTGCGCATCGGCGCTGATCCGGGCACGGGCACCGTGCTCGGCAATATCGTCAACCAGGCCGCGGTCAGTGTTCAGGGGGCCACGGTGACCGTCAATCGCGGGCTTCTTCGTCCGCAAACGGCCGACCAGGTGACCAACGCCGCAGGCAGCTACAACTTTGCCGCCGTTCCTGTCGGCACCTGGGAGCTTCGCATCACGGCGCCGGGCTACCAGACCAAGTACGTCACCATCGACGTCGGCGCCGGCGCATCAACGACGGCGAACATCAACTTGACTGCGCTTTGAGAATCCGCATCGCTTGGCGACGCCCCGGCATGGCCCGAGCGCTGCCACTTTTTGCCTGGGGGGCTTGCCCAATCACGGTTGGGTTTGACAATTGGAGGGCACCGATTTTGGTTTCCCGACACTTGTGCGTGATGTGTATTCAGCCTGGCGGCTGAGCTCGGCTATGATTTGGAGAAGTCGCAATGAAACCACTGTTCGTGGCCTTACCTGGAAATATGGAGTTGGCCACCGCCTTGGCGAGCAGCCTCGATGCTGAGGTTGCCACCACCAACATCCGCCAATTTCCCGATGGCGAGTCCTACCTTCGCTTTGATACGGCGCTCGAAGGTCGAGATGTTGTGATCGTTTGCACGCTCAACCGGCCCGACGCGTTGGCTATGCCGCTGTTTTTTGCCGCCGATGCCTGTCGCGATCTTGGCGCCGCCTCAATCGGTCTGGTCGCGCCGTATCTGGCCTATATGCGCCAGGATGAGCGCTTTCAGCCTGGCGAGGCGGTCACCTCGCGCTATTTTTCGACCATGATCTCGCGTGCCTTCGATTGGATGCTCTGCGTCGATCCGCATCTGCATCGCTTCGCCAGACTCGACGCGCTCTACTCGATCCCCTCACAGATCGTGCACGCCTCGGAGAGCATCGCCGTGTGGGTTGCAAGCAACGTGGTCAATCCCGTGCTCGTTGGCCCCGATAGCGAGAGCGAGCAGTGGGTGGCCGCCGTGGCAACGAGCGCCGATTTGCCCTACGTGATCCTCGAGAAGGTGCGAAGTGGCGATCGCGATGTCGCCGTCAGTGGTTGGCAAAGTCAGAACTGGGTCAACCACACGCCGGTTGTCCTCGACGACATCATCTCGACGGCGCGAACGATGATCGAGACGGTCGAGGTCTTGCTTCGGGCGGATATGGCTGCCCCGGTCTGCATTGGCATTCATGGTGTATTTGCAGACAACGCACACGACGATCTGTTGCGCGCTGGCGCTCAGCAGGTGGTCACCTGCAACACCATCCCTCACATGTCCAACGGCATTGACGTCACCGCGCTGCTGGCGGGGGCGATCGCCACGATGCTGCGCACCTGAGCGAATCGAAGCTTTTTTAGAGCTGCAGGCTGGTCAGCACGTAGGTGGGCCGCGCTCCGTTTTGGCTGTGCTCCTCGCTCCACGAGCTCAGGCCGGTGGTGACCAGCGCCGAGTCGATGCCGAATTCATTGGCGCCCTGGATATCGGTCAGCAGTTGGTCGCCCAGCATGACGACATTTCGGGTTCCCACACGCCGACAGCCTTCGGCATAGATTAAAGCGTGGGGCTTGCCCAGGCGCGCAAAGGCTATCTCAGCGCCAGGAAAGCGCAGGTTGAGGGCGGCCTCGAGCATCAACGCGACGCTGCCGCTGGCCATGCCATAGCGCTTTGGGCCTTGCTGGTAGAATAGGTCGGGATTGGGCAGCAAGAGCTTGACCGGCCGGTGGGTGTCCCAGGCGCGAATGAGCTCGGTGAGCGCCATGTTGACGGTCGCAACGAAGTCGAAGCCGGCGTTGTCGCAAAGGGCCAAGACGTCGAAGTCGACGCCTTCCTCCAGGGCAACCTCGATGCCGCCAGCGAGCTCGACATAGCGGTGCGAATCGGGCGGCCCGATGACGACGCAGCGTGCACCTTGTAAGCCGTTCTCTTCGAAATAGGGGATGAGCAGTGAGCCGGCCGTAACGAGGCGCTGCTCGTCGATCGACAAACCGCGCGCCAGCAGCGAGTCGCGAAGGGTTTTCGCCAGGCGCGAGGCATCGTTGGTGAGGATGGCATAGGGTTTTTGACTGGCGTTGAGCTGCTCGATGAACGCCTGGGCGCCCTCAAAAGCGCCGCCTTCGTGCACGAGCACGCCGTAAGCGTCGATGAGCAGCGCGTCGTAGCTCGCGATGATCTCGGAGAGTGCGATGTGGGCAGGCTCACTCATGGTTTCTTTGAGTCATGGATGACGTAGGTGTCCGAGATGATGTCGTGCCAGCCTCGGCGGTAGCGACTCGCAACGATCCAAAAATAGCCCAGGCCGAAGGTCGCGACATTGAGGGCACTGCCGACCAGCCGCAGCCCGCATGCGCCAAGGCCCGGGGCGAGCCCGCGTCGGTTGACAAGCGTCAATGAGAGCAAACGGGCACCTGGCGTGCGAGCAGAAATAGCCTCCCAGCCGGTCGTCCAGAGCAGCGACAAGAATACAAAGACGAGCAGTGGGGCATACAGGCTCGAAGGCTGCTCGAGCCAGCGCTCGAGAAGCCACTCGGTCCAAAACCAATCGTCGGGCACTTCGAGCGCGTTTCGCGGCAGAACTTTGAGCGCCATGAGCGCTGCGACCAGTGACATCGGAGCGATTGAGTCAATGCCCAGCGCAGCCAATCGCCGAAAGATGCCCGCCGGGCGAAGTTGTGCGCCTGCTCGAGGCGCGCTCATGCCATATCCCCACGGGCGGCCTGGATGAGCGCGACAGCGACGATGCCGGCCGTCTCGCTTCGCAGTATGCGTGGTCCCAGGCTGCACTCTTTGACGCCGTGCTCGAGCAAAATGGCGAGCTCGCTGTCCTCGAAGCCGCCCTCGGGGCCGATCCAGATGCCGAACGATGCGCTGCAAGAATATTCTTTGTTTACAACGGCTTGCGTAAGTGTTGGGCAGCCAGTGCGCGTGTGCGCGACGAGCCCAAAGTCTTCGTCGGCCTTTGCCAGCGCACTTGCAACGCTTGCGGGCGCCTCGATGCGCGGGACCAGAGTGCGCTTGGATTGGCGGGCTGCGCCGGCGGCGATCTTTTGCCAACGCTCGATACGCGAAGCGAGCTTGGCGGCGGGCACGCTGACGACGGTGCGCGCGGTTTGCAACGGAACGATACGGCTGACGCCAAGCTCGGTGGCCTTTTCGAGCACCCAGTCCCAGCGCTCGCCTTTGGGCATTGCCTGATACAAGGTGATTTGAAGCGCGCTCTCGCCAAGCTGCTCATCGCTGCGATCGGCGATGATCTCCACAAGAACTTCGGTCGAAGTTACGCTGCGAAGGGCGACCTCGATGCTGCGCCCGGCGCCGTCGAACAGCTCGACGTGCTCGCCGGGCGCCAGGCGCAAAACGGTTGCCAGGTAGTGGACGGCCTGCTCGGGCAAGCTAAAGGTGCCGCTCGCGGCGCCAGGTTGGGGCAGGGCGGCGCTGTCGATGGGAACGCGTCTCATCGGGCGTCGGTCCGCTCGACTTCAAGGGCGACCCACTCGGCGGCCTGGCGCCTTTGGACAAGGCGCCAGCCCGGTTGCACGAAGCCGGCGATGACTTCGTCGGCTTTATCCTCGGTGATACCGCTCAGGATTAAGGTGCCAGCTTCGGGCGCGACGTGGGCAATCAAGGCCTCGCGCAGCTCGAGCAAAACGTGCGGTAAGATATTGGCGACGACGATGTCAAAGACGCCCTCGACCTCTTCGATAGGCGTCGTCGAGAGCACGATGCGATCTTGGAGATCGTTGACGACAAGGTTGGCCAGGGCCACTTCGACGGCGGTGGGATCGTTGTCGACGCCGACCACGGGATGCGCTCCCAGGCGCGCTGCGGCCATCGCCAGGATCGCGGAGCCGCAGCCCACATCGATCACGCTGAGCTCCTGGTCACCGTCGAGCAGGTCATCGAGGATCTGGGCGCAGAGCTGGGTGGTCTCGTGGGTGCCGGTGCCAAAGGCCATGCCGGGCTCGATCACCAGGCGCTGGCCGCCCACAGGTGCCTCGAAGCTCTCCCAGGGCGGCCCGACGATGACGCGTCGCGACAGGGCAAGCGGCTTGAAGAAATCCATCCATGCCGTCTCCCAGCTCCGATCGGTAAATGCGGCATACGAGACCAGCTCGGGCTCGACGCCGGCCGTCGCCAGCGTCTCGAGCGCGCGTGTGTCGTCGGCCGGTACGCTGTCCTCGTTGTGCTCAAAGAAGGCGATCAGGCGTGTCTTGCCGTCAGGCACGGGGGCCATCGTGCCGCCCTCCATGAAGGTCTCCAGATCCTGGATTTCGACGCCCTGAGCGCCACCGCTCCAGAGCAGGGCGGCGGCAGGCTCGGCGCTGTTGGTGAGCAACTCGAGGCGGTACCACTGCGGCTCAGCTTGCGTTGTATTCGGCATGTCTACTTCTCCAAAATCGCCTGGCTCAGGTGGGCGAACCACCAACAAACTCAACAGCTCGTGGCAACCTTGTAGTCCGAAATCGCCACGGATTCAACCGCCCTCGCTGGGGGCCGTCGTTGACGCCCCGAGGCCGAATGAGTAGACAGGGTGTTGCACCACGTCGCCGCAAAACCGTCACCCGCAAACGAGGCCACACATGAGCGCCGAGCTGTTGATCGAGAAAGCCAACCGCGTTGCCACCGTCACGATCAATCGCCCGGATCGTCGCAACGCGCTCTCGAGCGCGGTGATCGAGGCGTTGATCGAGGCGTTTACGACGTTGAGCGCCGACGACGAGGTCGGCGTCATCGTGCTCACGGGCGCCGGCGACAAGGCTTTTTGTGCCGGCGGCGATCTGGGCGATCAGCAGGGCGAGGCCGGCTTGCTCGGCATGCATCATGCGCGCGCGCGCTTTGCCGATTTGTTGCTCGCCGCGACGCGCTCGACGCGCCCGATCATCGCGCGGGTCAACGGTCTGGCGCTGGGCGGCGGGTTTGGTTTGATGCTGGCCTGCGATCTGGTGGTCGCCTCCGAGGACGCGCTCTTTGGCACGCCCGAGATCAAGGTGGGCCTGTTCCCCATGATGATCATGGCGGTCATTCAGCGCAACCTCGGGCGCAAAAAAGCCATGGAGCTGATGCTCACCGGCGAGCGAATCGGTGCGAGCGAGGCGCTGGCCATCGGCGCGATCAATTATGCGGTTCCGGCCGCTGAGCTCGACGCGCGCGTGCTCGCGCTTGCTGAGCGCATCGGCGCACACTCGCCGGCGATCCTGCGCCTGGGCCGCGAGGCCTTCTACAAGACCGAGGACATGGGCTTCGAGCAGGCGCTCAAGACGCTTCAAAACGAGCTCACGATCAACACCCTGGCCGAAGACGCCGGCGAGGGGATCATGGCCTTCTTGTCCAAGCGCGAGCCGCAGTGGAAGGGGCGGTGATTGGCCCGGATCTAGTTGCACTTTCTGGCTTCGCACGTATGGTCTACAGCGCGTGAGCAACCCCCTATTTTGACCCGGCAACCGAGGAAAATGAACATGGCCAGACCATCACTTGTACTGGAAGGAGCTTTGACGGCGTTGATCACGCCATTTGCCGACGGCGGCATCGACCACCCGTCGCTTGCGGCTCTGGTGGATCGTCAGATCGCCGGTGGCATCGACGGGCTCGTGCCCTGTGGCACGACCGGTGAGTCGGCGACGATGACCGAAGACGAGCGCCTGGCGGTGATCTCGACGGTGGTCGAAGCGGGCCGTGGACGTGTGCCTGTAGTCGCGGGCACGGGCTCCAACGATACGCGCGTCACGGTGGCCTTTACACGCAAAGCGGCCGAGATCCGCGGCGTCGATGCCGCTCTCGTGGTGACGCCCTATTACAACAAGCCCAACCAGGAGGGCTTGTACCGCCATTTTGCGCAGATCGCCGATGAAGGCGGCCTGCCCGTCGTCGTCTACAACGTCCCGGGTCGCACGGCTGTCTCGTTGACCGCCCAGACCGTGGCCCGGCTCGCCGCCCACGGCGGGATCATCGCGATCAAGGAGGCAACGGCCGACATGGTGCTCGCGACGCGGATCGTGGAGCTCGCCGGCGAGGCGATAACGCTGCTCTCGGGCGACGATTTTACGACCTTGCCGCTGTTGTCGGTCGGTGGCCGAGGCTGCATCTCGGTGGTCTCCAACCTCGATCCGACCAGCATGAGCCAGATGTGCCATCTCGCCAACGGCGGCGACTACGACTCGGCGCGCGCGTTGCACATGAAGATTCAGCCGCTGGCACGCGCGCTGTTCTCCGATTCCAACCCCGTGCCGGTCAAGACCGCAGCCGCGTTGCTTGGCTGGTGTGGACCCGAGCTTCGCGGCCCACTCTACGCGCCCGATGACGCCTCGCGCGCCTCGTTGGCCCAGGTGCTTGCGGCTTATGGCTTGCTCAAAGGTTGAATGCTCATGGCTCTTGAGTCACCAACGCAGATCGCGCTGATCGGTGCGAGCGGTCGCATGGGCCGCGCGATCCTCGACAATCTGTCGCGCTTCTCCAATCTCGAGATCGGCGCGGCCGTGGTCATGTCCGGCAGCGAAGAGCAGGGCCGGGCGCTGCATGTGGGCGGCCCGCTGGCGACCTCCAATCTGGAGGTGGCGATCGCGGACTGCGCCGTGGTGATCGACTTTTCCAGCCCCGAGAGTTGTCTTGCGGCCGCGCGCGTGGCAGCCGAGCATGCCAAACCTTTTGTCAGCGGCACGACCGGGCTTTCCGTGCAGCAGCAAGACGAGCTTCGCGCGCTGAGCCAAGAGACGGCGATCTTGCACGCGGCCAACTTTTCTGTGGGCGTCAACGTGCTCGAGCGGCTCGTCGAGCTGGCGAGCAGGGCGGTCGGCGAGGAGTTTGACATTGAGGTTTTCGAGGCTCACCACCGGCGAAAGGTCGACGCGCCAAGCGGCACGGCCTTGCTGCTTGGCCACGCCGCCGCGCGTGGGCGCGACGTCGTTTTGGACGACGTTGCGCGCTGGGATCGCCACGGTCAGGTCGGCGCACGAACAAACTCCGAGATCGGCTTTCAGGTGCTGCGCGGCGGCGACGTGGTCGGTGAGCACACGGTGTTCTTGTGCGCCGACGGCGAGCGATTGGAGCTGACGCATCGGGCCACCGACCGCGGGATCTTCGCGCGTGGGGCGCTGCGCGCGGCCGGCTGGATGGTGGATAAGGAAAGCGGCTGGTTTGCCATGAGCGACGTGCTCTTTGGCCAGGTTTAAGCGTCGATCGCCCAGTCTTCAAAGGGCTGTTTCTGGCCGCCTCGCTTCAACTCCTCGACGAACTTCGATTCGCGAAGCACCGTGGTAAATCGGTCGCGCCCGGTGCGCGTGAAGGGGTGGCACAAATACAGCTCATTTTTGGCGCGGGTGGCGGCCACATAGAACAGGCGGCGCTCCTCTTCGAGCTGGGCGATGTCCTGGGCGGCGCTGGCGTGCGGAAACTCGCCGTCGGAGAGCCAGAGCACAAAGGTTGCGCCCCACTCGAGGCCCTTGGCCTGGTGGACCGACGAGAGGCAGACGAACTCGTCGGGCTTGGCCTCGCCCACGCCGATCTCCTGGCCGGAGATCGTGGCGAGCAGGCTGACCTCGCCTAAAAACTCGTCGAGCGTCTTGAACTGGTCGGCGTAGCTGGCGAGCTGCTCGAGATCGCTCATGCGGTTTTCGGCGTTTTCATAGCTGCTTTGCACGAACTCTTTGTACTCGCTCTCGAGGATGGCCGCGATCATCTCTGCCGGGCTCTCGCTCAGGCGCTGGCCGCGAAGCGTGGTGAGCAGGCCGGCGGCCTGCGTCCAGGAGCTTGCAGCCTGGCCGCCGAGCGTGTCGATGAGGCGCTGGTCGGAGACGGCTTCGAGCGCGTCGGTCTGGCTGCTCGCAAACATCCAGATGTCCTGGGCGCGCTTTTGGCCGATGCCATACCACTGCCGGGCCAGGCGCATGAAGGCGAGCTCGTCTTTGGGGTTGTAGACAAAGCGCAGGTAGGCCAGCACGTCCTTGATGTGCGCCTGCTCAAAAAAGCGCAGGCCCGAGCGCACGACAAATGGGATCTGGGCGCGGGTCATCTCGACTTGCAGCTCGAGCGAGTGGTGGTGCGAGCGGTACAAGACGGCGATCTCGGGCAGCGCCATGCCTTCGTCGATCAGCTCGAGGATGCGCTGGCAAACAAAGCGCGCTTGCTGATTGGCGTCCTTGAGGCGCACGTGAACCGGCAGCGCGCCGCTTCGGCGCTCGGCGCGCAAGGTCTTTTGGAACTGGCGCGTGTTGTGCGCGATCGAGCGGTTGGCCAGCTCGAGGATCTCGGGCGTCGAGCGGTAGTTGGTCTCGAGCTTGAACTGCTTGCAGTCGTCAAAGCGCTTGGGAAACTCGAGGATGTTGCGATAGTCGGCGCCGCGAAAGGCGTAGATGCTCTGGCAATCGTCGCCGACGACCATGACGTTGCCGTGCACGCTGGCCATGAGGTCGACGATCTCGCCCTGGATGTGATTGGTATCCTGGTACTCGTCGACGAGCACGTGCTCGAACTGCGCGGCGTACTTGGCGCGCAGATCCTCATGTTCGCTCAGGAGTTTCTTCCAGTTGAGCAACAGATCGTCAAAGTCCATCAGGCCCATCTCGAGCTTTCGCGTCTGATAGAGCCTGAAGATGCTACGAAGCTGGCCGGCGAGGTTCAAAAAGTAGGGGTACTTTTCCTGGACGACCTGTTCGACCTTTTGTTGCGAGTTGATGCAAAAGCTCAGGATACGAAGCAGCACCTTCTCGGTAGGAAAGCGCCGCTCGAGGTGGCCGACGTTTGCCTCGGTCAGACAAGCCTTCATCAGCGTTTGAGCGTCCTCCTGGTCAATGATCGTGTAGTCGTCGGGGTAGCCCAGCACCTTGGCCTCGCGGCGAAGAATCCGGTTGGCGACGCTATGAAATGTGCCGCCCCACATACGCGCGGCGTCGGCGCCGATGAGGCTCGCCGCGCGCGTCGTCATGGCCCGAGCAGCCCGATTGGTGAACGTGAGCAGCATGATGCGATCGGGCGCAACGCCGCGCTCGACCAGATAGGCCATACGGTAGGTGAGCGTGTGGGTCTTGCCTGACCCGGCGCCCGCGATCACCAACAAGGGCCCGGCACCGGCGGTGACCACGGCCAGCTGCTGCGCGTTGAGCACGGCCTCGTAGTCGAGCTTTCGGGCGTGGGTTTCGACAGGCTTGAGCGTGTAGCGTTTCACCGTGTGAGTCCTCTCGTGGAGCGTTGGGCGAGGGCGAGCATCCACCTATAGCGATCGGTCTGGGGGTTGGCAAATGGCGTTCGCAGCGCCAACGCGATCGGCCAAACGTGCAAAGGTCGGGCTTAAGTCCTTGTAAAACAATGGTGTCGAGGGTGCGCGGGTGAAAAGGAGAAAATACTACGCAACAAAGTGCCACCAACTTACGAAAACAGAACTAGCGCAGTGTGAACGCCCACGATGAAACCAACCCGTGAGGACAAAGACCATGAGCAATACGATCAACAACAATGCGGGATCGACGCCGCAAATTCAGCCAAACAATGATCCGGGGCCACAGGCCGGGGCCAAGCCCGATCTCAAGGTGATCGTGCTCGACGTACTGCTCAATGCGGGCAAAAACTTTTTTGCAGGTCTCCTGGGAGGCGCGCCAAAAGTTAACGTCGATCCACCCAAGGCGAAGGCTCCTGTGGAGAAAAAGACCAAGTCGACGTCGGGCTCGGAGACAAAAGCGTTCACCAAATATCAGAGCATGGACCCGGGCAAGATGAGCGTGGCGATGGCCAACAACCCCGATGCCTTCTGGAAGGACATGGGCAAGATGACGATGGAGGAGCGCGGTCAAATCCAGATGAAGCTGCAAAATCACATGCAGTCGGTCAATCAGATGATGACGATGATGAGCACGCTCTCGCAGGCCGCGCACGACACGTCCAAGGCCATTATTGGCAACATGCGCGTTTGATGGATCGCAAAGACATCTCCATACAGCGAAAGGAGCACGACGGATGGAAACTACACCACATGAGCCGTTGAGCGAGGACGAAGCAGCGGCGGCGGCCGAGATCGGGCGGCGCTTTGCGGGCGGCGAGCCGCTCGGAGAGATTCTGGGCGTCGTGGCCGAGTATCTCGACGAGGTCGAGCATCGCGCCTACGAGTTCTACAGCCAGGGCCACGATGAGCAGGCGGCGACGTTGGCGCGAGGGGTGATGGCCCTCGATCCCCAACGCTACTTTCCTCATTTGCTGATGGGCGACCTTGCGCTTCGCGCCAATCAGGATGCGCAGGCGCTGGGCCATATGGAGTCGGCACATGCCTTGAGCGCGGACGATCCCTGCATCATGGCCAAGCTCGGGGAGGCCTATCTGCGCTGCGGGCGCGTCGCCGACGGGCAACAGATGCTCGAGCGGGTGGTCGCTGTTCTCGATGACGAGAACAACGCCCACCGACGCCGCGCGCTCGTGCTGCTGGCGGTGTTGGCCAAGGCTGTTGCGCAGGCAGAACAGGGCTGAGCCTGGGCAATCCGTGGTATGGCCGGTGTCAGAGGGCAAGGCGAGGAGCCAATCAGGGTGGTAGATTGATGGCCTTGGTTGACAGCAAAGGCACATTTCACTACAGCTAGTTGTCCGTGCCAGTCCCTTTACGGGCAGCCATTCGTCGCCCTCTGACACAGAATGTCCAGATTTGAGTATGTCCATGCCAAGAGTGATGCTTGTTCGTCTTTCGATTCTTTTCAGTTTTCTATTGCTCGGGGCCGCCTGCGGCCCAGGTGACGTCGGTAAGGTGGAGACCGCGGTCATTCAGGTCTCGCCGCTGAGCGTGGCGTTCTCTCAGGTCAATCTGGGTGAATCGGCGACCGAAGACGTGACGGTCTTGAATCTCTCCCAAAACGAGCTCGTCATTCAGACACTCGCCCTCGAGTCCAATGATGGCGGCGCGATCGGCGACTTGAAGTTGCTCGGCGTTGGACCACTGCCTGTTCGCGTGCCAGCGGGCGGTGACTTCATCTTCCAGGTCGAGTACTCGCCCACGACGCAAAGCGTCAACAAGGGCCGAATCCGCATTCTGGGTAACGATCCTCGATACAGTGCGACCAATCCGCTCTTCGTCAATGTCGATACGCTGGCCAGTCGCCCGCAGCTCGATGTTCGCCCGGCGAGCGTGCGCTTTGCGCGCATGCTTCCTGGAGGCCGCGCCGAGCAAACCCTGCAAATCATCAACGTCGGTTCGGCGCCCCTGATTTTGCATGAAGCGCCCGTCTACACCGGTGGCGGCGACTTCCGCATCGAGCTTCCCAACCGCACCTATCCGTTGTCGTTGAAGGTCTACGACGCCGCGCTCGAGGCTACCAGCCCGCAAGATTACGTGCTCGATATCAACGTCGTCTATGCTCCGGCCGGCGCCAACGCTGACACTGGCGAGGTCCTGATCGTCTCCAATGACGTGCGCGACGTTAACCCCAACGATCCAACGCGTGGCCTTCGCAAGGTCGTCGTTCAGGCCAACGCCGATGCGCCTTGCATCCTTGTCGATGGTCGCACGCGCAACCTGGGCCAGGTTCCAATTGGTGGCAACGCGACCGACATCGTCACGGTGAGCAATTGTGGCACGCAGCCGCTCAACATCAGCAGCATCGCCGTCACCGAAGGTACGGCCTTCTTCGAGTTGAATCTGGGTAGCTGGGATGCCAACGGCGACGGTCGGATCGACAATCCAATTATTCTCGCTCCCAGCGCCAATACGACCTTCGCGATTCAGTTTACGCCCGAGCAGCCGGCCACCGAGCGCGGCAAGGTCGTGATCTCGAGCAACGACCCGGTCCAGCCCGAGCTTGAGCTTGACCTTGTGGCACGCGGCTCCGATGGCGTCTGCCCGATAGCCGTCGCCACCGGCACGATCAAGGGCGTCTCCTCGACCGCGCGCACCGAGCTGAGCGCGGTTCCGCTTCAGTACATCGTCCTCGACGGGCGCCAGAGCAGCGACCCGGACGGCTCCGTGGTCTCCTACGATTGGGAAGTGCTGGAGAAGCCCTCGGGCACGATCGTGACCCTGGGTCCGGTTGGAAACAGCACCGATACGAACCGTCGTGAGTTCCGCCTCTTTACAGCCGGTACCTACAAGATCGGTCTCAACGTGGTCGACAACGAGGGCTTTCGCTCTTGCGAGCAAGCGGTGGTGACCATTCAGGCCATTCCCAACCAGAAGGTGCACATCGAGCTGACCTGGACCAACCCCTCCGATCCTGACGAGAGCGACAACACCGGCAGCGACCTCGACTTGCACTTGACCAAGATGGGTCCTGGCAGGTGGTTTCTGGTTCCTTACGACGTTTTCTACAACAACGCCAACCCGGGCAAGGGCGCGATCTGGAGCCCGGAGTCGCCGAGCTTGGATATCGACGTCACCTCGGGCGCCGGCCCGGAGAACATCACCCTGGACAACCCGGAAGAATGTCAGTGGTACGCCATCGGCGTGCATTACTTTCGCGAGCAGTTCGGCACCGCCTATGCGACCGTGCGCGTCTACATCAACACACAACTCGTCTACGAGCGACTGCACATGCGCATGTCGGCGGGCGGCCAGTTCTGGGACGTAGCGCGCATTCACTGGCAGAACGGCCAGGCGACGATCTTTGATGTGGATACCCTGTATCCGGCCTCGCTCGCTGGCCACGCTCCCGAAATCATCGAAGATATGAAAGAAAGCGGCTTGTGCACGAGCCAAAGTCTATATTGAGGCTTCGCAAGAATCGCAAAACCGGCTACGGCGGTGGCCTTGCGCCAGAGCGCCTACGGGTGTGCCCGGGCCGACCTCGTGCGCGCTAACTGTTCGACCCAGGAAAGATGGTATGCCCGTAACGGAGACGCGTTGTCCGGAGTGTGGTGAGCATGGCTCGGACACGCAATGGTGTGACTATTGTGGTGCTTCAAGGGCTGTGGCTACTGATTCACCAGCCAAGAGCTTGTGGCTGACTCCTGGAAGTGGCTTTGGTGCCGCAATCGATGCCACCGCCTTGAAGTTGGAGGGCGCGCCTGAGGGGTTGCTCGTCAGCTTCAAGATGGACGAGTTGCTCGAGCACTACGCGACCCGGCGCGTCTTTGTCGCCACTGCCGTTGAGGTCAGCGCCACGGGTTCGGGTCTCGACGCATCCGTTGCCCAGGTGTTGATCGAGGCACTCAAAAAACAAACCTATCTGATCGAAGAGAGCAGCAACGCCAACCGTGCGTCAACCAGCGCGCTGAGCGCCTCGGTTCAAGCGCTCGTGCGCCAACCCCTGGCTCGCGGCCAACACGGCGAGCACGATGTCAGCGTGTTTGTGGACAATGCCGGGATGACGATCGAGGAGATCGTCGACATCTCTCAGGGCCAGCTGCTCTTCCCGCAGGTACGCGACATCTTCTCGGCCGTGCTCGACCTGATGTCACGGCTGCACGAGACCGATCACTTGCATTTGCGTCTCGCCCCATGGAATGTACGCATCCTCGATCGAAACTCCGACGACGGCTTTCCACGGATCTTTTTGCAGCAGGCGTTCGACGACTATTTGACCGCACCGCCGGCCGAGTCAAGTGGCTCCGAGCCACGTGGCCTGGTCGAAGAGACGTTCTCTGAGTCAGCGGTTGACGCGGTCGAGGATGCGTCGGCGGCCGCCAACCCATTCAGTGATCGGGGCGCGACTCTCGTCGATGTTCCACCGCTGACGCTGACGAGCCGAGACCATGCGGGCGTGTCTGCCAGCGTCGAGCGTGATCTCTCCGAGGCGAGTATATTTGAGGCGGATCTCAGCACGGGCTCGTCGGCCGAGATCAGTGAGGTCTCGCACAGCTCGCCGGAGTTGTCCCCCTCGCTTGCCGGGCTGTTCGACGGCGTCATGGACTTCTTTTCAATCGGCACTGATATCGAGATCAGCTCGGTGGTCATGGGTTTTTCTGCGCCGGAGATGATGGGCCGATCACGCGCGCCGGTCGGCGAATTGGCCGATATCTTCTCGCTGGGCATGCTGCTGTATTATTTGGTGGCAGGCGAGATTCCTCCGGCATCGGTCTACACGCGTCACTCGCCGGCGATTCCGGCGCGCTGCTTTCGGCCGGCCTTTCCACCGGGACTGCAGCCGGTGATCGCGCGTGCGACTCGTCCGCATCCGCAGGACCGCTATCCCAACGTCCAGGAGTTTCGCAGAGCCTTTGACGAGGCCTGTGACGTCGTCGAGCTGCGCTCGAACCTCTCGCCCAGTGCCGCACCGGGGATGAAACTTGCCTCCGATACCCATATTGGCATTGCCAAGAAGCGGCGTAATCCGACCAATCAGGATCACGTGTTCTCGGCCATGGCCGACGACACGCGTTTTGGCCTGATTGTCGTCGCCGACGGGGTCTCGACAGCGAGCTTTGGCTCCGGTGATCTTGCCAGCAAAGCGCTGGCCGAGGAGGCCGTGCTGGCGTGGGAGGACATGCTGCCATCGTATCTGATGGATGAGCCGATGGACGACGTCGCCCTGATCCAGAGCATCCTCAACAAGGCGAACCAGCGCATCGTCGACTACGTCAATTCCAAGTTCACGCCCTTTCAGGGTAGTCCGCACGAGGTCATGGGCTCAACGGCGCTCATCGCCATCGTGCGCCACGGTGTCATCACTCTGGCAAGCCTTGGAGACAGCCGCACGTATTTACAACGCGGCGCGGGTCTCGAGCAGATAACGATCGACCACAACTTGTGGACGCTCAGCATCCTCGAGGGCGTCTCGGCCGACAGTGCCCTGGCCATGCCGCACGGCGACGCGCTCGCGCGCTGCCTTGGCACCTTCCTCGTTCAGCAGGGCCGCCTGCACGCCGTACCGCCTCAGGCGGACTTCTTTCGTTTCACGGTGGCCCGCGGCGATACCGTGCTTTGGACGACCGACGGCCTCACCGATTTTGGCGGCGCAAACTCGTTGGCAGCCGAGGACAATATCCTCGCGGTGATGCTGGCCGAGGCGGACCCGTCGCTGGCCTGCCTCGAGCTCATCTTGTTGGCCAATCGTGGCGGCGGCGGCGACAACCTGGGCATCGCGATCGCGCGGTTCTCGTAATCTTAGAACGCGATTTTGGGTGGGGCAAAGCAGACAAGCCCTGTTACTCCGCGCGATTCTTGGCCGCGTAGTCGAGCGTCTCCTGGGGCACGAAGCCCGCCGGAGGCAGCTTGCGCACGTTGCGCGGAGCAAACTCGGGGTGGTGACGCTCGATCCACCGCACCGTGTCGCGCAGGGTCTCGTTGGCGTTTCGGGGAGTCCAGCCGAGCTCGTCCTGGGCGCGCGTGGAGTCGATATACCAGAAATGGCGGGCCATATCGACGCTGACCGGGTCGAGATCGGGTCGCTTTCCTACCGAGCGAAAGGCGGCATCGAGCAGCTTGGTGCCAAAGAGCGCGGCGCGATCGGGGATCGGAAGCCACGGGGCTTTGACGCCGCTGAGCTCCTCAAGACGCTTGAAGAAGTCGGCCAGCGTGAGGTTGCAGGCGCCGAGCAGGTACTTTGCGCCCACCGGGGCCTTGTCCATGGCCAGGATGAAGGCCTGGGCTGTGTCGCGGGCGTCGACAAAGGAGATGCCACCGGACATCGAGCTTGGGATCTTCTTTTGCATGAAGAGCACGACGTCGCCGGTCGAGCTTTCGCGCCGGTCGCCGGGTCCGAGCAGCAGGGTGGGGCGCATCATGACGATCGGCATGGCGTGATCGTCGATCGCGTCCTGGCAGACGCGCTCGGCATAGATCTTCGAGAGGTAATAGGGCCAGCTCTTGACGAGCAGTTCGACGGTCGGCGAGTCGTCGGTTGCCATGAAGTTGGGGCTGGTGCCAACGCCGACGGTGCCGCTGGTCGAGGCGACGACGATCTTCTCGAGCTTTTGGGTGCGAAGCGCCGCGAGCAGATGGCGAGTACCATCGACATGAAGCGAGTACATGCGGTGGGCATGGCTGGGGTCGCGTTCGACCTTGCCGGCCAGATGGTAGACGTGGCTGACGCCGTCGACGGCGCGCTCGAGCGCCTCGGGATCGGTGAAGTCTCCTTCGACGATCTCGACACCGAGATCGGCTAGTTCGAGGTCAAAGGAGCGCGTCAGGGCACGTACGTGCTCGCCACGCGCGAGGAGCTGGTCGACGAGATGGCGGCCCAAAAAGCCAGTGGCGCCGGTGACGAGTGTGGTCATAGGAGTCTCTCGATTCAGAGCCGAAAGACGGCTTGAAAGCGCAGCAGCAGGTCAGGGTCGTTGGTCTTGATCGCGCCGTTCATGAACTCGTCGAGCGAGGGAACGTAGCTCTCTTCGACGATCTTGCGGAAAATCTCGGGGCTGGTCTTGATCACGCAGTCGGCCTGGCCGTTGTTGGGCTTACCCTGGTGGATGGCGCACTTGTCGGCGTTGACCGAGACGGTCCACTTGTGGTGGTCGTAGTTTCCGAGGCTGAAATAAAAGCTCACCGGGCTGTTGACTTGATTGCGCTCGAACTTGGCCGGAAGCGACGTAAAGAGCGGCTCGAGGGCGAGCTCGACCTTGTTGGCGTTGGAGCCGCCGCGCGCATCGCGCAGCGCCTCGACGGCTTCCTGGGCGCGCTTGCTGATGTGCTCGAAGCGCTCGGTGGGGCTCATGTCCTTGGCCTCTTTTCGCAGCGCGTGGGCGCTCAGCGCCTTGCCGATATAGACCTTGAGGCGGCGCGAGGTGACCGAGGGAAACTTGCGGCCCTTGGGCAGCGCGCGGTAGGTGCCTTCGATATAGATCGGCAAAATATCGACGACCTGCGCGTCGACCAGATAGCCCAGGCCGCGGCGAAAGGGCTTGATCTTGCCGTCGGTCGAGCGGGTGCCTTCGGGGAACATGAGCAACATCTCGCCGCCGCGAAGCGCTTCGGTGGCGTTTCCAAGCGAGCGCTCGAGCGAGCCGGAGCGTTCTACGGGCAGCAGGTTGGTGAAGTTCTTGAAGAAGGTCTTGCGTGCCTTGTTGCTGAAGAAGTAATCGGCGGCAGCCAGAGCGCGGATGTCGGTGCCAAAGTCGCCAAGCGCAAACTTGATCAACCCCATGTCGAGGTGGCTGGTGTGGTTTGCGATCACGATCAGGTTGGGATCGTGGTGCGGGATGTTCGAGCGCCCGAAGACCTCGACGTCGAAGAATCGCCCGTAGGCGCGCATCTGGCCCAGGTAGAGCGCCTGCTTGGTCATGCGGGCAAACGAGGCGTTGATCGCCATCTCGTCGACCGCCGAAGGCGATCGCTCGCCGACCAGCACAAGCGCGGTCGAGGCCGAGGCCTTGCCCGAGAGGATCGCTTGCAGCTCGCCGACGGTCTGCACCTGAGCGAGGCGCTCGGGCACGACATGGTAGCCGCGCGCTTCCAGGATGCTGGCGAGCTCAACGAACATCAGGCTGTCAAAGCCCAGGTCGTCGAGCACATGCGTTGCATTGTGGATGCGGGCCGGGTCGAAATCGGACAGCTTGCCCAGCGCCTTGTCGAGCCAGGTCCAGGTCGTGTCGTCGACGTCGGTGGACAGCGAGGTTTGCTCCTCGGCGGCCATGAGGCGCTCGAGGATGGCGACGACATCGCGACGCTTAACCTTGCGCGTAGCCGTGCGTGGAAACTCCTCGTCCCAAAAGCGCAGCACCTGGAGGCGGTTGTGGGGCTGAACGCGGGCGCCCTCGACGCGAATCCACTCGCGGATCGAGGCGCGCGCCTCGGCGATCTGGCGCGCGTCGGATTGGTCGTCGAGATCGGGGCGGATCAGACAGGCGACGCGCTCGCTGCCCTGGCCGTCGGGCAGGCCGACGACCGAGAATTCGAGCACGCCCGGGCACTTGCCGTAGAGCTCTTCGAGCTCGTCGGGATAGACGTTCTTGCCGCCGGAGGTGACGATGATCTCTTTTTCGCGGCCCACGATCGTCAGGCGGCCCTTGGCGTCGACGCGGCCGAGATCGCCTGTGTAGAGCCAGCCATCCTTGATGGTCTTCTCGGTCTCTTCGTCGCGGCCCAGATAGCCGAGCATGACGTTGGGCCCGCGGGCGATGACCTCGCCAACGCCCTCGGCGTTGGGCTGGCTGATGTCGATCTCGATGCCCGGCAAAGCCTTGCCCACGCTTCCGGGGAAAAAACCCTTGCCCGGGCTGTTGACCGTGAGCACCGGCGCGGCCTCGGTGAGGCCGTAGCCCTCGTAGAGGTCAAAGCCCATGCCGTAAAAGGCCTTGAGCACGGATTCGGGCAGCGCTGCGCCGCCCGAGATCAAGTACTTGATGCGCCCGCCAAAGCCCTGGTGCACCGCACCAAAGAGCATCGAGCCCAGGTTGATGCCAAAGCGCTCACGCAGCGCCTTGTTAAGCTCGAGCATGTTGTTGAAGGCGATGCGAACCGGCGCCGGCGAGTCGTCGATCTTCTGGTCGATGCGACGGTAGAGCAGCTGCCACAGGGCAGGCACGCCGATCAGCGCGGTGACGCGCGTCGAGCTTAGCGCGGAGCTGAGCTCGTCGCCGCTGATCTCTTCCATGTAGGTGATGGTCGAGCCACGCGACAGCGGCATCAAAAAGCCGCAGGCGAACTCGAAGGTATGGTGCAGGGGCAACACGCTCAAGAAGCCGTCGCGCTCGCTGATGCGAAAGGTCTGGTTGAGGCTCGAGAGCAGGTTGGTGAAGTTCTTGTGCGTGAGCATGACCCCTTTGGGGTTGCCCGTGGTGCCGGAGGTGTAGATCAGGCTGGCCAGCGGATTGCCGGCGCTCGAGGCTGCGACGAGCGCGGTGGAGATCGCGTCGTCGGAGGCTGCAAAGGCATTTCCGGCGGCCGGCTCGGCGCTCAGTGCCAGCGTAAAGAGCTGGGCAAAGGTGACCACGCGAACGGGCAGGGCGTGCGCGGCTAAGGTGTCTTCGAGCTCGCGGCCGAGGCGCTCAAAGACCGTCTCGCTGACCACGATCGCCTGAGCCCGACAGGACTCGGCGACGTTGACGATCTGCGCCGTGTTCGAGGACGAGTCGACAGGCACGCCGATGCCGCCCGTCTTGAGGATGCCAAAGTAGGCCATGCCCCATTGCGGGCGATTCTCGGCGACGAGCAGCACGGGGCGACCCGTGCCAACGCCGATGCCTTGCAAGAACAGCGCGGCGCGATCGGCGCGCTCTTTGAGCTCGCCGTAGGTGTAGCGCTCGGTGATTCCGCCGTGATGGTGCTGCATGGCGACGCGGCGCTCGAAGTTGTAGGCGCTGGCGTCAAAGAGCTCGAGCAGGTCGTCGTAGGTGTAGACTTCCTTGTTGTTCTCGCGAAACTTGGCTTCGAGCTCCGGGTAGGCCAGCCTGGCGAGGCCGGGCACGTGGACATCGAGCCAGTACGTGCGCCAGTTCAGCGTTTCAATCGGCGAGCCGTAGCGCTCGCGCTCGGCGGCGTTGAGCCCGCTCGCCAGCTCGCCGATGTTGCGCGCCAAAAAGGTGAGCTTGTTGTCGTGGGTAAACGGCATGAAGAGATCGAAGATCTTCGAGATCGCCGTGGTCATCGACTCGGCGGCCTGGGCGTTCTTCTTGACCACGTCGAGGGCTTTGCCAACGCCGCCCATCGAGCGCGTCGGCATGCGGTCGATCAAGCCCGAGAGCCCGGTGAGCGCGCGGGTAAACGCCGGCGCCGAGCGCCGGTCGAAGGTGGCCTTCTCCACGCCGCGGCCGTCGAGCGACTTGAGCACGATCTTCTTCCAACCGGGCATCTTCACGTCGCGGTCGATCAGCTTTCGTGTCGCCAGGCTGGTCATCTCGACGAGGCGAGCGACGGTGACCGGGTTCTTGTCGCTCGAGCCCAGGTGGTAGACGTCGTGCTGGCGGCGCTCGATCAGCGCGGCGGTGATCGCGATCATGGCGCCGGCGACAAAGTCGACGGGGATCACGTCGAGATGCAGGCCGTCGCGCGTGGGTACGAATCGGTGGCCCTTGTAGACCAAGAAGCACAGCGGGGCTGTCGTGTTGATGCCCTCGTTCCAGCCGGGTTCGGGAAAGTTGAGCGCGCTCTCGATGATCGCCGGGCGCACGATCGAGAGGTTGATCTCGTCGGAGACCGCGACCAACACGCGCTCGCCAAGCGATTTGGTGTACGTGTAGATGTTGGGCCAACCCCAGTGCGCGGCGCGCTCGCGGCCTTCCTTGGAGAGGCGGCGTGCCACCCAGTTGTCGCGAATCTTCTCGTAGGCCTTGTCGAAGGCGACGGGATCGTTGGGGTCGAGGTTGTGCTTCTTGAGCTTCTCGTTGGCCTCGACGCTGAAGCGGCTGTGGTGCTCCTGGTCGCGCGAGAGCGCTTCGGTGTGGTTGATGAGCGCCAGACAATCGGCGATCTCGCGCTCAGCGTCGTAGTCGATCTTGAGATCGTCGTAGGCCGGATAAACCTTGGGGCCGGGGAAAATCTCTGGCGAGGGCTTCTTGGCGGCGCCGGCAACAAAGGTCGTCGAGATGTGCTGCAGCGAGCAGTGGCAGCCGCCCAGGCGGATGAACTCGACGATGTTGCGCATCGCCAGGGTGTTGATCTCGAGCGCATTCTTCAAGTTGGGGTTGAAGTTTGTCAGGCCGGCCGAGTGAATGAACACGTCGAGCTTGCTCGAGATCGCGCGGGCTTCGTCCTCAGGTATGCCCAAAAACGGCTCGCAGACGTCGCCGCCCAAGACCGTGATCTTTTCGCGCAGAAAGTCTAGATAGCCGTCGCCGTAAATCTCGCGAAGCGGCTCCAGCGCGCCCGAGGGGGCGACCACATCGAAGAAGCGATCCTGGGCACTCTGGCGCTTGCTTCCGCGGATCACCAGATAGATCTGCTCGATATCCGGGTGAAAGCGCAGCATCATCGACATGACGACCTTGGCCAAAAAGCCGGTCGTTCCCGTGATCAGAATGCGCCGATGGCGCAAGCTCTCGGAGACCGACCAACTGGCCTGTTCAGCCAAGGCCAGCGGCTCGAGCCTTGCGAGCACGGCTGCACCGGCGGCGCCGTTGGCGTGGCCATTGGCCTGATGGCCGTTGGTCTGATGGGGATCGTGGCCGTTCTTCTGGGTCGACATGTTCAATTCCTGCGGAAAATCATGGATTCGGCGGCGCCAAAAATCACTCTACGTCGGCGATGACGAACGGGGGGTGGTGCATCAACGTGATCTCCGGGCTGGGCCCGTGAAACTCGCGGGCCATCTCCAGAGCGTCGTCCATGGTCTTGGCTTGCAGCCAGCCCAGGCGCTCGGGCACATGGTCGTTCTCGGCGCCAACGACGATCACGCGACCGACGTGGGCCTGGCCGTTCTCGGCCCAGTACCACATGTAGAACGGATGCACGCCGTGGTAGGCGTTTCCGGTGCGGTACATCTGGATGTAGTTCGGGTTGGTGGCGAACTCTTTTTCCCAGCGGTCTTGTAGCTCCACTGAGTCGCGCGTCTCGGGCAGGCATCGATTGAAGAACTCGATGTAGCTCGGGTGATGCTCCGGGTCGAAGTCGTCGTAGCAGGGGTGCGTGACGATCAGCGTGCCGCCCTTCTTGATGACCGGCTTGTTGCGGTACATGTTGAAGAAATAGCCCAGCGCCATGACCCGCACGAGCAGCGGGTTGAGGATCGAGTTGACGTTGTACGGGCTCTCAAAGGGGATGCCGTAGACGAGCACGTCGCACTGGCCCTCGAGCTTGACGGCGTGCTGCTGCCAGCACTTTTGCAGGGTTTTTTCGTGCACCGCTTCGGTGGCGCCGGCAAACACGCCGACCAGACCGTAGTCGGCCGGAATCTTGTGGAAGAAGGCGCGCTTGGCCGCGCGCGGCAGCTTTTGCAGCGCCCACTGCATGGTCTTGAACTTGATGTTCTCGGCCGGCGTCCAGTCGTCCTCGGGGCGCGCCAAGAAGCTGAGCTGGTCGTCGTACATCTTGTTATTGAGCGCGGTCTCGATGTGGAAAACGTTGATCTTCTCGTTGAAGATCTTGCCCATGCGCGTGTTCGAGTCGTAGAGCGCGCTCTTCTCCGGATCCATGTAGGAGTTGGACTTGAGGATGGTCTGCGGGTTGTGATGGTGGCGAATGCCCTTGTAGCCGGACAGGCCCGTGCCGATCGACTTGAAGCCGCCGTTCATCGGCACAAAATTGATGTTCACATAGATCAGCAGATCGCTCTCTGCTACGCGCCGCACGACCTGCACATCCTCGCCGTGGCGCGTGGTGCCGATGACGACCATGTTCTCTTCGTCTTCGGCGTCCATGTTGTAGAGCGTCTTGGGCCAGTGCTCGGCAAAGATCTCGGCGCCGACCATGCGCTTGACCTCGGCGGCGGTCATCGGTCGATGAAGGGCCAGCGCGACGATGAGCTCGATGTCCTCGACGCCGTGGTCCTTGAGGATGCCCAGCACGATCTCGAGCACCTGCTGGCGGATGTCCGGGGTGCGCATCGGCGGCAGCGGTACGCTGATGTCGTCGATCGCAATCGAGACCTTCATACCCGGCTTGAGCTGAGCATAGAGCGGAGGCACGCCGCCTTCAGGATTGTTGAGCGCGTAGCGAATCGCCGCGCCCCGGTTCTCGATGGGCTTCATCGGCGGGTTGGCGTAGACGACGCGCGTTCCGGCCGGGAACTTCGCGGTCAAAAAATCCTCGCCGTAGTGCAAGTAGCGCGGCGCGGAGTCGTCGTCGAGAAAGCGCACCGGATTATAGGGCTTGGGTGAATCAGTCATTCCGATCCTTTACGGGCTTATCGCAGAAAGCGGCCGCACCGAGGCGGCCGTGTGGCTCAAGTCAGGTCGACCACGGGCCAGTTGTAGGCCCGGGCGTTGGTGCGCATGCGAAAGTCGGGGTTGACGGCGCAGGGATGTCCCACCACCGAGAGCAGCGGGATATCGGAGCCGCTGTCGGCGTAGGCAAACGAGCCATCGAGGTCGTAGCCATGCTGCTCGGCATAGCGGCGAAGCCACAGCGCCTTGTTGGCGCCGGCGATCATCGGGTTGTTCAGACGCCCCGTAGCAAAACCGTCTTTGATCTCGAGCGAGTTGGCCACAAAGTCGTCGACCTTGAAGTACTCGGCCAGCGGTTTGGTGACCACGTCGAGCGCGCCCGTGACCAGGATCTGGTCGTGGCCCTGGTCACGCGAGCGCTTGATCAGCGAGAGCGCACCCGGAAAGATGTTGGGCTTGATGATCTTCTCAAAGACCTCCTCGCCGAGCACGATCAGGCGGTCTTCGCTAAAGCCCGCGTAGTTTTTATAGAAGTGCTCGTTGAACACGCGCCGGTCGAACTTGTCCGCGATCCAGTAAAACGGCAAGCTCGCCAACAAGCCCGTGGTCTTGGTGAGCTTGTCGGAGACCTTCGGCGAATTGAGCGCGTAGTAGGCGTAGGCGTGCACGACGTTGGTCTTGATCAGCGTGCCGTCGACGTCGTAGAAGGCGGCGGTGCGTCGTGGAGCATCTTGAACTGCCATAAACTCTAGGTTCCCGCGAAGTGGACCAGGCGCGTCTATCTCGTAGCTGGCGTCGTGTGGTGAAGAGGGGCGCGTGTGCCCTACAAGAACGGTCAATGGTAGATAGTGGGTCGGCTAAATCCTTGTCAAGACTTGATTTTATGTGACTGGCGAGTCAGGTTTTGCCGACCTGAGTCGCCAGCAAATTACCGAGGCCAAAACCGCTTAGAGGCAGGGATTATTCGCCTGGGCGTGGCGTACCGTGTGTTAGGCGACATGAGAAATTGACCCCCTGACGACACGAGGAATTGACCCCCTCGTCAGGAGGAAGAACGATGCAAACCAGACAATTGACGTATGATGCTGCCGCCCAATTTGGAGGGGGCAGCCCG
>JACCWM010000148.1 GCA_013697635.1 Lujinxingiaceae bacterium | reverse complement strand
GTTGAGGAGGCGGCGATCTATGCGCAAATGGCCGCCGATCTGCCTGATGCGCCTGACCATCTCACGCTCTTGGCGACGAGCTTTCATCGAAAAGTAGCTCGCATGCGTGCCGGCCACAGAGAAAATGCGTCTGAATTCGCCGAGGCAACGCCCGAAGAGATCGAGTACCTTCTGCGCCTGTATTATGAGACGGAGTCCGACGACATGAGAAACTTTGTCAGGCACCGTTTGCAATCAGCTGGTGCAGAAGAGCAAATCCTCGAACGCTCTGTTGAATATCGGGCACAATTCATGCAAATTCGGGGAGATGAGTTTTCGTATTTGTCGCCAGCCTTGTTCTGCCTGGTATCGACAAACTGTCAGTGAGTCGTCTACAAGACTCTTATTGTACCCACCTTGCATCTTGTCGGGTTGGAACTGAGGATGCCATGTTGCACAATCTACCCAAGCGCCAGAGCGGTTTTACGCTCGTTGAGTTGATGATCGTCGTTGCAATTATCGCAATCCTGGCGGCAATCGCCATTCCGGCCTTCATCAAATACAACAAACGCTCCAAAGCGGCTGAAGCGCCGGGAATCGCCAAGGTGATCGCGGACGGTGCCAAGGGGTACTTCGAGTCTGATCAGAAATACTCGCCGCTTAACGGCGCCGAGCCCTGGCATCCCATGTCGGGTGGCGATGAGGGTTCGGGAATGCCCGTTCCATTTGATCTGAAGACTTTCCCCGGCGGCGCGTCCTTCACGTTTGTCACCCACGATGTAGTGCCTGCAGGGGGTGGCAAAGCCACTCCAACCAATTTCCCGGGTGGCGACGGATTTGAACGGGCGGCGCTGAACAAGCTGCACCTGCAGTTGGACGATCCCACCTACTTTTCTTATAGCTACAAGACGGGAGCAGCCGGTACGGCAACGGTGACCGTTCAAGCCTGCCATGCGTTCAATGTGGGTAATCGCACGGATTGTGGCAGCGTTGGCCAGCATACCTACGTGATCAATTGCCAGGCTGTGGGGAAGTCGGCAGCGTGCAGCCCTGGATATGTCGTCAATGAGTTTCAATGACCAGAGTGGTGTCGCCTTTTCACGTGTGACCCGTTTTAAAGCCTCGATTCTCGCATTTGCCCTGCTGACGCTGACGGTTATTGCCTTCAGCCCGTCGCTAGGCGGGGAGTGGCTTGGTGATGATTTCGTGCTCGTCGTCGACAGCCAGTGCGCACGAGGTATTGCAACAATACCGGATATCCTGGTTGGGAACGTGCCTGCCTGTGGCTATCGCGGGATTCGTTTTGTCTCGTATGCAATCGATTACAGCCTGTGGGGGCTCGATCCGTTTGGCTATCGGCTGAGCAACCTCGTCATTCATCTGGGCAGTGGCTTGCTGGTCTTTTTGTTGCTGCTGCGCCTTGGCATTGGCTTTTGGTGGGCAGGCATTGGGTGTTTCATCTTTGCGGTGCATCCTGTGCAGGCGGATTCCGTCGCTTACATCTCGGGGCGGCGCGACGTGCTGATGGGCTTCTGGTTTTTCCTGAGCTTTTGGGCAGCGACGTTCATTGACGGGCCGAGTTCGACGAATGAAACGCGCACGCGGGCCTGGGCCTGGGGGCTGCTGGTGGCGCTGGGTGCGATGCTCTCGATGGGTACAAAGGAGATGGGCGTTGGACTTGCGCCCGTGTTGCTGGGATTTTTGGCGCTGGGTGGCAGACGAGCATTTGTGGGGGAGAAGGCGGCCTCCGAGGGATTTGTTCGACGGCTGCTGCTCTGTTGGTGGCTCTTTGTGCCGGTGCTTCTATTGGCTGGGGCCGTGACGATTTATCGCGGCGTATTGAATCCGTTGAGCACGATGGCGAACTCCTATTTTGGGGGAACGCTCTCGAATCACATCGGTGTCGTGCTGTCGATCCATGCGCGCTATGTGGAGCTCTTGTTCTTTCCGTATCGGCTGGCAGGTGATTACGCACCGCCGGTCATCGACGTTCCTTCGAGTTTGCTGGCATTTGCGCCGTTTTCTGGCCTGTTGTGGCTGGCCGCGCTTGGCGCACTCGTGGTCTTTTTTGCGCGCAAGCACTGGTCTCGCGAAGCCTTTGGCATCGGCTGGTATCTGGTGACGATGCTGCCGGTCAGCCACATCATTCCCCACCATGAGCCCGCCGCCGAGCATTACCTCTACGTGCCACTTTTTGGGCTGGTGCTGGCAACAACGAGTCTGGCCCAGCGGTATTTTGCGACCAGGGCTAGCGGGAAGGGTCGTATTTTGCTCGCGGTCGTCGCGGTCGCGCTGGCGAGCACCATGGTGCTGCGTACCATGGTGCGCTCCATGGATTATCAAGGCGAGCTCTCGCACGCCCAGGCTACGCTGCGCCACCACCCGGACAGTACGCGCGCTCATGCTCGGGCCGGGCTGGCGCTTCTGAAACAAGACAAATTCGCGGAGGCGACCACCCATCTGCAGTTCGTGCTTGGGACGACGTTTCAGGGGTCGGCGCGGCTCGACGCGCTCAATGGGTTGGGGCTGTATTACATACGCAAGGAGCAGTACGCGCTGGCGCTCAAGCCGCTCGAGGAGTTCGTCTCACTTCGGCCCACCGACATCACAGCGTTGGAGGCTTTGGGCAAGGTGCTGTGGGAGCTCGGGGAGTTGGAGCGCGCGCATCGCGTGCACCTGGGTTTGCGTGAGTTGAACCCAAGCAGCTTCGCGTACGCTTATCTGGCGAGCCTCTCAGCGTATCGACTGGGCGATGTCGAACAGGCTCGCCGGCACATCGTCGCGGCCGTGAACGACGAATCTGCCGACATTGACTCGTTGCTTTTGGCAATGACCCTGTACGGTCTTGACGCTCCTTCCGATGCTTTGCATTATCTTGGCCGGGCCAAGGACGCGCTCGCAGAAGCGCCCGACGAAAATACGCCCCAGCGGCAACACCTGATCGAGCGCATGACGGAAATGCTTTCTCGCGCTTCCGATGTTGAGAAGCCTTGACGCGTGATAGTCTTCCAAGAGGCTGAGCTGTGAGCACCGAAATCGTTCTTCAACTCGAGAATGTCTCCAAGACTTTTCGAATCGGCTTTTTTCGAAAGAAGGTCGAAGCCGTGCGCCAGGTCTCGTTTGAGATTCAGCGCGGTGAGATTTTTGGGCTGGTCGGCCCCAACGGCGCGGGGAAGTCGACGTCGATCAAGATGATCACCGGTCTGTTGCAGCCTGACAGTGGCGAGGTGCGCGTCTTTGGGGAGTCGGTGGCAAACGTCGCGCTTCGCAAGCGAATCGGCTATCTGCCGGAGAATCCGGTGCTCTACGAGCATCTCAAGGCGCCGGAGCTGCTCGATTTCTACGGTGGGCTCGTGGGGCTCTCGAAAAAGGTGCGGCGAAAGCGCGCCCAGGAGCTGCTCGAGTTGGTGGGGCTCGGTGATGCGCTCGATCGTCCGATCGGCAAGTTCTCCAAGGGCATGAAGCAGCGCGCTGGTATTGCGCAGGCCCTGATCAACGACCCGGAGCTCGTGATCCTCGATGAGCCGCAGTCAGGTCTCGACCCGATTGGCCGCCGGGAGATCCGGGATCTGGTGGTGGAGCTCAGGCGCCAGGGAAAGACCATCTTGTTTTGCAGCCATATTCTGCCCGATGTCGAAGATATCTGTGACCGGGTAGCGCTCATTCACCAGGGCACGGTCGTCGAGGTGGGCTTTTTGCACGAGCTCATCGGCACGGACGTGCTGCGCTACGAAATCTTCGCCCGAGGCTGGTCCGATGAGCTCAGCACAGCGCTTGGCGATGCGATCGAGGAGATCGTGGCCGTCGGAGAGGTGCGCAGGCTCACGCTGAGGGGCGATGTGGACCTTGACGACGCCCTGGCCACGATCACCCGGCTCGGCGCCAGGGTCGAGAGCCTGCAGCCTCACAGGGAGAACCTCGAGGATATCTTCGTGCGTGATACCAAGGCCGCGCCCGTCAAAAAGCAACCCGTGAGTGTCGCGCAATGATCGCCTTAGTTCCCCAGATCGGGGCCCTCGTCAAAAACACGCTGCTCGAGACGCTTCGAAACAAGATCCTCTACGCTCTGTTTTCGTTTGCCGTCATGGCGATCGGAGCGACGAGCGCGTTTGGCGCGCTCAGCCTCCATCAGGAAGAGCGCGTCTTCAACAACCTCGTGCTCTTCGCCAACGTGGTCTTTCTCGCAGCGCTGGCGATCTATCAGGGCGTGGGAGCGATTCACGGCGATATCTCATCGCGCACGATCTTTACCGTGCTCTCCAAACCCGTGCGCCGGGGCACCTATATTTTTGGCAAGTACCTGGGAAGCTTCGTGACGGTCGCTCTTGCGCTCGTCATCTTATTGGCGTTCAAGGTCGGCGTAACGCTATTCTTAGACTATACGGTCACCCCACAGCTCTTTGCGGCTTATTACGGCGTGCTGCTGCAGCTCGCGATCGTGGTCGCGCTGGCGATCTTCTTCAGCACGTTTTGCACGCAGCTCTTGAGCGCGCTCTTCACATTCTCGATATTTCTGGTCGGTAGCCTGACACCGCAGCTTGCCGAAGCGTCGGTCGCCTTTGCCAAGACCGGCAACCCGGTGCGCTATGCGATCGATGTGGTGCTGTTTGTGGTGCCCGATCTCGAGAAGCTCAACCTCTCGTTTGAGCTGACCCATCGGCTGGACGTGCCGGTGTCGTATCTGCTGACGGCGACGGGTTACAGCGCGGTGTACGTGGCGATTTTGCTGATCGGGGCCTACGTGGTGTTTCGAAAGCGCGATTTTTACTGAGCGCTTTGCGGTTAGCTATTGGCGATTAGCAACTACCTTTGTGGGGTGAGGAGCCGCCGTGTTGCGCGGTGGCGTAATTGGTGATTGCCATGGGCTCTTAACGAGAAGGTCAGGCCATGAAACTCGAACGTTCAGTCATTGTGAAGGCTCCGCCGGAGCAGGTGGTCCGGTATCTGACGAGTGCGGACTATATTCGCGACCTTGTGCCCCATCTCGATGGGATCCGAAGCCTCGAGGAGCACAGCCGTCAGGTGGTGAACTCGGCGACGCTCGAGCAGACGTTGCGCTTTGAGGCAGCGACGAAGCTGCCGGGATTTTTGAAGAAGTACGAGGGCAAGGCGCCCGAGTCGGTGGTGTGGGAGGAGCGGGTGCGCTGGGATCTGGAGCGCGGGCAGGGGCGCTTCGAGATCGTGCCCGAAGCGCCCGCGCACTGGCGCGATCGCTACTCGAATCAGGGCCAGCTCCAGGTGCAAAAACACCCCGCCGGCAGCCAGCTCACGCATGTGCTGGACTTCAAGATTCAGCTCTTCGGGCTTGGCAAGGTGATCGAGAAGGCCCTGGCCTCGGAGATCGAGCTGATCTTCGAGGCGAGAAACGACGTGGTGCGAAAGCACTTCGGGTGAGCGGGCGAGGCCGCTTCAGCCTCTCAATCGGCGTCGTGGGGGTAGTACTTGAAGCGAAGCTCTTGGAAGGCCTCGATCAGCAGGATCACGCTGGCGGCATCACTTTCGACGCAGCCGGTGATGTCGCGGTAGGTCAACTCGTACTCGTCTCCGATCAACACGCGGCCTTCGAAGCGGTATTCGGTCGTGGCGTCGGGATTGGCAGCGGGGCACTCCCAGCCACTGAGCATCTTGGCGTGGGTGTCCTCGGTGAGCACGCGCGCCTTGAAGTCGGCGGCCTCGTCGGGCTCGATTCGGTAGGGCGGGCCGATGCCGTCGATCGCGCGCGTGATCCGCTCGGAGACGACATTGATGCTGATCTCGATACCGCAGGTGCTCGACAGGCAGCCGGTCGTGATCGACTGGTAGCTCAACTCGTTGATCAGACCGCGCTCGATGACGACATCGGAAAATGACGTCTTGGTGTCTTGCTCGACGACGACATCGAGTTCGCCATTGTTGTTGTTGCTGGTGTCTTGCTTTGCGACGGCGTCGGGGCCGGCATCGGCGTCGACGCCGGTGTCGTTCGCCGAGCAGGCCGAGATGCTCAGCGAGAGGCCGGCGGCGATCAGCGCGGTTGTGAAATTGATCTTCATCTAAATTACTCCTGACAAGTTTGTCTCACGAAACGAAAAAGCCGCGCCTGCATCACAGGCGCGGCTTGAAGCCAGGTGCGCCCCCCAAAGCTGGGGGACACACCCTGACCTGTGTACTTGCAATCAGCGCAGCGCGTTGGGTCCCAGTGCGGCCCAGACGTAGCGGATCATGTCGAGCTTGGCGACGACGTCTTCCATCTGGTCGCTGCGGCCGGTGAGGATGCGGTTGGCCGACTCCCAGGTGCCCGTGCCCGGTGTAGCGGCGTCGCGGGTGACCTTGGCCTCGAGGTAGCGCACTTTGAGGCGGTTGGCCCACTCGACCATCTCGTAGGAGATCGAGAGGCCATCGGCGGTCTGCGGAGCAACGTAGATCTGGCCCGTTGTCGGGTGGACAAACTCGATGATGTCCCAGTCCTCGGGGAAGGGCTGCAGCTCGTTGTTGGTGACGGCGATCTTGACGTACTGGGCGAAGTCGACCTGACGGTCCTGCCAGCCCGAGCTCGAGAGCATACCACCGACGAGCATGTTAAACTGGTGGTTGAAGCTGATCGGCGTGTAGATGCGCGGCATACTGGCCTGCGGATTGACGGCACCGCGACCGAAGTTGGCCTTGTCGACCACGACGGGCGACTGGTACTTGAGCCCGTCATAGACGCCACCAAAGCCCTTGTAGTCACCGAGCAACATGCCACGGATCATGCCCAAGAACTCGTCGCGGAACAGGGTCCAGTAGGAGATGTTCGTCGCCCGGAAGTCCGTGAAGAAGGCGCTACCGGCGAAGTTCGCGTTGATGTTGAACATCATCTGGGTGGCCAGCGACTTATCGATGTAGGTGCCGATGCGCTCGACGCGAAACTCGTACTCACCGGTAAAGGAGAAGCCGTAGTACTGGCCAATGCCCTTGCCGATCGTCAGACGATTGGCGCAGCCACTGCGGTTGGAGTCCCAACGGGCCGGCACATAGACATCGGTGAGATCGTAATACCAGGCGGTGTTGATGTTGGTCGAGGAGCCAAAGGGGCAGTAATCGCCGGGCTCAGGCATCGCGAGCAGCTCGCCGTAGAAGTTGATCGCATCGATCGCGGCCTCACGAAGATCGTCGGTGTAGGAACCCAGGTCCCACCAGCGATAGATCGAGTAGTAACGGAACGGGGTGTCGATCGTCATCAGCGTGTTGTAGACGCGGTTCATGTAGCCGCTGTAGTTCTCCCAACCGCGGTTGATCGCGTGACGCTTGTAGCGCCAGAACGGCTGGAAAGCGCGGTAGGTATCGAAGGCGTGGTTGACGACTTCGCGCTGGTTGGCGCCGTAATCAAAGACGGCGCAGTTGAGCGTATTGCCGTTCTGATTGTCGGTGCAAAACGAGTAGTCGATCGTGCGGTTGATGAAGGGCTTGTTGTTCTGGCTGAATTGGCCGCCAGCCCAGTTGGTCGTGTTGGCGAGGATGCCAAGGCGACGCTGCTCCATCGAGTCTTTGATCGGTACCCACTCACGACCGGTGAGGATCACGTCGATGCCGCGCTTCTGGACCTCCGGGTTGGTGGCCGGGCCGCTGCCGCCAGCGTTGGCGAAGATGCGCGGAAGCTCCTTGTAGTCGCTGAGCCAGGTCTCGTAGTTGAGCAGGTTGGGCAGCGCAACGTCAGGCTTCCACTGCTGGACGGACTCGGCGTAGGCGAAGTTGATCGCGGCGATGTCGTACTTGCCCAGGCCGCCGAAGCGCCCGGTCAAGTCACCGGTGTAGTCCATGACGCTGGCAAGACGGAACTCGTCCTGGCTGACGTAATCGACGTCGTCGCGGCCGGTGACGTCACGGGCAAGCTGGCCCTGAAGGCTGTGCGCCTGCGAGGAGGTGATCACGCCGTCGGCGATCGCCTTCTCAATGGCCCAGTACTCGTCGTGGTAGTTGAGCGCGTCGGTGCTGGCCGCGAAGTTGTGGCGCAGACCGACGGTGTGGCCAACCTCGTGGAGCTGGGTGCCGATGAACATGTTGTTGAGGAAGTACTTGATGATGTCTTCGCGCGGCTTGCCCGCGAAGTAGTCGGCCACGCCACGGTAGGTGGCGAGGGTCTCGGCCGAACGCTGCAAGGTATCCAGGGTCAGGATGTTGCGGTCCGAGAGGAAGCGGCTGCGCGACTCGAAGCGGTGGTTGGCAAGCGAGGGATCGAAGAGCTCGAGGTATGCCTGGTGCATGGCATGCTGATCGGCTTCCGGTCCAAAGCGCTCCATGGCGATCGCCTTGACGGCCTCGTTCATCTCGGCGTCCTGGAGCAGGAGCTGCTTGATCTCCGGGCGGTCGAGGAACTCGACGCGGCGGGTATCCATGCCAGCAACTTCCTTGCTGTTGGTGACGACGCGATCGACCTCCATCATGATGCGATCTTTTCCGTGGCCAAGGATGAACGGGTCGAGGTCCTTGATCTCGGGACGCGCAGCGAAGTTGGTCGGGCTGACCTCGTCGGCGACCGTGCCGGCGCGGCGTGCGATTTCGCGCTTGCCCTCGACCGACAGGGGCTGCGAGCGGCTGGCCAGCGCCTCGGCCTGCAGCTCCTTGCGGATGTGCGTGCCGTAGCGGATTTCATCGTCGGCGAGCTCACCGTTGAAGTACTGGATCAGGTCGGCCGCGTAGGTCGAGATGCGACGGATGTAGGCGCCAGCGAAGTTGGCGTTGCCGCTGACCAGCTCACCGGTGAGAGGATCGGCCGCCGAGGGGCCATAGCCGGCCCAGGGCACGTCGCTCTCAACCCAGTTGAAGAAGCTAAAGCGCAGATCGCCCACGCGCTCCCAATCAAAGGGCTTGGCCTCGGGTGCCCGAAGCTCGGTGGCGTACTCGAGCTCGGCGCAGAGCTGGGTGCGGGTCTTGTTGGTCAGGTTCCAGAGCGCCTTCTCGAAGGCGGCGCCGGTGGCCGTACCGACATACTCGGTGAAGATGTCGCTCACGGAGCTGCGATCGGCCGAGTCACTGCCGAACTCACTCTTCCATGCGGCGAGCGGGCCCGGATGACAGCTATTCTCGACGATGCGGTACATGTGCTTGTGGCCGTAGTTGTCCATGAGCACTTTGTCGAGTTGGGCGTCGGTGATGCCCTGGGCGACCAGGACGGCGCCGCGGAAGGCTTTGTCCCACTCCTTGGCGACGACCTGAGCGGCGTCGAACATCATCTCCGGGTACTCGACATTGAGGTGGTAGGTGATCGGCTTGGGCGTGCGTGCCTTCATGTCGAGCACGTCGCCCTTGGCGTCGAACATCGTCTCCCAGATGTTCCAGCGGTTGGCGTAGTAGCGGCGCTGATCATCGCTGGTACCGATGAAACGATCGTAGGTCACACCCTCGGTGCGAAAGTAGCCAAAGCGCGAGAAGAGGTCGAAGCTCGCCGGCGAGCACTGACGCTCGGCATCGCTGCCGTAGTTGCGACGGAAGAAGTCGGCGGCCTTGGGATCGGCACAGTCGACCTCCATCATGAAGCCCACCGAGGAATCATAAAGGCTGGTGGTGTGCATCTTGGGGCCGAGGTGCTTGCCATCGCGGGTGATGTCGACGGTGTCCGTGAACTGGAACGGCTCGTAGGTCGCGACCGGGTTGACCTTGGAAAAGGAGGAGCGCACGCGCAGGCGGCCGGCCTCACACTTGAAGATCGCGTCCAGACCGTAGGCGCCGTAGCAGGCCATCACGTCGGGCTGGTAGTTGTACTCGGTGACGGCATCGAGGTAGTCGCCGCTGACGCGGGTGCGGTCGGGATCGACCTTGCCCTGCTCCTGCAAGCGGCTTTTTGAGGCAGCCATGCCGCCCAACCAGTTTTGAAACATGTAGCGACCGTCGACGACGTTGCTCGACCAGTCGACGCGCATGTAAGCGCGGTCGTACCAGGGATTGTCCGAGGAGTTCTCGACGATCACGTTGCTCTGCTCGCCTGTGGCGGCGTTGTAGGAGCGTTGCACGTCGAAGTGACCCGTGATCGGAAAGGCCGCGACGGCGCCGAGGCGACGCGTCTCGGGGTCATCAAAGCCCTTCATGTGGCCTTCCATCAGCTCGACGGCCGAGTAGGCATAGAGCATGGTCTCGGTGACCTCCCAGCGTATGCGCTTGAGATCGGACTCGAGGGCGGCAAAGATCACGCTGCCCTGCATGTCGGTGCCGACGACGGTCTGGCGGTAGTACCACTGATCGTCGGTCTGGAAGATCGCCTTCTTCACCTTGTCAGGCTGGGTGCGGTCAATGTCACCGACATCTTGCGCGCAGCCAACACCAAGAGCCATTAATGCCGCCAAAAACAAGCCGGCTGGCCTACACCATTTCATGGGTCTTTCCATCTAAATCCTCCTTAACGGGCCTTCAACAGTAACAGTGAGCTAAAATCGACGTTCGAGATGATCGCGACTTAACAAGAGTTCAACAGTTACAAAATTCATGCCGGGTTTGGAATAAACCGGCGTCCATGACGAATTACGCGCTGTTAACAACCGCATAACGGCCTGTCATGTCAAGTGCATTGTGCATTTGCCCCCCAAAGACGGCACACGATTTTGGAGCGGTGTTAGTTTTCTTACACCCGCTCGAGGGTTTGACTTTGGCTGCGTGGTGGCGTTGTTCTGGGCGACGAATTTGCCGAGCGGGGCCTGGATTGGACTTTTGATTCCAAAGTGAGTAGAAGCTCCATGCAGATGCCATATTAAGAACTCCTTTGAGAGCGCTACATGTCCCTTGTGAAATGGACCATCTTGTTTGCCATGTTTTCCCACTTCGAGGCCTCCGATGTCACGGAGTTCGCTGCTGTCGAGGTTCCGCCCGTTCAAGAAAAGGGCATCGCCTCCTGGTATGGCGACGGTAATTGGCACGGTGAAACGACCGCCAACGGCGAGCCCTTCGACCCCTCCCAGTTCACCTGTGCGCATCGCACCCTGCCCTTTGACACGATGGTGCTCATCGAGAACCGGGCCAATCGCCGGCGTGTTTGGTGTCGCATCAACGATCGCGGACCCTACGGCGTGCACACACCGGAGGGCTCGTGGGACTTCATCGTCTCGAGCTCGCGAAACGAGAATTGGCGCGGCATCCTCGACATGTCGATCGCGACGGCCCAGGCGCTGGGCACCACCGAGCGTGGGCTTCAAAGCGTCTATCTGCGCTACTGGACGCGCGCCGCGACGCCGAGCTTCAACATCGCCGTCGTCAATCCCTGAGCCCATGTTGGCGGCCTGGCTTGGCCGTCACACTTCACTGGCAAAATCGACCATTCTCACGTATACTAAGGGGGCCATCCCGACTGCCCAGGGCAGTTTATCCCTTCCGTTGTATCGAGGATCGTCTTGGCTATCCGTTCTTCTCTTGGCCGCTCACCGAGACTCTCGCGTCAGTGGCTGGGCCTTCTTAGCGTATTAGCACTGTTGGCGGTCTCGACCGGCTGCTCGACGATCCGATCGACGCTTAAGCCGTGGGTATGCGACTGCACAGTCCAGCACGCTGAGAGTTCCACGGGCGACGACGAGAGCGATGAGCACGATCACGACGAGGACATCGACACCTCGGAAGATGCTGCTCACGCACAAAACAGCCGCAACGACGAAGAAGGCATGGAAGCGATGGGCGAGGAGGAGAGCGAGGAAGGCACCGGCCAGCCCAATTTTCGCACCGTCGCGCGTGCCAGTGAGGCCGATCAGGCCGCCGCGCTCAAGATAGCTCACGCACCGGCCAGCGTCGTCGAGTCGATCGCGAGCGTCGACACAACCTCGGCCGACGAGCGACGCGCCTTTGAGCAGAAATTTGGCATCTCAATCCCTTCGAACCCCGAGACCCGCGTTTTGGTCGGCAATTTCCTGCGCAATGAAGAAAACGCCGCCGTGATCATCCCGGGCAACAGTATCAAAATCTACACGGGCGGCCGCCTCGCCGCCCAGCGAAGCCTGACCAACCAGGACGCTCGCCATAGGCTCGATGGGATCGAGGCCAGCGAACTCGTGCAACCGGTTCGTCTGGTGCGAAACGGAACGCTGCAAATCCTCGTTCACTATGCCCAGGTCGAGGCGAGCGGCGCGATCGTCTACAAGGTCGCGATCTACAAGGTGATCGGCAGCGACATCGGCTCGATTTTCGACGAGACCCTGGCACGGCGCGAAGCAGCCGATCAGCCGTTGAAACGCCAAGGCGCCTACGAATTTCTTCAGGGCAAGAATCACCGCTTCATTCGCTGGACCGCGCTCGACGCCGATGGGCAGCCTCTCTCGCAGCCCGCTGTGCTGCGCTGGAATCGATGGGAAGGCGTCTACCGGGTGCCCGTCGCGCCTCCAACGGCACCGAAACGTGGGGCGCCGGTCTCGACACTTGCGGCTGGCCGTGTGGTCGGCTAGTCTTTGCATGTGCTCGATCGCTGACTTGCCTACCTTCCCGCTTGGAGGAACCCTTGGTTTTTCAAGTACGTTGCTTCAAATGTGGTTCCCATAATGTGCGCTTGATTCTGGGGGGACGTGAGATCATCCATGCGCGCTGTCACGCCTGCAATGCCAACCTGCTCGCTGAGGTGCTCGAATTCGAGCAGCAGATCATCCGCAGCAAGTCCGAGCGCAAGCGCCAGAACACCTTGACGATGGACTTGTCCGCTGAAGAAGCGGAGCTCCTGGCTAAGAGCTAGGGTTCGCGGCGACCTGGACGCGCTCGGCGTCCCCATCCCACTTCATGATCAATTCGGGCGCGGCGCTTCCACCAAGCAGGGCATCGGTCATCGGCGTGTAGAGCAGTGCCGTGACGAGTTGGTCGACGCTTCGCCCGTCGGTCATCTGGGCTGCGCGCTCTTTGAGCACTTCGGCAAAGCCCTCGTCGATCACCACGCGCACCTTGTACTCGCTGTACATGCTGCTGGCGAACATCGCGATGCGCCGGGTGAGTAGCTCGATGGCCGGCGAGGCACCTCCGCCGCCAAGCTCATCAAAGGTGATCACGGCATCGACAAGCTCGCGGATGCGTGTGAGCGAGGCGCGATCGCCTTGCCCCTCGAGTTGTTCGACGGGCTTTCGACTCGAAGCCTTGTCGCCAAAGCCTATCGTGGCGCCAGTGGCGCCGGAGTGCACGTTGATCGTCAGGATGAACACCGCGTTTTGGGCGTCGGCCTTGTGTCCGCGGGTGTCGGCAAGCTCGCCCTCTTCGATGAAGCGCAGGATGCGCTCCTGGATGCGCGGGTGAGCGCGATCGAAGTCTTCGAGCAAGACGACGCTGCTCGGGCGACGCCTGAGCGGGGTGACCAGCATGTCGGCGTCTTCGTAGCCGACATAGCCCGGCGGTGATCCGATCAAACGGCTCAGGGCGTGGGCCTCCTGATAGTCGGTCATGTCGAGGCGAATCAAGGCACGCGGATCGTTGAAGATCTCAACGGCCAGCTCGTGGGCGAGCGTGCTCTTTCCAACACCGCTTGGGCCGATAAAGAGCATGGCCGCGAGCGGTCGTTGGCTGCTGGAGTGACGAAGCCGGCTGCCTACGAGCGCGCGCGCGACCTCGGAGATCGCTTGATCTTGGCCGAGCACGACCGATTTCAGCCGCGCTTCAATGCCGACCCACCAGTTGATCTCACCGCGAAGCAAGCGATCGACGGGGATTCCAGTCTTGAGATGGATCTGCGAGGCGATCGCGCGTCGGCCGACCCGGGTGGGCTCGTCGGCGGCTTCGTCTTCGATGATGAAGCGGTTGGACTCTGCGATGCAGGCGTCCATCAAGAGCTTTTTGGCCTTGTCGGGCAGGCGCTGCTCGGGCAGATAGCGCGTGGACAGCTCGATGGCGCACTCGACGGCGTCATCTTCGACGACGACCTCGTAGTCGCGCTCGAGCTCGTCGACAAGCGAGCTCAAAATATGCACGACCAGGTCACGATCGGGCTCAGGCACCTCGATGCGCTCAAAGCGTCGCTTGAGCGCGGGATCTTGCTCGAACCAGCGGTGGTACTCGGCCTCGGTCGTGGCACCGACGACGGCGATCGTGCCCGAAGCCAGCGCGCTCTTGAAGTGGTTGGGTACCTCCGCCGGGGTGTTGCTTCCCGAGCGCGGTGAGAAGACGGCGTGGGCCTCGTCGATGAACAAGATGACGTTGCGGCCCGCTTCTTCGATCAGGCTCTTGATGCGCGCCTCGAGATCGCCGCGATAGCTTGTGCCGCTCATCAGGTTGGCGCCGTTGATCTCGATGACGCGGTAGCCCTGCAGCTTCTTGGGGGCGCGACCCGACGCGATCTTTTGTGCGAGCGCCACAGCGAGCGCGGTCTTTCCGACGCCGGCCTCACCGGTGAGCAGCGGATTTCGCTGCTCCTTTCGTAGCAGCACATTGAAGACGCGTTGCAACTCCATCTCGCGGCCAACGATCAGGGGCAGCTTGCCCGCCAGGGCCTCCTCGGTAAGATCGCGGCCCAGCAAATCGAGCGTGGGCGAGGGATGGCGCTTTGAGGCGAATTGAATCGCCGCCTCGACGGGATAGACCTCGGCCAAGACACGGGGCTCGCCCATGGCGTTTCGAATCTCGGGTTCGAGGCCCAGGGCCTGAACGAGCTCCAGGCTGGAGCCACCGTCGGCCAAGAAGCTCTCGACGAGGTGATGCTCGCCGACGAGTTGTTCGGTGGCCTGCTTGGCGGCAAATGCGAGCATGCGGATCATGCGCGGGGTGAGGGTCTTTCGGCCGACAAGAAACTCGGGGATGGGGTCGGGCTTGGTGCCGATCAGCCGAATGAGCTCCTCGCGAAGGCGCGCAGGTTCCATGCCACGGGCGCGCGCCGAGCGCCACAGAATCGAGTCCTTGACCGAGCAGAGCATGGCGACCAGATGCGGCGTTCCCAGAAAAGGCGTTCCATGGGAGGCGGCGATCTTCATCGAGCCTTGCAAAATCCCCTGTGCCGTCAGGTCGAAGGAATCCTGGCGAAGCAGGCCGCGGTCGTCGAAGAGGACGTCGCCTTTGCCCTCGCTCAGGCGTCGAATCGCCCAGCGAACAGACGCCGATTCGACGGCTTCGGCGCGCCAGATCAGGCTTCGCACGAGGTCTTTTTCACTGATCGTTGGGATTTCGCGGTCTTGAACCTGCTCCCATGCCTCCTCCAAGATGCGTGTGAATCCGCGAGAGAAGGAGGCGCGCTGCAGCGCCGGGCCGTGAGCGGAGGGTTCCTCCTCAATCTCGCGGGCCAAAACGCGAAGGCGGTTGACGACGTCGCGGGGCTCGGCCATGCCGTCGGTTCCAATCGCGATCAGCGCCGCGAGCTCGTCGTGGCCACGGCCGAGCAGCACGACCATCAGGTCAAGCGGCAAGAACATGCGCCGGTCGAGCTCATCGAGCCAGGTGCGGATCGCGTCCATCACCTCGCGTGCATCCTGACCGAAATTCTCCAGGCGCAAGCGCCCATCGATGTCGAACAGGGAGTCCTTGTAGAGCGTTTGCATGCGAGACGAGCCCAGCGAAGGGTGAAAGTGACAGCCTGCACGCTCAGTGTAACGGATTGTCGCAGTGTTGCGAAATACAAATGCGGCCCGTGTTCAGCTCGGGTCTTTTTGCACAATGGCGACGAGAAAGCCGCCAAAGTACTTCAGGAGGCTGTCGCGGCCGACGAACTCCATGGAGCGCAACACGTTACTGAGCAGCGGAATCTTGTGGCAGAAGGCGGCGGGCGTGAAAATGCGCACGCCGGCGTAGTCGACTACGCGCACGTTGCTCGGCAGCAGGCGATCGAGATCGACCGGGCGATCCCAGCGCGTAAAGACGGCGCCTTCGTGGGTGCTCTTGGAGATTTTCTGGGGCCCGGCCAGCGACTTGGCCAGGTAGCGCAAGCTGTAAGGGTTGTAGAATTCGAGCAGCATCTTGCCGCCGGGACGCGTCACGCGGGTCATCTCGCGAAGCGCGAGATCGATCTCTTCGACGTGGGCCAGCACCTTGAAGCTGTAGACGACATCAAAGGAGTCATCCTCAAAGGGCAACGCCGTGGCGCTGCCCTCGATGGCATCGAGGCCACGCTCGACGGCCTTGGCGAGCATACCGGGGCTGATGTCGATGCCAACCGCGCGATTGGCAAGCGGCGCGACGCTGCGCAGGATCAGGCCCGTTCCACAGCCGACCTCCAAACAGTCGCGTCCCTTGATATAGGGCAGCAGCAGATCGATCTCGAGCTCGTCGATGAGCGCGTGATAGCCGCGGTGGCGCTCGTTTTCATACCAGCTGGCGTATTCGTCGTAGTAGGCCTGATTGTTCTTGCGCACGTTAACAACTCCCGTGGGTTGAAGATCCAGGGCCAGCGAGCAGACCCTCGCCACCTGTTTAGCCCACGAGAGGTGTTTGCCGCAAGCCATTAGACGGGAGTTGATCGGCCCGGCTTCGTGAAAGCTCACGAAGCCGGGTTAAATCACGGATCTAGAGAGGTTGGGTGCCGGGCGCGTCCATCTCGGGCGCGTCCATCTCGGGCTGCTCGTCTTCGGGCATTTGCTCGGGCTGCTCCTCGAGCGGCTCGTCCTCGAAGGGATCGATTCCCGTCGGAGGCGGCACCGCGTCGTCCTCGAAGGCTGGCTCCTCAGGAAATCCTTGGGGATAGTGCAGATCCATCATCTCCTGGCGCTGAAACATCAGCTCCTCGCGAAGCGGGACGATGTCGGCGGGCAGGGCCTGAATCAGGGTCTGATCAGCGAGCGGCGCATGGCGCTGCGCCAGAGCGCGGTTGAGCTCGGCCATCTCCATGTCGTTTTGAACGAATTCGGGGGGCAAGTTGGCCACTTGGCGGCGATCGGTGTGGATCTGGGCCAACATCTGGTGGCGCATGGCGAGCTGTCCGTGCAGCTCGAGCAAGCTCTCGGGCGCCTCGACGATCCCCTCGTTTTGCACGATCTCGTACATCTGATCGAGCACCTGATAGGTGTGATCGAGTTGCTGGTATTGCAGCGTGATCTCGCGCTGCATGCGATCGATCTCCTCTTGACTCAGGCCCGGCGCGGGCTCCTGGGTTGGCGGGCTCGCCGGGTCATCCTGCTCGGCCATTCGCGGATCGGCCGGTTGCTCGCCAGGCCACTGATCGGCGCGCTCGCCATTGGGCGTACCGCAGGCCGAAACAAAGAGCGACAAACAGGCAACAGCTATCAATCTTCGAGCATTTATGTGTGACATCGCACAGCCTCCGTCGGAATTGAAACCACCCGTGCACGGCGCAGGCCAAGGGCCCGGGCTCAATGCACGCGGTCCAGCCCAAAATTGTCAGGGCCGGACAACTCCATCAAAGGTGGCCACGGCTTCGGCCTATTCAAATTTCGCACTATTTTCGGTTCCACGATCGACCGACCTGGCAAACATGTGGGATTCATGACAACGCTCAGGCGATGGTTTATGGTGATGCCCTGACCCCGTGGTCGATCACAGCCGGAGAAATTGCATGAGCCGCACGCAGCGCCTTGCTCAGCCCGAAGAATTTGGAAAATACCACCTCATCGCCCACCTCGCCCACGGGCGAATGGCCGACGTCTACAAGGCCAAGAGCCATGGCGTCGAGGGTTTCGAGAAGATCCTGGTGGTCAAGGTCATCCATGCCGGTTTTGGGGCGATCCCGGAGTTTGTCGAGACGCTGATCGAGGAGGCAAAGCGCTCCGTATCGCTGTCGCACGCCAACGTCGCTCAGGTCTACGACCTCGGCCAAGAGGACGCCCAGCGCCGCTTCTATGTGGCCATGGAGTATGTCAACGGGCTGGACATGATGCGGGCGATGACCACGGCCAAGCGCCTCGATCGGATGTGGCCAACGGAGCTGTCGGTTTTTATCGCCAGCGAGATCGCCAAAGGGCTCGACTACGCCCACAGGCGCAAAGACTTCAACTTCAACAGCCTCAACATCGTGCATCGCTCGCTTTGCCCGCAAAACGTGATGTTGTCTTACGACGGCGAGGTCAAGCTCACCGACTTTGGCATCTCCCGGGCGATGGATCTCGTCGAGGCGATCGACGACGACGATATCAACCGCCGCTATTTGTATGCGGCGCCGGAGGTGGCCCGCGGTGAGGAGTATACGCGCCAGAGCGATCTCTTCTCGCTGGGACTGGTGCTCTACGAGGCGCTCACCGGCGTACATCCCTACTTCGACCAGAACTCTGATATCGTCACCGAGCGCGCGCGCAGCGGCCAGATCGCGCCGGTCACCAACTATGTGGATTTGCCTCGCCCGCTCGTTCAGATCCTCGAGTCCTTGTTGGTCCACGATCCGGCGGGCCGAGCGAGCAGCGCGGGCGACGTCTACGAGGAGCTGATCGGCTATTTGTTTGGCAATAATCTCAAGGCGGACAACCGCGCCCTCTCGCTCGCCATGCAAGAGCTGCGGCGCCATGAGCAAAAAAAGTCGCCCGAGGAGTCGACCCAGGAGGTCGGACTCGAGGAGATCAGCCTCCAGGAGCTTCAGAACTCTTTTCAACAGAGCGAGGCCTATTTCGAAGACAGCGATGAGACCGGCACCGGCGAGATCTCGGAGGCGACCAAAGGCGCGCTGCCGTCGAAGATGGCCAAGCTCTTCAAGGGCAATGATGGCGGCGATGCGCAGCAGCCGCCGCTGCCAGGCGCGCTGGAGGATTACTTTCGCTCGGCCAGCGGCGGCCGTGGCAAGGCCGTGTTGCTTTCGGGACGGCTGGGCAGCGGCCGCCAGTACCTGCCTGACCGTCTGGTCGACAACCTGGGATGGCGCGGCAACACCAAGGCGTTTGCGATCCAGCCGACCGTCGACGATCGCTACCGCCCCTTTGGAGTGCTCAGCGATTTGATCTTGCGCTGCCTGCACCAGACCGTGGCTGAGACGCTCGACCACCGCGAGAGCGCGCTGCAGGTGCTTCGCCAACTTCGCGTCTCCGAGGAGGGGATCGCGATTTTAGCCGGGCTTTGGAACATGAAGGAGGCGCCCAGGCTGGGTTATGCGGAGCGCCGCCGCCACCTGACGCAGCTTTTTCTGGCGTTGATGCGTGACCTCTCGCAGGCCGGCCCGCTCGTGCTCGTGGTCGATCGCATCGAGCGCGTCGACGCGCTCACCCTCGACGTGCTTCGCGACGTGGTGGCCGAGATTGGTCGCTTGCCGGTGATGCTCATCCTTGGCACCTACACCGACGAGATCACCCGCGCAGCCTTTGATACCGGCCGCCCCGAGGATCTCGAGGCCGTGCGCGTCTCGGGCCCGGAGCCGCCGCCGCTCGAAGAGCTGGCCCAGCTCGGCGAAGAGGCGACCCAGGTCTTGACCGTGCTCGCGCTCTCCGAGCAGCTCATGTCCCAGGCGGATCTGGGCATGCTGCTCAACATTGAGACGAACCGACTGTTGTTGGCGCTTCGCGAGTTGACCGAGCTTGGCGCGGTGCGCGTGCCCCGCCCCGGCCTGTTTATCGTCGGCCTGGTGAATCTATCGCTGTGGGCCGAGGAGCGCCTTGGGCGCGCCGAGGTTGAGCGCTTTGCCAGCATCATCACACGCTACTACACCCACCGCGTCGTGCGCGGCGAGATCGATCGCCTCACGCCCAGCCTGATACGACTCAATGCTCTGGGCGGAGACCGGCGCCGAATGCTCAGCCTGGTGAACATCTACGGCCAGTGGCTCGAGCAGGAAGGTTGGCACCAGAGCGCGCTGGATTTCTACAAGCAGGCCGCAGCGCTGCTGGCCCACGAATCGCTGGGCGCGCCGCATGTTCGCATCGACCATATCCTGAGCGCGGCCGAGTTAGCCCTGGAGTTGTCACAGCTCCACGAGTGCCGCACGATCCTGCAACCGCTCGCGGCGATCTGCGAGACCGTTCGAAACGAGCGCGGGCTGGTGCGTGGCCAGTTGCTCATGGGTCAGATGGCGATGCAACAAGACGATCTGGAAGACGCGCTGACCTACTTTCGACGCGGCGCGACGGCCGCGCGCGGTCTCAATGATCCCGATCTGCTCGCGCGCGCCTTGCTCGCGCTGGCCGGATGGCACGAGCGCTACGGCGATCAGGCCGCCGCCCAGAACACGCTCGAGGGCGCGATCAATTTGTTCTCACGTTGGGGCACGCGTCGCATGGATCTCTCGGAGCGCGCGGCGATGTTGCACAGGGCGGTACGCATGTGGGCCGAGCGAGGCATGCTCCGGCGTGCCGAGCAGCCGATGAGCGATTTGCGCACCCTCGCGATCAACTCCAAATTGCCCGTCGTGGAATGCCGAGCCGATTGGGCCGAAGCCAAGCTGATGGGCGCCTGCGGGCGTCACGACGAGGCGCTTCGACTCTTTGGGCGCGCCGCGGAGACCGCCGAGCGCTTCGGGCTTCAGGCCTTGCTGATCGAGTTGATTCGGGAGCGAGCAGCCGCCGCGCTCGCGGCCGGCGACGAGGAGACGGCATGGACCATCGCCGGACAGCTCATCGGCTTTGCCGGCCAAGTCGCCGACTACTACAGTGAGCAGCGCGGCCGAGACATCAAGGCGACGGCCGGCTGCATCTTGGGCCGCGATGTCGCCGAGAGCCTTGCCCATCTTCAGTCCAGCCTTGCGCGTGCCCAGGACCGCCGCGTGCCCAAAGACATCTACCGCTGCCACGACTTATTGGAGCGCGCGCTAAGCGCGCTGGGCAAGCACGATGATGCGGGCTTTCATCGCGCTCAGGCAGCAGCGCTGGCCGAGTCGATGCGCTATCGCATGGCCGGCTAATAGCTCAGTCGTAGCGGATGCCATCGACGGGCTTGAGGCTTGCAGCCCACCAGGCCGGACCCATGGTGGCCAGAAAGCTTATCACCATGGCCGTGACGCCGACGGCGATGAACTCCATGGGCACGATGCGCACCGGCAGGTGGTCGATCATGTAGATGCTGGGATCGAGGCCGAAGTCGGTGTGTTTGATGATCATGCAGACCACCAGGCCGCCGATGACGCCGTTGATCGTGCCGATGAATCCGATCGTCAAACCTTGGATGACGAAGGTCTTCATGATCCCGAAGTTCGAGGCGCCCATGGTCTTGAGGATGGCGATGTCCTTGTTCTTCTCCAAGACGATCATGATCAGCGTGCACACGATGTTGAAGCAGGCCACTAAGACGATGAAGCAAAACAAGACGGCCAACACCAGGCGCTGCAATCCCAGGCTGGTGAAGAGGTTGTGGTTGAGCTCGCGCCAGTCGAGCACACGAAAGCGCCCCTCGGGCAGCGTGGCCTTGAGCGCGGTGGCCACACGGCCCACGGCGAAGACGTCATCGACGCGGATGTCGATCCCGGTGACCACGTCGGCCTGGTTGAAGAACTCCTGGAGCGCGCGGTAATCGGTCATGACCAGGCGGCTGTCGTAGTCGTGAAAGCCGCTTCGATAGATGCCGGCAACCTCAAAATAGCGGCTCGAGGGCCGATGCTCCTTGGAGCTCCAACGTCCCGGATCGAGGCTCTCCAGCGGGCTGGTAACCTGGATCTTGTCGCCCTTTTTGGCGTTGAGCTTGTCGGCAAGCGTTGCGCCGATGAGCACCTTGGGTGCGCCGCGCACGCCGTCTTCGGGGAAACGCTCAAAGTGCAGCAGTTTGAGCGCGTCGTCGTCGTAGGTATAGCGCGGCAGATCGCTGACGGCCTCGATCGTCTCCGGCTCGATGCCCTTGATCAGGATGCCCGCCGAGCGGTTGCCATTGGTGGCGATCATCTCGTGAAAGACAAAGGGGCTGGTCGCCTTGATCCCATCGACCTGGTTGATCAGCTCCTGCATCTCACGGTAGTCGCGAAAGTCGATGCCGTATTTGATCACCAGGATGTGGGAGTTGACGCCGAGCACGCGCTCGCGAAAGGCCTCCTGGAAGCCGCCGGTGACCGCCACGACGCTGGTCAGCGCCATGACGCCCAAAAAGACGCCCAACACGGCGATGATCGTGATGGTCGACAAAAAGCTCTTGCGGCGGCTCTTGAGGTGCCGCATGGCAATGAAGGACTCGTAAGACATGAATCCGAATTCCGGGGCTGCAGGAGCACGATGAGGGTGGGCTGTGGGCGGCGTCAAACCCAGCGAGACTTAACGCAATTGCCTGGCTGTGACAACCGTCGTGCTTTCAAAGTTAATCCGGGCCATTTGAGGCCTTGGCCTTGTTGCTTTTGGCGGCTTTTAACCCTGATGCTCTTCTGCTAGGATTCGCCAAGCTGTCGCGGACGTATTTTTGGAGGATGCATGCAACGACTTCACCGAGTTTTTTTGACGGTTCTACTCGCGCTGGCCTTTGTCGGCCACAATACGGGATGTGCCGAGAACGAAAACACCGCATGTAAGGTCTCGACCGACTGCGGATCCGATCAAATCTGTCGCGACGCGGTGTGCGTGCAGCCCAGCCAGGCCATCTGTGATCGCGATGAGCATTGCGCCGGTGGCTACATCTGCGTGGCCAACAAGTGTGCGCGCACACAGTATGCCGATGTCGCCGCCGAGGACACCTTCACCGAGCTCGACACCACCGCGCCACCGATCGACGTGCCAGCGGTCGAGCCTGACCTGGGACCGGACACGGACAACCCGCGCGTGACGGCGGTTTCGCCGGCAAACAATGCCACGGCCGTGGCCGCCAATGCCGTGATCGAGGTGACCTTCAACAAGTCGATGAACGACTTCACGATCAACCACTTGTCCTTCCAGCTCAAAGATCCCGATGGACGCGAGGTGACGGCGGCCTCGGTCACCTACGACGAGGCCACCAAGGTGGCAACCTTTAGGCCGGCGCTGGCGCTGCGCCCGGCATCACGCTATCAGATCATCGTCACCCAGGGCGCGCGCGACACCGCCGACAACTCGCTCTTTCAGCGCTACGAGTTCCATTTCCACACGGGCTATGAGGAGCCGGCCAAGCACAGGATTTTGGCAAGGCTTTATGCGCCGGTGGTCTACCAGGGCGTTCGCGAGATCACAGGCACCGGCCCTCACACCGATATTCCAACATTGGTCGATTTTGACGGTGACATGCAGGCGAGCAACAACCGCCAGAGCTCGCGGGTAGCCACGGCCAACATCCGCGCCAACATCTACTACCATGTGATTGAATCCGAGACGCATTACTTCCTGCACTACATTCTCTACTATGCGACACGCACCTTCACCGGCCCGCCCAGCATTCACGAGCATGACATGACCGGGCTCGTGGTCGTCGTCGACAAGGCCAACTCCAAGGTCGTAATCGTCGAAGGCATCAAGGTCGAAGACACCTCGACCGACACCTTGATGAGCTTTCGACCCAATTCCAGCCCGGTGCGCAGCAACAGCCCGGCGCTTCGACTCGACTCCTTTCCAGACGACGGCATGGAAAACGGCAACAAGTATCCGCTGTTCGTGCCGAGCGGCATTCATGCAGCGTGCAATTGGTACGTCCCGGGCTCGGCCGTGCCGGTGCGCTGCGCCCACGACGCCGAGGCATTTCTCGACGGCCCGACCAAGGGCGTGGTGCTGCGCGAGGGCGACGTCGCTCAAAAGTACAGCGACGCTACACTCAACGAGGATTCGGGCCTCAAAGAGATGACCTACAAGTTGGCTCCCTTTGTCGATACCTTCTGGCTGAACCGCTCCGATTACAGTTGCGGCATCTACGAGTTGCCCTTTGTCTATGTGCCCGAGAACAACCCCAACGCTGCGGCGCGTCCGGTTGGCGAGGCGCCCGGTGAACCGCTGTATCTTCCCAATCGCCTGTGCACCAACGATGAGATCAGCTTTGGCAAGACGCCCTTTCGCTGGGTCAAGAGTGGCCAGGCCAGTGGTGGTCAGTGGTTCTTGGACCCGGCCTACCTGATGACGACCCGCTTCAATTTCGGTGAGGGCAACACATTCTCACTCAACTACTGTCACAATATCTTCTTTGGCGTCGATCGCCGAGACGATGTCGCCTGCCAAAACGAGTAAGCCATGCTTCGATCAACCCCCAAGCGCGTCGTCAGTGCGGCGTTGCTCAGTCTATTCACTGTTGCCTCGCTCGGATGCAGCAGCGCCCCGCAAAGCGCGGAGCGTGCTCCCACGGAGCGGCGCGTGCTGCAAAGCGCGAACGCCGCGCCGACGGCCGAGGTCTTGAAGGATTCACCTTGCGGCAATCCCGAGTGGGCCAAGCTGCCAGGTGATGCCGGCGAGGAGGCTGTCGGCTCCGATTACCAGGCCCCCGAGCCGACCAAAACCCCCTGAAACCGATGTTCGATCGAGGCGGAGCATTCCATGCAAGAGTTCATTTCGGTCGAACAAGCCCAACACCAGATCTTGAGCCGCATCGGGCGCACGGCGATCGAGCGCGTGATGCTCTCATCGGCCCAGGGGCGAACGCTGGCACGCGCCGTCGATGCGCCCCAGGATGCCCCGCGCTTCGACAACTCGGCCATGGACGGCTACGCCCTGCGCTTTGAAGATCTGAGCGAGATCCCCGCCTCGTTGAAGGTGGTGGGCACGGTGGCGGCCGGCTCCCCGGCCGAGCGCGACGTGCAGCCTGGCGAGGCGATGCGCATCATGACCGGCGCGCTCATGCCAAACGGCGCCGATACGGTCGTTCAACAAGAGCTCTGCCGCCAACAGGAGAGCTGGGTGATCATCCAACAGCGCCCTGGCTCGGCGCCCGGCGCCAACGTGCGCCTGGCCGGCAGCTACATGCGCGCCGGCAAGCCTGTGCTTCGTGTGGGTGATCGGCTCAACGCGGCCGACATCGGTATGCTCGCAAGCTTTGGCAAGAGCGTCGTCGAGGTCTTTCGCAAGCCCACGGTCGCCATCTTGAGTACGGGCAACGAGCTCGTCGAGCTCGACCGTGCGCCCGGGGCCGGGCAGATCGTCAACAGCAACGCCTACATGCTCGAGGCGCTCGTCTTGGCCAGCGGCGCGACACCGCTGGTGCTGCCGATCGCCGCCGATGACTCGGGCGCGATCCGCGCAGCCTTCGAGCAAGCGCTTGGCGCAGCCGATCTGGTCATAAGCTCGGGCGGCGTCTCGGTCGGTGAGTTCGACTTCGTGCGCGACGTGATGAACGATCTGAGCGGCGGCATGGCTTTTTGGAAGGTCCGCCTCAAGCCCGGCAAGCCGTTGGCCTTTGGCGTGGCGCGAAACGAGCGATCGACCCCGATCATCGGACTGCCCGGCAATCCAGCGTCGAGTTTTGTCGGCTTTCATCTGTTCGTGCGCCCGGCGATCGCGGTGGCCGCCGGCGTGCCCAACGAGCTGGCCATGCCGGGAACGGTGCGCGCGCGTCTGGCTGAGACCGTTGCAGGCGCGAGCGGGCGGCGCACTTATCTGGGCGGGAGGCTGTGGTTTGAACCAGGCGCCGAGCCGGTCTTCGAGCCCAACGCCGATCAGGGTTCGGGCAACGTGACGCTGTTCAGCGGATGCAATGCCCTGGCGATCATCGACGAGGAGCAGACCTCGATCGGTGCCGGCCAATTCATCGACGTGTTGCTGCTCTAAGATTGAGGCCCTACCAGCAGGAGGGCAGCTCGTTCAAAAGCGAGAGATTTGCCGGGGGCACTTCACCAAAGGCGGCGCACTCCTCGCCGCTCATCAGGCGGTAGTCGGTGCTGGCAAAGTAGTCGCGGGCGCCATCGGGCAGGTTTCGGCCCTGGTGGAGATCCCAGGCCATCGTGCGCGGAAGCCGGCAGACGCCGTCGATGCTGCCAAAGCGCTCGAGCCCGGCCTTGGTCGGCGAGGCGACGACCAAAAAACGCTCGACGGGCACATCACCGGCCTTGACCGCCTGAAACTGGCCAAGCGAGACGGGCCGATTGGTGGCCAGGGTCTGATCGCCGGTGGAATAGATCACCAGGGCGCCGTCGCCTTTGCCATACAGATTGATCACGCGCACGAAGACGGGCTCGCTGGCCTCGAGCCACAGCTCGGTGGTCTGGCCGTTGCAAAGCGCGCCGCCTGGGCGCGTATCCATATGCAGAGCGACCTTGCCGGTGCCCTGGGGAAGCGTTGGCATATAGGTGGCCACGTCCATGTCGGGCGCGATCGCCTGAGGAAAGCTCGCCGTGCCGACGCCGCGAACGCTGCGTCCCATGTCGACCTCCCAACTCACCTCGAGCAGCGCCTCCTGGCCGGGAAGGCTGACGACGCGGCCGCGCAAGACGCCCTGCACGCCGTCGGGCAGACCCAGACCCGACCAGCGATCGGGGCGGCGCACGGTTTCGGCGCCGCTCTTTCCAAGCGCGTTGAGCATGATGCCGTGGAGCCACTCGGCGCGTGGGCCGCCGTTGACGCCGTTGTCATTGATCGTGTCGATGAGTAAGGCGGGCTGGCCGCTCTGGATCGGTATGGCCTTGACGGCCGCCAGCGCAACGCGTTCAAACTCGCGCTCGAGCTCACGTCGAGGCTCAGCATAAAACGAGGCGACCTGCTCGCGCTTGATCACCACCATCACGCAGGCCTGCTGACCATCGTCGCTGGCCTTCCATGTGGTGATCATGGCGTCGACCTGCTCGCAGCGATAGCCCTGGCAGATTCGCTCGCGCAGGCGGTGGCGGGCACGCTCGAGGGCGACCTCGCGCGCGTTGGACGTGCTCAACACCTCGAACGCCGTCTCCTGATGGTAGCCCGTCGGCGGAACGAGCTGGCCGCTGCAAGCCTGCGGATCGCTGGCCGCCTTGGCCGGCTGAGCTGAGCCTGAGTCGTCGGCTGAACGACTCGACTGGGCACCCGAGCATGCCTGCGCTGTCAGGGCAAGCGTTGCTGCGATCAAGAAGAACGTCCTGTGAAACCGCATATCCATCCCTTATTGGTCATTGGTCAGACACCTGCTCAATTGACTCATGCGCACTTGTACGCCAGGTGTGGTCAATAATTCAAACCGCGTGGCCGATTGCCGAGCACTATTTGGCTGTGGCATGCTCCATTTACTGGGATTGAATTTGCCCCTGACGATCGCGTCTATGCACATCAACTGCACATCGAAAGCGCCTCTTGAACGCTTTTAGTCATTTCACCTGATCAAAGGAGTTTCATGTTCGCTCGTGGTTTCAACATTCTTTTTTGTCGCCAAAGCACCAGGGGCGTGGGTCTGGTCTTGTCCGCGGCTCTTGTCCTCAGTGCCTGTGGTGGTGCATCCGAGCTCGATCGCCCCGATCCCAACAAGATCGCCTCCGGTCCCAACGTCTCCGGCCCGCGCGAAGGCGTTTACCTGCGCGCGTCGTTTGATGACGATCCCTCGATGTTCATCGGACGCTTTGTCTCCGATAACGTGGCCGCGGCCGACGTCGACGAGAATCGCGCCGTGCAGACCATGTGCAGCCAGTTCATCAAGTACAAGGAGGTGCGCGCCGCCGGTGAGTTCAACGAGTACTACCAGAGCTCGCAGTCGGTCAAAGCGTCGCTGGGCATCGACTCGAGCGCTGCTGGCCTTGCCGGCACGCCAAGCGGCAATGTGGGCGTCTCCAACGAGCGTGGTACGGAGGTGCGCGTCGAGTACAAGCTGACGCGCAAGCTCGTCGCCCACATCGAAGATCACGCCGGCTTCACGAGCTGCTGCGAGTCGGCCGCTGGCGCCTGCTCGGGCCAATACATCGGTGAGTTCTGGCTGGGTACGGGCACTCTGTATCAGATGGCTGGTCGCGCCACCGGCGTTGATGCCGGCGGCACCGCCGGTCCCAAGGTCAAGGGCGTCGGCTATCAGAGCGAGGCCGGACTCGAGGTCGCCGACGGTTGGTCGTGGCGACGTGCGATGAGCTTTGACGAGGTCTACTTTGCCTTTCGCGTGATGGACGCCGAGATCAGCGGCTGCGCCTGGGCCGACCGCCCGCCGCGCAGCGATCTTGGTCACTACTTTGTCGGTGTTTCGCCGCCGGCCGGCACCGAAGACATCGCTCGAAACTTCGCCATGCGCCACGCCCGCACTCAGGTCGTCAACTTCCTTGGCGAGTACATCGCCACCCAGACGATGAGCCGCTCGAGCTTGAAGGGCTACCTCGAGGACGAGGCGATCGTCGCCTCGGCGGCCGAGGGCCTGGCTTCACGCGTCAAGGACGAGCGTTACTGCCCGGCCGAGCGCCTCGACACACCCGATGGCAGCATGTACCTGGTCAAGGTTCTGGCCTTCTTTCCCGATGCTGACGCGCGAGCCGGAGCCCAGGAGATCGTGCGCGCCGTCTCCGAGAAGACCGGCGAGACCGCTGAGCTCAAGGAACTCTCCAAGGAGCTCGAAGGGGGCCAAAAATGAAGCGCCCTTCTCTCTCACACGCTGCGCTTTGGAGCATGATTGCCGTTGGATTGTTCCTGACGGCGTGTCAGCCCTGGTACACTCGCCACGGGTTTGACAATGAAGCGCAGCTTCGAGAGCCACAAAGCCAGGCCAAGCTCGTCGAGATCGTGCGTGCCGGGCCTACCGGCGATGGCTACCAGGCGGCGCTCATCCTGGCCTCGGCCGACGCCTCGGTGACGGCTCCGATCATGGCGCCCTTGTTTGAAGCCCTGGCCCAGGAGTGTCAGTACGTGTACCACGACGATGAGCACCAGGGGGCGATGACCGCGGGTTGCCTGCCACTGTTTCAGGCTGCCAAGCGCCACGGCGCGAGCGCTGCTCCCGAGGTGGCCAAGCTCAACTCGCTTGCTGCCGTGCTCACGCTCGGTGAGTTGGGCCGTGATGGACGCGTCGGGGTGCACGTCGTGGTCGCCGCGCTGGGCTCTCCGCACGTGATGATTCGCGGCGAGGCGGCCGACGCGCTTCGCAAGATCGGCTATCCCGGTCCAGACGTGATGAAGGGGCTCGACTCGCTGACGCAGGTCGAGCCCGATCCACGCGTGCGTGAGGCCGCCGGCCGCTCGCATCGCACGTTGTTGGCGATCGCCGAGACCGGGCCGGTGGATACGACCATGCCCAATCCCAACAAGACGGCCACCGCTCAGCCCTACACCGGTGGAACCAGCGGGCAAGCTCGCCCCGACGACATTGCGCTGGTCATCGGCATCGAGAAGTACCGCGGCACGCTGCCACCTTCGAGCGCCGCGCTCTCGGACGCGAGATTTTTTGCCGACGTCGCCGAGAACATGCTCGGCGTCGCGCGGCGCAATATCATCTTGCTCACCGACGACGGGGCGACGAAGTCTTCGCTCGACGCCTATTTGTCCGATTGGCTTCCCAAAAACGTCAAGCCGGGCTCGCGCGTCTACTTCTTCTTTGCCGGCCACGGCGCGCCCGATCCGGAGACGGGTAAGGGTTATCTTGTGCCATGGGATGCCGATCCGCGCTTTATCGCGCGCCAGGGAATCGAGGTCGACGCGGTCGCCGCCCAGCTTCAGCAGCTCGGCGTGGCCCAGGTGATCATGATGGTCGACGCGTGCTTCTCGGGCTCGGGAGGGCGCAGCGTGCTGGCGCCGGGAACTCGCCCGCTGGTGCCGGTCAAGGAGCTCAAGGCTATCGCCACGGGGCCGACGAAGTTCGCGCTGCTCGCGGCCGCCGGCGCCAACGAGGTCACCGGCACGACGGCCGATGGCAAGCACGGGCTGTTCTCCTACTTTTTGTTCGAGGCGCTCCAAGGCAAGGCCGATTTGAACCAGGACGGCGACGTCACCCTCAGCGAAATCGCCAACTATCTGGGCCGCCACGTGCCCGACGAGGCCCGCCGCGACAACCGCGAGCAGACCCCACGCTACCAGTTCAGCTCGGATGCGGTCGGCGACTTGGCCGTGGTCACGCCCTGAGCGCTCAAGGCTTGCAGATGGCCGGGACGGGCTGCTGCTTGTCTTCGAGCATATAGCCCACCGTCTCGATGATCGAGGTGCAGGTGGCGCCATCACGCACGTTGGCCGCGAGCGCGCCGCAGGACTTGCCGATGCCGTCGATGTCTTCGACCTGGGCGCAGCAACGTACCATCTGGCGACACTCGGCCGGCTTGCAACCGGCGCTGAGCGCAGCACAACTCACGAGTAGGATCAGGAAGATGTAGATTCTTGTGTTCATGGCTACTCTTGTGGCAGTGTTTTCTGGACCCACGGCGCTGAGAGAAAGATAACGCGATGCGCCGTGCCCTGCACGAGGTAAATCGCGCCAGATGGTAGGGACGCACTTCTTAGGATGTAGATTCGAGGAATGCGCGTACAATGCACCAGTTAGTATGTGGGGCAACTTATCGAGGGCGCTTTGAGCGAATCACCTGCACGATCACCGGTAATGATCGGCCGCTATGAGTTAGTCACGCGGCTGGCAACGGGAGGAATGGCTGAGCTTTTCCTTGCCCGTGAGCGGGGAATTGCGGGCCTGGAACGCCTCGTCGTGATCAAGCGCATCTTGCCGCATCTGGCCGACCAGCCCTCGTTTGTGGAGATGTTCACGCGCGAGGCGCGCTTTGTCGCCGGCCTCTCCCACCCCAACGTGGTTCAAATCTACGATCTGGGCCAAGAGGAGACCTCCTACCATATCGCCATGGAGTACATCAACGGGAGCACGCTTCGCGAGTTGCAACTGCTCGCCGAGCAGCGCTCGATCATTTTTCCGCACAGCGTCTCGGCGAGCATCGTCGAGCAGTCCTGTCGGGGCCTGCACGCGGCCCACGAGCTGCGTGATCTCGAGGGCAGTCTGCTCGGCCTGGTGCATCGCGACATCTCGCCGCACAACTTGATGTGCACCACCGAGGGCAACGTCAAATTGCTCGACTTCGGTGTGGCCAAGGCCACCGAGGGCGTCGAGGCGACCTATTCGGGTAGCCTCAAGGGCAAGTTCGCCTACCTCTCGCCCGAGCAGTGTTTGCACCAGCCACTGGATCGGCGCTCGGACATCTTCGCGCTGGGCATCGTGCTCTGGGAGCTTTGCACGGGCCAGCGCTTGTTCAAGCGGCGCACCGAGCTCGAGATGATGCAGTCGATCATTCGTGGCGACGTGCCTGCGCCAAGCTCGCTCGACCCGACGGTTCCTGCCGCGCTCGAGCGCGTGATCATGAAGGCATTGGCCGGCGACGCGCGTCACCGCTATGAGACGGCCGAGCAGATGCGCCAGGCCCTGGTCGCCGCCGCCGGCAAGTCCAACCTCGTGCTCAGCGACGACCAGGTCGCTGGCTTCGTGGGCCAGGTCGCCGGCGATTATTTGAATGAGCGGCGCACGACGCTGCAACATGCTTTGGAGCGAAAGCTCACCGCCGAGGAGCGCCGTCGCCTTCTTCACATGACCGGCTCGAACTCCAATTCGGCCGACAGCACACACAACGAGGAGTCGATCCGAACCGTGGTCGATCGGCCAATTGGCGAGCATTCCAGGAGCGCCTCGATACCGCCTGCGGCGGCGGGCAGCGAGCATAGACTCGATGCGGTGGACTTTCCCAAGCCCGGCGAGATCGACGCGCGCTCGACCACAAGCGAGCTTCGGCTCTCACCGACGAGCTCGGTCTCACTGAGCCATTCTTGGCAGCAAGGCGGCGTCAGCGGCATCTGGCAAGACCACAGACGCAGCGTCGTGCGCTTCGGGCTAAGCGGCATGACCGTGCTCTTTGCGCTGACGCTGGCGATCCTGCTGTGGCCGCGCACGGCGGCCCACGAGGCCGAGCACGATCACTCGGCCATCTTGATCGGTGATCCGTTGCCGATCGGCTGGGCGCCAACGGTCGACGTTAACGTACTCGTTCAGGAAGTGCGTCCGCTGCATCGCTACCTGGAGATCACGACAGGGCGGCCCATGCCCATGGTGGTCGCCCAGGACTACGGCGATCTGGCCCGCATGCTGCACGCAGGCGAGGTGGCCTTTGCCATGATGCCGCCACTTTTGTATGTGCGGGCCAAGGCCGTTGAACCGGCCATCACGCTGCTCGCGATCAAGGAGTTTGACGAGAGCACCTCGAGTGATGCGCTGCTGCTCGTCTCGATGAGTGCCAAGATCGCGACCTTGGCCGATCTCGAAGGCAAGCGCTTTTGCTTTGTCGACGAGCAATCGACGACAGGCTACTTCTTGCCACGCGAATTCATCCGCCGTGGTGGCTTTGATCCGGAGACCTTCGTGGGGGAAATCCATTGGAGCGGCGACCACTTTCAAGGCATGCGCGATCTCTTGAGCGGCAAGTGCGACGCCACGGCGACCTACTCTGGGGCCTTTTTGTCGGCCGACAAATTCGGAATCCGCGTCGGCCAGATGCGCCAGCTCGCGATCACCGGCCACGTGCCTCAGGACATCGTCGCAGCCGGAAGCAACGTTGATCCGGTCGATCGCGAACGCGTGCAAAAGGCCGTGTTGGATTTCAATCCACGAGAGCACCTGGGCGTCGATCGTCTGGGCGACAATCAACGTATCACGGGCTTCTCACCGGCCAGCGAGGAGGCCTTCGACGTGCTGCGCCGCGCGGTCAATGTCGAGCAGGCCCGCGAAGACTCGACCAAGAAACCGTAGAAGATTTGGCGAAAGCCGGCCGTCTCAGCGGTTGGGGATGACGTGTTCGATGCGCGGGATCACAAGGCGCTTGAAGACATCGACAAGATCCTTGTCGAGCTTGTTGTCGTTGGCCTCCCATTGCAGGATCTCGACGGCTTTCTCGATGGGCGCCGCCTTTCGATAGGGACGATCGCTTGCGGTGAGCGCATCGAAGATGTCCGAGATCGTGAGCATGCGCACCTGGGGTAAAATCGCCGGTGCGGTCAAGCGCAGCGGGTAGCCCGAGCCATCGAGCTTTTCGTGGTGGGCGCCGGCGATGCAAGGGATCTTTTGCAGATCCTCGCTCCATGGAATGCGCTTGAGATACTCTTCGCTAAAGGCGGCGTGGCTTCGCATGTTCACCCACTCGAGCTCACTCAGCGTTCCGCGCGGGATGCTGAGATTCTCGACCTCGTCGGGCGTCAGGTAGGGGCGTCGCTGGCCATGCGAGTCGATATAGTGGCGTTGACCGAGCTGGCGGACGCGGCCGATCTGCTCGTCGTTGAGGCTTGGCGCCGAGGCGATGAACTGCAGCCACTGGTGGATCTCATTGAGTTCACGGGCGAATTCGCTGTAGCGCGCTTCGACCTCGGCCAGCGCCTGTGCCGGCGGCGGCGCGTGGCCGGCGTCGAAGTTCTGCACGTACTTCTTGAACAGATTGCGGTGGCCGATTTCCTTGATCGTCTCAAAGCGCTGCTCGATGAGCTCCAATTGCGTGAGCGGCAGGCGCGCATCCTTTTGGAGCACGTCCTCGCGCACGGCGATCTTGCCAAAGTCGTGGAGCAGGGCCGCGTAGCGAAGCTCGACGAGCTCGTTTGGCTTCAAGTGCACGTCGCGAAGCGCGCCGGTCTCGATGCTGTTGACGACCTCGGCAAGCTCGACGGTGTAGCGCGCCACGCGGCCGCTGTGGCCGGCCGTGACGGGATCGCGACCCTCGATCGCGTTGACGCTGGCGGCGACAAATCCCTCGAACATCTCGATGATGCTCTCGGAGAGGCGGGCGCGCTCGATCGCAAATGCGGCGTTGGAGGCGAGCACGCTGAACAGGTCGAGATCCTGGCGAGAGAACAGGCTGCCACGCCCGCGCGTGTCGACCTGCATGACGCCGAGCAACGAGCGCTGGCCCACGAGCGGCGCGCACATGCATGCGGTGATCTTGGCATCGAGGATGCTCTGGGTGACCTGCGAGCCGAGCGAATCCTTGACGAACAAGACGCTCTCGCGCGTCTCGACGACGCGGCGAAGGATACTCGTGCTCAAGATCGGCTCTTCGTCTTGCCCCTGGCCGACGAGCTGGCCGCGCACCCGAGCAAGGAAGGGCTTCTCCGTGCCAATCTTGGTGGCGTCGGCGCCCATCGTGGCTGCAAAGAAGTTGGCCGCCGGAAAGGCGTCAAAGGTCGCCTCGACGATCAGATCGAGAATCTCGTCGAGCGCGGTCAAGCCGTTGAGATGGCCGGCCAGGCGAAAAAGCACCTCGAGGCGGCGGTCATGGCTCTCGAAGCGCCGGCTCAACGCTTGAACGGGCTGGTGAGCCGTCGTGATGAACTTCTGGCGCATGTCCGAGGAGGGATTGGTCACCTCGGGCAGCTCCTCTTCGAACTGACGCATCGCCTGGGCTTGAGGCTGTTGGCCGACGTTGACGGCGGGCTGCTCGGTGATGCTCAAGCGGATGAGCGTCGAGCCGACCTGAAACTCGGCGCCGTTGATCACCCGAACCTGGGTCTCCTTGTTCTTGTCGTGCAGATGCAGCGAGACTTCCTCGACGAGCACCAGGGAGCCGTGGCGGCTGCGCAGGTCGCGGTAGACGAAATCACTGCCTTCGAGCAAAATTTCAGCATGCCGATTGGAGACGAAACCATCATTGAGCACAAAGTCGTTGCGCGCATCGCGGCCCATCGAGACACGCGTCGTGTGCGTGTAGGTGCGCGTCAAACCACTGTCGGGACCACTTACAACGGTAAGCGATACAACATGGCGTCCTGACTGATTAGAGGATGTTTGAGCCATAGAACACGAATCACCAACAAGTGGCCATTTCCACAGCCAGCGAGCTTAGCATAGTTAGAAAATTTATGTCATCTTGTCGATCGCATGAAGATCTGAGCAGAGCTTCGTGTTCACAGACCGTGCGAGCCGCGCGCGGGTCGTGGAGAGCACGCTCACCTTCTTCTAATAGGATCGGGTCGACGTGAAGCAAGCTTCCTTTGGCGCGCGCGATGTCCTCTCGCCGCTTCGCAGCTCAACCGAGTTTCACCAGCTCAACTTGCGCTGGCTTATTCGTCTGCGTTGGGTGGCGATCGTTGGCCAGTCGATGGTGGTACTTGCGGCCTTTTTCCTATTTGGAATTCAATTTCCCTATCCGATCTTGTTCTCGATCATCGGCATGGAGATGGCCACCAATGTCGCCCTCGTGGCCTGGGCGCGCCAACGACGCATCGGGCGCGAATCGATCGTCGGCTTCGTGCTGGTCCTCGACGTGCTCTTCTTGACCAGCCTTTTGTACTGGACCGGCGGCTCGTTCAATCCCTTCAGTCTGCTCTTCTTCATTCACATTGCGCTGGCCGCCCTCGTGCTGCGCGCGCTTTGGACTTGGCTTATCGCCCTGCTCTGCGTGCTCTGCTACGGTGTGCTGTTTTTTGAATACAAGCCCCAACAACTGGCATGGACCTACCGCCCCGGTGATTGGAATCTCGAGACCCAGGGAATGTGGGTGGCCTTTGGCGTCACCGCGGGCGTGATCGCGTTTTTCATCAACAAGATCCAGCGCGCGCTGATCTTGCGCGATGCCGAGCTCGTGGGCATCCGCGAGGCCCAACTTCGAAATGAAAAACTCGCCTCCTTGGCGACGCTCGCCGCCGGCGCTGCCCACGAGTTTTCGACGCCGCTTGCGACCATAGCGCTGGTCGCAAGCGAGCTGCAGCGAAACCTCGAGCAGCAGGGCGCAGCGGCGGCGCTGCTCGACGATGCACAGCTCATCCGCGATCAGGTCAGCCGCTGCCGTGACATCCTCCAGCAGATGTCGGCCGACGCGGGCGAATCGCCTGGCGAAATCGCCAGCACGATCAGCGCCGAGGAGTTGCTCGCGCGCACGCTCGACGGCGTCTTGGAGCGCCAGCGCGTGGCCATAACCATGAGCTCCAAGACCCAAACCATCACGGTGCCGGCCAACGCCCTGGCCCAGGCCCTTCGTGGTCTGGTCAACAATGCCCTGGACGCCTCCCAGCCCCAGAGCATCGTCGAGCTCCACGCAGACTTCGACGAGCGCATGCTCGTCGTCGCCGTTCACGACCGCGGCCAGGGCATGTCCGACGAGGTGCTCGAGCGCGTGGGCGAGCCCTTCTTTACGACCAAGGCTCCCGGAAAAGGCATGGGTCTGGGAGTTTTTTTGGCCCGAACGCTGGTGGAGAAAATCGGCGGAAGGCTTACTATCGAGTCCCACGCCGGGCAAGGAACGAGCGTTACGGCGCGCTTTCCCCATACCCAGGAGGCTATCCATGGAACACGAGACGTCCACTGAACATGACGGCCACAGCGTGCTGATCGTCGACGACGATGCGATCTTTCGCGACCGCTTGGCGCGCGCCTTTGGCGATCGCGGCTTTGATGTACGCAAAGCCTGCGACTACGACGAGGCGATGGCCAAGGCGCGCCTGGAATCGCCCGAGTGGGCGATTGTCGATCTCAAGATGCCCGGCAAGAGTGGATTGGAGGTGGTGCGCGATCTGCTCACGGTCGATCCTCAAACCAAGATCGTCGTCTTGACCGGCTATGGCAGCATCGCCACGGCGATCGATGCCGTGCGTCTGGGCGCGCTCAACTATCTGCAAAAGCCCGCCGACATTGACGACATCATCGCCGCCTTCTCGCGCGGCGAGGCGGCTCCGATGGAGGGCGCCCAGCATGAGTACCAGGCGCCTTCGCTGGCGCGCGCGGAGTGGGAGCACATCAACCGCGTGCTCGCTGACTGCAGCGGCAACATCTCGGAGGCGGCGCGCCGCCTCGACATTCACCGACGCACGCTGCAGCGAAAGCTCGAGAAGTATCCGCCCAAGGACTAAACGCTCAGGCCTTGACGACCCAGATGTTGCACCAGCCTGCCGGATTGATCGGGCCTGCGACGACGCTGCATCCGCCGCACTGGCCGGCCGCCGCGGGCATCGTATAGAGCACGCAATTGGTGCAGTCCTGGCCGGCTTTGGTCGACTTCTCAACGTAGCCATTGGTGGTACGCCCGGCCTTTTGCTGATCGTTGAGCGCTGAGACGTCGGTGCAGTTCAGGGCAGCGGCGCCGGTGGCGGCGGCGCCGGCCGGGCGCGCCGGGCGCTCTTTGTCGCTTTGACAGGCTGCGAGCAGGCTGCCTGCGCCAACACAGGCTGCGCCCAAAACGGCGGCGCGCTGCAAGAAATCTCGCCGACTCAGGGTGGTTTTGGTTTCGTTCATGGTGGCTCTCTTTGGGTGAAGGAATGCCTCTCGGCAGGGTTTTTCGCTCACTACTACACGCGAACACTAGCACTTTGTTCCACGCCAATCCTGAGGCAATTTGACGCAGGGCGCCAGATTTTGGGCGCCAGATTTTGGGCGCCGATCAGAGCACATCCTTGCCGAAGATGGCCCGGATGGCATCGGCCAGCGTGCGCACGTGGTCGAGGTGAAAGTCGACCAGACCGGCCGATTTGGGGGCGCCGAAGTGTTCTTCGACCGCCGCGGCGTTGCCACGCGGCAAGGCGGCACGTGTGAAGCCGAGTTTCTGGGCCTCGGCCAGGCGCGCGGGCGCCATCGAGACGGCACGCACCTCGCCGGTTAGCCCGACCTCACCGAAGCAGACCGCGCCCTGGGGCACGGGTCGCTCGAGATAGCTCGAGAGCACGGCCGCGACAATACCCAGGTCGACGGCCGGCTCGGCCACACGCACGCCGCCGGCGACGTTGACGAACACATCCTGGCCGGCGACCTTGAGGCCAGTGCGCTTCTCGATGATGTTGAGCAACAACAGCACGCGGTTGTGTTCGACGCCCACGGCCGTGATGCGCGGCGGGCCGTAGCTCGTGGGACTGATCAGCGCCTGCAGCTCGACGAGCAGTGGGCGCGAGCCCTCGACGACGGGCACGACGACGCTGCCTGGCGCTCCCTGAGGCCGCTCGGCCAAAAACATCTCCGAGGGATTCAAAACCTCGTGCAGACCGTCGCCGCGCATCTCGAAGACGCCGATCTCGTTGGTCGAGCCGTAGCGATTCTTGACGGCGCGAAGGATGCGATAGCTCAGGCCCGACTGGCCCTCGAAGTAGAGCACGGTGTCGACCATGTGCTCGAGCACCTTGGGGCCGGCGATGTTGCCGTCCTTGGTGACGTGGCCCACGAGCACGGTGGGCACGCCCAGGCCCTTGGCGAGCTGGGTGAGCGCGGCGGTGACCTCGCGAAGCTGGGCGACGCTGCCCGGAGACGAGCTCAGGGCGTCGGTGGCAAGGGTCTGGATCGAGTCGAGGATCAGCAGCCGCGGTGGGCGCTCGCGAAGGCGTTTTTCCACACGCTCGAGGCTGGTCTCGCAGAGCACGAGCACGTCGTTGGCGTCGACGTTGAGGCGCTCGGCGCGCATCTTGAGCTGCTTGAGGCTCTCCTCGCCGGAGATGTAGAGCACCTCGTTTCCGGCCGAGGCGAAGTGGCCGGCGACCTGCAAGGACAGGGTGGACTTGCCGATGCCGGGATCGCCGCCGAGCAAGACAACACCGCCGTGCACGAAGCCGCCGCCGAGCACGCGATCGAGCTCGGAGATGCCGCTCAAGATCCGGTCCTCGGCCGAGCCGCTGACGTCACCCATGCGCATCGCCTCGCCGCCGCCCTCGGCGCCAAAGCCGGCGCGAGCGCTGCTCTGGTGGGACGGCGCCTCGGCGCCGCCGCGAAGCTCTTCGACAAAGCTGTTCCAGTCCTCGCAGCCCGGGCAGCGGCCCAACCAGCGCGCCGACTCGTGAGCGCAGTTCTGACAAACATAGATCGAGCGTGTCTTGGCCATGATGGCGGTCCCTGGCTTAATGGAATCTGGGCGCGATTGAATTTGAAAAAAAAGAGCCCCCTTCGCTAAGGAAGGGGGCCGCAGTCTTTATTCCGTGGGTTTGGTGCGAGCCTTAGTTGACGATCCTGAACTCGACGCGCCGGTTGAGGCTGCGATTGCGGTTCGTGGTGTTGGGCAGCAAAGGCTGCTGCGAGCCCACGCCCTTGGCCGTCAGGCGCTCGGCGGCGACGCCCTTGCCAATCAGGTAGGTGCGAACCGCGTCGGCGCGTTGCTGGGAGAGCTCGAGGTTGAGCTCGGCTGAGCCGACGTCGTCGGTGTGACCCTGAATCTGCATCTTCTTGATTTGTGGGTTTTCAAAGATCACCGAGGCGACCTGGTCGAGCACGTTGAACGAGCCCGGCAAGATCGTGGCCGCACCGGTCTCGAACTGAATGCGGTCGGTGATCTTGATCTCTTCGGTGCTCACCTCGACGAAGCTCTCTTTTGCGGCCGGTTGCAGCGTGATGTCGAGATCGACCGTGCCGTTGGCCTCGACGCGCACGTCTTTGCCCGCGGTCTGGTAGGTGGAGGCCATCGCGGCCACGGTGTAGGGTCCGGCCTGGACCTCGGCGCTGTAGCGGCCGTCCGCGCCGGTCTTGACCTCGACGGGCTTGGCGCCGTTGAGCTTGATCGTGGCGTTGGCGACCGCGGCGCCGTTGATGTCGGTGACCGTTCCGCGAACGGTGCCGGCGCGTGCAGCGGCCTTGAGCTTGAACTCGATCGGTTGCTCACCGTCGACGACGATATGGGTCATCGTCGCCGTCTCGTAGTTGGGGTGGGTGACCATGACCTCGAGCACGATGCCGGGGCCAAAAGCATAAGAGCGAAATGCCCCGCTTGTTGCGCCGGTAAGCTGAATGTTCTCGGCTCGCGTCAAATACTCGATCTGCGCGCCACCGACGGGCTTTCCGGTGACACGGTCGGTGACCAGGCCGACGAGGATGCCCTGGGGCGGAGCCTTCTCGATGACCTGCTCGACGATCTTCTCCTCGACGACGAGCTCGGCAACCGGATCGATCGTGTAGGTGAGACCGAGGATGAAGTTGAAGGGCAGCGTGACACCGAGGCCTTCGGCGTCCTTGCTGGTCAGGCCAAAGTCGATGCCGGCTTGGAGCCCGAGGTGCTTGACCGGCTCGCCGCGCAGGCCAAGACTCAAGACCTGCGGGTAGGAGCCGGCGCCGGCGTCGGCGACACAATCGAGCGGGCGGTCCCGGTCGCAAAGACCGTCGGCGCCGTTGACCGGAATGTTGAGATTCCATGCCAAAAAGGGCGTCACATAAGGAAGCTGGTACTCAAACCCCAGGCCAATCTCGAGCATGTCGTAGGCGTTGATTCCGTAGGCGAAGCGCTCGATACGTGTGGGATTGCTGACCCCTTCGAAGAGCTTCTCGGAGTTGTCGAAGCGGTAGCCAAAGTTGAAGTGTCCATACAGCGGAATGGGCTCGCCGTTGACCGCTCCGAAGAGCTCACCGAGATCGGCCGTGGCGAGCATGCGCGGGCGCACACTCATGGCCGAGAAGGTCGGGCCGACGCTGCCAAAGCTCGACGGTAGATCGAAGCTCAGATCTGCAGCAAGATCGAGCCAGGGAGTAGCCACCAGATGGCCACGCAGACCGAGCAGCATGTCGCCCTGCGAGAGCATGGCCTGGGGGCGGCCGTAGGTGTTGACGCTGTTGCGCGCCTGGAGGCGAAAGTTCGCCGAGAAGTGCTCGTGAAAGGTGCCCTGAACCACGAGATTGCCCACCAGGGTGTTATTGGAGTCGGTGGCGCGAACGGCGCCCTCGCCAGCATAGATTTCACCCAAAAATCCGATCCCAAAGGAGTTCTGAGCGCCCGGGCGCGCCGAGCTGATGCCGTGAAAGCCTCGTGAACCCTCCTGACTTTGACCGGGTGTGGCAAGCCGGGGCGCGTCGTCTGCTTGCACGGTGCGATCTTCGTTCCTCGCTTCGGACGGGGCTGCGGGCGCCGGCTGCGCCTGGGCTCTGGGCGTGGCGGGCTCGGCTGCGGTGTCGAGCGCCGAGAAATCATCGGTTGCGGCCAACTCGTCGGCCGAAGGCAGGCCGGATTGCGCCAGGACCGCAGCAGGCAGTCCTACGGCCAAAACGACTCCAAGAAGCGAACTTGCTGCCAACTTACCGCACCGTACCATGGTCTCTCCAGCATCAGGCTTAACAGGGCAATCCCACGAGCTCGGTGGCTCGAACAGGCTGCGCGCTTATTGCATAGAATCAGGGCGTTGCATCCACAACAATCCGTCCTTTTCTTCGAGGTCGGGCGCCGCCAGTATGCCACGCATGTCAATCATTGCAAAGTATGTCGCGATCGTCACTTCAGACAAGCATTCGAACCAGCCAGTAGACCACGAGCAGGGCCAAAAGCGCGTACCAGACGACGTTTTGGTGGCGCTGCCAGAGCCGTCGCCCCGACCAGTCCAGGCGACGGTCCAACACGTTTTGCGCCAGGCCTTGGGCTGCGCCAACGCCCAGGCCCAGCACCAACAGCAGCCCAAAGGCGTGGTAGGTGAGCGACTCGATCAGGCGGCCATGAACGAGCGCAACGCAGGCACGCGTCATCCCGCAGCCCATACACTCGAAGCCCGTCAGCCGGCGAAAGGGACACCAGATGATGCCGTCGAGCGGCGTGTGCGGGAAAAGCCAGGAGGCGGCCAGAAGGCCCACAAAAAGCCCGACATACCACCAGCCCTTGCGTCTCTCCGACGATGTCAGCGCTTCGTGCATCGCAAATGGGTCCGTAAAACTGGCCACAAAAAAGGGCGACTCGTCAATCGAGTCACCCTTCTATGGTGTGCCCTGGCGCTCTCGGGTGCAAGCCGCGCGGACTCCAATCTTGCTCAGGCCGCGCCGCTTGTCACAAGCTCGCTCAGGCAGGCGTTCCGAAGCCGCCGGCGCCGCCAGGGGTGCCTTGCTCCCAGGCCGCGTTGAGGCTCTGCTGGATGAAGAAGGGGCCAAGACCGAAGATGCACATCAAAAAGAGGATCGGGGCCTCCATCTGCGGCTTGACGCCCCAGGCCTGCTGAAGCTTGACGACCGACTCGCAAAGACGCCATTGAAACCAGATGCCCCACAAGCCGCAGGTCACGACGCTGAGCACGAGCTCCTTGACGGCGTTGAACTCTTCGCGGCCAAGGCCCTTGTTGATGTCGGCAACGGTTTGCAAGATCCAGATGATCGCATAGATGCCGCACGTGACCATCGTGAGAATGAGAACAGTCACCGGATTTTTAACTTCGCCACGCTGCATGAGTACCTTCCTGTACAATGAATTTAATCGTTAACTTCGCAAAAAATGCAGCATGTATGTGATGTGCGCTGCAAGGTAATTCGACAGATTAACTGGCTAATACAGGAAGGGTTTTGCAAGCGTCAAGTTCAACCTGAGTTTACATGCCTGGCTGATGCCAAGTTCATGGGTGAGCGCCGGCGTAGTGGAGCACCTGGTCGCGACGGCGCTCGCTCTGGTCGACGAAGACCACGCCCCAGCCGGCAACCCCTGCCCCCTCGAGGTCTCGCTGGTGTGCCTCAATGGGCTGGCCGGCGACTGCGCCTCGTCGCGCTGCCCCATTTGCGGCCAGGCCACGCTGCTCTACAGCAGCCGGCGACACTTCGAGCATGCTGCGTTCGCCCTCGATGATCATCTCCTCAAAGCTCATGACTGAGGCGCGCCTGCCAATGCCGTAGCTTCCCCCGCCGCACCTGCTTGACGAATGGCTGCTCCCATAAAGGGCCATTCCTTCCACACTGAAGGTCTCGTCGAACATCTCGTCGGAGAGCAGGATGTCGTCGTCGAGGTAGCCGCAACCCGAGGCCGTCAGTGCGACGCAGCTCACAAGCATGGCGAGCAGGCAAAGGCGAGAGAAAAGCGAGGGCAAACAAGGGGCATCCATGATGACTCTCCGGGCATTGCGGTCAATGTAAGTGCAAAGTTGTCGACACCGGCCACCCGAGCTTGTTCCGAAGTTTTTCGCACGCGACGCAAAGTCCTGTGAGCGCATCGCCAGGGCCTGGGATTATCAGCCCGGCGATCGCTGTTGTGTCTGGCCATGATGACGTGGGTCTCGAGACAGGGCGCGCGTGGGAAAATGTCGAATTGAACCACTGCTCAAAGTGCGGTAGTGGTGCCCCACGAAGCCGTGTTTGCGCATTTTGAGACGGCGTCTCTTGGGCTCAGTCGAGTAAATTGGAGTGCACACTATGAATATCCTCGGGGTTCTCCCCTACTGGGTCGTCGGCCCCTGGAATATCGGACCTTTGACAATCCACTCCTTTGGTCTGGCCGTGGCGATCGGCCTGGTCATCGGATTCTCCCTGCTCGCCCGGCGCGCCGAGCGTGGCATGGGCGTTTCGGGCGAGTTTGCGCAAAACTTCGGCATCTGGCTTTTGGTCATCGGCTGGATCTCGGCCCACGTGCTCGATGTCTTGTTCTACGAGCCCCATATGGTGCTCGAAGATCCGTTGATCTTGTTCAAGGTATGGGGCTCGATCTCGAGCTACGGCGGTCTGATCGGCGGAATTTTGGCGACATTTATCTGGCACCGGCGCAACCCGGACAAGAACCTGCTGGACTGGGCAAACCTTGGCGCCTTCTCGCTGCCGTTTTGTTGGCTGTGGGGCCGCATCGGTTGCGCCATGGTCCACGATCATCCCGGCGTTCGCGCCGAAGGCTTCTGGCTGTGGGAGCAAATCAAAGCGATCGGCCCCGAATCGCTGCCCGAGATCTGGCCTCTGGCCATGCAGTTTCCCGACGGGCCGCGCCACGATCTCGGCCTCTACGAGGCGATCTGGTGGGTCTTTATCGTAGCCTTCTGTCTGATCATGGACCGCAAACCACGCCGGCGTGGCTTCTATCTTTGGACCTTGCCCCTGCTCTACGCACCGGCACGCTTCGCGCTCGATTTCTTGCGCGTCGAACCCAACCAGGTCGGCACCGCCGGCGATATTCGCTACTTCGGGCTGACGCCGGGCCACTACATCTCGGTGGCGCTCTTCGCCCTGGGCATCGTCTTGTGGCTGCGCTTTCGCCACCTGCCCGCCGAGGTCTGGGTGCGCTACAACCCGGCCAAGCCCGCAGAGACGAACGACAAGAAGTAGGACGTAATCCATGGCCACTCTGCGCTTTCACATCGACGGCATGACCTGCAACAAGTGCGTCGCGCGCGTCGAAAACGCGCTAGGCCAGCTCGACGAGCTGGCCAGCGCACAGGTCGACCTCGAAACGAACAGCGCCCAGGTCACCTACGCGGCCAACGGTCTCGACGAGCAGACGCTCAACGCGCGAATCATCGCCGCGATCGAGGCCAGCGGCTACGACGCCCACGCCACCCAGAACCTCTCGAACCCGAAGCCCTTGACCCCGGTCACGATGCGGCTCAACCAGGCCGCGGTCGCCGCCCAGGCCCAGGCCTCGGCGCAGGCCGAAGTCGCCGACAGCGTGCGCCTCGACATCCGCGGCATGACCTGTGCCTCGTGCGTGGCGCGCGTCGAAAAGAGTCTGGCCGGCGTCGAAGGCGTCGCGCAGGTGCGCGTCAACTTTGCCACCGAGGCGGCCCGTGTGCAGCTCGCACCGGGGCGCTTAGACGACGCCATGGTCGAGCAGCTTCGGCGCGCCGTCGACGAGGCCGGCTACGCGGTCGAGCGCGTCGAGCGCGCCGCTGAGGCGCAGCCCGTGGCCGGCGCTGAGCCGGTCGGGGCGATCGTCAAAAAGAGCCGGCTCAGTGAGCGGCGCGCCGAGGAGGCGCGCATCTGGGCGCGACGCTGCGTGGCCGGAATCATCTTGACCCTGCCGATCATGGTGCTCGACATGGGCCCCATGTGGTTTGACTGGCAGATGAACCCTACCGCCGATATCTGGCGCATGATCGTGCTGGCCTATCTCACCGGCGTCGTGCTCGTCTACGTGGGCCGCGGCTTTTTCGAGGGCGCGCTCAAGGCTGCGCGCCACGGCTCGCTCAACATGGACTCGCTCGTCTCGCTGGGCGCCGGGACGGCCTATGTGTTCTCGCTGGTCGTGACCGTGTTGCTGATCTTGGGCATCCACGCCACGCACCACGTCTATTTCGAGAGCGCGGCGATGATCCTCACGCTGATCTCGGTGGGCAAGTGGCTCGAGGCACGCGCCAAAGGCAAGGCCGGCGAGGCGATCGAGGCCCTGCTCGATCTGGCGCCCCAGCAGGCCACCGTGCTGCGCGACGGCCAGTGGGTCGACATCGCAGCAAGCGAGCTCGTGCGCGGCGATCACATGCTCGTACGCCCCGGAGACAAGATTCCCACCGACGGCGTCGTGCTCGAGGGCAAGGCCGACATCAACGAGGCGATGATCACCGGCGAATCGGCGCCGGTCACCCGTGGCGAGGGGGATGCGGTCATTGGCGGCACGCTCAACACCGACGGCCGCCTCGTCATCGAGGCCACCCACGTCGGAGCTGAGACCGCGCTCGCCCAGATCATCGACCAGGTCGAGCGCGCTCAGGAGTCCAAAGCCGACATTCAGCGCCTCGTGGACCGTGTCTCGAGCATCTTTGTGCCCGTGGTCATCGGCATCGCCCTGCTCACGCTGGCCGTGTGGTGGATTACGGCAGGGCTGGTCGCAGCCATTTTGCCCACGATCGCGGTTTTGATCATCGCCTGTCCCTGCGCGCTCGGCCTTGCAACACCGACGGCCATGATGGTCGGCACCGGTAAAGGCGCCTCGATGGGTGTGCTGATCCGCGACGCCCAGGCCCTCGAGCGCGCCCGCGCCCTGCACGCGGTGGTCTTCGACAAGACCGGCACGCTGACCACAGGCGAGATGGCCGTGACCGACGTCGTCGCCCTTGGCGCAAGCGAAGACGAGCTCTTGGGCCTTGCGGCATCGCTCGAAGTTTCCAGCCGACATCCGGTGGCCATCGCCATCGTCGCCCACGCCCTGAGCCGCAACATCGAGGCCTTGGCCTGCGAGCACTTTCAGTCCGTCGCCGGCGAAGGCGTCGAGGGTACGCTCTCGGGCCGCGCGCTTCGCATCGGCAAGCCCGGCTGGGTGAGCGGCGGCATCTCGAGCGAGGCCGACGCCCACGTCAAGGCGCTCCAGGCCCAGGGAAAGACCGTCGTCGTTTTGGCCGATGCGCAGCGCGTCTTAGGCGTGCTCGCTGTGCGTGACACGATAAAAGATGCGGCAGCCTCGACCATCGCCTGGCTGCACGCCAAGCAGATCGCGGTCTGGATGGTCACCGGCGACAACATCACCACCGCGCGCGCCGTCGCAGCCCAGCTCGGCATCGACCCCGACCACGTCATGGCCGGCGTTCGCCCCGGCGAGAAGGCCGAGGCCGTGGCCCGACTGCAAAACGGCGGCACGCGCGTGGTCGCCATGGTCGGCGATGGGATCAACGACGCCCCGGCCCTGGCCCAGGCCGATCTGGGCATCGCCCTTGGCAGCGGCACTGACGTCGCCATCGAGTCCTCCGACATTACCCTGATCTCCGGCTCGCTCGAGGGCGTTCGCCGCGCGATCGCGCTCGCGCGCGCCACCTACGCCAAGATCCGCCAGAACCTGTTTTGGGCCTTTGTCTACAACGCTGTGCTCATCCCGGTGGCCGCGTTCGGCCTGCTCCAGCCCTCGCTCGCGGCCGGCGCCATGGCCCTCTCCAGCGTCAGCGTCGTCTCCAACGCCTTGTTGCTACGGCGAAAGTCGTTTGACTGATTCGACTAAGCGGCCTCTTTCGGCTCCGTTATTGAACAGCCGTGCACACGGCGCGCTCGACGGCGTCGCCAACGGCCGCCTCACCGCCCATGATCGTGACGTTGATCGCGTGCTTCTCGAGAAAGCCGGCGGCATGGGTGTTGAGCGTGGTGGGCTGGGTGAGCAGCAAGATGCGACCAGCGGCGGCAGCAGCGAGGGCATCGGGCAGGCGGATGCCCTGGGCCAGGAACATGGTGGAGCGCTCGACCACGTCTTGTTCCATGGCGTGGGTGGCGATGGCGACCGCGGTCTGGTAGCGGTCGGGCCCGGAGAGGCGTGTGGCGCCAGGGAGCTGGGCGAAGACGGCCTCGGAGACCGCTCCGCTGCCGCCGACGACGATCGTGCGGGTGATGCCAAGATCGCGAATGGCCTGGGCGGTCGCAGCCGGCAGCGCGTCGCGGCTTGTGAGCAAGATCGGTGCGCCCAGGGCGGCCGCGGGGCCGCCGGCGGCTAAAGCGTCGACCAGGCTCGTGTTCTCGCCCGAGGCGATGAAGGCAAGCGTGGAGGGCTTGTCGGAGGTGAGCCGGCGTGCGATCAGGGCCGCCGTTTCGAAGCGGTTGGCGCCAAAGATGCGCTCGACGGTGATGCGCGCGTCTTGGAGCTGGCGAGCGACGCCGGGGCCGACGACGCTCTCGCCGCCCACGATGATCACGCGCGTTGCGCCGAGGCGGTGGATCTCGTCCTCGGTGTGGATGGGCAGGCCGTCCCTGGCGGTCAGGAGCAGGGGCGCCTTGAACTTGAAGGCAAGCGGGCCGGCCGCAAGGGCGTCCGGCGAGATGTCCGAGCCGTTGGCGAGCACGACGACCTGAGCGCCATCGGCAAAGAGCTCGCGGGAGAGGTTTGCGGCCGTGGCAAAGCGGTTGGAGCCGGCCACGCGGCTGACGTGATCGCAGTGCTTGTTGTTGGCGGGAATCTGGGGTTGCTCGGGCTCGACGCCGAGCGGGGCAAAGTAGCGGTCGCGGGCGTGGCGGCAGACCGGGCAAAAGGGCTGGCCCAGCGAGCGCATCATGCAGTCGTGGTGCGGGCGAAAGCGGCCCGTCTCACAGTAGCCCGCGCCCTCAAAAGCGCCCACGAAACGGTGAAACTCGGCGCGATCGGGCGTCGGCAAGGTGTTGGTCGTGAGCAGATCGCGCCAGGGAAGGCTCGCGCGCGCGGCGCTCGTGGCGATGTTCGGCCGCTCGCTGGCGCAGCTGCCCGCGGCGACGCCGGCGTAGGCGTACTCGTCGCCCAGATTGAAGAGGCCGTGGCCAAGCTCGTGGGCCAGCACGTGGGCGGTGTTCGGGGTGATGCTCACTGTGGTCATCGAGGACGTCGCGCAGCCCGAGTGCAGGGCCGTGTTGATGATCACCACGACGTAGTCGGCATTGACCGTGGCGCCCAGATCACGGATCGCGCGCGCGCCGTCATTCGATGGCCAGTGGCAGCGGCCGCTGTCGCCCAGCGGGCCGACATCGAACGCCGTGTTGCGCACCTGGCCGCTCTCGTTGATGCCCGCGTCTCGCGAGCGCACATCCTGGCGCCAGAAGTTGAAGCCTCGCCAGACGGCGGCGTAGTCTGGATCGCGCTTGAGGCCTTCGAGTATCTCGTTGACGTCCTCATGAAAGCGCTCCATCTGGGCTTCGGTGAAGCCGTCGGGCACAAAGAGAATGTCGGCGCGCTGGGCCGAGGCGCCGTTGTCGAGCAGTTTGACCGGCGCACCGAGGATGTCGTCGGGCTGCAAAAGCGGCACGGTGTGCGTTTGCAGATCGCGCACCAGATCGAGGATGCCAAGCGTTGTGCTCGCGTCGTCGATCTTTACCGTGCCATCGATGTCGGGCAAGAAGAGCCAGGTCGAGCCGGCGCCGGCCGTCTCGACGACCGGCGAGACGTTGCCCGCGCGATCGAACTCACTGTGCACGACGCGTGGGTCAGCAAAGGTGCCCGCTTCAACGAGGTCTGCGCGCGCGTCTCGGACTTCGTAGCGAAGCTCGGCCGGGCCGTTGGCAGCGGGGCGTGAGGGCGGCACGCGCGCGTGGACGGCGAGGATCTCGATCGCGTCGTGCGCAATCCAAAGCTCGACGGCGATACGCTCAAAGTCGTCGACAGGTGCTTCGTCGTTCAAATGCACGCTGGACTGTGTGCAACCGGCAATCAAGAGCAAAACCAACAAAAAACACAAAGACTTACAAAGAGACATGGGAAGCTTTGGGCGTGCGGTCGCGGGCGGCGGCGGCAGGTTTTTTCGCGTACAGCGATCATTTCATGCAGTTCGCCGAGCATTGTAGTCACCCGCTGCCCAGGGATCAACGCATTATTTGACCACATCTGAGCACACCATCTCCAACGCGCGAAGCCGGCCCCGAGACGAGCTCAGGGCCGGCTTGCTTCGTCGCTCAGTCCATCGGTCCGGGGCCCATCGGATCGCCAGGACCCATGGGGTCCATCGGATCGGCGGGATCCATGGGCTCATCGCCCGTGGGATCTTCGGGCTGGAGGGGATCGTCGTCCATGGTGTCGGGCATGGTGTCGGGCATGGTGCCCGGCATGGGGTCGTCGAGCGGATCGCGCTGCAGGCCGGGCTCGGTGGGATCGAGATCGTCTTGCAGGCCGGGCTCCATGCCGGGCTGCTCGATCGGGCCGCCGCCGACAAAGTCCATCGGTGACTGGGCCATGCGCTCCATGGCGAGGCTAGCGCGCACGAAGAAGGTGTTGACCTGCTGGGCCTGGGCCGTGAGCGGCTGGTCGGCCTGGATGCCTTGCACGCTCTGGATGATCTGCTGAGCCTGCTGATCGAACTGCGGATAGTACTGGCGCTGGATATTGACGAGCAGGCCGGCCGCCTCGTTGAAGGCCTGCTGAAGCATCTGCGGCTGATTACGCCGCTGCTCGCGGGGCATGTCCTCGAGCTGGGAGACGCGCTCGTGGAGCTGTTGCTGGGTGCGCATGAGCTGCTCGTCGCCGGGACGGATCAGCGCGCCCAGCGTGTGCGACATGTGGCGCAGACCGCGGGTGGCATAGATGTCGGTGTGCTGAGCAAAGGCGTTGTCGCGCTGGAAATCATTGACGTACTCACCAAAGGCGCGCGTGGCATAGTTCATGCGCAGATTGTGCACCTCGTCGCGCAACTCACGCATGCCCTGCTCGCCCATGCCCTCGGCGCGCTCAAAGCCGCGCTCGATCTCGGGGCGTTGCTGCTGGCCCGGCCTCTCTTGCTGGCCCGGCATCGGCTGTTGGGCCCAGCTCGGAGCGCTGAGCAGAAGCGTTGCGCCGGTGGCCACACCGATCAGACGAGACTTCTTCCACCAATTTATCTTCGAATCGCGTTTGGTCATGACAAACTCCTTACACATATGTGCGGCCACGAGTCGCGCGATGCAATCGGGCACAGACTCGGGCCGTTAGAGCATCGACGCGTCAGATAAATCCGCGCGCGGTGCTTGAATACGGCGGTGTTCCAGCCAGACAAAAGGCTGCACCAACAATGTAAGGGCAGGACGGACGAGGAAAGGTTTTGTGTGAATTCTACAACATATTGATCGGATCAACGTCGACGACAACGCGCACGCTGCGATGCCCACTTTTGGCAGGCTCGAAGTGGCCCACCTCGGTGAGCAGCGCGCGCGCTAGCTGGCGCAGCAGCGGGCGCGAGGGGCTCTTGAGCAGGAGCTGCCAGCGCGCACGATTGTTGATGCGCGCGATCGGTGCCATGGCAGGGCCGAGCATGGTGATGTTGTCGGCAAGCTCTTGATTGCGCCGAAGCTGGCGCCGGGTGGCCGCGGCGTAGTCGCGCGCGGCCTGGATTGTGGCGGCCTCGCTTGTGGCCTCGAACTTGATCGCGATCAGGTGGGTAAAGGGCGGGTAGTGCAGCTCCTCGCGCACGCTCAACTCGCGACGCGCAAAGCTGGCATAATCGTGGTGCTGGGCCGTGGTCAGGCTGTAGTGCTCGGGCATGAAGCTTTGCACAAAGACGTTTCCCGGCGCCTCACCGCGCCCGGCGCGCCCGGCAACCTGGGTGAGCAGCTGAAAGGTGCGCTCGGCGGCGCGAAAGTCTGGAAAGTTCAGGCTCATGTCGGCGGCGACAACCCCGACCGTGGTCACGCCGGGAAAATCGTGGCCCTTGGTGACCATCTGTGTGCCCACGAGCAGATCGACCTCACCATCGCGAAAGCGTCCAATGATCTTCTGCAGATTCTTGCCGCTGCTGGTATCGCGATCCAGGCGCGCCACACGCGCGTTGGCAAAGAGGCTCTGGACGTGGCTCTCGAGTTTTTCGGTGCCCGTGCCTTTTCGCCCGATGCCCCCAAAGCTGCACTGCGGGCAATTCTCCGGCATGCGAAGTGAGAAGTCGCAGTGATGGCAGCGCAGCGCCTCCTGGCGGCGGTGATAGGTCAGCGAGACATCGCAGTTCGGGCAGCGAAAGACATGGCCGCAGCTCTCGCAGAGCACGCATGGCGAGTGGCCGCGCCGATTCAAGAACAAGATCGCCTGCTGGTGCTCCTGAAAAGTGGCCGCAAGCGCAGCGAGCAAGGGCGTCGAGAGCAGCTGGTCGGCTCCTTCGGGCGTATTTCGCCCACCACGCATATCGACCACGTGCACCACAGGCAGCGGGCGAGAGGCGACGCGCTCGGGCATCGGCAAATAGACCAGCCGGGCGTTTTTTGCGCCGTAGTAGGACTCGAGCACCGGCGTTGCGCTTCCAAGCACGACCTGGGCGCCCTCGAGCTTGCCGCGCACCAGCGCCATGTCGCGCGCGTTGTAGCGCGGGCCCTCCTCTTGTTTGAAGCTCGAGTCGTGCTCTTCGTCGACGACGATGATGCCCAGGCGCTCGAGCGGGGCGAAGATGGCCGAGCGCGCGCCGATCACGATCTCGACCTCGTTTCGCTTGATCCGACGCCACTGGTCGAACTTCTCGGCCTGCGACAGACCGGAGTGCAAAACGGCAATGCGCTGGCCGAAGTGGCCACGAAAGATGCCGACGAACTGCGGCGTGAGCGCGATCTCGGGCAACAAGACCAGCGCACTTTTTTTGGCGGCCAAGGTGTCACGGATCGCGCGCACATAGACCTCGGTCTTGCCGCTTCCGGTGACCCCGTGCAAAACGAAGCCCTGAAAGCGCTCGGCCAGGCGCGCCGAGGCGATCGCGTCGAGCGCGCTTGCCTGGGCCGGCGTGGGCTCAAAGAGTTTGGGCTGGGTGGCAGACTCGTCGGCAAATGGATCGCGGTAGACCTCTTCGCTCCACGAGGTGAGAAAGCCTCGCTCTTCGAGGGCGGTGAGGCTCGCGTGTGGACTCTTGAACTTCTCGCGCAGCGCCGACAGCGCGACGGCCTGCCCGCCTTCGAGCAGCGCCACGATCGCTGCCTGCGTGCTGCCAAGACGCTCGCCGGCCTGCGGTCCGCGGGCGAGCTGGTAGAATTTTTCGCACAGCGCGCGCACGCCGGCCTTCTCCTCTTCGTAGAAAACATCGACGTAGCCGAGTTGCTCGAGCTCGCTTAGCACCACGTAGGTCAGGTTGGAGACGGCCTCCTTGATCGCGCGAATCGCGACCTGGCCCTTGCCTTCGAGCGCGTCGAAGGCCCGCATCAGCGGCTCGCTCAGGCCGTCTTTGGGCGGGTGATCGTCTCGCAGACGGTAGTGCTTCATGCCTTCGACGCGCACCGCCGAGGGCACCGCAAGGCGCACGACCTCGCCGATCGGCGCGAAGTAGTAGTCGGCCACGAAGTTGAGGAACTCGAGGCCGGTCGATGAGAGCAAGGGCTCGGTGTCGACGATGTCGACCATCTCCTTGATGCGCGAGGCCAGCGAAGCGTCGGCCAGGGTCTCGCTGACGCTCATGATCAGGCCGGTCTTGGAGCGGTTGCGAAAGGGAACCTGGACGAGCTGGCCCGGCGCGATCGCCTCACGCCAGGCGGCCGGCACCGCGTAGGTGAAGGTCGTGAACAGCGGCACATCGATGGCAACCTGAATGAACACGGGGGTTTGCGCGGGGATCGAGGATGGTGGGTTGGGGCGAAAGAGCGTCATTTGCTCCAGCGATACGCTTCGATGATGTTGGAGAAATCATCGGTCCACAACGATTTCTTGGGGTTGGCCTCGAGCGCATGCCAGCCTTCACCACCGGCGAGTTGACCAAGATCTGCGGATTCGCGGGCCAGCACGGCCCAGATCGAAGGCTTGACGTCGGAGACGACGTCCTTGGGCGGGCGGAAAAATTTGATCAGGCCGACGACGTTGGCATCGGCCGCCAGATTTCCCAGCACCGGCCTGAAATCAAGGTGCTGGTTGGAGACGTTGAAGGCGAGCAGGCCGCCGGGCGCGAGCTTTTGCAGGTAGACTTGCAAGGCTTCGCGGGTGAGCAGGTGCACGGGCACCGAGCCGGAGCTGTAGGCGTCCAAGACGAGCAGGCCGTAGGCGCCATCAGGGGCGTCCTCCAGGGTGAGGCGCGCGTCTCCGAGAACGATCGAGCAGGCCAGGCCGCAGTCCGAGAGGTAGGTGAAGTACTCGGCGTTGGTCGCGATCGAGACCACGGCCGGATCGATCTCGTAGAAGACCATCTTTTGTCCGGGCTGCACGTAGGCGGCGATCGCGCCCGCCCCGAGCCCGGTTACGGCGACGTCTGAGAGGCCGTCTCGCGTCTCCAGTTCACGAAACACCTCGCCCAGCGGGCCGTCGGGGTGGTGATAGGCGCTGGCAACGCGGCGGCCTTCGGGCCGAAGGCTTTGCTGACCATGATTGGTCAGGCCGTGAAAGATCGCGCGCAGTTGCTGGTCTTCGAGCTGAACGACGCGGTGCACACCGAAGTGGTTGCGGGTCTGATAGAGCACCGGATCGTTCTCGTCGCTTGTGCCGAAGTGCTCCATGGCCGCCGGCAGCGCCCAGGTCGCCGCGAGCAAGATGATGATCGCGTGGCGCGGATTGCCCCGCACGCTCAGCGCCGAGACGAGCAGGCCGAGCAAGACCACGATCGTGCCCTTCTCGACCATCTGGGCGTGGCCTGACCAGAACACCACGCTCGTGCCCAGCGCCAGGGCCGTGCTCGCCAGCACCACAGCGGCGGCCTTTGGGAGCGAGAACTCGCGCCATAGCAGCATGCCCGTTGGCAGGGTCAGAATCGCCAGACCCATGACGAAGGTGTACTCCCAAAGCGAATTGAAGAGCAGCGGCGCGAGCAGGGCATTGAAGATGCCGCCCAAAACGCCGCCGACCGACATCCACAGATAAAAGCCGGTCAAATAGCGCGCAGCCGGGCGAGTGCGCGCAAGCTCGCCGTGAAAAAGCATGGCGATCAAAAAAAACGCCAGAGGATGAAGCACGATCGCAAGGCCCGTCGTCTTGGACGGCGCCATGAAGATCATCACGACGAGCGCCACCAGGGCGATCATCACCGCGCGGCCCACCCACTGGTGGGGCAGCACCTGGCGGCGGGCAAAGACGAAGATGAAGGTCAACAGATAGAGCGCGAGCGGAATCACCCAGAGCAGGGGCACCGAGGCGATGTCGGTCGTCATGTAGGTCGTCACGCCGAGCAACAGGCTCGACGGCACGAACGCACACCACAACCAGTACAAAATTCGGCGCAAGGGCGGCGCCGGCTCGCTGGCAGTGGGCGACTCGGTGATCGCGCCAGCTTCGCCACCGCCCTTGAAGGCGAGCATGCCGCAAACGCCAGCGAGGACGCCGAGCAGCACGAAGCCGCCCGCCCAGGCCCAGCTCTGGCTGCCAAGGCGCAAAGCCGGCTCGACAATCGTCGGATAGGCGAGCAGCGCCGTCAGGCTGCCGGCGTTGCTCGCGGCATAGAGGTAGTAGGGATCCTCGCGGTGGGGATGGCCGGTGCGCGTAAACCAGGACTGAAACAGCGGGGCGCTCGAGGCGATCACGAAAAACGGAAAGCCCACACCGCCAAAGAGCTCAAAGAGCAACCAGCCCGTCGGGCTCGCTTCCACGGGGGGACGGCCCGTGGCCAGCGTGATCGGCAAAAATATCAAGGCCGCAGCGACAAGGCCCAGATGTGTTGCAACCTGCACGCTGACGCGCCTGACGCGCGCGAGCATGTGTGCATACAAATAGCCGATCAGCAGCATGGCTTGAAAGAAGACCATGCACGTGTTCCACACCGATGAGCTGCCCCCGAGCGTGGGCAGGATCATCTTGGCGACCATCGGCTGCACCAGAAACAACAACAACGCGCTCAGAAACAGCGTCAGCGTGAAGACCTTGATGATCACAGCACTGTGGCGCGCCTGGTGAATCAAGCCGTGAACCATGAAACTTCCTCTTTGTCAGGTAAGTGCGACGTCCATTGCCGCCACAATAGCCCACAAGAGAGACGATGAAAAGGCGGCCTACGGATTGAGGATACGGTGCAGCATGGCGAGCAGCGTCGGCGGGTTGAAAGGCTTGGGCAGAAATTCGTCAGCGCCGGCGGCAAAAGCATGCTCCGCCGTACTCAAGCCGCTGGTGGCGATGATCGCCAGCTCGGGGCGAAGGGCTTTGAGCGCTCGAATGGCCGCCGGGCCGTCCATGACCGGCATCATCATATCGGTTAAAACCACAGCGATCTCGGCCCCGCGCCGCGCGAAGACCTCAAGTGCATCGGCCCCGTGCACGGCGCTGACCACGCGGTAGTTGTAGACCTCGAGGATCTGGGTGGTGACCAGGCGGATCGATTCATCATCATCGACGAGCAGGACGAGCTCACCACGGCCATGCTCGACTTTCGATTTTGTGCGGTGACGCTTGGGCACCTCAGTGTCAAGGGCCGGCATCAAGACCTTGAACGTCGTGCCCGCTCCGGGCGTGCTGTCGACGTTGATCCTGCCGCCGTGGCTGCGTACGATCGAGTCCACCGTCGACAGGCCCAGCCCCGTACCGCTGCCAATCTCTTTGGTGGTGAAGAACGGATCGAAGATCTGGCGCACGACTTTTGGGGTCATGCCCAGGCCTGAGTCGCTGACCGAAATCTGGACATGGCGTTTGGACGCCACGCACATATTCTCAGCCTTGATATGCAACGTGCCGCCGTCAGCCATGGCATCGCGCGCGTTGACGCTCAGATTGAGCAACACCCGATGAAGCTGGGTCGCATCGCAGCACACCGCCCAGATTTCAGCTTCGATGGCGCAGGTCAGCGCGATGTTTTTGGGCAGACTGTCGCGCAAGACCTTTTCGATCTCGAGGATTGCCTGGCGCACGTCGACCGCGCCGCTCACGCGCTCCGTGCCACGGGCATAAGTGAGGATCTGGCGCACCATGTCGGCTCCGCGATGCGCGGCAGCCTCGACACTGGCAAGTGTCTCACGCGTCACCTCGTCATGGTCCTGCATGCGCAACAACTCCATGCTGAGCAAGATCGGGGCCAAAATGTTGTTGAGATCGTGGGCGATGCCGCCGGCCAGAGTGCCGATACCCTCCATGCGCTCGGCCTGCAGGAGCAGGGCGGCCTGCTCGGCAAGCCGGCGGTCGGCCTCGCGCTCGCGGGTCACGTCGGTGGTGCCGCCAAGCACGCGATAGGCGACGCCTTGAGCATCGCGCATGATGAAACCGCGGCTTACGAGCACGTAGTTGTCCCCCGCCAAATCCCTGTAGCGGTACTCGTCGCTCCAATGCGTTCCGTTGCCCGCAATCGCGCTGCGAAGGCCGCTCCAGAAGCGATCTTTGTCGTCTGGGTGCACGTTCTGGGTCCAGGCGCTCAGGCTGACTTCCGACTCATCCTCCTTGCCCTTGGCCCTCCACAACACGTCGTTTTTCAAATCCCAATCCCAAATCGCGTCGCTGGTCGCGCTGGCGACGATTCGAAAGCGCTCGTCGCTCTCGTGGCGCTTGCGCTCGGCTTCGCGCTGGGCGCTCATGTCGCGAAGGTAGATCTCGAGCCCCTCCTCGGTGGGACAAAGTTGGGCGTTCACCCACAATCCCAGCGGCACAAACTGTGCTTCGAAGCTTGCCTGCTCGCCACTCTCGAGCGCGCGCCGGCACTGGCGCTCAAAGTTCGTGCCAAGCACCACGGGCAAAACATCCCAGAGTACCTGGCCAAGCAGCGCGCTCATGGGGCTTTGAAGCATTTGCTCGGCGGCGCGGTTGACCTGTCTCAGGCGCCAGCCATGATCGAGGCAGATGAAGGCATCGGAGATGGCGTCCAGCGCCCTGGCAAGGCGCTGCTCGACCCGGCGAAGCTCGATAAGCTCTGCCTCCTTTGCCCCCTGAACCAATGGCTTTGTTGCATCATCGCTCATGCGATCGTCAACGTTGATAAGGATATGTTGGTGGTGAGCAATTCGAGCACTTGTTGGCGGACTGTAGCATTCTCGCACATTCGAGATCTCGAGCAAATAATGAAACACGTGGGAAGTGCTGCACGTTCCACCGCCTCCACCGCCCCGCTCAACCAGCGTTTGAACTCGGCCGCTATGTAGAGCACAAGTGGTTTCCACTGTGCTCAAGCTGTGATATTTTTTCTGGCCTGGTCAAACAGGTCACCTCGCCCACATCATGAGCAGTCATTTCCGATGAACTTACTTACCAGCCTGGAAAAACCTGGCGCACGGCTCTTTACGCTCGCTGCGCTGAGCCTGTTCCTCGAGCTTGCGCTGATCCGATGGATGAGCGCAAACGTCATCTACCTTGGATACTTTTCGAATTTCGTGTTGTTGGCCTGTTTTCTCGGCCTGGGGCTGGGATTCCTGCTCACCGAGCGCCGCCAGAATTTATTGAACTGGGCGCCGGTGGTCACGGCCATGCTCCTGGCGCTGGCCACGGTCTCCTATACAGAAATCGGGCTACCGAACCACGCGCACGTGGTCTACTTCGGCGCCGATCAGATGAGCGAGTCGCTGATCCCCTGGCCGGTGGTATTGGGCGCAATCTTTGTGGGCACTGTGGGGATATTCGCGACCTTCGGCCAGGCCATTGGGCGCTGTTTTTCATCGTTCAAGCCGCTGGTCGCCTACACGATCGATATCTCGGGTTCACTCTTTGGCATCGCGCTTTTTACGGCCATATCCTTTCTTCAGGTTCCGTCGTTCGTCTGGTTTGCGCTGATCAGTGTGGTCTTTGCCGCTTTGTTCTGGCGCCAGGGCGGTCAGGTTCGCCGCCTGGTGCTGATCGGTTGTCTGGGCATGGTGGCGATGGCCTGGGCGACGCATCGCGACACGCGTGCGCTCGAGGTGCGCTGGTCGCCCTACCAGATGCTGTCGACCTACCAAAACGTCGAGAAGGTGGTCAACGTCACGGCCAACCGCGTGCCCCATCAGTTCATGGTGCCCGTCGAGCTGCAATTGGACATGTATCTCGCGCCTTACCGCATCTATGGCGAGGCGGTGGGCCGCGGCCCAGAGCAGATCCTGGTCATCGGTGCGGGCTCGGGCACCGACGTCGCCTATGCGCTCGCCCACGGAGTCGCTCAGGTCGACGCCGTCGAGATCGATCCGGTGATCGTCGAGCTCGGGCGCAAGTGGCACCACGATCGCCCTTATCACGATCCGCGGGTCAACCTGATCATCAACGACGGCCGCCAGGTGCTCGAGACCTCGGACAAGCGCTACGATATGATCGTCTTCGCGCTTCCCGACTCGATCGCCCTGCTCTCCAGCCAGTCGAGCCTGCGACTCGAGTCCTTTTTGTTTACCCGCGAGTCGTTTGAAGCCGCCCGCGAGCGCCTGGCTCCCGACGGTATGATCGTGCTCTACAACTTTTATCGCAGCCCCTTTGTCGTCGAGCGCATCGCACGAACCCTCGAGGACATCTTCGGGCACCGACCGACCATGGAGCACAACGAGCAGGAGAATTTGACGATCATCGCCATTGGCCATCAGGCGCTCTCACCGAGCGCGGCGATGGTCGAGGATTCCGGTCCGCTTCCCACCGATGACTGGCCGTTTCTCTACATGCGCGATCGCAGCATCCCGCCGTTCTACCTCTTCTTGGTCCTTGGAATCTGGCTGGTGACCGCGCTGGGCGTCGCCGGTGCAGGCTCGCGCAAGACCTGGCAAGACCAGCAATGGCCCTTCTTTTTCATGGGCGCAGCCTTCTTGCTGCTCGAGACCAAGAGCATCGTGCAATTCTCGCTGCTCTTTGGCTCAACGTGGCTGGTCAACTCGCTGGTCTTTGCCGGCGTGCTCGTCGCCGTGCTCGCTGCCAATGCTGTGGTCCAGGTGTTCAAACCACAGCGCTTGTGGCCTCTTTACCTGGCCCTGGCCGCAGCCCTTGTGCTGGCCTGGCTGGTGCCCTATCGCTCGCTGCTCCAGATCGACAGCCTGATCCTGCGCTATATTGCTGCCGTGGCCCTGACCTTCTCGCCAATCTTTTTTGCCAACATGGTCTTCAGCCGCAGTTTTGCCGAGTCCGAGAAGTCGGCACATGCCTTTGGCTGGAATATCCTGGGCGTGATGGTCGGCGGCACCCTGGAGTATGCGTCGATGGCTGTCGGCTACAACAGTCTGCTCATCCTCGTCGCGATCTTCTACGCCCTGGCATTCCTGACGTCACTGCGCGCCTTTGGCAAAGCATCAGCGAGCGTAGCCTCGGCCTAGCGATCAGCGCCGCTTGGCCAGAATCAGCTCAAGCATGTCCAACAGCGCCTGCGTCGTAAACGGTTTAGCCAAAAAGTGGTCTGCACCCAGGCCGGCGACGTTGACTCGCTCACCGGCTTTGGCCGACCCACTGGTCGCAATGACGATCAGCTCCGGGTCCATGCGCCTGAGTACGCGGATGGTCGTTGGGCCATCCATGATCGGCATGGTCATGTCCGTGAGCACCACGGCGATCTCGTCTTTGCGCAAAGCGAAGATCGCGATGGCATCGGCGCCATTTTCCGCCGTGATCACCCTGTAGCCAAACGCTTCGAGCGTCTGTTGGGTCACCGAGCGAATTGCGCTCTCGTCGTCGACGACAAGAATGAGCTCATCACATCCTCGCGCAAGCGCGCGCTCTTCGGCCATGTCGGGCTCGACGCGCGCGCTCGCACTGGCCGGCAAGAAGACATTGAAGGTCGTCCCGGCGCCCGGCTTGCTCTCGACGCTGATCGTTCCAGCATGACTGCGCACGATCGACTCCACCGTGGCCAGACCAAGGCCCGTACCGCTGCCAACGGCCTTGGTCGTGTAGAAGGGGTCAAATATCTGGCGCATGACCTTGGCCGGCATGCCCATGCCCGTATCGGTTACCGAGATGCGCACATGGCGCCCCTGGGTGAGCGAGCCGATCATCGCAGCGTAGTTGGCATCGATATAAAAGTTCTCCAACGTGATACGCAGCATGCCACCCTGAGGCATGGCATCGCGCGCGTTGACGCACAGATTGAGCAGCACCTGATGGAGCTCGGTCGAGTCGCCATCGATCTGCCAGATATCGGAGCCAGACTCGTGCACGAAGACGATGTTCTTGGGGAAGCTATCACGAATGATCTTTTCGATCTCGACGACCGAGCGATCCACGTCGATTGCCCCATAGACGCGCTCACTGCCCCGAGCGTAGGTGAGGATCTGGCGCACCATGTCGGCGCCGCGCTGGGCGGCGGCCTCAATATCGCTCAACGTCTCGAGGGTCTTGTCATCGCTTGCCTGCTGGCGCAGCAGACCGATGCTGAGCAAGATCGGTGCGAGCACGTTGTTGAGATCGTGGGCGATGCCGCCAGCCAGGGCACCGATGCCCTCCATACGCTGAGCGCGCAGAAATTGAGCCAGCAATGCCTTCTTTTCGGTCATGTCGGTGTTGATCACCAAAATGCGGTCAGGAATGCCGTTGTCGTCACACACGAGCGTCCAGCGGCCTTCGACCACGACTTTCGAGCCATCTTTGCAGATCTGGCTCAGCTCACCGCTCCACTCGCCATGGGCCAGAACTTGCTCGGTTGCACTTAAAAATGCCGTGGGCTCGTCGTAGAGCAGGACGGCAACCGAGCGGCCCATGGCCTCGCTGGCAGTCCAGCCGTAGAGGCGCTCGGCGCTTCGGTTCCAAAAGGCGACGGTATGGTCGAGCTTGCGAACAAGGATCGCGTCGCGGGCCTCATCGAGCAGCGCGGCCTGCTCGGCAAGTCGTTGATCGGCGGCGCGCTCGCGGGTGACATCGGTGGTGCCGCCCACCACGCGGTAGGCCACGCCGTTGGCATCACGCATCACGTAGCCACGCCATTTGAGGCGGACCTCGTGCCCCGTGGTCAAGATGAAGCGATACTCGTCCTTCCACGTGAGCGCGTTGCCGTGCACGGTGCGCTCGAGGCCGGCTGTCAGTCGCGCCTTGTCCTCGGGGTGGACTCTATCGACCCAGTCGGCGAGGCTGGACTCGAGCTCGTCGCCCCCGCCCCCCGATCGGTCACCCAGGCCACCACAGCGCCATAAGCGATCGCGCTTGACGTCCCAGTCCCAGATCGCGTCGCTCGAGGCGCGAGCGACCAGGCGAAAGCGCTCCTCGCTTCGCGCGATGCGCTTCTCGCCGCGCACCAGCCGGCGCAAGGCCTGGTGCAAGTCGGTGATGTCAACGTGCATCACCAGCGCGCCCTGGCGATCGGCTTCGACGACAGGCGTGGTAATCAGACGAAACCAGCGCTTTTCGCCCGGCGCATGGCAGGGATACTCCATGGCAAAGCGTGGCCGCTCGCCGCTGAGCACGTCGCGAATGCCTTGCATGACGTCGGGTGAATCGCGGCAAGCATCGAGGTAGTTGTCCCCAAGTCCTGACGCATCGCCCGCAAACCCGTTGCCCTGCGCAAAGCGGCGCCAGGCCTCGTTGACCGCCACGATGTTCGCTTGTGAATCGAGCAGCGCGATGTGGGCGGGCATCGCATTGAGCACTGCGGTCTGCACCGAGGCCAGCTCGCGCTGCTCCACCTCGCGCCTGTGTAGGCTCTGCTGCGCGCTTTGCAACAGGTGAGGTTTTCCCGAGCTGGTCAAGACGGCATCGACCTGACCTGCGGTGATCTCAGCGATGCGCTGCTCGGTCTCCTGGAGACGCTGGATCAAGGCAGCAAGCTCGTCCGGATGGCCACGTAATAAAGCGGTCTCGTCGCTGCTCATCGCTCAATGCCTGCGAGCTGCAAAGCATTCAACACGACCTGCGGATCGCTCAGAGTGCCGATCACCGTACGCAACGGCGACGCCGACAAGATCACCAGCGCCGGCGTCATCAAGATGCCGTCCTCGAGAGCTTGCTCGAGCGATAAAAGGACGTCGACGATTTCGAGCACATGGCAGCCCACGAGGTGTTTTTCGCAAAACGCCTGTAGATTTTTGCGCGCCTGTTGTGAGTTCGGCGAATCGCCAGCCACATAAAGGCGTAGACGCACGAAGTCATGGTTCATTATCGTCCTTGCCGCCCGATTCATCATTGCCTCCGCGGCGCTGCCAGAGCATCGCGTCGGCAAACGCCTCATCCTCGGCCTGAGCCTCGGCGTACAGCGCGCGATTTAGCTTTTCGGCACGCTTGAGCGCGATCTCACGTTGAATGACGAGCAGCTTCATCTCAAGTTCGAGCACGGCAGCATCGATCTCGATGCGCACTTGTTCGTTGTCTGCTTCGCGGCGGCGCTGCGCGAGCATGTTGGCTCGCTCCTTCTCAAAGCGCATCGAGCCCATGAGCACCTCTCCGCCTGCGTGATAGACATCGGTCAAGCTGATGCCGTCCTTGCTGAGTACGAGCTCGCGCACCTGGTTGGAGTGCTCGGTGCCGCGCGATTTAATAATCGAGAGCCCGCGGTTGCGCTCTCCGGCATGAACGACGTAATTGAGCTTGATCCAGGTGTCGGCAATCGTGGAGATCTGAACCGGGCTGCCCTCGCCTTGGAACAAAGTGTGATCGACCAGGCTCGTGCATATCAGCGTGATCCCCTTCTTCTTGGACCAGTCGACGAGCCGCTCGATGACGCTGTGTGAGAGATCGGCGTTGCCGGATTTTGCCAGCGCCGAGATCGGATCAACGATCAGGCAACGCGCACCGAATTCCTCGGCAAGGTGTTTGATGCGCATCAAATGAATCTCGGCGTTGCCTCCGATGGCGCGCGCCGAATGCATCTGCAGCAAATTGCCGACAAACGGCTTGAGCTGAATGTCGACCGAGGCCAGGTTGCGTACAATCTCGTCGCCGTGCGAGTCGAAAGTGACAAAGAGCGTTCGCTCACCACGCTCGCAGGCGGCCTGCGCAAAAGCACCGCTGAGGGTGGTCTTGGCCGTTCCGGGTGAGCCCGTGATCAGCACGCTCGCGCCGCGAAAATAGCCGCCGCCGAGCATCGAATCCAAGCGCTCCACGCCGGAGGAGACGCGCTCGTCGCTGACCACAATCTCATAATTCGAGTGACTGAAGGTCGAGGCGACCTCGATGCCCTGCGCTCCGATGACAAAGGGGGCTTCATTCTCGTCAAAAGACGAGCCGCGGCATTTGATCACACGCAGGCTTCGCTGCGAGGTACCCTGAACGACGTCGGATTTGAGCACGATTGCGCAATCGACCATGAACTGCAGAAAATCCAGCTGGCGAGCCACCTTCAGGCCGTCACTCGACTTCAAGGTGATCATCGCCGTCAGCTCACGAGCAAGCAGCCACTCGTGGATTCGATTGACCTCCCGGCGTCTGACGAGATCGTCGGACAGCAGACTCAAGATGATGTCGAGTGCGTCAAAGACGATGCGCTTTGCGCCCAAACTCTTCACGCGGGCATCAAGGCCGGCGAGCATGCCGGAGAGATCGAAGTCTCCGGAGACCAACAACTCGGGGCTGGGCTGGGCATCGAGAAAAAACAGATTCTTGCTCTGCAACGACGCCAGATCCCATCCAAAGCTTGCGGCATTGGCCAAAATGCGCGTGGAGCTCTCCTCGAAGGCAACGAAGATCCCGGGCTCGCTCAGCTCACGCGCGCTGTGCACCAGGGTCTGCAAGGCGAGCACCGTCTTGCCGCAGCCGGCGCCACCTTCGAGCAAGGTCGTTCGGCCCCGTGGCAGGCCGCCGCGCATGATTTCGTCGAGACCCACGATACCGGTCGATGAGCGAACAGAAACTGAGGAGAGTGCGCTTGCCGTAAGGAAGGACATCTACTGCCTACAACTGAAAAATGAAGACGCCGATTGATTCAAGGCCGATTGATTCAAGTCGAGACCCGCTCGAACAAGACGATCGGCAATGGAAATTTCATTTAAAAATCAATATCATCCGCCAAACTAGATTGTGTTACACTGGAATAGCAACATACTTGCACACTGTGAGCGTAGCGTCTAGGGTTGATCGTATGCCGAATGTTTCAGATTGGTACACGAAGGCCATGACTGCAACCGTCTCCTCAGGTAGAGACGGTTTGGCAACGTCAGCAAGAGGCATTGATGAACACCATCCTGCCATTTAGCCCCCGGTTTGAGGACCTCTTCGAAGTCAGCGAGGTTGCCATCTTGGTCTGCGACCTGAATCGCCTCGTCACGCACTGGAACCCGTTTGCTGAGCGCATCTACGGCTGGAGCCCGGCCGAGGCGATAGGCCAAAGCCTCGATGAGCTCATCTACCTCGAGCCGGCCAGCCTTCAACAAGCCTACGCTCAGGTGCTCGAGAGCGGTCAATGGAGCGGCCCGCTCTCGCCGGTGGCCATGCGCGGCGGCTTTCTCAGCGTCGAGAGCCAGTGGAAGCTGCTGGCCGATGCGAGCGGCCAAGCCCAGGCAATCTTGATCTGCGACACCGACGTTACCGAGCGAAAAAAGCTCGAAGGACAGGTCTTGCGCTCGCAACGTGTCGAGAGCATCGGCACTCTGGCCGGGGGCGTCGTCCACGATCTCAACAACATCTTGACTCCGATCCACCTCTCGGTGCGCCTGCTCAAAGAGCGAGCCAGCAACCACGAAGATCTGGAGGTCTTGGAGACGATCGAGGCCTGTACCCAGCGCGGCGCCGAACTTGTTCAACAAATCCTCTCGTTTGGTCGCGGCGCCGATGGCCACAAGATGGACGTCCAGCTCGTCGAGGTCGTGCGCGCCGTACAGAAGATCGTCCAGGACACCTTCCCCAAAAACGTGCACTTCACCATGACCAGCCCGGAGGAGTCCTGGGATGTGGTGGGCGACTTCACCCAGCTCCACCAAGTGCTTATGAACCTGTGCATCAACGCGCGCGACGCCATGACTTCAGGCGGCAAGCTCTCAGTCGACGTCGGCCATATCGTGCTCGACGAGCACGACGCCTCGATGATGGGACCGACCGTGCCAGGCCCCCATGTGGTGCTCACGGTGACCGATACCGGCTCGGGTATCAACCCCGCCGATTTTGCGCGCATCTATGAGCGCTTCTTCTCGACCAAGCCAGCGAGCAGTGGCCTCGGCCTTGCCACGGTGCAGGCCATCGTCAAGGGCCACGGCGGCTTTATCACCGTGCAAAGCGCCCTCAATTGCGGCACGACCTTCAAAATCTTCTTGCCCGCGCGCCCCAGAGCGGCGGGAATTTTGCCCGAGGCCGTCATCGATGAGCTTCCTCGCGGCCAGGGCGAGTTGGTGCTCGTCGTCGACGACGAAGCCCCCATTCGCGCGATTTGCCGAAAGACGCTCGAGACCTTCGGATACGAAGTGATCACGGCCAATGATGGCATCGAGGCCGTCACCCTCTTTGCGATCCGAGGCAGCGAGATCGCCGTCGTGATCACCGATATCATGATGCCCGATATGGACGGCCACGCCCTGATCCATGCGTTGCGAAGGCTTGACCCCGGCGTCAAGGTCATCGCGATGAGCGGCTTTAATCCCCGCGGTGCAACCTCGAGCGCGGTCGATAAATGGCTCGCAAAGCCCTACAACACGGCCACGCTGTTGACGACAGTGCGCCAGGTGATCGATGCGCCCGGTCGCACCCGCGAGACGGCAACCTGAAGTGACATACACAATCTCGATCAATCGGCGGCCGGCTTGACCGCCACCGATAGCCGCACCAGCGCATGCGTCTTGCCGTCGCGTGTCAAAGAGACGATCGTGGGTAAGCCCAATTCCTCGAGGCGACCGGTGAGCGTGACCTCCCAGTGATGGCCGTCGTGCTCGACGACCAGGCGACGTAACATCGCCAGATCGCGGCTAAAAGAGAGGCGTGCGCTGCTGCCGTAGCGAAAGACCAGCTCGCCAGCGGCCACCTCGACGCCGCTGTCCTGGTCATCGATCGTGATGCCGAGTGTGCGAAGCTCAACGATGGGCGTTGGTGAGACGATCGCAATCCAGAGCAGGCGCAGCGCAAAGTCGGATGTCGAAGTGGCCAGCTCGAAGCGTTGCTCGGAGAGCTCGTCGCCGGTCAAGGTCACGGTTGCCTCGACCGCTGCTAACTTTGATGACGCCCGAACACTGCCAAGTCGTTCGGCGGCGACGCTCAGCCCGGGAGGTGCTGCCAGGGCATTTTGTGAGCTGGCGAGCATCAGCCAGGCCATGAGTATCGCGAGCACGATGGGGGCGCGCGATCTAGATCTCGCCATTGTCGAGCTTTTGGCGCAGATAATCACGAAGCTGGGGCCCGAGATCGGGGCGCTGCAGGGCAAAAGCGATGTTCGCAGTCAAGAAGCCGAGCTTGTCGCCGATGTCGTGGCGCACGCCGTTGAACTCGTAGCCGATCAGCGCCCGCTCACGGGCCAGACGTGCCAGCGCGTCGGTGAGCTGGACCTCGCCAGACTCGTCGAGCGGTGACTCAGCGAGGTATTCAAAGATTACCGGCGGCAGGATGTAGCGCCCGATCACGGCCAGGTTCGACGGCGCGATGTTGGGCAAGGGCTTCTCAACGATCGTGCGCACACGGTAGAGCGAGGGTGCCCACGACTCACCGCTGATCATGCCGTACTGGGGGGATTGCTCTTTGGGCACGGGCATTACGGCCACCACGGCCTGGCCGTAGCGCTCGTAGATGTCGAGCAACTGGCGAGCGCAGGGTGGCTCGGAGCTGATGATGTCATCGGGCAAAAGGACCATGAACGACTCGTCGCCGACGACGTCTCGCGCACACAAGATCGCGTGGCCCAGGCCCAGAGGCTTCTTCTGGCGCACGGCGATCGTGCGGATCATCGAGCTGATCGCGCGCACGCGGTCGAGCTCCTCGAACTTGCCGCGATCCTCGAGCACACGTTCGAGCTCGAAATTGTAGTCGAAGTGGTCCTCGAGGCCGCCCTTGCCGCGACCGGTGATGAAGATCACCTCTTCGATGCCCGAGGCGATGCACTCCTCGACGATCACCTGGATGGCCGGCACATCGACGATCGGCAACAGCTCCTTGGCGACCGATTTGGTCACCGGAAGCAAGCGCGTACCCAATCCGGCGACCGGAATGACGGCCTTGGTGATCTTCTTCTTGGTGCTCTGCTGATAACTATCCATATCCCGCTGCTCTATGATGATTTTTAGACCGTTGGCCGTTGATTGATGCGGGCGCCAAGCCCGGCTGGATTATGACCCTCGCACCGGCTTTGTCAACCGACTGGCAAAAAAGCGCCGACTCGTGTAGTCACAGAGCATAGCGTCGCGTCAACTCCAGCCACCTCCTCTTTTCGTCACGCGCCCTCATGAAAGAAATCTTGATAGCCTGCGGGGATGTCGACCTGCTGAGAACACTGGTCGCCGACCTGCCTGCGGACACCTTCAAGCCGATCGCGACCAAGCGCGGCGCTGGCGTCGTGGCCAAGCTCAGCGGTCGCACCCTCTCGCTTGCGATCGTGCATGCCCAGCTCGAAGACGACTCCTCGCAACAGCTCATCGAGGACCTGCGTAGCCTTGGCGGCCATGTACCCATTCTCTTATTGACCGCCGAGGCACCACCGTCGACGGGCGCCTTCGATATCGCGATTCAGTATCCGCTTCCCGGCCCCGTGCTGCGAAACGCGATCAAGCGCCTGACCGAGGCAGCGTCGTCCGATCACGACATGGAGAAGTGGCGTACCTTCTACAAAGAGGTCAAAGCTCGCCTCGAGTTGCAGCATCAACACAATTACTTCCAGATTTTGGGCGTGCGCGCCGGCGCTCAGCACCACGTGATCGTCAAGGCCTTCGACGCCTTGAGCCTTCGCTATCACCCGGATCGCTACAACCAGTTTCGCGCCGAGAAGTGGGGCGCAGCGCTGCACGACAAGTGCAATGCGCTCTACAAGTCGATGACCGAGGCTTACGCCGTGCTCAGCGACCGCCGCCTGCGCGCGCGCTACGAGGAGGCGCTTGGCCGCGGCGAGCTACGCCTGGCCTCGGAGGAGACCGCTGGCGCCGATAAGGGCCCGCGCTCGATTGACGAGATGGGAAATAGCGCGGCCTGTAAGAAGTTTCTCAAGTTGGCCCAGTCGGCGATCGCCAAGGGCGATTGGGCCAGCGCGTTGCAAAACCTTGGCTTCGCACAGAGTATGGAGCCGCAAAACCAGGCGATCGCCACCAAACTCTCGGAGATCAAGCAGAAAGCCGGCGTTTAGTCATTCGGCCCCTCCCACCCCGCGCTTCGGCGACCCGCACAACACAAAAGACGTATCGACCATGGCCCCGAAGAAATCCGATCTCATCCCGCGCGTCATCACGGCCCTGGTGGCCCTTCCGCTCCTGCTCGCGCTGATTTTCTTGGCCCCGGCGTGGGCGTTTTTTTGCCTGATCGCTGCGGCCGCGGCCGTGGGCATCTGGGAGTACTGCTCGATCGCCTGGGCCGACCAGCACGACGGGGCCAAAGTGGTCACCGTAGTCGTCGGACTGGCCTTAATCAGCGTGCTCTACTTCTTCGAGTCATTCTTTATCGAGGCGCTGGCCGGCTCGGTGCTGGTGATGTTTCTCTTTTTCTTGTTCTTCTACCGCGATCAGTCGCGCGTCACCCAGCAGCTCGGCGCAAGCCTTACGGCCATACTCTATGCGGGCTTTCTGCTCACGACGATCGCGCTCTTTGGGCGCGACGAAGGCGTCAATGGGCCCTTCTGGATCGTGCTGTTGCTGGTTGTGGTCTGGTCTTCGGACACGGGCGCCTACTTTACCGGCGTTACGATCGGTAAACGCAAACTCTATCCGGCCGTCAGCCCGAACAAGAGCGTCGAGGGCGCGATCGGCGGGCTGGTCTCGAGCATCGCCGCCGCATTCTTGGTCAACTATCTCTATGCCCGCTTCACAAATCACTGGGTTGCGCTCGAAGTCTGGCAGGTTTTGCTGCTGGCGATCCCGGCCAACTTGCTCGGACAGATGGGCGACCTGGCCGAGAGCCTGGTCAAACGCTGTCACGCGGTCAAAGACAGCGGCTCGATCATCTACGGCCACGGCGGAATCCTTGACCGGATCGACGCGTTGTTCTTCGCGGCTCCATGGTTTTACATCTTCATTTCGCGAATTTTGGTTTGATGCGCGTGTGCCCATGATCAAGATCAACGCCGCCCCACCCTGCTCGAGGGTGAGCCGGGCGGTTTTCATCCTGATCCTTGGCCGGCAAAACCCACGACTGGCATGAGTCTAATCTATTTCGTCATCCTCATCGGCGTCTTGATCTTCGTCCATGAGTTCGGGCACTACATCGTCGCCAAGGCCTTTGACGTCAAGGTGCTGCGCTTCTCGATAGGCTTTGGGCCCAAGGTCATCGGCTACACGCGTGGTGACACCGAATACGTGCTTTGCGCGCTGCCTTTAGGTGGCTACGTGCAGATGCTCGGCGCCGATCTCGAATCGGTCGAGGAGATGGAGGAGGAGGATCGCGCGCGCGCGCTGATGAGCAAGCCTATCTGGCAGCGCTCGTTGATCGTTCTTGCCGGCCCGGTCTTCAACCTGATCTTGCCCGTGGTCATCTATTTTGTCGTGGGCATGGGCCAGTCGATGACGCCGCCGGCGATCATCGGCGAGGTCTTCGTCGACAGCCCGGCCGCGACGGCAGGCCTCGCGCCTGGCGATCGCATCGTCGAGATCGACGGCCGCTCGATCGACTATTGGCACCAGGTCGTGCGCACGGTCTCGGCGGCCTACGATCGCCCCATTCCGATCGTCTACGAGCGCGACGGCGCACGCCACACCACGGAGGCGGTGCCCGACAAGAAGACATCGACGGACTTTTTAGGTCTGGAGCGGCGCACCTACGGCATGCTCGGCATTCATCTGGGAACCCACGGCACGACCGTGGCGCTCTCCGATCGCGCAGGGCCGGGCGCCGAGGCCGGCTTGCAGTTCTTTGATCGCATCGTCGCCATCGACGGTGTGGCCGTTCAGCGCTTCGATCACGTGCAGTCGCGCATTCGCAACAGCGCGGGCAAGCCCTTGGAGCTTGTGGTCTTGCGCCGCATGCCGATGCCCGCCGACTGGGCCACGCTCTATGCCCAGCGCCTGGTCACCTTGACCGCCACGCCGGCCAAGATCGACGGCGCCTACAGCCTGGGCATCGAAGCCGCCGAGATGTACCTCACCCACGTCGATGAGAATTCGCCCGTGGCCCGAGCAGGTTTGCAACCCGGCGACAAGCTCGTCGCGCTCGACGGCGAGACCTACAACAATTGGAGCGTGCTCATCCAGCGCATCCACAACACGATCAATCAGCAGATCGTCACACGCGACGAAGAGGGCGACAAAGACCGCGCGCTCAAGCCAAGCTTTGAGATTGGCTTTGAGCGCGCCGGCGAACGCCTCAGCGCCACGCTCGAGCCCGATGTGCTCAGCTTTCACGACGACAACAAGCAACAGCGCTACCGGGTCGTGATCGGTTGGGGCCACTTTCGCGACGTCGTCTACCCCGAAGACGTGCCCTTTCCCTTCTTTGGGCGCATGGTCCACTCCGCGCGCGAGGGCTTCAACCAGACCGCCGATTTTTGCAAGATGATGCTGGTGGGTTTCGTGCGCCTGGCCCAGGGCCGCGTGAGCATGGAGAGCATCGGTGGCCCGATCATGATTGGCGAGCTCGCCGGCCAGGCTGGACGCGCCGGCTGGGAGCCTTTCCTGCAGATGATGGCCCTGATCAGCATCAACCTTGCGATCATCAACTTGCTGCCCATCCCCGTGCTCGACGGCGGCCACCTCTTGCTGTTCGCCCTCGAGGCGATCAAGCGCGGCCCGCTGAGCTATCGAACCCGCCAGATTGCCGCCTACATCGGCTTCACCATGATCGTCTTTCTCATGATCTTCGCCTTCAAAAATGACATTGAACGCAACTGGCACCGCGTCGTCGAGTACTTCGATGAAGGCTGAGCCCATTCCCTATCGTCGCGTGCTCGCCATCGAGGCCGCCACCCGCATCCAGAGCCTGGCACTGATCGACGGCGAGGAGGTGCTCGAGCATCGCCAGCAGCGCGTGCGTTTTGACCACGGCAGCATCCTGGTGAGAAACATCGATGAGCTCTTCGCCGCCCAGAACTTGAGCATCCACGACGTCGATTTGATCGTCGTCGGCCTGGGGCCGGGCAGCTTTACGGGCCTTCGCGTAGCGATGGCCATGGCCAAAGCGCTCGCGCGCGCCGCCGAAAAGCCCCTGGTCGGCGTCTCGAGCCTTGCCGCGCTGGCCTATTCGGTGGCCATTGTTCGCCCCCAAGCCACCGTGTGCGCCATGATCGACGCGCGCCGCGATGAGGTCTACACGGGCGTCTATCGCCTCGAGCGCGACGTGCTTCAGACGCTCGACGCCGAGCACACCGCCTCGCCCTCTTCTTTGGGCGAGCTGCTGATGGCCCGCGCCACGAGCGGCCCGGTGTTCATTGCCGGCAACGCCCAGGCCGCCTACCCCGACCTGGACATTTGGCGCGAGCCCTTCGTCCAGACGCTACCCGGCTGGACCCAGACGCCATCGGCGATTGCGGCTGCGCTGCTCGGGCGCGAGCGCGCCGTCCACCTGGGCGCCGACGACCTGGTCAGCCTCGAGCCCAATTACATTCGCCCAAGCGATGCCCAACTACCCCGAGGCGCAAGCGATACGGTGGTCGAAACGCCATGAGAGCCTTTGCAGTCCTGACAGTCGCGCTCGTTGCCACGAGCCTATGTGCGCTTGGCGGCTGCAAGCGCACGCCTGAGCCGCTCATTCTCGAGAAACCGGGCGTTGCCGACGCGCCCCAAACGCCGCCCGTGCCCGGGCCCAGGCGTGCACACGACGTGCACGCCCACCTCTCACCGCTGAGCTACCCGGTGGCCACGCAGTTCATGGACGAGAGCGGGCTGCAACGCGTGGTCAACATGAGCGGCGGCAACGGTCGCGAGTATATCCTGCAAAACCTGGCTGCAGCCGACCAAGCCGGCCAGCGCATCGCGTTGTTCTACAACCTCGACTGGAGCGGCATCGACGAGCCGGGCTTTGGTCAAGAGCGCGCCCAGGAGTTTACCTGGGCGATAGCTCAAGGCTACGGCGGGCTCAAGATCAGCAAAGCGCTCGGCCTGGGGGTCAAGACGGCTGACGGCAAGCTGTTGGCCGTCGACGACGAGCGCCTCGACCCGATCTGGCAGACCGCCGGCAAGCACGGCGTCGTCGTCGGCATCCACACAAGCGATCCCAAAGCGTTTTTCGAGAAGCCCGGCCCGCAAAACGAGCGCCACAAGGAGCTCAGCCACGCGCCCAGTTGGAGCTTCTATGGCCCGGACTTTCCGTCGCGAAACGAGCTGCTCGCTGCGCGCGACCGCATGATCGCGCGCAACCCGGGCACCACCTTTTTACTGCTCCACTTTGCCAACAATCCCGAGGACATCGAGTACGTCGACGCGCTGCTCAAAAAGCACCCCAACCTCGTCATCGACGTGGCGGCGCGCCTTGGCGAGTTCGGCCGCCACGAAGCCTCGCGGGTGCGAAAGTTCTTCGTCGATCACCAGGACCGCATCTTGTTTGCCACCGACATCATGCTCACGGTCCAACCCTATAAGGGCCAGATGGCCTACAGCCTCACGCTGGGCAGCATCAGCGAGAAGCGCCCCACGCTCGACGACATCAAGCCCTTCTACGATCTGCACTGGAAGTACTTCGAGTCGAGCGAGGCGGCGATCGACCATCCCGTGCCCATTCAGGGCGACTGGCAGGTCCATCCGCTCGCGCTCGAGGCCGATGTCCTCGACAAACTCTACTTCAAAAACGCCGAGCGCATCATCTTTGCGCCCTGGCTCGCTCGCCGGGCAGCATCGACGGTTGGGCAGACCGCACAGCAGCTCGCGGCTGCCTCCTCGGACGGCTCAAAAGCTGCTGTGGTCGAGGCAGGGGCGAATTGATTGCCGCCCGTGGCAAAGGTTGCTAGTCTACTGACCTGTTCGCGGTGCTCGCGGCGTCCTATTTGGGCGGCCGGCGCATAGACCGATAGTCCGAGGGTATATGAACTGGAGGCCGCCAAGGCCGGGCGAATTCTTTGAAGGACGCTACCGCATCGAGGCCGTACTCGGCAGCGGCGGGTTCGCCTACGTCTTTCGCGCCACCCAGCTCGAGCTCGGCCGCCAGGTCGCGCTCAAAATCCTGCGCCCATTTTTGCACACCAGCGACATGGACGACACCGAGCGCGCCGCGGGCCACTACGAGTGGGTCCAGCGCTTTCGCCGTGAAGCCCAGATCGTCTCGCGCCTTCGCGACCCGCACACGATCACGATGTACGAGTATGGCCAGAACGCCGAAGGCATGTCCTACATGGCCTTCGAGTATGTGGAAGGCCGCCCGCTCGACGACGTGATCAAAGAGGAGAGCCCGCTGGCGCCCAAGCGCGTCGCCAATATTTTGGCCCAGTGCCTGTCCAGCCTGCAGGAAGCCCACGGTCTGGGCATGCTCCATCGCGACATGAAGCCGGCCAACATCATGCTCTACGACCACCTCGGGCGGCGCGACCACGTCAAGGTGCTCGACTTTGGTATCGCCAAGCCGGCGGCCTCCGAAGACGGCTTTCTGGCGGAGTTGACCCAGGCCGGCACAATCCTTGGCACGCCGCGCTACATGTCGCCCGAGCAGCTTCGCGGCACCGATATTTTCCCCTCCTCGGATCTCTACAGCCTGGGCCTTGTCGCCTACGAATTGCTCTGTGGCGAGAAGGCCGTTGGCGGCACGACCACCGTGACGATCATCACCCAGCAACTCAGCCCGGAGCCTATCGTCTTGCCCGATACGGTCGAGATCCCCCACGGGCTGCGCGCGATCGTCAATCGCATGCTCGCCAAGAGCGTTCACGCGCGCTTTCCGGCAGCGAGCGACGTGCTCGCCGAGCTCGACGGCTGGAAAGAGGAGCGCCACCACTATCCGGACAACACCATCCCCAACGTGGCGCAAGCCGTCGCCCGCGTCGGCGCACAGGCGCCATTGCCGCCTGCGCAGCAAGCGCCGCGCGCTGCCCAACGCTCGGCTCAACCTGCCTACAATCCAACCCACGCCAACCATAATTACGGCTCACCGGCGAGCCCGAAGCCCTCGAGTTCCTGGCCGCTGGTCGCGGCGCTGGTTGCCATCGTTTTGCTGGGCGCGCCGGCGGTCTATTACATCCTCACCCACGAGGATGGCCCGCAAGTCTTGGTGCTGGGCGGCTCGAGCGACGAGGCCAACATCGCCACGCTCGACGAAACCCGCAGCCCTCCCAAAGAGGACGCGGCCTTGACCTACATGTTCATTGTCACCGACCCGTCGCGCGCCGAGCTCAGCGTCAATGACGTGGTCGTCGGAACGAGCCCGATGCGCGTGAGCATTGCCGATTTCAACTTCCCGATCTTTGTGCGCGCGCGCATGGCCGACGGCCGCGAGGCCAGCGAGGCGCTCACGCGCCCCACCGAGATGCTGGAGTTGCGCTTTGCCGAGGCCCCCGTGCCAGAGCCGGAAAAGCTGGCTGAGCCCGCCATCACCACCAAGACCAGCGCCTCGGAGGCCAACGCCTCGACGCGGACCACGTCGACGGCGGACAAAACCGCCACGTCGCGCACGATTCGCACCACAGCGACCACGCGCACACCGGAGAGCGACGCGGTGATCTCGGCGCCACGCGACGACACACCCAAGCGCGCGCCCGAGAAAAAAACCAAGTCGAGTTTTCCTGCTCTGGATTCCTTTTGATGGCCATTATCCGACGTACTTCAACCCTGCTGGTCGCCACCCTGCTCGCGCTCGCGCTTTACTCCCCATCGGCGCTGGCCCAGACCAGCGACGAGGAGCGCGCCGTCGAGCACTTCGACAACGGCGCAAAACACTTCTACGAGGGTGACTTCTCGCGCGCGCTGGTCGAGTTTCGAAAGGCCTACGAGTTCAACCCTGATCCGATGATCCTCTACAACATGTCGCTTGCCTACTCACGCATGGGCAACGTTGGCGAGGCGCTTCGCGCCGGCGTGAGCGCCTCGAGCCATGAGGCCATGCCTGCACCGGCCAAGGTTCGAAACGACGCGCGCATCGTCGCGCTCGGCGCCGCGCTCACCAGCGCCGCGATCGCCGAAGTGCTCGCCCCGGCCGCCGAACATGGCAAGCCGCTTGACCCTGGCACGGGCAAGGCTGCCGAGCCCATCTGGGAGCAGGTCGGACCGATCGGTTGGAGCGGCGTGGGGGCGGCGACAGCCGGCCTGCTCTTGCTCGGTTATTCGGGCATCGTCAGCTATGGGCTCGAGGGCGACATCGCGCGCTATGAGTTGACCCGCGATCTGGCTGAGTACACGATGCTCAAAGACGACATCGCCAAGCGCACCTTTCGTGGCCGCATCGCGCTCTACTCGGGCCTTGTTTTGAGCGTGGCCGGCGCCGGCCTGCTCGCCTTCGATCTGACGCGCGACGAGCACGCCCCGGCGACGCAACCTCGGGTCTCGTTGGGGCTTGTGCCCACGGCCACGCACACGACCTTGCAACTCTTTGGTACTTATTAGTTCTCTTGCTGCTCGCGGTCATTCGCCCATGCGCCAGGTTTTTTCCATCTACGTGCTCCTTGCTCTTGCGCTGCTAGTAGCCGGCTGCAATCTGCACTTTGACGTCGAATCGGTCACGCCGCCTGGCGTGAACACGGTCGATGCAGGCGCGGACGGGGTCGACGAGCCCGGCGAAGAGCTCGAGGATTGTACGGCACCGGGCGCGCTCGAGTGCGCCCCGGGCTGTCGCGACACGCTCACCGATCCCTGGCACTGCGGCGGCTGCGACGTCCAGTGCGCGGGCTTTGAGAGCTGCAGCCAGGGCCAGTGCACCGCCAGCTCGTGTGCGGCGATGTCCGGGCCTCAAACCACCTGCGATCCTGTCAACCAGACGGGCGCCTGCAACTTCGATCGCCACGCCTGCGCGCTGCGCCTGGTCTTTGCTGGCGGCGCGCCTTCGCACTTCGCCGTCGAGTGTTTGGACACCCTACAAGGCGAGCCGACACCAGTTGGCGTCAGCTGCACCCAGGCCAACGAGTGCGTCGGGGGGGCCTATTGCGTGGGCTGGGAGCTTCCCGACGCGCGCTCCAGGGTCTGCTCGCGCTTTTGTGACATGGTCACGGGCAACGGCTGCTCCGACGACGCGTTTTGCACCAATCCCTACGGCGAGCTGCTCGAAGGCGTGGGTTTTTGCACGCTGCGCTGCGATCCGCTCGACGCGCGTGCCTGCCCGACGGGATCGAGCTGCACGCCCGACTTCGACCACCCGGCGAACAGCTGTCACGCCAACTTTCGCTGCACCCAGAGCGGCGGCCACGCCTCAAAACGCGAGGCTTCCTTCTGCGATCCGTCCAAGTTGCACACCGACGGCTGCCCGGCCGGCCTCATTTGCATGGGCGATCGATGCTCCAAGCCCTGCGCGACCAGCGCCGACTGCCCCGACTCCGCCTGCCGCCAGGCGCCCGCCCCCTGGTCTTACGCCCGCTTTTGCGAGCTCGACTGACACCCAGAGACTATGGAAGTCACAGCCGGACGATTCCAGCTCGTCACCCGCGATGCAGGCCCCTTCGCGCTCGAAAAGCTCAAGGGCGTCGGACCCAAGATCGCCACGCGCCTGAAAGAGCGCGGCATCGTCGATCAGCTCGAGCTCTTGCTCTATGTGCCGCGCAAGTACCGCCCGATCTACCGTCACTTCCCCGGCCCTGAGCTCGCTCGGCGCAAGAGCGCCTACATCGAGTGCATCGGCCAGATCACCCAGGTCAAATCTCCCGGCCGCCACAGCCGCACGCCGTTGGAGGTGAGCGTCGACTGCCAGGGCCAGAGCTTTCGTCTGATCTGGTTCAACATGAACCATCGCGACTTCATCGCCCGCTTCAAGCCCGGTCGCTGGATGCACATCGAGGGCGGGGTCGATCACGACCAACAGGTGCCCACGCTGGCCCACCCCAACTGCAAGTCACTGGCTGAACCGCCGGCCGTGCTGCCCGAGCCCACGGTGTCGATCGAGCCTATATACCCCTCGATTGAGGGCATCAACGATGCGCTCTTTGCCAAGGCCATCGCCCAGGCCGCCGAGCACCTGTTGCCCCAGCTCGTCGAAATCGTGCCGGCCCCTGTGCTCGCGCGCCACGGCCTGAGCGGCGTCGGCCGCGCGCTTCGCACCATTCACCTGCTCGATGCCTACTCCGATCTCGACTTCTTTCGCGCCGAGCTGCAAGGGGCCAAAGACCGCCTGGTCTTCGAGGAGTTCTACACCCTGCAGCTCAAGATGGCCGAGCAGTACGTCAGCGAGCGCCGCGCCGCGCGCGCGCCGCGCTGCACCGAGCGCGATCTGGGCCGCGAGTTGGTGCGCCGGCTGCCCTTTGCCTTGACCGGCGACCAATCCGCGGCGATCGCCTGCATCGCCGACGATCTGGCCCGGCGCACGCCCATGCGCCGCCTGCTCCAGGGCGATGTCGGCAGCGGCAAGACCATCGTCGCCTTGATGGCGGCGGCGATCGCCATTGGCAGCGGCTACCAGGTCGCGCTGATGGCGCCAACCGACATCCTCGCGCGCCAGCACTGTCGGCGCACCCAGGAGTTCTTGGCCGACTTGCCGATCGCCATCGATTCGCTCACCGGCTCCCAGAGTGCGCCTGAGCGCCGAGCCGTGCTCGAGGCGCTGGCCGCCGGCGCGACCCACCTGGTCATCGGGACCCATGCGCTCTTTCAACAAGACGTGCGCTTCAAAGCGCTGGGCCTGGTCATCATCGACGAGCAGCACAAATTCGGCGTCGCGCAGCGCGACTTGCTCCTGCAAAAGGGCGAAGATCCCCACCTGCTCGCGATGACCGCCACACCAATCCCGCGCTCGCTCGCCCATGCCGTCTTTGGCGACCTCGATCTCACTGTCATCGGCGAGAAGCCGCCGGGGCGAAAGCCCGTTCGCACACTGCTGCGCACCCGCGCCAGCGCCGCCAAGGTTTACCAGTACGTGCGCGAGCGCATCATCGAGACCGGCGAGCAGGCCTACTTCGTCTACCCGATGATCGAGGCCGGCGAGCTCGAAACCACCCGGCGAAACGTCTTGCAGGCCGCCGAGCAGCTTGCCCAAGACGCCTTTGCCGATCTGCGCCTGGCGATCCTTCACGGCCGCCTCGACGCCACGACCAAAGACGCCGTCATGCAACGCTTCGCCCAGGGCGAGATCGACGTGCTCTGCGCCACGACCGTCGTCGAGGTCGGCATGGACGTGCAAAACGCCACGATCATGGTCATCGAGAGCCCCGAGGTCTTCGGCCTCAGCCAGCTCCACCAGCTCCGTGGACGCGTCGGCCGCGGCAGCCAGGAGTCGATGTGCATCCTGCTCTCCGGCGAGCTCCTCACCGACGACGCCCACGCGCGCCTCACCGCCTTTGGCGCCACCGACGACGGCTTCCTCCTGGCCGAGACCGACCTGCGCATTCGCGGCCCCGGCCAGTTTCTCGGCATGCGCCAGGCCGGCGTCGCCGAATTTCGCTTCGGCGATATCCTTCGCGACTCCCACCTGCTCGAAGAGGCCCGCCAGGATGCCAGACGCCAGATCTTGGGCGACGCCGCCGGCTAGCAGATTCGAGTCCGCATTTGCGTACCCTGGGCATCCTGCCTGTCGATATAACACAAGTGCGGTTGGTGTTTGAAATGAGAGCATTTCCTGGCTGTTTAACCTCATAACGAGGATTTACGCCGGCAAGAGTATGTACGAACCATCATTGACAGCAT
>JACCWM010000141.1 GCA_013697635.1 Lujinxingiaceae bacterium | reverse complement strand
GGGGCTGGCCCAGGGCGTCGAAGGCGGCGACGAGGCGGCCGTAAGGGTCGTAGACGAAGTCATAATCGAGCGCGCTTGTGATGCTCGCCGAGTGGTCGTGGACGACGCTGAAGGTGGCGTTGTCGACGTGGACTTCGTCGCGCCGGTGGCCCCTGGCGCGGGCCTGGCCGTCGGGGCCAGACAGGGCGTTTCGATTCGTTCTCCAGAGCGTGTTGGTGGGATTTATCCGCTCCTCGATCGCGACCAGCCCGCCGACCTTGGGCTCGCGTTTGTAGTCCCAGGTGGTGGGGGCGGCGCCGGGCACGTGCTCGACGACGGCGGTCAGGGCGCCGCGCAAATCGTAGCCGTACTGGCGGCGGTGCTCGGCAGCCGTGCTGCCAAACTGCCAGCTCAGGTTGTTGATGCGGCCCATGACGTCGCGGGTGACGTCACTTTGGTAGAGGCCGCCTTCGACAGCGTCGTCGCCGATCTGATAAGTCCAGGATTTGCGCTGGCCAAGATCGTCGAGCACGGCGAACTCGGAGAAGGGCTGGGACTGGCTCTGATGTCGCCACCGCTGATCGCGGCCGGCGTATCGGCCGCCGACCCAGAAGAGATCGGCCTCGAGGGGATGGACTTCCAATTTGCCTTATTTGGCGCAGGTGGTATTCCAGAAGTGGGTTCAGTTGCTCTCGAGTATGCCCCAAAACCGAAGTCTTTCCGAGGTGGGAGGATGAATCCATCCTTCTCCGGTCCATGGGTTGCCGTCTTGAGTCCATGCGCCGCTTAGGTCACCCGCAATTACAAGCTCACCGTGATCTGACTCCAGAATTCGAGCTGCGCCATCACATTGCGGGAACGAATCTTTGTACTCCAAAGTGATCCCTTCCCAAAAGTAATCTCGGACCAACATCGCTAAGCCGTCAAAAGTGTCGAAGGCCACTTTCCCTAGTCTTTGGATCTCGACTTCCGGGTCCAATTCTGAAAATGGAACGGGATACAGCGAAAGATCAAGATCGGCGTATTTGTCCAAACCCCAGGTTTCCAGTATGCCTTTTGGAAATGCCTTTCGATTGGCGATCAACCACTCTTGGACTGCCATCAGAAGAGTTATCTTATCGACGGGGCGCGGCAGGCTTTTAATAAACCCGACGAAATTTTGAAAAAGCCGTTCTTGTCGTTTCAATTTGTGCCTCTCATCTTCGTCACCAGGGATATGCCGTGATCAGGTTGCCGTGATCGTCGGTGAAGACTTTAATTACACTTGTCGATTCTCCGCCTCGCTTCAACGCCGAAGTTCCAATTGGCGTGCCCACATCCACAATCCGCACCCATTGACCAGCGTCGCCCGCATGAACTGGTGATTTCACAACGTGCTTGCTTTGTAGAATCGTTTTTAGTTCACCCTGGGAAACCGTAAACACCGACATACTTTGGCTAATCTCACGATTGAAATGTCCTTCGACGACGTGATTCCAGCCGGCGCTATGCGGTTCTCCGGATTTGCGTAAAGGAGTGAATCGAGTCTTGCCTTTTGCCAAATTAATCCTTGACTGGGCGACGCCTGGAAATCCTTTGCCAATTCGCAGACCCGAGCCAAGCGTTGAACCCAAAGCCTCCGCCGAATTTTTGGGCTCGATCGACTCCATACGTCGTTCGAATTCTTCCGGGTCGGCGTATTTCAATGCGAGGAGTGCGGACAAGCCCCATGGCGTATTGTAAGGAAGACTCCCAATGCCCTTCGCGACGCCACGGGCGACATCTTTCAAATTGCGCACATCATCGGCGTTGCGCTTGTCGCGGGCTTTTTGACGCTCGTAGGGATCGTCAATTTGAATTGTGTGGTCTTTTTCGGAGCCTGGGCGCGCGGGACCGATCGATGGCCCGTTGGGCGGCAGTGTGATGATTCCCGGTGCAAATTGGCTCCTGCTCAGCCCCCAAGGATCCCAGCCGTTGATCGGGTCGAAGGCGGCGTAGGCGTAGGGGTTGTAAGAATCCACGAATCCCAGCGGGTCGGTCGAGAGAAATTGGCCGAGCGCTGGGGAGTACCAGCGGTTTCGCATGAAGACGAGGCCGGTGGCCGGCGAGCGGTAGGCGCTGACGAAGCCAAACGGCATGGCCCCGGGGTTGGGGCAGACTTTGCCGGCGCTGCCCTCTTCGGTGCAGGGCGGGCCGGTGGCGCCCTGGAGGGTGAGGCGGCCGTGGGGGTTGTATGCGGCGCGCTCACCGACGGCGGCCTGGGCCATGTTCCAGGTTGTGACGATGGAGTTGCGGTGGTCGACGATCGGGATGTGGGCCTGGCCTGTGGTGTGGTCGTGCCAGGCGAGGAGCTGGTCGATGGTGGCGCCCCAGACGGCGTCCCAGAGCGTTTGGC
>JACCWM010000135.1 GCA_013697635.1 Lujinxingiaceae bacterium | reverse complement strand
ATCGCGACCGTGATCGCGACCGTGATCGTGATCGCGACCGTGATCGTGATCGTGATCGTGATCGTGATCGTATTCGCGCGCAGTGCATATCAAGCCATAAAATCTCCACGGTTGAGCGGCGAGACGAAGTCGGGAATGGCCGTCGCGTCGTCGGCCACCTCGATCTCGAGGTTCCAGTCAAAGCCGATCGTGTAGTGGTCGACGAGCTCGCCATGCCCGCAGGCGTCGCACTGCATATAGGCCATGTCGCACAGTGAGCGCGCCTCGTCCTCGCCGGAGTTCGTGGAGCCGCACTTTGGACAGCGAACAACCGTGACGCGTTTCATGACTTCAACCTGGCAAATTGTAAATTTGCGAGCGCCTAACTGAGAAACTCCACCAGCTCGTCGTGTCGTGCGCGTGCGTCGTTGTAGCCCAGGTCGAGCAGCTGGCCTGTGTAGCGGCCGTCGAAAAGCAGGTAGCTCATCAGGTCGCTTTCGCGGTGCTCGCCGGTGTCGGCGGCGCCCTGGCAGATGCGGCGCATGATGGGCGAGCCCCAAAAGGAATCGGGTGCGGACATGGCGACGTCGGCGGCGATCTTTCCCAGATCGTAGCTCGAGCGCAGCAAGAGATAGTCGACAAAGCGGTAATCTTGGCCGCGGTGGGCGCGCACGACCTCGTTGATCTTGTCGAGGAAGGACTCATCACCAAAGGCCTCCTCGCCGTGTTCGATCAGGGCATTGATGCGGGCGAGCACCGAAAGATCGTAGTCGAGCGGATCGAGGAGCACGGCGTCGAGCAGCTTGCCGAGCACAAAGCTGAGCTTGGGATGGGCGACATTATGGCCGGGGGCGCCAGCAAAGGGTGTCATAGGCGGCATGGCCGGCCGGTTTTGCAAAGAGAGCACGAGCAGTTTGTCCGCGCCCAGGCGAAGCGCGGGGGACATGGGGGTGTTCTGGCGAATGCCGCCGTCGCAAAACCAGTGCTGACCGATCTTGACGGCCGGAAAGAGCAGCGGGATCGCGGCGCTGGCCAGGACCTTGTCGGCCGTGATTGGGCCGGCCACGGCAACACGGCGAAAATCCCGGGTCCAGGGCGGCAGGGTTTGCTCGCGTGATTGGATGAACACGGTCGTTTTGCCCGAGACGATGTCGGTGGCCGAGACCGACACGGCGTCGAGCAGGCCGCGCTCGATATTGCGTTGCACGTTGTGAAACGGGATCTCGCGGCGCAGCAGGCTGTCAAAGAAGTTGGTCTTCAAGAAGCCGCCTTCGCGACTGCCTGTGGCCGTGTGCCGGGGGCGCAGGATGGTGTCCTCGCCGACCAGGCTTCGAAACATCCGCCAGAGATCGGTGTAGGAGATGCCAACCACCTCCGAGAAGCGCAGTGTGCGCCACAAATACCACAGCCGCTGCACGCTGCGTTGGGGATCGTTGAGCGTTGCCGCGACCCAGGCCGCGTTGATCGCGCCCACGCTCGTGCCGCTGATGATCGAGAAGCGCACCGGCCGGCCCAGGCTCTTGGGCACAACATCGAGAATGTAGCGCAGTGCGCCGGCCTCGTAGGCGCCGCGCGCGCCGCCGCCGGAGAGGACCAGGGCAATATTGGAAGTCTTGGACACGTCAGCACTCTCTTGGCGCAAGGTGGGTTGTGTTTTACCAATGGATCAATAACTGTTACATACGGTGTCTTAAGCGTGCTCACCCCACGGGCAAGAATTCGTCATACGGTCGATTCATGTTGCAGCGCCCAATCCATGCCTTTCACGAGCCTTCAAGGCGCCTCGCGCTTGTTGGCGGCTCGAGAACACTTTACGCATGGAAGCTCGATGATAGTGCAGGTGGGCCTGCGCAAGAAGAAATAAGTGAGCCGCGCGTTGGCCGAGCGCCCGAGGATACGCTCGAGCTTCGCCTGGGCGGCCTGCAGGGTCTCTACTATCAAGACGCCACGACGCTTGTCTGCGTGCACACCAGCGGCGAGCTGGTGGCCTGGCGCTTCGACTCGAACAGCGGCAAGTTCGAGCGTGAGCCGGCCTGGAAGCTCGATCTCAAGATCATCGTGTGCGCCTTTGCGCTGCAGAAGAACCATCGCAGCGGCGGGTGGCGCCTGGCCGTTGGCAGCGACCAGGGCAAAGTCATCGTGCTCGACACCCTGGGCGGGCACAAGCCGGCCTTCGCCTCCAGCCCCAGCAATAGCCACCGTGACGCGGTCATCGCCCTTACGTTTGACGCCGATGGGGCGCGGCTGGCGTCGAGTGGGCGCGATCGTGATATTCGCGTATGGGCCACGCCCAACACGGACGCCTCGGAGTTCGGCGAGGCTGATACGCTGAGCTGTCTTTACACGCTCAAGGGCTGTGACGGCTGGCCGCTGGCGTTGGCCTTCTCCCACGATCAGTATTTTCTGGCGGCCGGCTGCATGGACAACGGCCTGTATACCTGGGAGCTCGGCCCGACGCCGTATCTCGAGGCCTCGAGCTTTGAGCACCACGGCTGGATCAGCGACGTGAGCTGGGCGCCCAAGGATGCCTTGATCGCAACAAGCTCGTGGGACAACAGCGTCGGGCTCTTCGACGCGCGCTCTTTGGCTGCGCGTGCGCGCTTTAACCTGCACCGCGACTACGCGGTCAAGCTCTTGTTCGTACCCAACTCGGCGTTGTTGCTCTCGGCAAGCTACGATCAGAGTGTGGCCGTCTGGAACTGGCGCGAGAATCGGCTGGTGCGCGTTCTTCGTGGTCACCAGGATTGGGTCAGCGATCTGGCTTTTCTTGGCGATGATCACGTAGCGAGCATCTCGACCGATCACAGCGTGTTTATATGGTCGCTCAGCGATTGGCGTCTGGTCGAAGCCGTGGGAGCAAACCTCGGGCCCGATTTCGAGCTTGGAGAGGGCACGGGCGTAACAGCGTTTGACGCTCAACCGGTCCTGGGAGGTGCAAGCTTTGTGGTGCAAGACTTTCAAGCTCGCGCATCTACGCCGGCCACGGGCCGACCAAGCTACGCGCTGCTCGAGGATGCGCTCGTCACAGCCGAGCCGGCGCTTGCTAACGATGCGCCCAACGATGCCTGGCTTGACCAATGGGAGGACTCTCACCCGAATAGCAGCCCAGAAGAGGACGCCGAGCCCGAGCCCGAGCCTGAGTTCGATGTCGCCGGCCTCGTGCTCGACGCCATCTCCGAGCCCGTGCAAGAGCCCGAGCCCGAGGCCGAGGCTGAGCCTGAGCCTGAGCCTGAGTCACCCTTTGACTCGCTCTCGGTCAATAGCCTCGACATCATGGACTCGGTCTTCAACATGGTCTCGATGCCTGAGATCGGGCCTGCGGCCGAGCCCCCGAAGCCGGCTGTCGAGCCCCCAGAGCCGGCCGCGCTGGATGCGACCGTCGAGTTCTCCGTGCGTGATATTTTGGCCCGCGAGGCGCTCGCCACGCCGCTGTCGCTCTCATCGGAAGTCGCCAAGAGCTTCACCGATTTGCTGCCGGACGAGGACGAGCTCGAGCAGGCCTTCTCCGAGGTCAGCTCCGCAGAGCTCGATCCCGAACCAGACAACGGCAAACCGAGCCGAGCCCCCGCGTTTAAGGCGCACGCGACCGAAGAAAACTCGTTTCGTCCTCCCGGCAATTTTTTCCCCGAAGACCAGCAAAACGGGCTGAAGGTTGGGTCATCGCCCGGCCAAACGTTCACCGGGCTCGCCACGGACCTCGAGCTCGATGAGGAGCGCCCGCGAAGCCTTGAGAGCCCGACCTCGCCATTTGCGCTGCGCGAGGACGCCCCCACCAAGCGTCAGCGCATCACGCCTGACGCGATGAGCACATCGTCGGTACCAGCGCCGCCTGCCAAGTCCGCTAGGCCGCCCGCGCCCCAGGCGAGCATTCGGACCACTGCCTCGCTCTCGGCGATGCTCAAGGCCAAGCGCGAGGCGCGTGAGACGGCAGACGATCCGACCGAGAACGTTGCCGCCGATGTCGTCGCTCAGGCGATCGCCGAGGCGAGCCCGGCGACAAACGCGACACCAGCGGACTTGGAGCCTGCGGCACGCCTGCCAGGGTTTTTCGCCGAAGACAACGACAATCCCAAGACTTTGACCGACGTCGCCTTGGCCACGGGTAACGCCTATGAAATAGGGGGCAAGGCCACCGATGAGGGTTTTGCCGTCGACAACGCGTTCGATGTGGGCGTTTTGGCGTCCGAGGCGCCCAGCGAGAGTTTCTTTGGTCGCGCCGATTCTCAAGCCAGCCGACTGGAGCCCGGTCGCGCCCCCCTGCTGAGCGACGATCTCAGCGTGCCCGAGCTCGTGCGCCCCTTCGGTTCTCGCCTCGAAGAGCCTTCCGTCGTCGAGACCACGATCGACGAGGTGTTTGGGCACGGCTTTGCCTCGGCGCCCGGTATGGGCATCATGAAGCGGCGCCTGCCCGCCCACAGCGAGTACCAGCCCCTGCTCCACATTCGCACCGCCCACGACTCGTCGGCACGCGTTGCGTTGGCACCCGTTGAAAAGAAGTTGATCACGTGCGGACTCGACGAGGAGGTCTGCATCTGGCAGACCGTCGGCGATCTGGAGCGCAGCTTTCGACTCAACGAAAGCGGCGCCGGCGGTGTGGGCTTTGTCGCCGACGGCAACATCGCCTACGCGCTGGGCAACGACCACGACGCTCACTTTTGGCTGCTCCCAAAGACGGCGCTCGGGCGCTCCGGGCGCGTGCGCCACACCACGCTCAAAGGCCATCGCGGCCCGATCACCAGCGCCTCCGCGCACCAGGGCGGCAAGTATTTCATGACGGGCAGCCGCGACGGCACGGCGCGCATCTGGGATCTCAATGATGGTTCGCACGTGACCACGCTCGATTGCCGCGGCGCAGCCATCGTCGACGTCACCTTTGGCCTCAAGGGACCGGTCACCGCCAGCGAAGATGGAAGCGTGCGCCTCTGGGATGCGCGCGGTTTGCAGATCGACCAGATCGACGTCTCGGGCAAGCTGCTCAGCATCGACGGGCGCGCCGGTTGGCTTTGTTGGACGGCGACAAGCGGTGCCGTGCACGCGATCGAAGAGGGTGGCAACAAGCCGCGTCAGCTATGGGGCCACCACGGCGAGGCGCGCAGTGTCTGCTTTCGCGGCGATGGCTGCTTCGCTACCGCTGGTGAAGACGGACGGGTGCTGCTCTACTCCCCTGGCGAGGAGAAACCCTTCCAAGAGATCCAATTGCCCGCGCCTGCAACCTGGGTGAGCTTTACCGAGAAGCTGCTCGCTGTGGCCTGCGAAGGCGGCGCCGTCTACCTGTTTCGGCGCAGCTTCAACTGACATCGACGCACACCAACATGACCCCAACAAAATCTCTACTGCTCTCGGCTGCACTCGTGGTTGCCACGCTCTTTGCGCTGATTGCGCCGGCCATGGCTCATCAAACGGCAGCGAGCACGCTGATCGTGCACATCAAGCCCGAGGCGCGCGAGGTTGACCACCTCGTTTCGGTGTCGGCGCGCGACCTGGCTCACCATATCGGCCTGGTCGGTGAGGCCGAGGAGCCCGCCACCGAGCAGCTCCTTGCCGCCACAGCAACGCTGGTCGCCTCGCTGAGCGCCGATCTCGTGCTCACAAACGATGGCGTGCGCTGCGAGGCGATCGAAGAAAAGCTCGTGATGACCGAGGGGCTCGCGGAGCGGGTGAACTTTCTCAAGGTGGTGCGCTGCGAGCGGCCTCTTGGCGAGGTCACCATCGAGAACCGGATCATGCTCACGGCGCCTGGCGGCTACCGCCACTTTGGGCGCGTCCAGCTCGGTGAGGAGGTCTTCACTACGGTCTTCGACGGCCAGTTCCCAAGCTACACCATGCATCTGGGCGAGCCCGGCGCCGACGGCGGTGCGACCGCCACGACGAGCACTCTGGATGTCTTCGTGCGCTATTTGTGGCAGGGCCTGCTTCACATCATCATCGGCTTCGACCACGTGCTCTTCGTGATTTGCCTGCTCTTTGCCGTCACCACCTTTCGCCGCCTGCTCATCGTGGTGTCGGCCTTTACGCTGGGCCACTCGGTGACGCTGGGGCTGAGCGCGCTGGATATCTTCACACTGCCCGAAGGCCTGATCGAGCCGCTGATCGCGCTCTCAATCGCCTACGTTGCCGCCGAGAACATCTACCGAAAGGGCGCCGATGTGCCCTACTTGTTCGCCACAACAGCGGTCTTTGGGCTGATCCATGGCTTTGGCTTCTCGTACGTGCTGCGCGACGAGGTGGGCTTGCCCACCGGTGCGCTGGTCGAGGCGCTCTTTGCCTTCAACGTGGGCGTCGAGCTGGGCCAATTGGTGATCGTCGCGCTTTGTTTCCCGCTCTTGCAGGCCGCGCGAAAGCGTGGCTGGCACCCGCACCTGGTACGCGCTGCGAGCGGCGCAATTCTCTTGCTGGCGTTGTTCTGGCTGGTCACGCGCATCCTGGGCATCTGAGCTCTGAGCGTTCTTCTTGCAATTCAATCGCACGATAATGCTGTATTCACAGCCGCTGTGCGATTCTGTCGACCCAATCGCATCGGGCAATCGGAACATTCCCGAGCGAGCTGAGGTTGATGCCAGGGCGTTGGTAGCAACAATCCCTTGCAAAATCCGAGCATGTGGATGAACGTGCATCCATGAGCACCCCTGCAAATTTCTGATCCTGTTGAGCGAGCTTCGTCCATGAGCCTTCCCTCCCCTTGCGTCGATCGCGTCTTGCGCCTGGCCGCCGTCTGCGCCTGCTCGTTGTTGAGCGCCACGGCCATTGCCCAGCCCTCAGGCGCTCGAGCGGCCGGCCCTCAAACGGTCGAAGCCGAGGCCACGCGCCTGTCGGCCTCGATCGAGACCGAGCGCAACGCGGTCGTGGCTCTGGCCAATGCCTACGCGCTCGAGCGGCTTCGCCCCTTCATGTCGCAGGCCGACTATGCCGAGCGCCTCACCGCTCTGGCCGCGCGCACACAAACGGCGCAGACGCGCTTCGTTTTGCTGCGCCACGCGGCGCGCGCGCGCCTGGAAGTGGCCGATCTGCGCCACGGCAAAGACGGCATGCAAGGCCCGCTTGGAGAGCAGGGATGCTTGACGGGCTTTAGCGTGGTCGGGCCCTTCGAGAATGCCTCGATGCAGGGCTTTCACGCTCAGCTCGGCCCGGAGACGGGCGAGCCCGGCCCCTACGAGGGCAAAATGGCCGAGATCGACTGGCGCGATCTCTCCAGCGCTCATCAGCTCTGCCACTTCAACCTCAACAACGTGATTCGTCCCTCCACGGCGGCCGTCAGCTTCATGGCAAGCCAGCTCGACAGCCCCCGAGCCGAGAAGGCCGCGCTGCTCGTTGGCGCACAGGGCGCCTACCGCATCTGGCTCAACGGAAAGCTTGTCGGCGAGCGCACCGAAGAGCGTGGCCTGGGCGTGGACAACGACGCCTGGAACATCGCGCTCGCGCGCGGCGAAAACGACCTTGTGATCAAGATGGGCTCGACCGGCCAGGGCGGCCTGGGCGCGATCGTGCGCCTGGTCGACGCCAAGAGCCTCGCCCCGCTCAAGAGCGTTCGCCAGCGGCCGGTGTGGACGTCGCGCGCGCTCGAGGCCGAAGCCAGCACCAGGCTCGATGCCAATGCCCAGGGCGTGCTCGCCGAGATCGTGCGCACGGCCAGGGCACCGGCCGCCTCGCGCAGCCAACGCGCGTGGGCTGCCTGGCTTTGGAGCCAGCAGCACGCCGGCGACACGTCGACGCCCTGGCGCGACGTGGCCGAGACGCTCATTGCCACCATCGACGCGAGCAGCGCATCGCTCGAGCCCAGGCTCGTGGCTCTGATGAGCGAACTCTTTGCTGAGCACTGGCGCCGCCTTGACTTGTTGACGCGCGCCCACAAGCTTGCGCCCGCAGACGCCTGGATTGGCGTGCGCCTTGCCCGCGAATACGGCCAGGGCCTCTCCGACTCCCAGGAGTTCGAACGCCGCGATTTGCTCGAGCGCATCGTCAGCGAGCAGCCGCAGTTTCTCGTAGGCCGCGTCGAGCTGGCCGACTGGTACAGCCAAAACGATTTGCCCCAGCTTGCCCTGGCCCAGCTCAGCGAGTACAGCGCACCCGATCGCATGCAGGTCGTCACCTTTGCGCGGCGCATGGCCGATTGGACCGAACAGGTCGCAAGCGAGCGCGAGGCCCGCGTGCTTCGCGAGCAGGTCATGAAGATCTCGACCTTTAGCGGACTGTATCTGTGGCGCGAGGTGCGCGAGCTGGCCGCCCGGGGCCGCGTCGATGAGGCGCTGGCGATCGTGCGCGATCAACGCGGCTACTTTCCCTGGTCGTTGCAGTGGGGCTTGCAAGAGGTCAGCCTGCTGCGCGCGGCCGGGCATGGCGACGAGGCGCTCACAGAACTCGACCGGCTCATTGAGATGGTCCCAGGCGAGGCGCAACTGCTCGAGCAGCGCGCCCAGCTCTTGAGCGGGCTTGGCCAGTTCGACGAGGCGATCGAGACCGTCGAGCGCGCGCTCGTGCTCAAGCCCCAGGACCAGAACCTGCACGAATTCTTGGCTTTTCTTCGCCCGGATGCCGATCGTTTCTACGAGCCCTTCATCGTCGCCGACGTGCGCGCGCTCGCGGCCGAGCACGCCGCCGGCCCGTTCAGCTACGACACGATCGTCGACCAGAGCGTGGTGCGTGTCGCGCCCAACGGCCTTGCCCAGCAAGCCGTGCAGCGCGTCGAGCGCGTGATCACGCCGGAGGGCGTCGACACCGCCCGGCGCCAGAGCATCAGCTACCGCGTCGGCGACGAGCGCGTCGAGGTCTTGCGCGTTCGCGTACACAAGGCCGACGGCACGATCTCCGAGGACTTCGATCAGTGGAACTCCGGCTCGGCCAGAAAGCGCACGACGACCTACAACGACACCTCCTATGTCAACGTGCGCGCCAACAACGTCGATCCCGGCGATCTCGTGGAGTTTCGCTACGTCGTGCACCAGATCGCCAACGAGAACTTTCGCGGCGACTACTTTGGCGACGTCACCTACGTGCAGGGCCCGCGCCCGATCGCTTTTCTGCGCTACGCGGTGATCTACCCGAAGAGCTGGGAGCTGCATTTTCGTGCGCCGGCTCAGCCCCATACCCGTATCGACGACAAATTGCCCAATGGTGAGGCGCTCGACGATGCGCGCCTGACCTCCTTTGAGCTGCGCGACGTCAAGCGCGTCAAGACCGACTCCGATCAGCCCGGCTTCACCGAGGTCTACGATCACATTCTGGTCTCCAACAAGAAGACCTACGACGAGATCGGACGCTGGTGGTGGAACCTGGTCAAGGAGCAGCTCGTCGTCAACGACGAGATCCGCACCACCGTGCAGACGCTTACAGCCGGGCTGAGCACCGAGGACCAGAAGGTGCGCGCGATTTACAACTACGTGGCCAAGAACACGCGCTATTTGCACGTCGGCCTGGGCATCCACGGCTGGAAGCCCTATCGCACAAGCGACATCATTCGAAACCGCTATGGCGACTGCAAGGACAAGGCTGCGCTGCTCAAGGTCATGCTCGAGACGGCCGGCGTCGGAGCCGAGCTCGTGCTCGTGCGCACGCGCCGCTTGGGTGCAGTTGACGAGTATCCGGCCAGCATGCACGTCTTCAACCATGCGATCGCCTACGTGCCCTCGCTCAATGTGTTCCTCGACGCCACCGCCGAGTTCAACGGCGCCCACGAGCTGACCTCGATGGATCAGGGCGCGCAGGCGCTGATCGTCAACACCGGCGGCAAGACGCGCTGGCTGACGCTGCCCGTCGATGAGGCCAAACAGAATCTGTTTCGCCAGTCCTTCGAGGTCGATCTCACCGGCGATGAGCCGCTCGTGCGCGGCCAGATCACCGCCTGGGGCGCAAACGCCGTTTATTACCGCCAGACGCTCGAAGACCCGGAGCGCCGCGACGAAGTGCTCGAAAAGCAGCTCTCGGCGATCTATCCGGGCGCAAAGATCGTCTCGGCGAGCTACAAAAACCTCGACGATCTCGACAAGCCCACCGAGATTACCGTCAGCTTCACCGGCGGTCGCCTGCTCCAGGAGAGCGATGCGCGCGCCTTTATCTACCCCTACGGCGCACCCCGCGACCTGCTCTCGAGCTATGCGCGCCAGGCCACGCGCACCCAGCCGTTGACGCTGCGCGTGCCCTTCGCCAACGAGACCTCGATGCGCTACAGGCTGCCGGCAAGCCGCAGCTTCGAGCGTATCCCGGAGCCGGTCACCATGAGCAACCGCTTTGGAAGCCTGGACATCGCCTACCGCCCTGACGGCGACAGCCTCGTCGTCGACATCGCCTACAGCATCGACGTTCAGCGCGTCGAGCTTGCGGATTACGCCGAGTTTCGACAGTTCGTCTCGGAGATGACCGCCGCGCTCAACGAGACGATCGGCGTCGGAGCAGAGAAACGATGACCACCCAATACCCTTTGAACCCCCGAGCCAGCATGCTCCTACGTCTTTGTATCCTGCTCCTTGCGAGCCTCATTGCCCTCTCGGCTTGCACCGGCGCCTCCCCACGGCCCACGCAGAGCTTTGAGTTTGCGGTTGAATCGTCGGCCGCTCGCCACTTCTCGGCCTGGCTTGCGGACGACGCCCAGGCTTTTGCGATCGAGGCGAACTACCCATCGCCGGAGCAGCGCTTTGTCGCCCTCGAGGTCGCGTACTGGGACGGCGACGTCGAGCGCGCCTGGGAGTTGGCCGTGGCCATGTTGCGCGAGAACCCCGGCCACCGCCTCAATCGCGTGGCTGCCGTGCGCCTGCACGACTTGCAAAACGAGGTCGTCGACTACTACACGCGCACCGCGAGCGCCCTGCAAGGCGTGCGCTACGCCGGCGAAGATCCGGTCACGCGCATGTACCTGGCCCTTGTCGGCCAGGTGGTCGCGCTCGAGCACTGGTCCAACTCCGAGAGCGACGCGCCGTTCTCGGCCGACGAGCTCGGTGTCGCGCGCAATTGGCGCATGACGCCCTCAATGTCGCCCTGGCGTCTGCTCGATTTCGCTACGGCCTTTGCTCCCGAGCAACAGGACAAGCTCGACGAGCGCTACCTCTCGCCGCAGATCGCGGTCGACGATGCAGCTAACCGCAAGCGAACACGCCCCTATGCCGCAGCCAACACGACGCTCTCGCCCGATCTTGGCAGCGCCGGCATCTACTACATGGAGAGTTTTGTCACCGTCGAAGAGAACGACTTCGACGGTCAGAACTACTGGCTTTATGGCAATTTCCCCTCGGCCGCCGCAGTGTGGATCGATGGCCAGGAGGTCTTTCGTCGCGAGGAGGACGGCTACGGCACCAACAAGCGCTTTCGTCACATCAACTTGAGCGCGGGCACCCACCGCATCCTGGTCAAGCTCGCCTACCAGCCTGGCTACCGCGACTGGTTCGACCTGTTCTTCATGAACGATCAGGGCGGCCCGCTTGGCGGCCAACAGATGGCCTTCTCGATGCATGCGCCCGAGATGGGCGCCAAGGGCAGCGTCAAGTTTCTGAGCGAGGTGCAGCTTCCCTCCCAGCTCGAGTCGGTGATGGTCAGCCCCAAAGACACCGCCAGCGCGAGCGATGTCGCTCTGTATTTGACAGCGTCGGCCGCGCACCAAAACGGTCAGCCCGAGTACTTCGATCCGGCCTGGAGTGAGTTGGTCAAGCGCCACGAAGGCTTTGCGCCAGCCTACGCGCTCAAGAGCGCGCAGGTTCAGACGCTCTGGGAGCTACCCGGCGAGCTGCGCGATGCGACGGCGCTGAGCTTTTTGCGCCACGCCTATGAGCTGCGCGGCGACAGCCTGCACACGTTGGTGCGCCTGGGCCGCTGGCTTCGACAGCGCGGCAATGATCGCGAGGTGCGCGAGCTGCTCGAGGCGGCCCGCGAGCGGGCCCGCGACGACCAAGGCCGTCTCAAGAATGTCGAGCCGCTCTTTGCCTGGGCCTATTACCTGGACAGCCGCGGCTGGAACGAGAGCGCCGAGCTTGCCTGGCAAAGCGTCTTGAAGGCTGCGCCGTCGCATTGTCTGGCTGCGACGAGCTTGCAGACGCTCTATTACAATCGAAGTTACTACCCCGAGCTCGCCCAGATTACGGCCGGCCATCGCGCGTGCCCCTCACTTGCGCAACGCGAGAACAGCGAGCGCCCCGACCGCGTCAATGGCCAGCTCGAGCTGGCAAGGCGCGAGGCGAGCCGCCATCCGCTGCGCACGGATCGCCAGCTTCGCTATGTCCGACAGCTCGTCTTGAACGACCAGGCCGACCAGGCCAAGGCCGTACTCGAGGCAGCCCTCGAGCGTTTGCCCGGCGCCGTCGATCTATGGAGCGAGCTGGCCAACCTCGAGCTTGTGCGCGAAGGCAAGGCCGCCTCAGCCCAGGTGTTGCGCAAAGCCATGCAGGAGAATGGCCACAGCGGATGGCTGGTCTGGCGCACAGCCACCCTCGAGGCCGAGATCCCGCTTCGCGACATGATGGCCGACGGCTACGCCGCAGCCATGGCTGATGTCGCCGCGACCCGTCGCGCCGGCAAGCCCGTCGTCGAGCCCGAAGCCGGTGTTGAAACAAGTACTACGCGCCAGAGCAGCGACGAGGCCTACTACGTGGTCGACTTCGCCGCGCGCCAGTATTATCCCGACGGCGCCGCGATCACGCTCACCCACACCGTGGTGCGCGTGATGACCCGCGGCGCGATCGATCGCTACGGCGAGACCGACATCCCCAACAACGCGCGCCTGTTGCTCGCGCGCACGATCAAGCAAGACGGCAGCGTGCGCGTGCCCGAGGAGGTCGCCGGCAAGGCGGCGCTGAGCATGCCGAGCCTGGCCGAGGGCGATCTCGTCGAGATCGCCTACCTGCAGTTCAGCAGCGCCTCGGAGATCGCCAGCCACATCGAGGACATCCGCTTCTACTTTCGCATGCAGGACATCTCCACGATCCACAGCGAGTATGTCTTGCTCGGCGTCGACGACGCCAAGTTCATGGTCAAAAACGGCGCGCCCACCCCCGAGCCGTTTGCGCACAAGGGCGTCAAGGGCACGCGCTTTATCGCCAACGACAATCCGCGCCCGCGCGCCGAGGCGCACAGCGTGCATGCCTTCGAGCATTTGCCCTGGATCCAGGGTTATCGCGCCGGCATCACGGGCGACGTCTTCGACGCCGAGCGGCGCTACATCGCCGATCTCGTCCAGGACAATACGCGCCCCAGCACCCAGCTCGTCGCCCAGGTCACCCAGTGGCTGGGCCGCGCTCCGGGGGGCAGCTACAGCGCCGAGGACGTGCAACGCCTCTTCTACGGCGTCTCTCAATGGATCACCGAGCCCTCGCCCAACGCGCTTGGCACCGAGGCCAGCCACGTGCTCGTCGCCCGGCGCGGAAGCCCGATGATCTTGCTCAAAGCCGCGCTCGACATCGCCCAGATTCCCGCCGAGATCTACCTGGTCAAATCGAAGATGCAGATCGAGCAGGAGTATCCCATCGGCGAGTTCGCCAAGTACTCCAAGGGCGTGCTCAAGGTGGCGCTGGCGGGCGGTGAGGCGGTCTGGCTCGATCCCAGCGGCCCCGACGCGATGTACGCCGCGCTCGATGCCGAGAGCACGGGCCAGCCCGCGGTCTGTCTGAGCTGCACGGAACTCGTGCGTGAGACGGTGATCGACGCACCCCAGCACCGCCCCAGCCGCCACCTCGACGTCACGGCCGCGCTCGGCGACGACGGCACGCTCACCGGCGTGGCGACCTACACCTTCACCGGCACCCGTGCCGCCAACGTGCGTGCTTCGCTGCGCGGGCGCACCGATGAGACCAGCCGCCAGAAGTACTTCGAGGCCGTGCTCAACGACACCTTTGCCGGCAGTACCCTGGTCGAGGCCGTCGTCGACGCCGAGCGCGAGCCCGACCAGCCCCTGATCATGCGCCTGGAGTTTGCGCGCACCCAGTTCGCTCGCCCCACCGCCCGCGGCGGCCTGCAGCTCGAGAGCAACATCTTTCGCGAGGCCCTGGCCAGCATCTACGCCCAGCTGCCCAACCGCACCCTGGGCCTGATGGTCGGCTACGAGCGCGAGCACACCTATGCACTCAAGCTCACGTTTCCCAGCGAGCGCACCGCGCGGCTGACCAGCCGCGCCGGCGCCTGGAACCACGACTCCGGCTTTGGTTCCTTTGAGCGCAGCGTCAAACTCAACGCCAACGTGCTCGAAATCCAATCGAGCATCCGCGTGCCGATCCAGCGCGTCGCGGCCGCCGACTACGGCGATTTCCAGAAGTGGGCCACGGCCGTCGAGCAGAGCTCGATGCTCTTCGTGCAGCTCGACTAACGCAAGAGATTGACCGTCAGTTGACGATGCACGCCCCTTGCCCACCACCTGACGGCACAGCGCACAGGTTCGAGCAGCAATTGGCGTTTTGCGTGCACGGACCAAACGCCGGCTGGCATGCCAGCAGCGCGCAAACACCCTCGTGGCACAGCAATGGCGAGCAGCAGTCGCCATCGCTGCTGCAGACGGCGTTGGTGCTCCGGCAGACGGGATCGGGATTAGGATTGGTGCCGGCGTCGGGATCGCTGCCATCGATATCGGAACCGGCATCGGGGTCGTTGGGGTCGATCGGGTCGATCGGCTCGTCGTCTGGGCAGTGGCGCCCGACGGTGGCCACGCCGCGGTCATAGTGGATCGAGATCTCGTTGTTGGAGTTGAAGTTCTGGGAGTACAGCCCGCCGTACACCTCGATCTCGTTGTTGGTGGTGATGCCGCCCGGCACGGCGTAGATGTAGCCGCCGATCTGAATTTCGTTGTTGGTGGTGAAGCCGTTGGCGCCGCCGAGATAGAGGCGCATCAGGGCCGGATAATTCGGCGAACCCAGGCGAAAGGGGTTGTTGAGCGTGACGTTGCCGGCGACGAAGACGTCGAAGTGGGCGTTGGGCGCGAGCGTGATCGTCAGTTCGTTGTTGGCGCTGACATTTCCGTCGATGTAGAGCACCGTATTTCCCTTGGCCACGATCGTGGTCGGGCCACTGACATTGATCGCGTTCAAATAATACTGGCCACACGGAAGCTCGAGTCGCACATTGCCCGCCGAGCCTGACAGGGCGCCGGGATCGAGGCCGATTAGCGCATTGTCGTTGTTCTGACCGCGGTGCGCGGCGACGATGCCTGCCACGTCGATGCGCTCCTCGGCCGTGCAGGCCGTGCAGGCGCGCCCCACCTGAAGAGCGGCGGTTACGAGGTTCTGGTAGCTGACGTTGCCGTTGAGCGTGGTGTTTGGGCTGACGTGCAACGTGCGCTCGACGCTCAACCGGTCCACGTTGATGTTGCCGACCACGTAGGCATTGTCGCCCACCGCCGCGCGCTTGAGGTTGACCACGCCACCCGAGTAGAGCCTTTGGCCGATCGCGGCGTCGTCGTTGACACGCACGCCGGCGTTTGCGGCCGCCCACAGCGTGCCGGTGACGCTCACGGCTTCGTTGGCGTTGATCGCACCGTTGGTGCCGGCGCCACCGCCCGGGCCGCCGGGCGTATAGGGCCCAATCGTGCTGTCGTAAGCGTCGACCGAGAAAGGATTGTTCGTCGTAATCCCGTCACAGGGGCAAAGGCCCCAGCGGAAGGTGGACTCGGCAAGATCGCCCGCGCATCGCTCGCTGTCGCTGGCGGCGCCGATCTGGATGGGCGGGCCGCCGCCGGCGCAAAAGGCCGGATCGGCGCCCAAAACGACCAGATTGCGGCACTGGTCAGCCACGCAGCCGCGGCCCTCACCGCAGGCATTGTCGCATCGACCGCAGTGCTCGTTGTCCCAGAAGGTGTCCGTGCAGCGCCTGTCGCAGGCGCTCAGACCGGGCGGACAGCTGTTCTCGCCAACGCACTTGCCACCCGAGCAAACCTAGGCCTGCCCGCAGACCACGCCGCAGCCGCCGCAATTGTCCGGATCCTGGCTTATCGGGATGCAGGCGTTGTTGCAGCGGGCCTGGTAGATCCCGCAGCCATCATCGGGCGCGACGGCATCAGAACCTATGTCGCTGGCATCACCGCCCTCGATGGCGTCCACAGTGACATCGAGGCCGCCAATCGCATCGAGGCCGCCAATCGCATCGAGGGTCGCGTCAGCGCCGCCGTCTTGATCCCCGTTTCCTTTGACGTTGCCCGTGTCCGAGTCGCACCCACCGCAAGAACTGGCGCCGAGCATAAGCGAAAAAAACGCGACGAGAATTCGGAATCTCATGAGCAACCTCGGCTGTTGCAGCACTGGTCAATTAAGCTATCGTCTGCCAAGACTAACCCTGGTGCCAATCAATGTCCAACTCCCGCAGGACGTGACGATGAAGCTCGGCAAGACCATGATGTTGATGTTTGTGTTACTGGGAAGCGTCGGTTGCGACCAGGTCACCAAGGTGGTCGCGCGCGAGCACCTCGACGGGCGAGCCACGCTCTCCTATCTGGGTGATACCTTCCGCCTCACCTACGTCGAGAACCACGGCGCCTTTTTGGGCATGGGCTCGACACTGCCCGAGTCTGTGCGCACGCTGATCTTTGTCGGCCTGGTCTCGCTCAGTCTGGCCGTCTTTTTGTTCTGGGTGCTACGCACCTCCCTGCTCTCGACCACGACGGTGGTCGCCTCCGGGTTGCTGATTGGCGGCGGCATCGGCAACCTGATCGACCGCGTCCTCTTCAACGGCGGCGTCACCGACTTTCTCAACATCGGTATCGGCACGCTTCGAACGGGCATCTTCAATGTCGCCGATGTCTGGATCATGGCCGGGCTCTTTCTCATTGTGCTCTCACCAGAGCTTCGGCAAGGATTGCGGGCGCCGCCCGAAGAACCCGACGACAAAGTCCCAGAAAGCCCCTGACGGTCAATCGATACCCCCTTCAACGACCAAACCACGAGCAAGGATCCCACATGCGCTTTACGATGAGTCACGAATTTAGCTGCGAGCCGCCTGCCCTCTGGGACATCTTCTTTGGCCACGACGAGTTCGAGCGCCGCCTCGAGCAGCTGACCGACGTGCGCCGTGAGGTGCAGCACCACGAGCTCAAAGACGGCGTCGAGTTCAGCCTCGTTCGCTGCAGCTCCAAGCGCGAGCTACCTGCTCCGATGGCCAAAGCCCTGGGTATGAAGTCCTTTGTCTTCGATCAGGAGAACCGCCTCGATCGCGACAAGAACCTCTTGCACTGGAAGGTGATCTTGGGCCGCATGTCCGAGCGCGTCAAAGCCGAGGGCACGACGAGCGTTCGCGCAACCGCCACCGGCTGCGTGCGCACGATCGAGGGCAACATTGAGGTCAAGATCCCGTTTATCGGTGGCAAGATGGAAGAAAAAGTCGCCCAGAGCGTGCAGGACTCCTACGCCAAGGCCGCCGAGATCGCCCGCGAGCTGCTCTTGGCGGCGAGCCACTGAGCCACGCCTTCACCCAATTTGTGTGCCCACGGCCCAGAAATTACCTGCGGGATCTTTGAACGTGCCCCGGCGATCTGGGTCGCCTTCCATCTGCTTTGGCGCCTGAACGGATTCGCCGCCGGCAGCGAGCGCCTTCGCGAAGACCGCGTCGACGTCGGCGACGTAGACGTGGAGCATCGAGGGAAACGGCGGAAACGGGTCACCTCCATCGCCAATCATCACGACCGTATCGTCGATCTTCACCTCGGCGTGCATGATCGAGCCGTCGGGCAAATCGTAGCGGCGAAGCTCCGTGGCACCGAAGACCTCCTTCATAAAATCGATGACCTGCTGGGCGCCCGCGACGACGAGATACGGCGAGACGGTGGAATAGCCTTCGGGTTTCATGTGCATCCTGAATTGAATCGGAACGGTTTATTTAACAGTGACTTAGACCATCTGTAGCGGCCAGCGCTAACGCCCGCGATTCTTCGTATGGCGCCGGATATGCTTGGAGATTCGCTTGTTCTCCTGTTTTTGGGCCAGCGCCGTGGCGACGTCCTGGCGGCGCTTTTGAAAGTCGGCCTCGCGGCCGAGCTTTTCATAGCTTGCGAGCCGCTCAGCATCGAGCTGGCCGGCCAAAATCGCCCCCTGCACTGCACAGCCCGGCTCGAGGCCGTGCTCGCAGTCGCGAAAGCCGCAGGCGCCGGCGAGCGCTTCGATGTCCTCAAAGGCATCGCCGATGCCCTCGGTGGACTCCCAGATCTGAAACTCGCGCATGCCCGGCGTATCGATCACGACGCCGCCACCGGGCAGCATGAGCATCTGGCGGTGTGTGGTGGTGTGGCGGCCGCGGTCATCATGCTCGCGAATCTCGGCCACAGCCTGGATGGGCTGGCCCATCATGGCATTGACCAGCGTCGACTTGCCCACGCCCGAGGAGCCCACAAAGGCCCCGGTCATGCCCGGCTTCAAAAATGCCGTGACCTGCTCGATGCCCGCCCCGCTCTTAGCGTCGGTGACCACGATCGCCACATCCTTGGCCACGGTCTCGACCTCGCTGCGAATCGGCGCGACGTCCTCGACCAGATCGGCCTTGGTCAACACGATCACCGGTGTTGCGCCCCCCTCGAAGACGGCCGTCATATAGCGCTCGAGGCGGCGCAAGTTCAGATCGAGGTTGAGCGAGCTGACCACGAAAACCACGTCGAGATTGGTCCCCACGATCTGCATGGCCGTGCGCTTGCCCGAGGCCTGGCGCACCAGCCGGCTTCGCCTTGGAAGCGTATCGATGATCAGCGCGTGGCCTTCGTCGATCAGGCGCACGCAAACCCAGTCACCGACGGCCGGCGTCGCCTCCGGATTGTTCGAATCATGGCGCAGCCGCCCGCTGACCTGGGCACGCCGCGTGCCCTCGAGGCCCACGATCTCGTATTGCATGCCGTGATCTGCGGCCACGCGCGCGGCCACCAGATCGTCGTCGTGACTTTGGCGTACAGCCTCGAGCTGTTGTTGCAGTGTTTCGGTCCAACCAAGATTGAAGAGTGTATTCAAGGTCGTGCTCCTTCGTCGGAAGCTGCAAAGCGCAGCCTCACCAAATCGCGGCCTCCCCTCAACACGAGGAGTCGCATCATCATCGATGACAATTGGATTTCCGGAAGGAGGGTCGCGGCCAGCACGTCAAGCGCGGCGGCGCGCGTACAACTCCACCCCGGATTCGAACACTTCGGCAATTGTATTATTCATGGCAGCCTCGCGTGAAAGGGGTAGACGAAGTTGGCAAACGCCGCCCAACCTAGACGAGATTTTGCCTTCAATCAAGGCGCCGAGCGCGAATGCGCCTTGGCGCCCCCCTGGCTTGCGCCGCTTAGCTAACTGTGAAACATTTCCCGAGGTCTTTGAGCCTCCCAAAGCGTGGCGACGTAGCTTTCGCCCCAGGGATTTTCCATGCTCCACGTGTTTCACTCAAACCAGGTCGAGCGTCTCGTCGACGCGCTGGTGGCGAACATTCGCCGAACCCGAGAGATTGGCAATTCGGGTGGGATTTTCCAGAAGGTCGACATCGTCGTTCCCAACTGGAATTTGCAGACCTACCTCAAGTTCCAGATCGCCTCGCGCTCGGGTATCGCGGCGAACTTTCGGTTTCGCGCCTTGGAGCAGTTTTTGGCCTCCTGCGTGCCCGCCGAGGTACGCTCCGAGTTCGAGATCGTGACGGACAAGGCCGTGCAACACCTGCTCGTCGAGCTCTTGAGCGACGCGGCCTTTTTAGCCAACAGCGAGCTCGGGGCGATTCGCGGCTACCTGGCCGCCATGGGCACGAGCGCAGACTCGCTGGAGATGCGCCGCTTTCAGCTCGCCCGCGAGCTGGCGCGACTGTTTCGCGAATACGATTATTCGCGCCGGGACATGTTAGGGGCGTGGAAGACACGCTGCGTGATCGAAAAAGAGCCTTTTGACGAGGTCGAGCGCTGGCAGCGCATCGTCTGGCTGGCCGTCTTTGGCCCCGAGGGCCGGCTCGCC
>JACCWM010000107.1 GCA_013697635.1 Lujinxingiaceae bacterium | reverse complement strand
GGCGAGCGTCAACAAAAGCATGTCGAGAGCGAGCAGGGTTTATGAAGATAAAATTGCCTGTGCTACCCAACCTCACCGACAGCGAGGCCCACCTGCTCGTCGAGCTGATCGACGGGCTGATCGAGGCCCTGGCCGAGCTCCAATCTGGCCTGCGCCGCACCTACCCTCTCGACGACACCGCCGCCGACGCCAGCGGCTGGACCGACGAAATCCACTTTTAGGCGAGCCCCAATGCCGGGTATCCCCCACGGGATGCCCGACGCCCGGCCTGTCCATCCGGCCTGTCCACTTTTACGCGTTTTCTGAGGATCGTTAACACTTACCACTGGCCTCCTCGAACACAAGGCGCAGCTCCCCGCCTGGCGCGAGGTTCAACGCCTCGAGGCTTCCAGTGACCATGACGTACTGCGGCGAGAGTTCGACGACCCCGTCAGCAGTGAGCTCGACGTCGGCGAGCCGGTGGTGGTGCTCATGACCCAGGGCGATCGCTCGAGGCGATGCATCGAAGCAGCGCGGCACGCTTGGCAAGTAGGGCTGCCAGAAGTTGTAATTTGGACCGGTTTGTCCGGCGAGTCCGGCAACGTAGGTCGTCTCGACCGAGGCTCCATAGGTTCCGGTGAGCACCTTGAGCGCGAGCGTCTCCTCCAGCTGCGCAAGCGTCAGGCTCCTAATGGAGATGCCGCTTGCCAGATCGTAGAAGACGAGGCGGCGCGCACCCGCGAGGGCCGCACCGTTCCACCGGACGCTGAGCTCGACCTCGGCCGTGGAAAGCTCGAACTCGCCGAGATCGGGCTCGGCGCCCAGATCATAGTCGTGAACCAGGATGGTGCTGCCCATGCAGCGCTCGCTGCCCAGGGCTTCGCAGTGGATTTCCAGGCGCGCACTGTAAGTGTGAGCAAGAACGCGCGCCGTGATGCGCTCCTCTCCACCGCGAATCTGTAGTAACCCCCCATTGCCTCCCCCCAACGGTGGCGAGAGCGAAATCTGGGCGACCAGGGGCTCACGCACGGGCAGCGCGGCGCCGTCGAGGCGGATCGTTAAGGCGAGCTCGACCGCTGCGAGATGCAAATCGAGCGTCGCGTCGGCGACTAATTCAAAGGCCGTCGCGACCGGCGTACACCAGCCGGCGTCGAGGTCCGCCGGTTGGTGTTCGAAGCAGAATTGAATATCGTAGGTGCCGGGAATCACGCGCACCTCATAGTCGTCCTGCCCGCCAAAGCCGTGCACCGTGATCTGGCGACCCGATGTCGTATCTTTGAAGTGCAAACGCCAATCGGGCAGGGCCGGGTCGAGCGAGGGGATAGTCGCACCTTCCCAACTTACGGCGCCAGAGAGTGCCACAGAGACGTCCGCGGCGAAGTCGAAGTCGAGCCGCATGTCCTGGCCGACCTCGATGCGCTCGGTCTGAATCCGCGTACCCAACACGGCTTGCGCGTCGTAGGTGCCTGGAAGCAGGCGTACCACGTAGTCGAGCGAGGTCTGATAGTCGATGACGTACACGGTCACCTTGCCGAGACCGTCAACGCGCGTGAAGCTGACGATTGGCGCAAAAACCGGTGCGTCGCCGGCCAGGCTTCCCGCGACCAAAAAGCCACCCGGCAGCGACGCGGTGACCAGCTCGCAGCTCTCGCCAACGCACTCCTGATTGCACTCGAACAGCTCACACACACCCTCGTCGCTGCAACTACCCTCGCACGTGCCACACGAGACATCGCACAGCGGATCAAGACCGCACGTGCGGCCCTCGCAATTGGGCACGCACTCGTTGGCATCGGGCTCGTTCGCATCCGGCGCCAACACATCGGCCTCGTTCGCATCCGACTCCGACACATCGGCCTTGTTCGCATCCGACTCCAACACATCGGCCTCGCCCGTATCGGGCGGCGATACGTCCGCATCTTGTGAGCATGCGGCCACAAACATGAGCAAAAAAAGGACCAAAACAATTCGACGCATAACAGACTCCCGGATACAAAAACGGCATCACGCTTGGATGACTCAAATAGTGGTCGCCCAAGCTGCTTGATGTCACAGACGATGTCAACCCAACGTAAAACTTGTGCAAATTCAAGGACTCGTAACACCGTCCGCCGCCGAAAGGCCCCCACCGGCGCTAAAGCGCCACCTCCCCACGCGTGGGTAGGGGCAGGGATGAACCACGTCCGCTTGTTTGTTCCACCGGTGCTTGTCCAACGTCTTATGGAGCACCGCCATGACCACCTCCAGCGCGCTCGACGCGCTCAACTTCGACAACTCGTTTGTGCGCGAACTGCCGGCCGACGCCGTGGCCGCCAATCAGCGCCGCCAGGTGCGCGGTGCGTGCTTCTCGCGGGTGCAACCAAGCGCCGTCTCGGCGCCCAAACTCATCGGCTGGTCCTCGGAGGTCGCAGCGCTGCTGGGCATCGATCGCGAACAGGTCGGCGACGAGGCGCTCGCGCAGATTTTTGCGGGCAACCGCCTGGCCGGCCCGATGGAGCCGTATGCGGCCTGCTACGGCGGCCACCAGTTCGGCAACTGGGCGGGCCAGCTTGGGGATGGGCGCGCGATTACCCTTGGCGAGGTGGTCAACGCCGATGCTCAGCGCTGGGAGATGCAGCTCAAGGGAGCCGGGCCGACGCCCTATTCGCGCACCGCCGATGGGCGCGCGGTGTTGCGCTCGTCGGTGCGCGAGTTTTTGTGCAGCGAGGCGATGTTTCATCTGGGCGTGCCGACCACGCGCGCGCTGAGCCTGGTGCTCACGGGCGACCTTGTGGTGCGCGACATGTTCTACGACGGCCACCCGGCCCCCGAGCCGGGCGCGATCGTTTGTCGCGTCGCGCCGTCGTTTCTGCGCTTTGGAAGCTTCGAGATCTTTGCCTCACGCGGCGAGCTCGACGTGCTTCGCACGCTGGCCGACTACACGATCAGCCACCACTTTGCCGAGCTCGGCCCACCCGGCCCGGCCGCCTACGTGGCCTGGTTCGACGAGGTGTGCCGGCGCACGGCCGTGATGGTCGCGCACTGGATGCGCGTGGGATTCGTGCACGGGGTGATGAACACCGACAACATGTCGGTGCTCGGGCTGACGATCGATTACGGCCCCTACGGCTGGCTTGAGGACTTCAATCCAGGCTGGACGCCCAACACCACCGATGCCAGCCACCGGCGTTACCGCTTTGGCAACCAGCCTCAGATCGCCCACTGGAACCTCGCCCAGCTCGGAAACGCGCTCTACGATTTGGTCGGCGAGGTCGAGCCCTTGCAGGCGGCGCTGGCGACCTATGTGACGACCTACGAGCAGCAGTGGCGCGAGATGATCGCCGCCAAGCTCGGGCTGCTGGCCCTGCAGGCCGACGACCAGCCGCTGGTCGACGAGCTCATGGATGTCTTGCAGCTCGTCGAGACCGACATGACGATCTTCTACCGCAAGCTGGCCGAGCTCGATGTCGACGCCGCCGAGCAGCTTGATGACAGGCAGCTGCTCGAGCCGTTGCTCGAGGCCTACTATGCGCCTGACGAGCTTGCGGCGCACATGCCCAGAGTAGCCGGCTGGCTTCGCCGCTACGCAGCGCGGCTCAAAGCCGACGGGCGTACAAAGGCCAGTCGTCTGGCGGCCATGAACGCGGTCAACCCCAAGTACGTGCCCAGAAACTATCTCGCTCAGCTCGCCATCGACGCCAGCGAAAAGGGCGATCATGGGGTGCTTAGCGAGCTGCACGAGGTGCTCAAGCGGCCCTACGACGAGCAGCCGAGCAAGGAGCACCTGGCCGGCAAGCGACCGGACTGGGCGCGCTCGCGGCCGGGCTGCTCGATGCTCTCGTGCAGCTCGTGAGGCGCGGGCCGTTGCCAAGCGTGCGCGGCCCGGCTATATCTGCGGATGACGTGCCAACCTAATTGCAGGAGAGAAAACGTATGGGTCGCATCTTCGAAACTCGCAAAGCCACGATGTTCGCGCGCTGGGACAAGATGGCCAAAGCCTTTTCGCGCCTGGCCAAGGACATCAACATCGCCGTTCGCTCGGGCGGCCCCAACCCGGACTACAATCCGGCGCTTCGGCGCATCCTGCAGAACTGCCGGGCGGCGAACATGCCCAAGGACCGCATCGATGCGGCGATCAAGCGCGCCGTGGGCGACGACGTCACCGACTACGAGGAGCTGATCTACGAGGGCTACGCCCAGCACGGCATCGCGCTCTTGATCGAGGCGGCGACCGACAACCCCACGCGCACGATCGCCAATATCCGCATGCATTTCAACAAGATCGGCGGCAGCCTCGGCACCACCGGCAGCGTCGGCTTCATGTTCAAGCGCATGGGCGTCTTTCGCCTGCACCCTGAGGGCATCGATCAAGACGAGCTTGAGCTCGAGCTGATCGATCACGGCCTCGAGGAGTTCGGCGAGGGTTCTGGCGAGAAGGACGAGCCACAGCTGATCATCCGCTGCGCCTTCAACGACTTTGGCACCATGCAATCAGCCCTCGAAGATCGGGGCATCACGGCGATCTCGGCCGAGTCGGAGTACATTCCGCTCACGATGACCGAGCTCAGCGAGGAGCAGATCCCCGACGTGCTCAAGTTGATCGACCGCCTCGAGCAAGACGACGACGTTCAGAAGGTCTTTCACAACCTGGCCTGAGCGTCGCCTTGCTTGGGTGGGCGTTTAGCCTGGGAAGATATGTTTTCCGTGACGGCCGACGGCGTCGACCGTGCTCGCCTGAGGGCCGTCGTCGCCGAGGACTTCGCTAAAGCGCACCTCGTCACCGGCGTTGAGCTCGCCGAAGCCATTGTTGAGCACGCTGTTCTCGTGGAAGTAGACCTCGCGCCCATCGGGCGTCATCAAGAAGCCGTAGCCCTCGTGGGGGAACATGCGCAACACGACGGCGTGCGGCTCGATCTCGTGGTGTTTTCTGGGCTCACGGAGCTTGCCCGAGTAGCTTCGAAGCTGACGCTCAGCGGCGTTGAAGGCATCGCGAATCGCGATGTAGAGATCGTTGTGCGCCTGGCTCGAGCCCGGATCGCGCGAGACCACGAGCTCTTCACCGGGCACCGACATGTCGATGCGCACACGGTATTGGAGCA
>JACCWM010000048.1 GCA_013697635.1 Lujinxingiaceae bacterium | reverse complement strand
GCCGTAGGCTCCGCGAGCTCCTCGGCGCCAGCCGACGAGGAGGCGGAGCCTACGGCAGAAATTTACGCGCTCCTGCGCGGTTCGATGTATAACGAGGCGCGTAGGCTTACGATCACACAAAGACGAGTAGAGTGACCCATGCACGAAATCCGTCCTGGCCAATCGATCGAGCTGCTCAAGGAGCTGCATATCTTGACCCGTGAGGGCAAGATGAATCAGGACAGTCGCCGAAAGCTCAAGCAGGTCTACCACCTGTATCAGTTCATCGAGCCCTTTTTGAAAGAGATCGCCGCCGAGCATGGCGAGCTGCACGTGGTCGACCACGGCGCCGGTAAGTCGTATCTGGGCTTCATACTCTACGACCTGTTCTTCAAGGAGCTCGAGGACGCCTCGCGCATCTATGGCATCGAGACGCGCGAGGAGCTGGTCGAGAAATCTCGCCGGCTGGCCGAGCGGCTTGGTTTTTTGGGCATGTCCTTTTTGAATCTGTCGGTGGCCGAGTCGATCGAATCCGAGCAGTTGCCGGCAAGAATCGATCTGGTCACCGCCCTGCACGCCTGTGACACGGCCACCGACGACGCGATCGCCTTTGGGCTGAAAAAACAGGCGCGCTTCATGGTGCTTGTGCCTTGTTGTCAGGCGGAGGTGGCCGGCGTGTTGCGAAAGAACAAGAGCAAGGCGCTGGCGGACGGCGCCTTGAGCGAGCTGTGGCGCCACGCGCTGCATACGCGCGAGTTTGGCAGCCACGTCACCAACGTGCTGCGCTGCTTGCAGCTCGAGGCCAACGGCTACCACGTCAGCGTCACCGAGCTCGTGGGCTGGGAGCATTCGATGAAAAACGAGCTGATCGTCGCCACCTACAAAGACCGTCCCCAGCCGCGCGCCATCGCGCGACTCGACGAGGTGTTGCAAACGTTAGGTCTCGAAGAGATGCGACCACGCTTTTGCAACTCACCTTGATCGGCTTCTCGGGCTAGACTTTCGCTGCAGGCTGCGGCAAGGTGAGCACGAGCCGTGTTGCCCAACCGACGTCTACGTTGAGGTTGTACTGATGATTCCATGTCCAAATTGTGGAAAGCCCGTTGCCGAAGACGCCGCCCATTGCGGCCACTGCGGTCACAAGATCGAAGCCACCGGCAAGAAGACGATGATGGGCTTTGCAGCGCTCAGCCCCGATGACCTGCAACAAGCCATCCGCGAGGCCGGCGAGCGCAAGGAAGCCGCCGCGGCTCCCAGCGAGCCCAAGGCCGATGCGCCCAAGCTTCGCCTGCCCACGCCCGGCAGCCCGCGACCCGATGGAAGCGCACCGCGCCCCGAGCTCAAAGGCTTCTCGCTGCCGCGCCCGGAGCCGGCGCGTGCGCCCGAGGGGGCCGACGACACCGCACGAACGGAGATGCTTCCCCAGGTCGACTCCTCGATGCAGCCCATTGGGGACACCATTCCCGAGACGCTGGACTCGATGTTTGAGCGTCAGAACGACGCGTCGGCGCTCTTTCCCGACCCCGACCCCGAGCCCGAGCCAGAAGCGCAAGCTGAGTTTCCCGTCGAGCCCGAGATAAGCGCGTCGGCCTTCTCGTCGGACTTCGACCCGGCCTTTGATCCCGAGCTCGACTTGCCGGGCGATGAGCCTGCGCATCAGACCAGCCCGATGGAGGCCACCGGACCCCAGCCGCTGGCCGATCCCTTCGCCCAAACGGCCATGGGCGCGCCGAGCCCGTCGTTTGGCGTGCCCGACCCGGCCCAGCCGATGACTGCGCCCGAAGGCGCGCTCGCTGTTGGCAGTGGCAGCAGCAGCAGCAGCAGCAGCAGCAGCAGCAGCGGCGGCCTGGGACAGGTCTTCCAGGAGAACAAGAAGATCTTCATGATCGTCGGTGGGCTCTTTGCCCTGTCCTTTGGCTGCTGCATCATCGGCACCATCGTTTCCCTGGTTTTTTGAGAGCTTTGTCCCCATGTCCGACGTCATCGCCGAACTGCTCGCCCGCTTCGAAGACAAGCTCGACACACGCGCGATCGTCGTCGGCTACGACGCGATCAGCGAAGGCTTCGGCGAGCTTATCGCGCATCTGCCGGCGGGCAACTGGCTGGTCGCCTACGACGAGAACACCTGGCAGGTCGCCGGCAAGCGCCTGGCCGAGCTGCTCGACGCGGCCGGCATGGCCTGGACGCGCTATGAGGTCGTCGGCGTCCACGCGGGTGAGTGGCCGATGTGCGACGATGCGGCCGTTTTGGCCTTCGAGCGCGCGCTCGAGGCCACGGGTTGTGTGGCCAGCATCGCTGTAGGCAGCGGCACGATCAACGACATCGTCAAACTCGCAAGCGACCGACGCGGGCTGTACATGGCCTGCGTGTGCACCGCGCCCAGCATGAACGGCTACACCTCGGGCATCGCCGCGGTGCTCTCCGAGGGCGTCAAGACCACGATCGCCTGTCGCGCCCCGCGCGTGATCATCGCCGACCTTGACGTGATGGCCGAGTCGCCCTACCGCATGATCTGCAGCGGCCTGGGCGATCTCATGTCCAAGCCGGTCTCCAACGCCGACTGGCAGCTCTCGGCCTTGCTCAACGACTCGTTTCACTCCGATGAGGCCATGGCGATCATCGAGACCGGTGCGGCCATGCTCGAGGGTGTCGCGCCGCGTCTGCCCGCGCGCGATCGCGAGGCAATTGGCGGCCTGGTCAACGCGCTGATGCTCTCGGGCCTGGCGATGAGCGTTGCCGGCTCCTCGAGCCCGGCCTCGGGCGGCGAGCATCTGGTCAGCCATTATATCGACATGACCGGCCACGCCTTTGACTTGCCCTGTGATTTTCACGGCTGTCAGGTGGGCGTGGGCACGCTGAGTACGGCCTTTATCTACGAGCGGCTCATGGCGCTCGACCCCGGGAGCATCGACATTGAGGCCTGCGTGGAGCACCTGCTGCCCTGGCCCGACTACCGCGCGCTGCTAGCCGAGCGCTTTGGCCCGCTCTTTGAGGCCGTGGTCAAACATGCCGAGCAGGCCTACCCCACGCCCGAGGTGCTTCGCGCCCGGCTGGTGCGCCTGGTGGAGAACTGGGACGTGATCATGGGCAGCGTGGCGCGCACGCTTCGCACCAAGGACTCGCTCGAGGCCGAGCTGCTCGAGGCGCACTGCCCGGTGCGCTTTGCACAGCTCGATGTCGACCGCGAGCGCGCCTTCGCCTCGATCGCCCACTCCAAGGACATTCGCAACCGCTACACCATCTTGCATCTGGCCTGGGAGCTTGGCCATCTCGACGCCTGGACGCGCGCCGCGCTCGAAGAGCTCTTCTGAGCGCAATACTGGCCCAAAAAATTTGCCACTCGATCCACCAGCACATATAAACGTAAGTGTGTGAACGCAGCCGATTGAATTTCTGGATGCCTTTGAATTGTTCACACATATTGCGGCACATGACCTGTGCTGGAAATTGGATGCATTCAGTGGAGGATTTTAAGTTGAGCGACCATAAGAAGACCCAGGCCACGACGACCACGACCACGACGACCACGACTCAACGCGCGGCACAGACCCGTGAGCAGTCTCTCGATATTTTGTTGCCCGAGGAGGAGAAGGTGCTGCGCATGCACCACGGCCTCAGCGAGGGTGACGACCACGAGCTCAAGTTTGCCGTGGGTGCCAACGACGACACGCGCGTCAAGTTGGCCATGATCGAGCAGTTCCTCATCGAGAGCATGAAGACCAAAGCCGTCCAGGGCAGCCTCATGATCGACGAGGCCCAAGACAGCGAGACCAAGCGAGCGATCATCGCCAAGCTGCTCGACAAGTAAGCAGACGACAGCTCTCTAGACCTCTCCAGCGTGCTCTGGTAACGTCGCCCCGTTGTCCGGGGCGCGTTTTTTTTCGGGAGAGGTCATGTTCTCAAAAGTACTCATAGCCAACCGCGGCGAGATCGCGGTGCGCATCATCCGCTCCTTGCGGGAGCTGGGCATTCAAAGCGTCGCCGTCTACTCCGAGGCCGACCGCCAGGCCCTTCACGTGCGCATGGCCGACGAGGCCTACCTGGTCGGCGCCGCCCCCAGCGCCCAGAGCTATCTGCGCGCCGAGGTGATCCTCGAGGTCGCCCAAAAAAGCGGCGCCGAAGCGATCCATCCCGGCTACGGCTTTTTAAGCGAAAACGCCACCTTTGCCGCCCAGTGCGCCGAGGCCGGCATTGTCTTCATCGGCCCCACGCCCTCGGCGATCGAGGCGATGGGCGAGAAGACCCACGCCCGCCAACTGATGCTCGAGGCCGGCGTGCCGCTCGTGCCTGGCACCCAGGAGCCGATCGAAGACGTCGCGCTGATCCAGCGCCTGGCCGCCGAGATGGGCTATCCGGTGCTGGTCAAGGCCGCCGCTGGCGGCGGCGGCAAGGGCATGCGCCGCGTCGAGCGCGCCGAGGACTTGGAGGCGGCCTTTGTCGGCGCCAAGCGTGAGGCGCTCAGCGCCTTTGGCAACGGCGCGGTCTATCTGGAAAAATACGTCGTCAATCCCAAGCACGTCGAGATTCAGGTCTTGGCCGACGCCCACGGCAACTGCGTGCACCTCTTTGAGCGCGATTGCTCTGTGCAACGCCGCCACCAAAAGATCATCGAGGAGACGCCCTGTGCCGTGCTCACCGAAGAGGTGCGCCAGCAAATGGGTGCGGTGGCTGTTCGCGCCGCCCAGGCCGTGGGTTATGTCGGCGCCGGCACGCTGGAGTTCTTGCTCGACGCCGACTTGAACTTCTACTTTCTCGAGATGAACACGCGCCTGCAGGTCGAGCATCCGATCACCGAGATGATCACCGGCCTCGATCTGGTGCGCTGGCAGCTTCGCATCGCCGCCGGTGAGCGGCTGCCCTTTAGCCAGGCCGACATCGTGCGCCGAGGCGCAGCGATCGAGTGTCGCATCTATGCCGAAGACCCGGACAACAACTTCATGCCGTGCCCCGGCGAGCTGCTCAAGATCAAGAGCCCGGCCGGGCCCTGGGTTCGCGAGGACAGCGGCGTCTATTCGGGCGCCACGGTCAGCGTTCACTACGACCCGATGATCGCCAAGCTCGTGGTCTGGGGCGAGGATCGCAGCCACGCCATCGCGCGCATGCGTCGCGCGCTGGGCGAGTACGTGATCGACGGCATCACCACCAACGTGGCCTTTCACGACGAGGTGCTGCGAAGCGATCAATTCGTCGCCGGCGACTACGACACCGAGTTCGTACCCAACATGATGAAGGCGCGCGAGCCGGCTCGGCCCGCTCACCGCGACACCAGCGAGCTTGCGGCCGTGCTGGCTGCCCACCGACGCGACGAGGCGATAGCCGGCGGCGCTGGCTCCACCAACGGCGTGCCGGTCGAAGGCGGCGTTGAGAAGAGCCGCTGGAAGAGCCTTGGCCGCTACCGCCAGTTGCAAAACCTGTGAGGGCAACATGAAGAGCAAGTCCAATTACTATGTGAGCTGCGAGTCCGAAGACGCCCGGCACTACCAGGTTGAAACGCTCGCCGACGGGCGCTACCGCGTGCTCACGCCGGGCGGCGAGGAGCTTTTGGTCGACGCCTTTGCCCCCGGCGCCGGCCAGCTGCACATCGTGTGCGCAGGCCAGTCGCTCGACGCCGAGGTGCGCGCCGACAACACCGACTTCCACGTGCAGCTTCGTGGCGAGCGCCATGTGATCGAGGTGCTCAACGAGCGCCAAAAGCGCATGGCTGCGGCCGGCATCGGCGGCAAGAAGGTGGCCGGACCGGATCTCGTCAGCCCGATGGCCGGCAAGATCGTCGCCGTCACCGCCCAGCTTGGAGCCGCGGTCATCCAGGGCCAGACCGTGGTGATCGTCGAGGCGATGAAGATGGAGAACGATCTCAAAGCCCACCGCGACGGCATCGTCGCCGCCGTCCATGTCCAAGAAGGCCAGCTCGTCGAGATTGGCCACGTGCTCGTCACCATTGAGGACGCCCCATGAGCGACAGGAGCGACAGGAGCGACAGGAGCGACAGGAGCGACAGGAGCGACAGGAGCGACAGGAGCGACAGGAGCGACAGGAGCGACAGGAGCGACAGGAGCGACGTGAGCAAGGAGCTGCTCGAGGAGATCCGCGAGGCCCAGGCCCGATGGAAAGAAGACGTACTCGAGCCGCTGCTCGCCAAACACGGCCATCGCAGCGGCGAGTTCCAGCTCACCGACGGCGCGCCCGTCGACGCGCTCTACGGCCCCTGGGATCTCGCAGATCACGACTACCAGCAGGACCTGGGCTTTCCTGGCGAGTATCCCTACACGCGCGGCGTACAGCCGACGATGTATCGCGGCCGGCTGTGGACGATGCGCCAGTACGCCGGCTTTGGCTCGGCGCGCGAGTCCAACGCCCGCTACCGCTATCTTTTGGCCCACGGCACCACGGGGCTGTCGGTGGCCTTCGATCTGCCCACGCAGATGGGCTATGACTCGGACTCCGAGCGCGCGCGTGGCGAGGTTGGCAAGGTAGGCGTCGCGATCGATACGCTGGCCGACATGGAGTTGATGTTCGACCAGATCCCGCTCGACAAGGTCTCGACCTCGATGACGATCAACTCGACGGCCGGGATTTTGCTCGCGCTCTACATCGGCGTAGCCGAGAAGAACGGCATCGCTCGCAACAAGCTGCGCGGCACGATCCAGAACGATCTGCTCAAGGAATATATCGCGCGCGGCACGTATATATACCCGCCGCGCGCGAGCATGCGCATCATCACCGACATCTTCGCGTTCTGCCAGAGCGAGGTGCCCCAGTGGAACACCGTGAGCATCTCCGGCTACCACATCCGTGAGGCGGGCAGCACGGCGGTGCAAGAGGTGGGCTTTACGCTGGCCAACGGCATCGCCTATGTCGAGGCCGCGCTCGAGGCCGGGCTAAACATCGACGATTTTGCCGGTCGCCTCTCGTTTTTCTTCAACGTGCACAACAATTTCTTGGAAGAAGTCGCCAAATTTCGTGCCGCCAGGCGGCTCTGGGCGCGGATCATGCGCGAGCGCTTCGGGGCCAAAGACGAGCAGAGCCTGCGGCTTCGCTTCCACAGCCAGACGGCCGGCTCCACGCTCACCGCCCAGCAGCCCCAGGTCAACATCGTGCGCGTGGCCCTGCAGGCGATGGCGGCCGTGCTCGGCGGCACGCAGTCGCTGCACACCAACGGCTGGGACGAGGCCTTGAGCCTGCCCACCGAGGAGGCCGCGCGCATCGCGCTTCGCACCCAGCAGGTGATCGCCTATGAGTCGGGCGTCGCCGATTTCATCGACCCGCTGGCGGGTAGCTACGCGCTCGAGGCTTTGACCGACCATGTCGAGGCTGGCGCGCGCGAGTACATCGAGCGCATCGACCAGCTTGGCGGCGCGGTGGCCGCCATCGAACACGGCTTCCAGCAGTCCGAGATCCAGGAGGCCGCCTACCAGGCCCAGCTCGCGATCGAGAGCGGCAAGGCCACGATCGTCGGCGTCAACCAGTATCAGAGTGCCCAGGGTGTGGCCCCCGAGCTGCACCGCGCAGATCCTGCGATCGAGCAGGAACAAATCGAGCGTTTGCGCCAGTTCAAAGCCTCGCGCTCGATGACCACCGTCGACGCCGCCCGCAAGGCCCTCGAGAGCGCCGCGCGCGGCAGCGACAACGTGATGCCCCACATCGTGCACGCCGTCACAAACGGCGTCACGCTGGGCGAGATCGCGCAGACTTTGCGCGAGGTGTACGGGCAATACGTCGAAAACGTCGTCTTTTAGAGCACCGAGCACCACAGCAACGCAGTAAAAGAGGTAGCAATGAGCGGTAAAATTGATGGAGTTCGCTTTCTACAAAGCCGCTTTAAAAAGGCTTTGATTCTTGAAAATCCCCACACCGGGCTGGACCGATTGCTGGCCGCCCAGGGCATCAAGCCCCAGCGGCTGCCGGAGTCGGCGACGCTCGATGAGGACGAGATCGTGCGCGTCTTGGAAGAGGGCCAACACGACCTGATCTTCAAGCGCAGCCGCTTCGAGGTCAATGAGCGCGTCTTGAGGGCCTCGCCCAATCTGGCCGCCGTGATGCTTTGCTGCATCGGCGACGACTCGGTGGACAAGGCCGCCTGCGCCCGAGAGGGCGTGCTGGTGATGAACGATCCGATCAGCAACGGGCGCTCGGTCGTCGAGATGGTCTTCGGCGAGATGATCTGTCTGGCCCGGCGCCTCTTCGATGCCGCCTCCAAGACCCAGGTCAACATCTGGACCAAGGACAGCCGCCAGCGCTACGAGCTCAAGGGAAAGACGATCTCGGTTTTGGGCCTGGGCAATATTGGCAAGCAGGTCGCCCAGATGGCCGAGCAATTCGGCATGAAGGTCTACTTCCACGACAACCGCGAGCTCGCCCGCGAGGTCGGCATGGCCCTGGGCTGGACGCCATGCGACACGATGATCGAGGCCTTTCGCGTAGCCGATTTTGTCACCGTACACGTCTCGGCCGAGGACAACCGCGGCAGCTCGAACAAAGATCTGCTCACCTATGAGCATTTCTCCCAGTTTGGTGCCGACCGCGACGCGAACAGCCCGCGCATCTTCATCAACGCCGCGCGCGGCTTTCTCTTCGACCCCGAGGATCTCAAGCACGCCGTTCGCGAGGGTGCCGTGCGCTACGCGGCGATCGACGTCTTTCCCGAGGAGCCGGGCAGCGCCAAGGACATCTGGCAAAACCCCTATTCGGACGTCGCCGAGATCATCGGCACGCCGCATATCGGCGCGGCCACCGAGGAGGCCCAGCCGCGCATCGCACAGCACATCTCCAACACGGCGCACCTGTTCAACGTGCGCGGCACCGTGCGCGACTGCGTCTACGGCCCCGGCCAGACCATTGCCGTCGACGGCGACGAGGCCAAGTACGTGCTCACCGTGATCCACAGCGATGCGCGCGGTACCAAGAAGGCCGTCGATGATGCGATCTTCGAGGCCGGCTTGAACAACATCAGCTCGAGCCATCGCGACTTTGCCAAGTACGGCTTCGCCTACGACATCAACGCGATCGACAAGCCGCTCAACCACGAGCAGCTCATGGAGCTGGTCAGCTCGGCGCGCCGCCTGACCAAGGACCCCAACGCGATCCGCGCGATCCGCCAGGTCTGCCTGCAGCGCCCCTGAGCTTACATGTCGCTGGGAAAGAGCTCCATTTTCGTGATCATGAGCAGCAGGCTGACGATCACCACGATGATGATCACAAAGCGCGACATGTAGAGCATCGAGGCCATCAGGCGCTGAAAGTTCTCGGTGCTCAGCACCTCGTAGCGCTCCGAGAGCCACTCGAGGCGCTCCTCGAGGCGGCCGGACTCCTCGCCGATGTCGATGTTCTCGACCACGTCGACGGGCAGCGACTTGATCGTGTAGAGGGCCTGGGCAAGCGTTGCGCCCTCGGCTATCTGATCCTGAGCGCGGTGGATGTTGCCCCAGATGCTCGGGGCATTGGAGGCCTCGGCGGCAAGCTCGAGACTCTTGAAGACGGTCATACCGCTGGTGATCGATTGGCGTATGTACATGCAAAACAAGGAGATCGCGTAGAGATTGCCGGCCATGCCCAGAATCGGGGTGCGCAACAACATGCGGTGCGCCATGCTGCGAAGCGCAAAGTCGACGGGCATGTTCAGCGAGGCCATCGCGACGGCCACACAGCCCAGCCCGAAGATCAGCCCCTCGATCGCCGAGCGAATGAAGATCGCCGTCAGCGCGCCGGTGGTGTCCTTGCCAAAGGTGATCTCGGTCAGATCGGTGGAGAAGAGATTGCGCGCAACGATCATGCCCAAGATCACCAGGATCATCGGCTCGATCATGGCATAGAGGAACTTCTTTTTGCGGTCGTGACGTTTGCCGTAAATCTTGGCGAGCTGGCGAAAGGTGTCCGGCAGCTTTCCCTGCTGTTCGGCGACCAGGATGAGCTTTCTGGCGCTGGGCTCGAGGATGCCGTAGCGGGCGAACGCCTCGCCGAGCATGTCGCCGTGCTCGAGCAGGGCCACGCGCAGCCGATCCAACAATTTCTTGTCTCCACCCTGCCTTTCCAGCATGCTCAAGATGCGAGCATAGCCAACACCGCTGGAGAGACCGTCGGCAAAGAGCGCACACAGCCGCTCAGCCTCGGTATCCGTCATGTAGCTCGACTGTTCTCGGACAACGGGCGCGCGGCCCTCATAACCATAATCGGTCGGGTCAGCCATGGCGGCTCCATAGTTGATGCGTACAGACGGCGGCAAAACAAAATTGACTCGAGGCCACCAATCCCCAGTTTAAGTCTGGGTTGATTCTTATACCACGCACGTTCACTACGAGGGAAATTCCATGCCACAAAAGCAAGAAAAGATGCTTGGTCTGATGAAGGAAATCCTTCAAGACGAGTACATGCACTTAATCGTCGAGTCCTACACACTGCGCGAGAACCTCACCGAGGGCGTCAGCCAGATCGCCTGTCAGCTGCGCAATGCCGATGGCAGCGAGCTTTTGGTCGAGGGTCAAGGCGTGGGCACGATCGATGCGCTCTTCGAAGCGCTTCGCGCCCGCCTGGCCGACGACTTCCCCTCGCTCAAGTCGATCTACTTCTCACAATTCTCGATCCAGGGCCTGCTCTCGAGCACCGAGGGCACCCACGCAACGACCAAGGCCGAGGCCGAGGCCACCGTCGGTATCACCAACAGCGAGGGGCGCGAGTTCATCTTCAAGTGCAAGCAGCCCTCGATCAGCCGCGCCGGCATCCAGGCCACCGTCGAGGCCACCGAGTACTTCGTCAACAGCGAGCGCACCTACGTCAAGCTGCACAAGATCTTGGAGCACTACCGCGTCGAGGGGCGCACCGATCTGGTCGAAAAATACACCGACCTGATGACCCAGGTCGTGCACAACACCTCGTACAGCGAGGTGGTCGAGCGCATCAAACGCTCGCTGTAGGCTGCACAGAGCGCGCTTTACAGACAATCGCCGGGCGTGGCCGCACCCGGCGAGCCGTACAGCGGCCCGGGGGCAAAGGCCGCCACGTGGTAGCACCAGTTGGCCGGCTCGCCGCGATCCTTGCCGTCGAGGTATTCTTTGTCGGCGCGAAGGCCCAGGGCGATGTCGCGCAAGATCTCCAGGCCCACCGGCGTGCGCCCGCTCAGATCGACGAGGCTGCCATCACGCCAGCCCACCTCGTCTTGCTTGACGAATTCGAACTCCTCGGCCTCGTAGAGCAGGCTCAGCGTGCGCGTCTGATTGGAGAGGCCGATCTGACGACTCCAGACGCCGTATTCGTAGTAGCTGCCCTGGGCCAGATGAAAGCTTATCTGGTAGAAGTCGGAGTCCTCGCGCACAAAAACGAAGTAGCCGCCCGGCTCGATCGGCCTGAGCCCCTGCAAGACGATGCGCTCGGCCTGGGAGCTGGCCACGCGATCGACCTCGATGCGATCGTTGGTCTCGATCAGATCGATGATGATCTTGCGCGGATCGGCGGGCGAATCGCCGATATTCTTGATCTCGATGTACTCGCCAAGCTCCTGGGTGGAGTGCGGAGGCTGGCTGGGACGAATCATCAGCTCGGTGAAGATCAACTTCGGCCCGAGCAGCTCGATCGGCGTCACGTCGGCATCGTGGCCCGCCTCCTCGGGCTCGACCACGTCGTCGAGCACGTCCTCGGGCAACTCGACGACGTCCTCGTCGGGCTCGACAATAGTGTATAGATACGGATGGTTAGCCGTGTTTATATTCAAATTGCAGCCGCTTGAGAGTAACAGCGCAAGGCAGCCGGCAACCCACCACGCACGTGCGCCTGGAGATCGATTCGGGCAAAAGCATGGCTTTGGAGCAAAATTGAGCTCGGTCATGGCCCAAGAGTAGAAAAGATTCGGCCTGCCCGTCAATCTCAAGCGCATTTGCAGGCAATTGAGCCGACGAGCGCTTTTTTTCGATCAGCGTCGTTGCGTTTCACCAATTCTTTGTTTAAGCTCGCCACCTTGGGCGCGCCTTGGATCGAATGGGCAGCTCAATTGATGAACACGCCGTCAATTCCCAAAAGTTTGGTTGATAAAGGTCCCTCCCAAGCGAGGAGGGCAAGATTTCCGTTCTCCGGGCAACATGCCTGTTTGAGATGAACGCCCTGACCGGGTGTTCGGCGGAAGAAGTTAAAATCCTTTTGCGCCGCCTACGACTACGTAAAGGCGTAAACGATACGTCACGAACATGACAACGCCTGTGGCCGGGAGCCGTGCGCTTGCAACGAAGATACTCTGCGCACCAATCATCCCCGATCAGGCCGCCACTGGCGCCAAGAACTCGCACGTAAAAACTCATACGTAGAAAACACTTCCTGCGCACGTCGGCATTTTCCGGCGCGCTTGCGGCAGTAAGCATGCAAGAGCAGACGCTCGAATTTTGAGGAGAGAATGAGCGAAGAAACCCATGAGGACAAGAAGGTCGACGAGGGCGAAGGACAGAACAAGCCTCGTCGACGACGCCGCCGCAATCGCACGGGCGAAGAAGGCCAGCCGGGCGGTTCATCGGCCCCTGTCGCCACCCCGGCGCCCGAGAGTCGAGCGCCCGAGAGCCGAGCGCCCGAGAGTCGAGCCCCGGAGGCTAAAGCCACCGACTCCGGCCAGGAAGGCGACACCAAGAGCAAGTCACGGCGACGACGACGCAAGGGCGGTGGCGGTGGTGGCGGCAGTGGCGGCAGTGGCGGCAGTGGCGGCAGTGGCGGCAGTGGCGGCAGTGGTGGCGGCGGAGGTGGCGATAAGAGCACCAACGGCGCCCAGCCCAAGGCGCAGCAAAACAACGAGAGCCGACGAAAGCCCTCGCGCGCTCGTCCCAAGTCGAAATCGCGCTCGCAAAACCAGGGCCCCTCCCAGTTGCGCCGCTCAAAGACGCCCGACAGCAAATTTGGCGGCCGTGAGCCCCGCGCCAATCCCCTGCTCGAAGAGGAGCGCAACGAGGGTCCGCTCGAGCTCAACGCCTTTGAGCTCTTTTGCGCCTACCATCTGGGCATCTCCGAGGATAACCGCTTTCGCCAGCCCAACGTGCGCGACGTCGCACGCCGCTTCGCCGTCTCAGCTGACGAGGTCGAGAACGCTTTGAAGCGCTTCGGCCTCGATCGCGACACCGTGCGCAAAGCCGGCTACGACATCTCGCTGGCCCAGCTCGACATTCAGGTTGCGCCCGAGGGCATCGACAAGCGCGAGCTTGCCAAGATGCTCTTCAGCGAGTTCCTCGAGCTCGCCCCCGAGATCCAGGTGATCATCGAGGCGGCCGCAGCCGAGCACCTCAATTTGTTGCAGCAACAAATCGCCGACGAATAGATCAGCGCACGGGTTCACAGGCGCTCAGATCCGATCCGGGCACGGCCGTGCAGTTGGAGTTGTCCGGACATTGGCCCTGGGCATCACAGCGCAAGATACACAGCGCCGGGCCGCCTTGGACGCGCTTGCAGATCGTAAAATCCGGGCACTGAGCGGTGCTGCCCTCGTTTTGGCAGGACGCCGTACAGTAGCCCGGATTCGATTGGGTGTAGCACAAGCCCGTTTCGCAATCCGCGTCGCGCTCACAAGCCAGAGCAACATCGTGATCGGGGCCATCCGAGCAGCCGATCGTCGTGACGAGCAGGAAAACAGCGATCGCGTTAAGCAGCATTAAGGGGCGCACTGGGTATACTCCGAGAGCGAAGGTTGTTTGGGCCGTGCCCAGCCAGCCTACACCAAGATTTCGCTCACGACCGCAAAAAATGGATTTCGATGTGCGTGCTTGACACCTACCTTGCACCCTCATTAACGTGTGCGCCACCTCGCTGCCCTTGAGTGGCGCGTCGTGCTCGATGTTACTTTTGAAACGAGGAAATCCTATGTCGCGTCGCCAAGACGATCTCGATAATGCTGGCCTGGACGACGTGTCTCCCGATGAATTTCCCTATGGCGATCCGGCTACCCGCGAGCGGCCGCTGATCCTCTTGGCCGACGACGATCCGGAGCTTCGTGGCATGCTCAAGGCGCATTTTGCGACCAAGGATTGTGATGTGATCGAGGGCATCGACGGGGCCGATACGCTCGAGCAGATCTTGGTGCATCACCCCAACCTGGTCGTGCTCGATGTGATGATGCCCGAGCTCACCGGCTGGGAGATCTGCAAGTACGTCAAGGAGCGCGCCGAATCGTTTCAGCACACCGGCATCCTGATGCTCACCGGCATTGGCCCGCTGAACAACGAACTCACCTCGCCGCTGTTTGGGGCCGACGACTACATCGACAAACCCTTCGAGTTCTCCGAGCTCGAGTTCAAGGTGCGCAAGGTCCTCTCGGACAAGAAGCGCGCCTGATCCCTAGAGCTCGTCGAGCAGGCGCTTGGCTTGTTGGTAGCTGGCGCTGCTCGGCGCGACCATGGTCATCACCGTGCGGCACAGCGCGGCGGCCTTGGCCGAGTCGCTCTGCTTGAGGCCGGCGGCCTGAGTGTTGAGCGATTTGGCCTCGCGGTCGAGCTCGGCGGCCAGGCGCGCCAAGGTGGCCTCGGCGCGCCCCTCGGAGTTGCCACGCTTGAGCGAGGTGAAGGCGCGGGCGTATTGCTTTTCGTTGAGCGCCTCAAAGCCCAGCTCGCCAAAGGAGCGGGCGAGCATCTCGGAGAGATCGGCCTCGAAGTAGCCGGTCTCGCCGCCGATGGCGACGTCGGCGCGCTTGGCCTCCTGGAGGTGGCGCACGGCCTCGGCCCAACCGGAGTTGGCGATCGCGCGCTGACCGGCGACAAAGGAACGCTCGAAGCGGCGAATATCGGTGGCGAGCTTCTCAGCGCGCTGGCCGATCGCACCGCTCGAGCCCTTGGCGATGTTGTCAAAGTGTGAGGTGGCCTCGCTGAACTTTCGGGCGCGGTAGAGCGCAAAACCCTCGGTGAAGTTGATCACTGGCGCGGCGGCGCCGGTGTTCGTGCGGCTGGCGCCCTGCTGGCGATCGGTGCGCGCCGGTGCGATCGACCAGATATCGTCGTCTTGAAGTGTGCGGGCGGCAGCACGCGGGGCGCGCTCGGCGGCGGCGCCGGCCACCAGGGCGCGAGCGGCGCTCTCTTGCTGGCGTTGTTGCTCGGCGCGCGTCTGCTCGATGCGCTCCTTGAGCTTGAGCGCGCCTTCGTGCTGAGGCGCGATCTCGAGCAGGCGATCGGCGAGCTTTTCACCCTCCTCGAGGTTGCCCTGATCGACGCTGGCGCGCGCCTTCTCAAAGGTCGAGAAGACCTCTTGTTGGCGCACCTGGCGCACCAGGCGCTGGGCGTCGTCATAGTAGACGCTGTTTCTGGAGATTTGGCCGATCTTGGCCAGGGCGCGCTCGCTGTGGTTGGCCTTGACGTCGGCCTCGGCCTCCTCGAGCAGTTGCTGGGCCCACAGCTCGGTGGCGATGCGCTCGAGCTGGGCTTCGACGCCGTCGAAGGCCGGCTCGAGCTCGGCGGTCTGCTTGAAGAAGTCCTGAGCGCGCTCCCAATCGCGTTGTTTGACGGCCTCGACGCCCTCCAGATAGGTCTGGCTGGCGGTCACCTGGGCGACAAGCGGCGCGGCGGCGATCTTCGCGGGCTCGGCTGGATTGAGAAAGATCAGCATGCCGGCCAGGGGAATGCACAAGGCGGCAAAGCCGATCGCCACGAAGGTGGCCACGCGGCTCGAGTCTGGCGGCTTGCTGCCCGAATGGGTCGAATGCGTGCCGGCAAGCGTGGCATGCATGCCCGGCTTGAGCGTGTAGGCATCGGGCGAGGCGGCCGGGATGATGCGCCGGTTGCGCGAGACCGGCGCAGAGGTGCTCGTGATCAAGAACTGAATGACGCTCTTGCCGGCCTCGATGCGATCGCCGTGGAAGAGGTCAGCCTCGAGGATGCGCGTGCCGTTCAAAAAGGTGCCATTGACCGCCTGCAAATCGCGCACGATGAAGGTCTCATCGAGCGACTTGTTGATCTCGAAGTGCTGGCGGCTCATCGAGATGTCGGCGACCACGATCGTATTGTTGGTGCCGCGCCCGACCGTGTTTCGCATCTTGTTGACGAGAAACTCCTGGCCGGCGGCCGGACCGTCGAGAACGGAGAGCTTGGGACAGATCGGATCGTTTTCAAAGGGGCTGTCAAAGAGCTCGGTCTTGTCGGCGGTGAACACCTCGTCGTCGTCGACCTCGATCTGGATCGGCGCCACGGGCAGGCGCCTGGAGTCGGCGACCACCGGCGTGCGCCCAGCCTCGGGCCCAGCCTCGGGCCCAGAACGTGCGAAGACCTCGTCGAAGGAGGCCAACTCCGTTCGGTCGGCTTCGTGCTCTTCGGGCGCCGGTGCAAGGCGATCGAGGCCCTCGGAGATCTGGGTCTTCTCGCCGCCGAAGTCGTCCTCCAACTCCACCGATGGAGAGGCCGCCAGCGCAATCGGGTCCGAGCTTTTTGCCGGATTCTCGAACAGGCCGGCGCCGAGTTGAGTGGCCTCGTCGGGGAAGTCTTCGTCGAGCTCGACGATGCTCACCTCGGAGATGAACTCGAGCTGGTCGATTGAGAGATTGGCCGTGTGCGGGCCGGACTGCTCTTCGTCAGGAAAATCGTCGTAGCCGACCTCGGAGATGAGATCGAGGTGGGCGTTGGGCATGTGGGCTGCCAGCTCGTCCAGGTTGGCCTCATCGCTTGCGGCCTCGCTGTCCTCGAAGGCCATCAAGTCCAAGTCGTCACCGGAGAGGCGGTCGGTGCTCGGACCCTGATCGGCTTCGGCTTCGGCGTCAGCGGTGACGGGCAGCTTGAAAGAGAAGGCCGACTTTTTGGCTGCGAGCTTCTCGCTCAAGGAGTTCGCCCCCAGCGTCAGGGGTCGCGGAATGCGCAATCCGGCCGTGGGCGAAGCGCTGGAGGCGACTGCCGGCTTGGAAACTTTGCCTTCACCCAGGCCCATCAGAGTCGCCTTGGGCGCATTGGTATGCACTGCTCCTCGCTGCCCGGCATTTTTTGCGGTCTCCTCCTCCCCTGACAAGGGCCCATCTGCCGTAGTTTGGAGCTGATCCTCTCCTTTTCTATCGGGAGAGGGGTTTTCGTCCGCTTTCGTCATGAGTCCTCGAAATAGGCGGCGCGCGCTGGACAACAACCTCGTCGCGAGGATAGCCTTGCCCAAGGAATCGTGTCAACTACATGGGCCGGCTCACACCGGATCAGTTCGGCCTGACCACGCTCAGGTGCTCCACTTCAGGCTGTCGATGTTTCGTCGTTCGCTGCGCAACAAGCTCGTCGGAGTGTTCCTTTTGCCGACCCTGGCGACGATCCTCGTCTACGGGCTGCTCGCCTACTTTGCGGCGCACCAGGGCCTCGAGGAGGAGCTTGGCAAGCGCGTGGTGGCCGTTGGCCAGGCGGTCAGCGCGGACATGTCCGAGAGCATCGACGCCGCCCAGATCGAGCGCCTCGACGCGAGCATGTCCCGGGTACAGGCCCGACTCCAAGAGCGGCTGGTGCGGGTGCGAAACGCCACCGGCGTGCGCCGGGTCTTTATCTTCGACCGCGAACACAAGAGTCTGGTCGACACCGACGGGCAGGTCGCCTTCGGCCAGCAAATCTATCAGCTCGACGCCGACCGCGTCGAAATCGAGCGCACCTTTGCCGCAGCCGAGGCGACGACGAGCACCTTGTTCGCCTCCGAGGACGGCCAGCTGCACAAGACGGGCTACGCGCCGCTGACCAACGAGGGTCGCGTGGTCGCCGTCTTGGCCGTGGAGGCCAGCGCCGAGTACTTTGACCTCTTGACCAACTTTGCCAGCGTCTTGAGTATTCTGGGTGCGCTGGGCCTGGCCCTGGTGATCGTGGCCGCCACGCTTTTCTCGCGCGCGCTGATTCGCCCGGTCAACGATCTGGTTGAAGCCGCCAAGCGCCTGGGCCGCGGCGAGTGGGAGCAGCCGGTTCTGGCCGACGGCCTTGGGGCCGAGCAGGGCGACGAAATCGACTATCTGGCCTACGCGTTTGAGGAGATGCGCCGCGACATCGTTCAGCGCGACCGCCAACTGCAGATGATGCTTTCGGGTATCGCCCACGAGGTGCGCAATCCGCTGGGCGGCATGGAGCTGTTTTGTGGGCTGCTTCGCGAAGACCTCGAGGCCGCCGATGACGAGGGCGACCACGCGCGCCAGATCGAGATGGTGCGAAAGATCCAGCGCGAGCTCGGCTATCTGGAGAAGGTCGTGCGCGACTTTCTCGACTTTGCGCGCAGCCATCCGCTCGAGCGCGAACGCTTCTCGGCGACCGAGCTGCTCGAGGAGGTCAGCGCGCTGATGTCCGGTGAGCTTGACGAGGCATGCTGCCCGCTCGTGTGCAATGTAGTCAGCGACGCGCTCGAGATCAGCGCCGACCGCGAGCGTCTGCGCCGCGCGATCATCAATTTAGTGCGAAACGCCTACCAGGCCTGCCCAAACGGCGGCCACATCACGCTGTCGGTGAGCGGCCACGACAGCGAGCGCATCATCAGCATCGGCGACGACGGCCCGGGTATCGAGGCTGCGCGCCTCGAGGAGATCTGCCAGCCGTTCTACACGACCAAGGAGAAAGGCAGCGGGCTGGGACTTGCCCTCACGCGCCAGATCGTCGAGCAGCACGGCGGCCGCCTGGAGATCGAGAGCACGGTAGGCGTGGGCACCACGATGCGCATCATCTTGCCCTTCGACCCAAGCGTCGAGGCACGCACCACCATCGAGGCGGCGGCGATCCCGCACGGCTGGCTCGGATAACGGTTCGCACAAGAGGAACGACATGGCGAAGATTCTGGTGATCGAAGACAACGATACGTTGCGCGAGGGCATCGTGCAGGTGCTCACGCGCATGGGCCACGAGAGCCTGGCCGCGCCCGGAGGCCGTCGTGGGCTCGAGCTTTACGCCGAGCACTCGCCCGATCTGGTCTTGAGCGATCTGAAGATGGACGACGTCGACGGCATGGCGGTGCTCAAGTCGGTGCTCGAGCGCGAGGCCGAGGCGCTGGTGATCATCATCACGGCCTTTGGCAGCATCGAAAAGGCCGTCGAGGCCATGCAGATGGGCGCCTTTGATTTTATCGCCAAGCCCTTTCCCCCGGAGTTGCTTCGCGCCAAGGTGGAAAAAGCCTTGCAGGTGCGCGAGGGGCGTCGGCGAACCGAGCGTCTGGTGCTCGAAAACGAGCTGCTGCGAAGCGAGGCCCGCGTCGAACTCGACACCCAGATCGTGGGCACCTCGCAGGCCATGGATCAGATCTTTACCATGGTTCGAAAGGTCGCCCACAGCGACTCGACGGTCTACATCCACGGCGAATCGGGCACCGGCAAGGAGCTGATCGCGCGGGCCATTCACGACGCTTCACCGCGCGCGAGCGGCGCCTTCGTCAAGGTCAACTGCTCGTCTCTGGCCGAGAGCTTGCTCGAGAGCGAGCTCTTTGGCCACGAGAAGGGCTCGTTTACCGGCGCGCACAAGCGCCGCCTAGGCCGCTTCGAGCTGGCCGACGGGGGCACGATCTTTCTCGACGAGATTGGCGACATCAGCCCGACCATCCAGCTCAAGCTCTTGCGCGTGCTCCAGGAGCGCGAGTTTGAGCGCGTCGGCGGCGAGCAGACCATCGCGGTCGATGTGCGCGTGGTCACGGCGACGAACAAGGATTTGAAGCTCGAGGTGGCCGAGGGGCGCTTTCGTGCCGATTTATTCTACCGGCTGCACATCATCCCCCTGGAGCTGCCTCCGCTTCGTGATCGCCGCGAGGACATCTTGCCGCTGGCCGAGCACTTCATCTCCAAGCTTTGCGCGCGCACGCGCAGCAAGGCTAAGGGGCTCTCGTCGGGCGCGCTCGAGGCGCTTTGTGCCTACGACTGGCCGGGCAACGTGCGCGAGTTGGAGAATGTGATCGAGCGCGCGCTTGTTTTTGCCGACGATGAGCGCATTGCGCTGGACGACTTGCCGCCGGTAATTACAGGTAAGCCGGGTGCAAGCCTGTTGCACCTGCCCCAAGGTGAGCGCTCATTGCCCGAAATTCTGGAAGAGCTCGAAAAGCAGCTTATCTTGAGGGCATACCATGATGCTCAAGGTGTCAAGACCGAGACGGCGCGTTTGTTGGGAATCAAGCCCAGCGCGCTGTACTACAAGCTCGAGAAATACGGCATCGATCAGGACGAAGAGCTCTGTTAGAGCGCATGGATCAAGGCGTTGTTCAACGGCTCCACAAACGAGGCAAAGAAATCGTGTGCAGCCCTTGACCTCTTTGCGCCGGCGTGACTAGTGTTCACGCGTCTTGCGGGGTCGTCGGGCGAAGTGCACTGCAATTCGAACCACAACAAGAGCAGATCATACAAGGTGAGACGATGAGCAAGATTGAGGTGAAACAACACGGCATCCTGGCTCCCGCGGTGGTGCGCAATGCGCCGGCCGCCGTGCTCTACGAACAGGCGATCAAGCACGAGTCGGGCACGGCCATCTCGGCCTCGGGCGCGCTGGTCTCCTACTCGGGAGCGAAGACCGGTCGCAGTCCTCAAGACAAGCGCATCGTCGATCACGCCGAGAGCCACAAGAATATTTGGTGGGGCGATGTCAACATTGCGCTGCCCGAGTCGCAGTTTTTGAGCCGGCGCGAGCAGGCGATAGCCTTTCTCAACGGCCAAGAGCAGCTCTACGTCGTCGACGGCTTTGCCGGCTGGGATCCGGCCTACCGGATCAAGGTGCGTGTGATCTGCGCGCGGGCCTACCATGCCCTGTTCATGCAAAACATGCTCATGCGCCCAAGCGAGGAGGAACTCGCAAACTTTGGCGAGCCGGACTACGTGATCTTCAACGCCGGCGGCGAGCCCGCCAACCCCGGGGCCGAGACCACCGGCTCATCGACGTGCGTGGCTCTGAGCTTCGAGCGTGGGGAGTTCGTGATTTTGGGCACCGATTACGCCGGAGAGATGAAGAAGGGCATCTTCACCGTGATGCACTACCTGATGCCCAAGCAAAACGTGCTCTCGATGCATTGCTCGGCCAACGAGGGCCAAGACGAGACGGTCACGCTCTTCTTTGGCCTCTCGGGCACCGGCAAGACCACGCTCTCCACCGATCCCAACCGCGCGCTGATCGGCGACGACGAGCACTGCTGGAGCGATCGCGGCGTCTTCAATATCGAGGGCGGCTGCTATGCCAAGACGATCGATCTGTCGGCGCAAAACGAGCCGATCATCTTCGAGGCGATTCGCTTTGGCGCCGTCTTGGAGAACGTGGTCTTCGATCCGGCCACGCGCCTGGTCGATTTCACCGACAAGTCGATCACCGAGAACACCCGCACCTCCTATCCGATCGAGTTCGTGCCCAACGCCAAGGTTCCCTGCATCGGTGGCCACCCCAAGAATATCGTCTTTTTGACCTGCGATGCCTACGGCGTGCTGCCTCCGGTGAGTAAGCTCACCCCCGAGCAGGCGATGTACCACTTCATCAGCGGCTATACGGCCAAAGTGGCCGGCACCGAGATGGGCGTCACAGAGCCCAAGGCGACCTTTTCGGCCTGCTTTGGCGCGGCATTCTTGGTCTGGCATCCCACGCGCTATGCGGAGCTTTTGGCCGAGAAGATGCGCGAGCACGGCGCGCGCGTCTGGTTGGTCAACACCGGCTGGAGCGGCGGCGGCTACGGCACGGGCTCTCGCATCTCGCTCAAGCACACGCGCGCGATCATCGACGCGATCAACGACGGCAACCTCGAGGATGCCCCGACCGTGGCCGATCCCTACTTCAAGATCCATGCGGTCACCCAGGTTCCCGGCGTACCCTCGGAGATCCTCATTCCCCGCGCGACCTGGCAAGACAAGCAGGCCTACGACCGGGCGGCCGACAGGCTCTGTGAGCTCTTTGGCCAGAACTTCACCAAATACGCCGAGGGATCCACCGACGCCATCCGAAGCGCAAGTCCCGGCCTGGTCGCCCAAGCCTCGCGCTAAGGCGCGCGATGGTCGCGCGCGGCCATGAGCTGGGCATCGAGTCGGTCGAGTTCAAGCTCGATCTTGTGCACGTCGAGGCGCGAGAAGGCCGCGGCCAACTCACGGTTTCGCTCGGCGCGAAGCGCTCGCCGCGAGCCTTCGTGCGCCTGTCCCGCAATCTGCTCCTGCCAATCCTGCAAAATCGGCGCGGCGCGACGCAGCTCGTCGCTGGTCATCGGACCGGCCCGAAGCAAGCGGCGTGTCTGCACATAGATCGCGACGCGCGCGAGCTCCTCATAGGCTAGCGAATCGCGATCCGGCGCGCTCGAGAGCGCCGTGTCGGCACGCCTGACGTCCTCGGAGAAGGCGTCGATGTGCGGAACCGCGCTCTTGCCAAACGATGTCCACGAGTTCGGCACGAGCACCGATGCAAAGAGCAAACACCCCAGGCTCAGCCAGAGAATCTTTGATGCGTTTTGACGATTGAACATCTCAAATTCACTATTGTTTACGTAGACTTACCCACACTCAAGCCTGTAACAGGCAAGTGTTGGGGATCATTCGCCGACGCCAGGCGACCAGGCCCACCAGCAAAGCGAAAAAGGCGAGCGCCAGGCCAAAGGAGCCTGCGGGCTGGTTGGAGCGCACCATTGCGCAACCTTCGTTGACCGCGACATCGTCGGTGTCGCCAAGGCTCGGGCTGGTCGGTCCGACGTGATCGTCGCGCTCGCCGCCGACGTCATTGCCAAATTCACCACCAACGTCAGGCTCTTGAACAGGCGGCCACTCATCGGCGCTCAGGACGTCCATCTGGGCAAAGGCGTTGAGGGTCTTGCCGAGCTCATTGAGCGTGGGGGCCTCATTGAAGCCGTTTTGCCCGTACAAGTCCTTGATGTGGCTGATCCAGGCGCGCACGTCGGGGTGATCTGCCAGGCCGATGCTGGCGCTTTGCGCCTCGAGATCGATGAGCACGCGCTTGGTCTCGCCGGCGCCAAATGCATACATGGTGAGCGTGCCCTCTTTGCCCATGGCAGCCTTGGCAGGATTTCCCTCGGCCTCGTCGGCGTCGTTGGTCACCCAGGTGGCCTGGTCTTTGGCCGGGTGGTCGGTCTGGATCGTGTAGTGAGTCGCCGCGATGAAGGGCTGCTCGATCCAAAAGCCCACGCGCACCTCGCGAATGGCTGCGGTGGACTTGTTGTGCACCAAGATCTCGGCCTGAAAGGTGTCACCAGGCAGCGCGTCGGGGAACTCGGCGCTTGCGCCCACGGTGTAGAAATTGTCCAGGCCAAGCAGGTTGACGCGGATGTCGACGTCATAGGTGTGCGTGGGCTCGATGGGGTCGACCGGATTGGAGGCGCCGGCGCGCGTGAGGATCTCCGAGATGCGCCCGACCATGTTGTCGCCCGGACACGAGGTCGACTGACCGGGCCACTCGCGGTGCCCTTTGACCGCGTCGCGCGTCAGCGCTACGCCGTGGGTGTCGTGCACCCACTTGACCATGCTCGCCCCGGCGTTGAGCTGGGTATCGGTGGGGGTTTGGGCCATGAAGTCGGCGATGTAGCTGATGCCGACGTTGCCGGCGTTTTGATCGAGGACGTGGGCGCCCGGGCGATCCGAGCGCGAGCGGCCCTGATAAATCACGCCCGATTGGGCGACGACGAAGTGGTAGCCGATGTCGCACCAGCCGCGCGTATTGATGTGAAAGTCCTGCATCTGGCGCATGCGTGCTGGCGCGTCGCCGCCGTCGCCGGCGGGCAAAAAGGTGTGGTGAATGCTCATGCGGTAGGGCGCAACGACGCTGCCGCAGATCTTGTCCGCATCGATCGCCCCCCACTGGCTGCGTGGAACCACGAGGCTCTCGGGCGCGATCGCCTGGCTGACGCTGCGATAGTCGTCGGCCCGCAGCTCAAGCGTTTCGGGTCGGGTGTGCTCGGCCCTCACGAGCTCACGCGCGGCCACGATCTGCTCGTGAAACTCGAAGTAGGCCCCAACGATGGTCTGTGCACCGCGAAGCTCAAGCACGGAAGTGGGCTCGTTGAGAAAGACGCGCAGATTGTGATGTCGTCCCTCGCTCCAGGATATCTCGACGCTCTGCCAATCGCTCCAGCCGTCTTTGGTCTGAGCACGAAACATCAAAGCCTCGAGCGCGACGGGCGACTCGACCATGGCGCCAAGCTGCAAAAAAGGCTGAGGATACTCCACCAACAGACGACCATCGACGCGCTGTCCTGCGAGCGCCGCGGCGTCAAGAATCAGCGCGTGAGGGTGGTCGTCGTCGTGTGGGCCGTGCACCGCAGGGCGTTGTTCGGGCGACTGGGTTGCCATGGGCCTGACGAGCAGGTCGTCGTCCTGGGCACAGGCGCCGAACAGACCCAAGACAAGGAGAGCGGAGCAGGATTTGACGAGGCGTGCACGCATGGGGTCATCCATCGAAATTGGGACATTGAGCAATCGGGCACGGGTTTCATCGCACGGAGGGCTCGTCTAGAATCGAGCTCACCTTAGCAAGGCGGGCGCACAATAAAAAGAGGGCACGCGTTTTCACGCGTGCCCTCTTTTGGGCGATGGCGGCCAGTTCGGCCTTACTTGCGACGAACCAGCATCATGGCGAGCAGGCCAAGGCCCATGAACAGCAGAGTCTTGCCCGATCCATCGATGGGCGCGGTACCCGTGGCGCTGCAGCCGGCGTTGATCGCAACACCCTTGGGCTTGTCGCCCATGCTGTGATCCGTGGCCGGACCGAGCTCGTCGATGTCGGCAGGCGGCACGACGGTATCGTCATGGCGGGGAAGCTTCGGGTCGGGATCGACGCCGGGCTTGTTGTTGTCGTCGTGGCCCGGGTTGTTGTTGTCATCGTGGCCGGGCTTGACCACGGGCACGTCGGTCTCGTCGAGAATCTCGTCCTCGAGCGTCAAGCGCACCGGCGCGCTCGGCTCGAAGGCCAGGTTGGCCGAGCTGGTCTTGTTGTTAGTCGAGGACTGAAAGAAGATGCTGCCCACGTCGTACCAGCCGCTGTCACCCTCGGCCGGGCCACGGTCGTCGATCAGATCGATGCGAAGCCGAGTGATGCTGCCGCTCCATAGCGCGTGCTTGGACATCGGGACGACCAGGTTTTGAACTTCGCTGTTGCCCGGCGCCTCAAAGCGCACGACGCGATCCTCGGAGAACGACTCGCCTTCACGCGCCCAGTAGATCGCCTTGATGTGATCGCCGTCATGTGAGCGCGCAGCGAGCACGAGCTGGTCGAAAGCGTTGGCGTCGAGCTTGGTCCAGGTCGGGGAGACCACGCGAGCGTCGTTTCCGGTGACATGCATCGCCAACATGCCGTGGGTCTTGTTGTGGGCGAGCTTGTCGAAGTGAGCAGCGCCGGCGCCGGTCCAGCCTTCCAGATCGTCGTCGTGCTTTTTGCTGTTGAACTGCCACTCCTGGGTGCTCACCACGTCCATCTGAGCGAAATTTCGAAGCACGCCGCTGGCCTTATTGACCGTGGGAGCGTCGAAATAGCCGTTTTGCTGGTAGACGTCGGTGATCGTCTTGATCCAACCGCGAACATCGGGGTGGTCGGCCTGGCCGATGCTGTAGCGAAGGGCCTCGACGTCGATCAGCACGCGCTTGCTCTCGCCGGCGCCAAAGGCATACATCGTCAACGTGCCTTCTTTGCCGAGCGCGTCCTTGGCGGGGTTCTCCGGGGCACCGTTAGCGTCGTTGGTGACCCAGGTCTTGCGATCCTTGGCCGGGTGGTCGGTCTGGATGGCGTAGTTGGTCGCCCGGATGAAGGGTTGCTCGACGAAGTAGCCAAGCTTGACGCCACGGATCGGGTCGCTCGACTGGTTGTGCACGATGATCTCGGCCTTAAACGTCTTGCCGACCAGCGCATCGGCGATCGCTGCGCTCGAGCCCTGAGAGTAGAAGTTGTCCAGACCGATCCAGTTGACCTTGACGTCGACCTTGTAGGTAGGCGCCGGCGGCGGCGGCGGCGGCGGCGGCGGCGGTGGGGCAGCACCCTTGGCGCGATCGAGGATCGTCTGCAAGCGGTTGATCATTGAGGTTCCCGGGCATGCCGTCGACTGGCCGGGCCACTCGCGGTGACCCTTGAAGGCCGTACGCGTCAGGGCAACGCCGTGGGTGGCGTTGATCCACTTGGTGATGCGCGCGCCGGCGTCGAGCTGGGTGTTGGTCGGCGTCTGCTCGACGAAGTTGGCGATGAAGCTGATGCCGACATTGCCCGCGTTGGTGTTGAGCGTGTGAGCACCGGGCCGATCCGAGCGCGAACGGCCCTGGTAGATCTTGCCCGTCTGGGCGATCACGAAGTGATAGCCGATGTCGCACCATTTCAGATTGTTGATGTGGTAGCTCTGCATCTGACGCATGCGCGCGGCTGCGTCTCCGCCGTCGTTGCTCGGCACGGCCGTGTGATGAACGGTCGTGCGGTAGGGCGCAACGACGCTGCCACAGAGTTTGCTGGGGTTGATTGCGCCCCAGCCGCTGCGCGAGATCACCAGGCTGCTCGGGGCGACCGAGGCCTGCTGCACGGAGCGAAGCCCGTCGCTGCGAAGCTCAATGCTTGGCTCATCGATCAGGGCCTCTTCCTTGGCCGTCAAGAACTCTTCGCGGGCCATGACGATCGGGTAGAACTCGAGCTCGGCCTCCTCGATGTGCTGGCCGCCGCGCATCTCCAAGAGCGTGGTTGGCTGCGCCAGACGAATCAACGCGTTGTAGGCGCGGCCCTCGTTCCAGGTGATCTCGACGGGCTCCCACGAGGTCCACTGACCATCGGCGCCCACGGCGCGAAAGGCCAACTCGGAGACGTCATCGGAGTCCATCATCCAGCTCACTTGCTGAAAGGGCTCGGGATACTCGAACTGCGCCATACCATCGACAAAGAGCTCGCGGGCCGTCGCGATGTTGTTGATCGCCACGACAAAGACCGGCTCGATGTCCGCCGTCAAGCCGTCATGGTCGATCTCGACCGGCGGGTTGAAGCGATCGATCTGCGCGGACTCGCCAAGACGATTCGCGCTCTGGGTCGAACCCTCTTCAAAGCCTTCGGCGCAGCCGCCGATCAAGCCCAGAGCCAACATGGCCAAAAGTAAACGGTGTGAGGTTTTCTGGATGAACATAGTCAAGTCACTTGCGTCGAGGGTTGGCGAACATGAACGCTCATACTCTAAAAAGCGTCGAACGAGCCACAGTTTTGCAAAGTGCGGGCCAACGTTGAAACTCTCTTGAGCGACCGTCGTTCTGTGCCCAAACGTATGTTGATGTAGGATAGAAACCTTCATCGGCGACCATTGTCCCCGGATCGCCTCTTTGAGCAGGGGTCTGCACACCCCAGATCGGCAACTGCAGTTGCGATCTGGGGTGTTTTTGCCTCAGGCCGCCTCGCGTTTGCCGCCGGCCAGCATCGCCGCCACCCGGTAGCAGGCCTCGATCAGGCGCTCGACGTCATCATCGGGCGCATCTTCGGCGACAAAGCCGGCCTCGACACGCGAGGGAGCGACGATGCCGGCGACTCCGAGCGTGCTGCCCACGCGCTCGAGGCGCAAGAGGTCGTCCGGGTGGGCCTCCTCAAAGGGCAGGCGCCAGGCGCGCCGAAACGCCACCTGATCGAGCACCTCGCTTGTCACCTCGCCGTCCATATAGCGCGCGTAGGCTGCGTGGGAGGCGCTGTCCTCGAAGACCAACAAGGCTGCGCACACCTGGGTGTCCTCGACGCGGATCACCGAACCCTCGGGCCCGGCGACGATCAAGGCCGCTGCGGACTGCTCGGCATCGCTGGCCACGACGGCCTGCTCGAGCGCACCAAAGGCGTCCTGCAGGCGCACGAGCCGATCGATCGCGACGCCGCTTGGCGAGCTGAGATCCTCGTCAGCGCCCAGCGCATCGTAGGAGCGAAAGTCGACCATGGCGTGGCGCAAGATCAAGAAGCTACCCCGATGAAACAAGAACTCGGCCCACTGCTCCTCGCGATAGCGCCCCCGCACAAACTCGCTCTCCAACTCGTTGACCAGCAACGCCACCCGCTCACAGTCGAGCTGCAAGGACAGCGGCGCCGCCACCAATGGCCCCAGATCGATCAGGCGAAGGGCGACCACATGGCCGATGATAAAGGGCTGGTTGTACTCGGGTGCGTGCAGCAGCTCGCGCGCATCATCGTGGAGGCGACGGAGCACGAAGCCCTCATCGGTGAGCCGCTCGACCTCGTAGAGATCCCAGTAGGACTGCGCGAGCCGCTCGACATAGTGGCGTACACGTGTCGGCAACAGGCTCTGGCGCTCCAAGGCACGTTCGGCCGCCGTCAGCCCGAGACTGTCGCCGACGTGAAAGGCGACATACTCACGCACGTAGTCGAGCACACCGCGCGCCACCGCGTCGTCACCAAAGTCGGCCAGACAAAAGTCGAGCACATGCATCAGGTGCTCGCGCTGCATTTCGCTCAGGCGCCGATCGGCGACCAGGCGCAGCTCATCGACAAAATGGCCAAACTCCGCGGTCCACTGCTCGAGACTCTCGGCCGTCCAGCCTTTGGGCGCGCTGGTCATCTGCACAAGTTCGAGGTGCACCCAGGGTTCGTGAGAATAGACTGCATCGTCGTTTTGTATGGTCATCGTATATACCCTCGAGAATCGTCTTGGTTGAGGCAGACTCGCCCGGCGAGTTGGGCTGGTCTGCGTGTGACAAGATAGTTTTCGAGAGAACGCCCGAAGTTGTTGCGTGCTTTTTGTCGGGCGAGTCTTTTTTTGATCGCCGCAGTCGGGTAAATGGTCAGCCCAGTGTGTGCCTTGACCCCACCTTTCGTGACAGGAATGGCCATGATGACGACCGCCGACGCAAAATTGATCGCTCGAATCGACGCAGCCCTGAACAGCGAGCGAGCGCTCGGGCAAGCGGTCGATGAAGTGATCACATTGCTCAGCCCCGCAAGCACTGAGCTCTGGCCCCACCTGCTCGTCGTACTGCACGCCCTCGAGCAGCCTCGCCTCGCTGCAGCCCTTGTGGCAAGCGCTTTGCCCGACACCCAGCTCGAAGCGCTCGCTGGCGCCCTGCAGGCCGTCGCGCCCCTGATTGGCCCTCGTCCCGTCGGGCCTTTGCACATCCAGGTTGCGCGCACGCGCCAGCGCTTTGATGCCGAGCTGCGAAAGCACGCCCTGGTGACCGGCCGCCTCCAGGCAGGCGTTGCTGCGGCAGAGGCCAACCGAATGCTTGCAGCCTACCTCGACACCGACGCGGCCCCGCTCTTTATCGCCCTTTTGCGCCAAAGCCACCCGCGCCAGCTCGAGGCCGCCGAGCAATCGCGCGAGCAACAGCTTTTGCTGCTCGTAGCCGACCCGGCGCTGCTTGCGCTGCTCGCCATGGACGCCGGCTCGCCCGATGAGCTCGCTGCAAAACTTCGCCCGATGCTCCAAGCGCTGGCCACAGGGTTGACCAACACGCCCCAGACTCTTGTCCGCGCCCTCCAAGGCGGCGACAGCGCCGCCCGACAGGTGGCCTGCGCGCTCGTCGCCTACCTGCGCCTGCACGATCTCGTGCCCAACCTGCTCTCGCTCGTGCTCACCGACTCGCCTTGCGCCCCGCAGGCGGCCGTCATCGCCGCACAGCTCTCACCGGAGATGGCTCGCCAGACCTTCTCCGAGCTGCTCGTCGACATGGTCTTTGGCAACCCCGAAGACCCCGACATGGCGGTCACCGCCCAGC
>JACCWM010000090.1 GCA_013697635.1 Lujinxingiaceae bacterium | reverse complement strand
GGTGGTGGCCTTGGTCGGGCCGTGCAGGCGCATGTAGAAGTCGGGCAGCTTGAACAGGCCAAAGGAGCCAATCCAGGCAAATCCGGCTCCAAAGACGATCAGAGCCGAGACGATGATTTCGACGATCAGGGTCATGTCCATGGTGCTCACTCGATGACGTTGCCGCGAAGAAGAAACTTGCTCAAGGCCACCGTGCCGACAAAGCCCATCATGGCGATGAGCAAGGCTGCCTCAAAGAACAGATCGCTGCGAAGGTAGATGCCAAGCAAGATGATCACGCCGATCGAGTTGATGTACATCGTATCCAAGGCCACGATGCGATCGAGCGTGGAGGGGCCCTTGAGCAGGCGGTAGAGATTCATCAGCAGCGCCATGCTCAGCAGGCCAAAAGCGATCAAGAGGGCGATTTTCAACATTCGAAGATCTCCTTCAAGGGGGCTTCGTAGCGCGCCTTGATCAGGCTGATCTGGGTGTCGACCTGGTTGGAGGGGCAATCCAGGGCGTGCACGAGCAGGGTGCGCCGGTCGCCGCTCAAGTTTGCCGAGACCGTGCCCGGCGTCAGCGAGATGGCGCTGGCCAAGATCGTGATCGCAAAGGGATGGTCGAGCTCGAGCGGGATCTCGAGAAAACACGGCTGCAGCCGCTTGGTCGGGCCCAAGATCAGACGCGCCACGGTGAGGTTGGCAATGATGATGTCGAAGATCATGACGAACGTGAACAAGAGCAGCGGGCGCCAGCGACGAATCGGCGGCGCTTCGGGCCAAAACCGCGCGGTGAACATCGGAACGATCAGCGCCCAGACCAGGCCAGTGCCGATCGTGGCCAGCGCGATGCTGCCGTAGGCCAAAAGCCAGGTGATCAGCAGCACGACGCTGAAGATTGGCTGGGGCAGAAGCTTCTTTTGTATGGCGATCACCTGGTCATCCTTCATAAATCGGTTTGGCCCTCAGCCTCAGCGGCCCAACACGTTTGTGATGTAGAACGACGGCTCGAGGAGCTGAGCCGCGGTCATGTTCGTGAACTCGGTGACCGGGCCCGAATAGGCCGTGAACAGCGCGATGCAAACGAGCAGCCCGACGACGGGCAAGAAATCACCGAGGCTCGCCCGCCCGGCCGACTCGCCAGGGGGCACATCGTCGGTCTTGAAGAAGACAAGCGAGCCTGCGCGACTGAGCGCGACCAGCGCAATGAGGCTCGTAATCAACACGATAGCCCACATCCAAAATCCGTTGGGCTGGTCGATGGCAGCCTGCAAGATCAACATCTTACCGATAAAGCCCGACAGGGGCGGCAAGCCCGCCGCGGCGATCACGGCGCCAAAGAACAACACGCCGAGCATTGAGCCTTGCGTGGGTGTCCAGCCTACGACCAGCGCGTCGTCGACCGGGCCGCGCTGGCGCGCGATCAGATCGACGAGCAAGAACATCAGCGCCATGACCACCGTGCTGTGCAGCATGTAGTAGATGCCGGCCGAGATTCCAGCAGTGGTGAAGAGGCCCATCGAGGCCATCATCAAGCCCAGCGAGGCGATGATCATGTAGCCGAGCATCTTGCGCAGCTTGTGGCTGCCCATTGCGCCGATCCAGCCGAGCACCAAGGTGAGCAGCGCCAGGGGCATCAAGTAGGGCTTGAGCAGATCGGCTGCGACGCCAGCCTCGGCGCCAAAGATCAGCGTCGAGGTGCGCAAAATCGCATAGACGCCCACCTTGGTGAGCACGGAGAAGAGCGCGGCGACCGGCGCCGTGGCCGAGCTGTAGACGTTGGGCAGCCACAAATACAGCGGCAGCATGGCAGCCTTGAGCGCAAAGACCACGATCAAGAGCAGGGCCGAGGCCTGCACCAGGGCCGTCTCGGAGGCGCCCAGCTCGGAGACGCGCACGGCCATATGCGCCATGTTCAGCGTGCCGGTGACGCCGTAGAGCGTGCCCACGGCGAGCAAGAACAGACCGGAGCCGATCAGGTTCAAGATCACGTAGTGCACGCCGGCGCGAAGCCGCTTTTCGCCACCGCTGAAGACGAGCAGGTTGTACGAGGCGAGCAACAAAATCTCGAAGAAAACAAAGAGGTTGAAGAGGTCGCCCGTGAGAAACGCCCCGCAGATGCCGGCGATCTGCATCTGAAACAAGACGTGAAAAAACGGACCCTTCTCGTCGGTGCCTTGCATGGCATAGAGCAGAGCGAACAGGCCGATAACGCCCGTCAAAGCGACGAGCACCGCGCTCAAACCATCGAGCACGAGCACGATGCCAAAGGGCGCCGGCCAGTTGCCCAGCGCGTAGGTGAACATCTCGCCGCCGGCGGCCAGGCGCAGCATCCACAAGCCTGCGAACATGGTCGCAAGGCTCGCCGTCAGGCTGATGCCGCGCTGCAGTGCCAGATCCTTTCCGGCGAACAACGGAATGACCAAGGCCGCCAAGATGGGAATGAGGATGGGGAAGATCAGCCAATGATTCACTGCGTATGCTCCCTTCCATCGAGATGGTCCGTGCCCAGCGAGACGTACGCGCAGATCGAGAGCACGAGGATAAAGGCCGTCATGGCAAAGCCGATGACGATCGCGGTGAGCACCAGAGCCTGGGGCAGCGGATCGGCGTAGGCGGCGATCTCCATGCCCTCTTGCAAGACGGGCGGCGCGCCCAGCGTGATGTTTCCCATCACGAACAGGTAGAGGTTGACCGCGTAGGCAAAAAGCGCCAGGCCCAGGACCACCGGAAAGGTTCGCGCGCGCAAGATCAGGTAGACCCCGCAGGCGACTAAGACGCCAATGGCGCTCGCAACTAGGGCTTCCATGGGTCGGCCTCCGTCAAGCGTTCGTTCTCGTCGTACTCTTCCTCGATCTGGCCGAGATGGCCCAGGTTGGAGAGGATCACCATCATCGAGCCGATGACGGTCAAGTAGACGCCCAGATCAAAGAAGAGCGTGCTGACCACGTTGAACTCGCCAATCACGGGCAGGCTAAACTGCACGGCCATGGTCATGAAGGGCAAGCCCGCCAGCCAGCTCACCATGCCCGAGAGCACGGCGAGCATCACGCCGGCGGCGGCGAGCAACTTGAAGTTGATGCGCATGCGCTCGCTGGCCCAGTCGATGCCGCTGGCCAGGTATTGCAAGATCAGCGCGACGCTTGTGATCAGGCCGGCGATGAAGCCGCCGCCGGGCATGTTATGGCCGCGAAAAAAGACGTAAATCGAGATCAAGATGATCAGCGCAAGCAGCGGGCGCGAGAAGGAGGTGAGCATCACCGGGTAGCGGTCGCGGGCGCGTGAGATCGTGCCCTCGACGTATTTGAAGTCCAATCCCTGCAGCATGGCGAAGATGCCCAGCCCGGCAACCAACAAGACGCTGATCTCGCCCATGGTATCAAAGCCGCGAAAATCAACGAGCGTGACGTTGACGACGTTGTTGCCGCCGCCGACGGGGTAGTTGGCGTTCTCGAGGTGAAAGCGCGAGATGCTCTCGAGCGGGCGCGTCATCACCAGCCAGGCCATCAGCGCCGTGCCCAGGCCGGCCACCGCCGCCAGCACGATGTCGCGGGCCTGGCGCAGCGTAAAGCCGCCCTCATGGGGCGTCGACTTGGGCAGCACGAAGAGCGCGAGCAACAGGAGCAAGATCGTGACGATCTCGACGCTCAGCTGGGTGAGCGCCAGATCGGGCCCGGAGAGCTGCACGAAAGCAAGCGAGATCACCAGGCCGACCACGCCGATGACGATCACGGCCACCAGGCGGCGCTGGTGCAAGATGGCCGTGGCCAGCGAGCAGACCACCAAAATCAACCACATCACGACGCTGACAAAGTCGATCTCGGTCATCGCCATCGGGCCGGGCTCGATGCCAAAGCGCACGAGGGGCAGACCGGCGGCCAACACCGAGAAACCAAGCAACAGGGCGATGTAGCGCTGCAGCGAGCCGTTCTCCAGCGTGGAGGTGATCGTGCGCATGGCGGTGGCCACGGCCTCGACGAGCTGCTCGAAGACCTTCTTGCCGGTCAAATCCGGCCAGATCTTGTCGGCGAGCACGTAGAGGCGCGCGCGTTGGGTGAAAAACAGCGTGCCGCCAAAGATCGCGATCAGGCTCATGACCACCGCGGCGTTGAAGCCGTGCCACAGCGAGAGGTCGATTGCCCCCGGATCGCCAAAGAGCACGGCGGCCGAGGCGGCAGTCAGCAGTGGGCCGATGATCGGTTCGGGAAAGAGGCCCACGGCCACGCAGATCGCCACGAGCACGCCCACGGGAAACATCATGCCAAAGGGCGGATCGTGGGGTTTTTTCGGTGTTTCGCCCACCTCGCCAAAGAAGACGTCGTAAACCAGGCGCACCGAGTAGGCCATGCTCAGCAGGCCGCCGAGCGTGGCGATCGCCGGCACAAGCCAGGGATAGTCGCCCATCAAGGGCAGCTTCCAGGCCTCGTAGAAGAACATCTCCTTGCTCAAGAAGCCGTTGAAGAGCGGAATGCCGGCCATCGCCGCCGAACCCAGGAGGGCTAATACGAAGGTGATCGGCATGTATTTCTTGAGGCCGCCGAGCACGCGGATGTCGCGCGTGCCGCACTCATGATCGACGATGCCCGCCGTCATGAAGAGCGAGGCCTTGAAGGCGGCGTGGTTCATGATGTGAAAGACGCCGACGATCGCTGCAGCCTTGGTGCCAAAACCAAAGAGCACGGTGATCAGGCCCAGATGGCTGATCGTCGAGTAGGCCAGCAGGCCTTTGAGATCGTGCTTGAAGAGGGCAACGTAGGCGGCGAAGACCAGGGTGAGCAGGCCGACGCCGGTGACGATGAAAAACCACTCGGAGCTGCCAGCAAGCGCCGGATGCATGCGCGCCAGCAAGAAGACGCCGGCTTTGACCATCGTCGCCGAATGCAGATAGGCGCTGACCGGCGTGGGCGCAGTCATGGCGTTGGGCAGCCAGAAATGAAAGGGAAACTGCGCCGATTTGGTGAAGGCGCCGAGCAGCACGAGCAGCAGCATCGGCACGTAGAGCTCGTGGGCGCGGATCAACTCGCCGGAGGCCAAGATCACCGACAAATCGTAGCTGCCCACCATATTGCCAAGCATCACCAGGCCGGCAAACAGGCCCAGCCCGCCCAGGCCCGTGATCGTGAGCGCCATGCGCGCGCCCTGGCGCGCGGCGGGCACGTGGCTCCAGTAGGCGATCAGCAGAAACGAGCTCAGGCTGGTCATCTCCCAGAAAAACGCCAACAAAAGCACGTTCTCCGAGAGCACGACGCCCAACATCGCGCCCATAAAGAGCATCAAATAGGCGAAAAAGCGCCCGATCGGATCGTCGTTGGTCAGATAATAATGCGCGTACATGATCACGAGCGCGCCGATTCCAAGGATCAGAAGGGCGAACAAAAAGCCCAGTCCGTCGACGCGAAAGGCCAGGTTGAGGCCCAACGACTCGACCCAGGGCCAGCTGATCACAAAGACCTCGCCGGCCATCACGGCCGGGCCCATGCTAAAGAGCATGCCGAGCGCCATCAGGGTGGGAAAGGCCGCAGACAGCGTGCAGGGCAGGCGCCCGAAGCGGTCGAAGAGCAGCGGAAGAAGCACCCCGATCAATGGCAGCAGAACTATGAACAGCGGCGTCATGTCGTCTCTTTGATTTTGATCTCGCTCACATGGTGGAGGAGGCCACGTTCTACGAGCAAACCAGCCCAATCGGCGCGGATTGTGCCACGATGGGTAGGCAAGCGACAAGGCAATTTGGCCACACGGCGCCGATCTGCACGTGGCGCCGCTTGGGTCGGACGAGACTCGCCGGCGATACCTAGTTAAACTGTTGATGTGTTTATGTTTTTAGGGGTCCGTAGCAGGTGGTGATTTTCGCTGCCCCACGAAGTACTGCAGACAGGAGCCCCCATGAACGCTGGCGCGCTTTGTAATCGCCACGTCCTCACCGCCTTTGAAGACGACTCGCTGGTCGAGGCCGCACACCGCATGCTCGAGAGCGAGGTCGGCGCGCTGGTCGTCGTGCGCAAAAGCGAGCGCGGCTTACCGATTCCGGCCGGGGTGGTCACCGATCGCGACATCGTCGTCGGTGGCCTGGCTCGTCGCGACGGCGATCTGCGACCGCTTCGCGTCAAGGACATCATCACCCACACCGTCCATGTTGCCCATGAGCGCACACCGCTCGAGGATGTGCTGGCCCTGATGCGCGAGCACAACGTGCGCCGCCTTCCCGTGGTCGATGACGAGGGAGGCCTCATCGGCCTGGTCTCGCTCGATGAGCTGCTCGACTGGATCGCCGAGGAGCTCAACCACGCCGCCGATGCCTTTGACCGTGCCGGCCACGGCAAAACCGGATTGGACGTCTAACGCCTCAGCCTCAGCCTCATCAGCTGCCGCTCTCGAGCTCTATGCGCATGCGCTCGCGATCGATGCGATACCAACCCTGTTCACTTTGAACCCACCAATCGTATTCGCTGGGCGCCAGCTGGCGAGCCTTCTCGCCCTCGCCATCGGGATAGTTCTCGAAGTCCTCGGGCGAAGGACAGGACGTGAACTCGTCGTAGAGCCCGGCCAGCTCCACGGCGCACGAACCCTCTCCCTGATAGAGATAGAGACCAAGCTCGGTGCCCGCCGCGAAGCTCTTGTCTGCGCCGTGGATCCGATACTGCAGATCGTGTTTGGCGCGCAGGATGCGGGGTTTGACCCGAACCAGCGAATAGGTCCAGCTCAACTCCTGGCCGCGCTCGATGCTCGGCCCGTTGCTCTTGCACAGCGCCTCTTTGGAGGGCTCGTCGCAGGGATTGAGCGTGGCGGTGTCCGCATTCCAGAACACCCGAACCACGAGGTTTTCCTCTTTGAAGGGTGCTCCCTCCAACTCGCGCTCGGCAAAGGCGGGCTTCGGCTCGACGAGCGGGGGCGGTGAGATGGCAAGCTCCGCTTCGGCCTGCGCGGCCGGCGTTTCGACCAGGTCCGCTGGCGAGGCTGGACTGTCTTTTTTTGTCGTGCAAGCCGCTGTGCTCAGCGACAACGCTATGAGCCAGCTCAAGGTGTTGCGTGCTTTCATCGCGTTTCTCCATCGCGGCTGAGATTGATTCTCAGACCGATCGTGCAGCGCCTGCCGTACCATAATCGCTCGCCACAAGCATCCCTTCTTTGATGACGAACAAGACGCCATTACCGCTAATCGTATTTTCATTTTCCCCATTTGTCCTAGATTTATAAGTTGCGGATTCTCAATCTAGCTCCGCAACTCAGAATCTGCTCTCGATGCAGGAGAGCAATGCCGCCCGAGAGGGCAAAAATTCAGTAGGAGGTAAGAGATGTCCTCGTTATTTTTCCGGATCGTACTCGGATGCTTCTTGATGTTTGGTCTGGCATTTCCAGCCGTGGGCTGGGCCCAGAGCGACACAGCTGGTGAAGCCACAGCGGATCAGAGCGAAACCGCGATTTTCCAGGCTCAGGCTGACACCTATCAGGCCGAGGGCATCCCGCAGGCGAGTGATGAAGTCTTTCGCCAGGGTCCGAGCCCGCGTGCAACGACGAGCTATGTGCTCAACTACGCGATCTATGGCGCAGCGATCGGTGGTCTCATCGGTCTGGGTGGCTACCTGCTCAGTGGGATGGACTGGAGCCCATGGACCATCGTCCAGTTCGCCGGTGGTGGCGCCGTGGTCGGCGCCGGCGTTGGACTCGTCCTGGCACTAACCCAGGAAGATACTCCGGCCGTGGCTAGCTCGGTGGATTATCTGAAACGTGATTTGCCCAAGGCGGTCAAGGTTCCGATGATCAACCTCAAGTTCTAGGCGCGTGATTCATGAACGCATCTGTGGCGCGTGGCAGGCATCGGCCAAGTCGATGTCAGCCGCGCGCTTTTTTTGCGTGAGACGGCGAGCCTTCCGGTCAACGGCAGCCACAGCGTCCACACGCGGCCGCGATCTCGGGGCGAAAATGCTCGGCTAAAAACTCCTCGCTGAAATGCTCCTCAGCGAGCTCCGGCTCGACCTCGATGACCCGGCGCATCCAATATTGAACGATAGCGGCGTCGCTTCGCTGGGCCGCCTCGAGGATCAGCTGTGTGGCTGCCTCGCGGGCATACTCACCCCAAAGAGAGCCGATGGTCTGGTCCCAAAGCGTGGCACGTGTGGCGAGCGGTGATGACTCAATGGCGATCACCAGGCCGGCGACCTCTCCGGTGGCACGCGCCTGAACCAGTGCGCGCGCCAGGCTGTTGGTTGCCGCACCGCCGGGTCGAACGAAACGAATCGCTACGGCCACTGTTGCCAACGCAATTACAATCCACCACCACTGAAGCATCGACACCTCTACCTGGCTGTTGTTGTTACAGCGTTCACTGCTGCTGCTGTTGCTGCTCGCCATGCACCTCCACACTATAGCCGAATCATTCACAAGAATTCGAGGCTCGCGATGCGGCCGGCGTTCAGATCACGTCAAAAAGCGGGCGATGCTGCCGTCGACACCTTTGAGCATACCACCAAACTTCGACACGATCTGGGCATGAAAAATGACATCCGTGATGAGCCGCCAGATCGAAGGCCGTGTCAATCGCCTGGCGCTTCATCGCTTGGTCGGGCTTCGGGCGTGGGCTCGCCACCGTGCTCCAACGCATTGGCGAGCGCCTTGTTGTGCTCGACGACGGCTGCATAAAGCGCCTCGCCCTTGAGCTTCTTCTCTTTTTTGATGCGCGTGGCGATCTCGATTTGTTGGTCGATCTCCTGGACAAACTCAGCGATTGGTTTGGCACCGATGAGCGAGACGCCGTTGACGAAGTAGCCGGGCGTTCCGCGAACGCCGACGGTGCTGCCCGCGGCATGGTCCTGCTTGACGCGATCCACGGTGGCCGCAGCCGCCATATCCTCCTTGAACTTGCCAAGCTTCAGGCCCAATTGCTCGGCCATCTCCTCGAAGATGCCCTCTTGAGACAGCTCGCGCTGGCGCGCGTAGAGCAAGTCGTACATCGGCCAGAACTTGCCCTGCTCGCCGGCGGCGATCGCCGCGCGCGAGGCCGGCTCGGAGTGCTGATGAAAGGGCAGCGGGAAGTGCTTGAACACAAAGCGCACATTCTTGGGATACTTGGCCTCGAGCTCACGCAACGTGGCAGCACCACGCTCGCAAAACGGGCATTGAAAGCTCGAGTACTCAACGATCGTCACGAGGTAATCGGTTTTTGCGCCTTTGACCGCATCCTTGCTGTGCACGGGCACCATGTGCACGACGCGCGAGGGCGCCTTCTGGATCACCGGCACGGGCGCCCCTTTGCGGTCGTCCTCAATCGCCGCCTCGAAGTTGGCTTCGAGGCGCTTGGCGTAAACCAGAGCCGGGTCAAGGCCCTCGGCCAGGGCCGTGCGCACCCCCTCGAGCTCATCGGCGATGACCGCCTCGAACATCGCCAGGGGCTGGGCGCCCTTGATGTGGCGCCCGTTGATGAAGAACTGCGGCGTGCCGCGAATCCCAAGATCTTGACCGAGCGTCAAATCACGCGCGATGATCGCGTCGTAGGCGGGATTGGCCATGTCAGCCTGAAAACGCGCGACATCGAGGCCGAGATCCTCGGCCATGGAGCTGGTCAGCCCCCCCATGTCCTCCTGATTAAACCGTTGCATGTTGGCATAGAGCAGGTCATGCATCTGCCAGAACTTGCCCTGCTCGCCGGCCGCGAGCGCTGCGCGCGAGGCCGCCGGCGCCTGTTGGTGAAAAGGCAGCGGGAAGTGCTTGAAGACCACACGCACCTGGTCGCCGTACTTCTTCCTGACCTGGTCGAGCGTCTGGCCTCCACGAGCACAAAACGGACATTGGAAGTCGGAGAAGACCACGATCGTCACCGCTGCATCCAGATTGCCGGCAATGTAGCTGTCGGCCACGGGAAGCAAGTCGCTGTCAACGAGGCTGCTTTTCTGCTTGGGTGCCGGTTCCTGAGCAGAAGTCAGTGCGCTCCTATCAACTGTGGGAGACGCGGAGCAGGCCGAAAAGAGTAGGACGATCAGTGCCAGGCAAAGTGAGCCAGGCGAGAGACGTGGGGACATGAGTGGGCTCGCTATTTTTTCGGGTCGCACGGTGCCTGGCATACGTGCAAGTGATTGAATACAAATAAAAACCCGCCAACCATAAAGATGATGGCGGCGGGTCGATTTATGTCGCGTTTGCCGGTCGCGCGCGCCCTCTTTGG
>JACCWM010000028.1 GCA_013697635.1 Lujinxingiaceae bacterium | reverse complement strand
TGCTCTTCACCTTTTTGGCTCAGCGCTACGAGCGCAAGAGCGTGATGATTACGAGCAACCTGGTCTTCTCGCAGTGGGACCAGATTTTCAAAGACCCGATGACCACGGCCGCCGCCATCGACCGCCTCGTCCACCACGCAACGATTGTGGAACTCACGGGCGAGAGCTACCGCAACGACATGGCTCAGCAGCGCCAGAGCCAGCAGTCGGCAGCGGTCAGGGGTGCCGTTCGTGCTGCTGCCGAACAACGCGCCGTTCGCGTCGTAGGCGAGCGCCGTCGACCAGGCCTCCTGGTAGGTATGGAGCGCGTGCGCTTCGAACGGTGTCATCTCCGCCGCCGCGATGGCCCTCTGCTCTACGACGCTGCCCTCGGCTGCCGGCAGTGGCGTACGCTCACAGCCCAGCACACACAAAGCACTCAAGAGCAAAACTCTCAATTTCATAGCTCGCCTCCATCCCAGCGATTGTGGATTCGAACATCGCTACCGATGCAAGTGGAGAACACCAAATCCGGGGCGTTCGCTACAGTCGCGCGTCGGCACCTCAAGGCGCGTCGGCACCTCAAGGCACCCGACCTTTTACCTCTCGCGCGATGATTTTTCTATTTCAGCGCCGCAAAGACCTGCCAGCAACGCTCGATGAGGGCGGGTACGTCGGAGGTGGTGATGTCGTCGGGTCTGACGGCGGGCAGGGGGCTGCCGATGCGTGGTAGGACGCAGCGGGCGGCGACGATCGTGGCGGCGCGCTGGGGGGTGACGGCCATGTAGGCGCTGACCTTGCCGGTAAAGCGCGCAAGCCTTGGATTTTCAGTGCCTTTTCTCGTGTGGCAATCGTCGACGCTGCCCCAGGCGATCGGGACGATGGTCGATCGGCGTACCACGACATCGACGACCACGCGTCCCCACTCGCCCTCGTCATGCCAGCGTCGTGCATCCGCCCACGATGACGGCGAGTGCTGCGGCGAGCATGCCGCCCAGGGCGTGAGCGCGACGTCCCAGGGCCTCAGGGTTTTTCTTTGTCGACGCCGACTGTGGCGAGGTGGAGCTCGCGAAGCTGGGTGCTGTCGACGAAGCTGGGGGCGTCGGACATGAGGTCGGCGGCCTTTTGGGTCTTGGGGAAGGCGATGACGTCGCGGATGCTGGTCATGCCGGTGAGGAGCATGACGAGGCGATCCATGCCAAAGGCGATGCCGCCGTGGGGTGGGGTGCCGTAGCTGAGGGCGTCGAGGAGGAAGCCGAATTTTTGGCGGGCTTCGTCGCGGGTGAGGCCGAGCAGGGCGAAGACCTGCCACTGGATGTCTTCGCTGTGGATACGGATCGAGCCGCCGGCGATCTCGCTGCCGTTGAGGACGAGGTCGTAGGCCTGGGCGCGAACGCCGAGGGGGTCGGCCTCGAGGCGCGCGAAGTCCTCGGCGCGGGGGCTGGTGAAGGGGTGATGCATGGCGTAGAGGCGGTCGTCGGCCTCGTCGTGCTCGAACATGGGGAACTCGGTGATCCAGGCGAAGCGAAAGGCGTTGGGGTCGGCCAGGCCCATGTCGCGGCCGAGCTTCTTGCGCAGGTTGCCAAGCGATGCGCAGGCGACCTTCTCGCTGGCGGCGACAAAGACCAGCAGGTCGCCGTCCTCGACGCCGATCTTGGCCGCGAGCGTGGCCTGGGCCTCGCCCTCGAAGAACTTGGCGATCGCGCCGGTCCACTGGCCTGCGGCGACCTTCATCCAGGCTAGACCATGGGCGCCGTAGACCTTGACGGCCTCCTCGAGCTCGCCGATGTCCTTGCGGCTGAAGCGCTCGGCGCCGCCGGGAATCCGAATGGCGCGCACGACGCCGCCCTCGGCCACGGTGTTGGCAAACACGCCAAACGGGGAGTTGCGCACCTCTTCGGTGAGGTCGACGAGCTCGAGGCCGAAGCGCAAGTCGGGCGCGTCGACGCCAAAGCGAAGCATCGCCTCGTCGTAGGGGATGCGCTCAAAGGGTGCCTGGACGTCGTGGCCGAGGATCTGGGTGAAGACGTCGCTGACCAGGCCCTCGCAGATGCCCATGATGTCGTCAGGCGTGATGAAGGACATCTCGATGTCGATCTGGGTAAACTCGGGCTGGCGGTCGGCGCGAAGGTCCTCGTCGCGAAAGCAGCGCACGATCTGGTAGTAGCGGTCAAAGCCGGAGATCATCAGCAGCTGCTTGAAGATCTGGGGTGACTGGGGCAGGGCGTAGAACTTGCCGGGGTTGACGCGGCTGGGCACCAGGTAGTCGCGCGCGCCTTCGGGCGTGGACTTGGTCAAAATCGGCGTCTCGACCTCGATGAAGTCGTTGGCTACCAGGTAGTTGCGCGTGATGTTGTTGACCTTGCTGCGCGTCACGAGCGCGTCTTGGAGCGGCTTGCGGCGCAGGTCGAGGTAGCGGTACTCGAGGCGCAACATCTCGTTAGCGTCGCTGTTGTCGCGGATCGGAAAGGGCGTGGTGCGCGCCTCCGAGAACACCTCGAGGTGCACGGGTACGACCTCGACCTCGCCGGTGGCCATGGCTGCGTTGACGTTGTCGGCGCGGCTGACCACCGTGCCGCGAACGGCGACACACCACTCGGTGCGAAGCGCGTCGGCTTTGGCGTGGGTGTCGGGGCTGAGCTCGGGATCGAAGCGCACCTGCACCACACCGGTGCGATCGCGCAGGCCGACAAAGATCATGCCGCCGAAATCGCGCTGTGTCGCCACCCAACCGTACAACACCACTTCCAGACCGACGTGCGACGCGTTGAGCGTGCCACACATGTGGGTCCGCTTTTGATCCTTGAGGAAAATCGCCACGACCATACTCCTAACGCTATTCAGGGCTTGCTTTAAGTGAGAATCGAAAACGCCGACGCCACCAAAAGGGGCGCCCGAGGCGAATTAACCATTCAACGCAGGGAAATGTCAACGAATTGCAATCTATCGAGGCTGACTTTAGCGCCAGGGAGATCCTGCGAGCGCGAACGTGGCGCGGGGAATGATAAGGTCATCGGCCAAGGTTTGGCTTTGCACGCCTTGATTGGCACTCTTTGTTCGCGCAAGCCTCGCCCGGCCAAGTTTCCCCTGTTGACGACGTACTCATGTCTTTTGCACCGCAAAACGCCCGGGCCTGTCTGGCCCTGGTTCTCATCGCTGGCTTCGCCACGGTCACGGCCTGCGGGCCCTCACTCTATGATTTGCCGTCGCCTGAGAAGGTCGAGAGCGCGGTGGCTCGCGCCGAGGCCGAGGCCGCCGCTGCGCCGCCGCCTGAGGACATGCGCTTTGGCCAGGCGCGCGCGGCCATGCTCAATTTGCACCACCTGCTCGTCTCCAAGCGCTTTAGCGAAGCCGAGGAGCTGTTGAGCGTCGAGACCCGTGAATTTCTCGCCCAAAATAGCCAGCAGGGGCGCGTCGATCAGGCCCTGGCCAGCGGCAAGCTCACGCTGCCGAGCGGCCAGGACTTTGTGTTCGAGGCCGCCGGCTTCCTATTGGCCGACGATGTCAGCGGCATCGTCGATGAGCTCGAGGGCAGCGAGAGCATCGGCGAGTCGGCGACGCGCAAAATATTGTATGCGGTTCAACCTTCGGGTGAAGCTCGCCAGATTGTCGTGATTAAGGAAGGTGATCAATGGGTGTTACATCGCACGTCGATACACTGAGTTTTCAGGGGACCGAGATGGTTGAACATGGCGGTGAGCCCGCTTCCCTGCACGGGGAGGTGGTCGTCATCGAGAGCAAAAAGCCCAGCCTGATCCACGATCCGGCCATCGAGCAGGTCAACGCCACGGCCTTTCGCATCGTGGGCAAGCGCGACGACAGTACTATTGTCCCCTGGGGCTTTTGGGGGGCGTTTCTCATGGCCGTCGTGCTCGGCCTGGTGATCGTCTTTCGCGGAGCCAGCGGCCTGTATTCGATGTGGGATGCCTTCTGGGTGGCGATCGCGCTGTCGACGGGCGCGATCATGTTCAAGCTCGGGCGGCGCACGAGCCTGAACAAGGAGCTCTTGTGCGAGGTCGACATGGCTCGCCAGATGATGCTGTGGCCTTCGCGCGACGACGATCCGAACAGCACGATGTTGGCCGTGCCCTTCGAGGAGCTCAGCGAGGTGGTCTTTGGCATGACGCGCTATCCGGTCTCGGCGCGGCGCGCCGATGTGATGGTGCACGCCTTTACCCTGCTCGTTCGCGACGGCCAGGATCGCCTCGTGCCGATCATCGAGGCCTCGCCCAATAAGGAGGAGGCCCATCGCATCGGGCTGTTTTTGGCCGAGAACATTGGCTTGCCAATGACCTACGTCGGTATCGGAATCAAGTAGTTGCCCGGCTTGCCGATTTCCTGGCATTTCCTCGCATGAGGCGTTTTGCCGTCTTGACTCTTTTGGGGGCTAGTGGCTATAGAGTGCCCTCGGTTTGAGCGCACACAAGGCCGCTTTTTTCGGGTTTGTGCCTCCTTCAGCGTCGAAATTCCTACAAGGCAGGATCGCATGAACATTCATGAGTATCAGGCGAAGCAGATTCTTAGAGACTACGGCGTGACCGTTCCGACCGGTACGCCGGCGTTTACGGTCGATGAGGCCGTCGAGGCCGCGCGCGCGTTGGGCGGCGATCTCTGGGTGGTGAAGGCACAGATTCACGCTGGCGGCCGCGGCAAGGCAGGCGGCGTCAAGCTCGCCCGCAGCCTCGACGAGGTGCGCACGCACGCCGAGGCGATCCTCGGCATGACGCTCATCACCCCGCAAACCGGTGTTGAAGGTCAGCTCGTTCGCCGACTGTACATCGAATCCGGCGCCGACATCGCCCGCGAGCTGTATCTGGGCATCGTGGTCGATCGTGGTAGCGACGCGGTGGTCTTCATGGCCTCGACCGAAGGTGGCATGGACATCGAAGAGGTCGCCGAGCACAGCCCGGAGAAGATCCTGCATGTCGCCGTCGATCCGCTGGTCGGCCTGACCGACTTTCAGGGCCGCGACATTGCCTTCGCCCTTGGGCTCGAAGGCCGCACTGTCTTTCAGGCGGTGAAGCTGCTCAAGGCGCTCTACCAGGCCTTCGTCGAGAAGGATTGCTCGATCGCCGAGATCAACCCGTTGATCGTGACCAAGAGCGGCGATCTGGTCGCCCTCGATGCCAAGATCAACTTCGACGACAATGCCTTGTTTCGCCACCCCGACATTGAGCAGCTTCGCGACGAGGCCGAAGAGGACGCCGCCGAGCTGCTGGCCAAGAAATTCGGCCTGAGCTATGTCAGCCTCAACGGCAACATCGGCTGCATGGTCAATGGCGCCGGTCTGGCCATGGCGACCATGGACATCATTGGGCACTACGGCAGCGAGCCTGCAAACTTTCTCGACGTGGGCGGCGGTGCCGATCGTCAGACGGTGACCGAGGCCTTCAAGATCATTACGGCCGACCCGAAGGTCAAAGCGATCTTCATCAACATCTTCGGCGGCATCATGAAGTGTGACGTGATCGCCGAGGGCGTGGTCGCAGCCGTTCAAGAGGTGGGCCTGAGTGTGCCGCTGGTGGTGCGCCTCGAGGGTACCAACGTGCAGCAAGGCAAGGACATCCTGGCCAACAGCCCGTTTGATATCGTTGCCGCCGACACCATGGCCGATGGCGCACAAAAGGTCATCGCGCTCGCCGGGAAGTAATCCAGCTCTCACAACGTAGATTATAAGGATCGGTCATGAGTGTACTTGTCGACGAGAATACACGCCTCATTGTTCAGGGAATCACGGGCTCGGCGGGCAGCTTTCACGCCGAGCAGATGCTCGCCTACGGCACCAAGGTCGTGGGCGGGGTGACGCCGGGCAAAGCCGGCCAGAGTGTGCACGGCATTCCTGTTTTCAACACGGCCAAAGACGCCGTGCGTGAGACGGGCGCCAACGCCACGGTCATTTACGTGCCGCCACCCTTTGCTGCCGACGCGATCATGGAGGCCGCAGACGCCGGCATCGCCCTGATCGTCGCGATCACCGAGGGCGTGCCCGTCCAGGACATGATCAAGGTGGTGCATTATCTCAAGAGCCGCGGCTCGCGCTTGCTCGGCCCGAACTGCCCGGGCGTGATCAGCCCCGGAAAGTGCAAGATCGGCATCATGCCTGGCCACATTCACTTGCAGGGCAAGGTCGGCGTTGTCAGCCGCTCGGGCACGCTGACCTATGAGGCCGTTGGCCAGCTCACGGCGCTTGGCATCGGTCAGTCGACCTGCATCGGCATCGGTGGCGACCCGATCAACGGGATGAACTTCATCGACGCGCTCGAGTTGTTCGAGTCCGACGAGCAGACCGAAGCCGTGGTGATGCTCGGCGAGATCGGCGGCACCGCCGAGGAAGAGGCTGCGGCCTGGGTCAAGGCGAACATGACCAAGCCCGTGGTCGGCTTCATCGCCGGTCGCACCGCGCCTCCCGGCAAGCGCATGGGCCACGCCGGCGCGATCATCTCGGGCGGCAAAGGCACTGCAGAAGACAAGCTCAACGCCATGCGCGAGGCCGGCATCGCCGTCTCCCTCTCGCCGGCGGACATCGGAAAAACTTTGGCAAATCGCATCGGCTGATTTGCTCAACTGAACTACTGGAGAACCGGAACATGGCAATCGAACGTACCCTGAGCATCATCAAGCCCGACGGCGTCGAGAAGAACGTGATTGGCAAGATCATCGAGCGCTTCGAGTCCAACGGCCTGCGCCCGATCGCGCTTCGCATGGTCCACCTGTCGCGGCGCGAGGCCGAAGGCTTCTACGCCGTGCACCGCGAGCGTGGCTTCTTCAACGATCTCGTCGAGTTCATGACGCGCGGCCCGGTCGTGCTCATGGCCCTCGAGGGCGAGAACGCCGTGCTTCGTAACCGCGAGATCATGGGCGCGACCGACCCGGCCAAGGCCGATGCCGGCACGCTGCGCAAGGATTTTGCCTCGAACATCGAGGAGAACACTGTGCATGGCTCCGATTCGGTCGAGAACGCCGGCATCGAGATCAACTACTTCTTTGGCGACGTGCAGGTCTTCGGGCGCGGCTGATCCCAAGAGCGCCGAAATTTCCGGGCGACACCAGGGTTTTAATTGGTGTCGGTCTGTGGCGGTCAACCTTTAGCTCTGTTAACCTCGGTTAACTTTCGGTGGCTGATGGCTGACCGTTTTTTTTGCCTTTTCGAGTAGTTACGATGCAAAGCGAGACCCCCAAGCACCTGCGCCATGCCCTCGACGTCCTTCGCACCAAGGAGGGTCGCTTCGATCTGCAGGACTTCACCTTTGCGGAGCTCGCGCAGCTCTCGATCGAGGGCCTGGGGGAGAAGGCTTACCGCGGCAAGCAGCTGTTTCAATGGCTGTACTTGCATCTGGCCGGCTCCTTTGACGAGATGACCAACATCTCCAAGTCCTCGCGCGCGCAGCTTGCCGACGTGGCACGCGTCTCGGCGCTCGAGCATGTCGGCAGCCACGAGAGCGCCGACGGCACCAACAAGCTCACCTTTCGCTGCCATGACGGCGCGATCATCGAGACGGTGTTCATCCCCTCGGAGAACCGCAACACGCTCTGCATCTCCAGCCAGGTGGGCTGCGCGATGGGTTGCACCTTCTGCTTTACGGCGAAGATGGGCCTCAAGCGCAACCTCTCGGCCTCGGAGATCGTCGACCAGGTCGCCCAGGCCCGAAAGCTCATGGGCGAGAAGAACGGCCACATCGGCAACATCGTCTTCATGGGTATGGGCGAGCCGCTGCACAACCTCGACAACGTGATCCGCGCGATCCACATCTTGGTCGACACCAACGGCTTGAACTTCTCGCGGCGCAAGATCACCGTCTCGACCTCGGGCCTCGTGCCCCAGATTCGCCGCCTCGGCGAGGAGACCGACATTCAGCTCGCGATCAGCCTCAACGCCACGACCGACGCGACTAGAAGCAGCATCATGCCGGTCAACGATCGCTGGGGCCTCGACGAGCTGATGGCGTGCTTGCGCGAGTTCCCGCTCGACAACCGTGAGCGCATCACCTTTGAGTACGTGCTGATCAAGGACTTGAACGACACGCTCGACGACGCCAAGCGCATCATGGAGCTAACCAGAAACGTGCCGGCCAAGATCAATCTGATCCCGTTCAATCCCCATCCCAACACGCCTTTTGAGACGCCCAGCGAGCAGACGATCGACGCCTTCCAGCAGTATTTGCTCGATCGCAACGTCGCCGTCTTCCGTCGGCGCACCCGCGGCCAAGACGAGATGGCCGCCTGCGGCCAGCTCGGAAAGCCCGGCGACAAAGAGCCTGCGCACGTGCGAAAGCGTCTCGAGAACTTTCGCAATCAGCCCCCCTCGGGCGACTCTTCGGCCAGCGCCTGAAGCCAGCGTATTTTCCGTTCATAGAACTGCTGTGAGTTTTACATGAGTTTGCTAGTCGTAGGTTCGGTTGCGTTCGACTCGGTAGAGACGCCCTTTGGCAAAGTAGAGGAGACGATCGGCGGCTCGGCGACCTTCTTCTCGACGGCGGCGAGCTACTTTGTGCCGATCAACCTCGTGGCCGTGGTCGGCGAGGATTTTCCCGAAGACCAGATCGATTTTCTCAAGTCGCGAAGCGTCGATTGCACCGGCCTGCACCGCGTGCCTGGCAAGACCTTTCGCTGGCGCGGCCGCTACGGCTTCGACTTGAACGAGGCGATCACCCTCGACACCCAGCTCAACGTCTTCGGCGATTTCCATCCCGATCTGCCCCAAAGCTACCGCGAATGCACGCGAGTATTTTTGGCCAACATCGACCCCGAGCTTCAGCTCGAGGTGCTCAAGCAGGTCAAAGATCCGCAGTTCGTGGCCGCCGATACGATGAACTTCTGGATCGACGGCAAGCGCCAGGAGCTCGGGCGTCTGCTCAGCCACGTCGACATGCTGATCATCAACGAGACCGAGGCCCGAAAGCTCGCCAGCGAGGCGAACATCGTCGCCGCCGCGCGCGCGATCATGAGCATGGGACCGCGCCACGTGATCATCAAGCGCGGCGAGTACGGCGCGCTGGCCTTTACCCCCGAGGACGTCTTCTTTGCGCCGGCTTATCCGCTCGAGGCGGTCTTTGATCCCACCGGTGCCGGCGACACCTTTGCCGGCGGCCTGCTCGGCTATCTGTGCCGGCGCAACAAGGTCTCGACGATCAATTTGCGCCAGGCCACCGTGGTGGGCTGCGTGATGGCGAGCTTTTGCGTTGAGCAATTCAGCCTCGACGCACTGCGCAGCCTGAGCAACGAGGCCATCGAGGCGCGCTTTTCCAAGTTTCAAAAGCTCGTCTCTTTTGAACCCCTTGAGTTGCTCGAGGCGATCTCGGTACAATGACGCAGTCTGAAACGCCAACGGCCACTCAATCAATATCTGGAGAATGAAATGACCGCGATCAAATACAGTCACGCGCCTGGCGCGCTTTGTCTCGTCCTCGTCGGCCTGCTCGCGGCCTGCGGTCCGTCCGATGAGCCGTCGGCCAACAATACGAACAACACCAACAACACCAACAACACCCAGAACAACACCACCAACAACACCAACAACACCAACAACGACAACAACCTCAACAACGCCGATCCGGTCGCCTACCGCTCCAATTACGACATGCGCCTGACAAGCTTTGCCTTCGTCGCAGGCTCGCCGGGTGCATCGCTCAACACCTTGCTGGCACAGAACTTCGACCAGGAAAAGAACTACCCGGTCATCGTGCTCATCGAGATGGTCGATCTGAACGTCGAGGCCGGCACCATCGGCATCCGCGGCGGCTCTGGTCTCAAGACGACCACCGAGGGCAGCTACATCTGGGATGCGGAGACGGTTTTGCAAGACTTCGCCCAGGGCACGATCGACGAAGCGGGCAACTACGAGGCCGTTTTGCCTCACCTTGATTTCGTGGCGACCGTCGAGTCCTCGCAGTCGGTCTCCAAGACGATCATTCCCATCCAGCAACTCGAGTTTCGAGGCCGCATTCGGGCCGAAGCCAACGGCTCTTCGCCCACCATCGACAACGGCACGATCAAAGGCTTCGTGACCAAAGAGGACGCCGATCAGGTCATGATCGCGCTCTCACCGACCAGCCCGCCGATCGCGCTCACCCAGGTGTTGAACGCTTCTCGTCTCAACCACGACGCTTCCGGCGACGGCACCCTCGACGCCTGGATGCTCAACGCCACCTTTACGGCCATTGAGACCGTGATCGTCGACTAGAACAACGACTACTTTCGCCACATCGGCCAGCCGGCCGCCGTGCGACACGCCCGATTTTGGACGGCGTGTGTGCGCGGGCAGATGTCGATCTGGTCGGGTATGCCGTCGCCATCGCTGTCGGTCCAACAGACGTCGCCGACGCCGTCACGATTGGAGTCGAGCTGGTCGGGATTGAAGTGGAAGGGACAGTTATCCCACAAATCAGGCACGCCGTCGCCGTCCTGGTCACCTTCGCAGGCATCTCCGACGCCATTGCCATTGCTGTCGAGTTGGTCTGCATTGGCCACCAGCGGGCAGTTGTCGAGGTAGTCGGGCACGCCGTCGCCGTCGAAGTCGTTTGAGCAGCTCGCCGGATCACCTTCGTGATCGGCGACGAGCGGGCAGGGGTCGCACAGATCGCCGATGCCGTCGCCGTCCTGGTCGCTCTGGTAGGGGTTGGAGACAAAAGGGCAGTTGTCGATGGCATCGGGTATGCCGTCGCCGTCGCTGTCGAGATGGCAGGCCACACCGAGGCCGTCCGCACCTACACGGTTCCAGGGATCGGGCGCGCCCGGACACAGATCGCAGGCATCACCGACGCCGTCGCCGTCGCTATCTCTCTGGTCGGCGTTGGCCACACGTGGGCAGTTGTCATAGAGATCGGGCACGCCGTCGGCGTCGCTGTCGAGCTCGCAGACGCGCGCGCCACCGGGCAGATAGGAGAATGGGCAGGGGTCGCGGTGGTCGGGGATGCCGTTGCCGTTGCGGTCGCGCTGGCCATCGATCTCACAGGCATCGCCAATGCCGTTGCCGTTGGAGTCGCGCTGCTCGGGGTTGAAGACGAACGGACAGTTGTCCCACAAATCGGGAACGCCGTCGCCGTCGTAGTCGCCAAGGCAGGCCAGACCCTGGCCGTGCTCATTGACCTCCTGGCCCGGGTCGGCGACAAGCGGGCAGACATCACAGGCATCGCCGATGCCGTCGCCGTCGCTGTCGCGTTGGCTCGGGTTGGCGTGCCAGGGGCAGTTGTCCAGGTGGTTGGGCACGCCGTCGCCGTCGACGTCGTCGCTGGCTTCCTCGGCGCAGGCATTGCCGACGCCGTCGTTGGTGTCGTCGAGCTGCATGGGGTTCCAGACAAAGGGGCAGTTGTCCTTGAGATCGACGATGCCATCGCCATCGGAGTCGCGAAGCCATGGCACGTCCTGGCAGGCGTCACCAATGCCGTCGCGGTTCAAGTCAACCTGCAACGGATTGTGCGTCCAGGGACAGTTGTCCAGATGGTTGGGCACGCCGTCGTTGTCGATGTCCTCCTCGATCCCGCAATGCGGGCCGAGCTGGCCGGCCCGTGTCGGGCAGGCGTCGCAGGCATTGCCGACGCCGTCGCCATCGGCGTCGACCAGGGTGTCCTGGGCTCGAAAGGGGCAGTTGTCGATGTCGTCGGCCCAGCCGTCGCGGTCGCTGTCGGGCTGGCCGCCGCGCTCGCACGCATCGCCTTTGCCGCTGCGGTTGGCGTCGCGCTGCAAGGCGTTGGCCACCAGCGGACAGTTGTCACAGGCGTCGCCAAAGCCGTCGCCGTCGCTGTCGATTTGCAGCGCATTGGGCACGGTCGGGCAATTGTCGATCATGTCGGGGATGCCGTCGTCGTCGATGTCCGAGCCGGGATCCGAGCAGGCATCGCCCACACCGTCGGCGTTGGAGTCGACCTGGTCGGCGTTGGGGATGCGCGGGCAGTTGTCGCAGACGTCGCCCACGCCGTCGCCGTCGACGTCGGTCTGCAAGGCGTTGGCGATCAAGGGGCAGTTGTCACAGGCATCGCCGATACCGTCGCCGTCGCTGTCGAGCTGGTCAGGGTTGAATACAAACGGGCAGTTGTCGAGATGATCGGGGACACCGTCGCCGTCGCTGTCGAGCGCGCCGTTGCTGCCGTCTTGCTCCTCGATATCGCCCTCGGGCGTGTCGGCCAAGACGTCCTCAACCTGGACGTCGTTGCCGCCATCGGGCGTCGTCGAGCCCACCCGGCGCAGGCAACGCTTGGCCACGCAGCTCTCACCGAGGCGACAATCTTCGTCAATCACACAGGCCCGAAAGCTCGGATCGACACCGGGCTGCTCCGGTGCCGGCGAGCAACTCATGAGCATGAGCAGCACCAGCAGCAGGCAAGCCAGCCAGGGTCCAGGTGCGATGGCGAGGTGCGAACGATTCATGGTTTGACAGCGTGAGGACGGTGCGAGGCGATCAGTCGCCGAAGGCCTCGAGCATAGCAGGACCACGACTGAATTGTAACTCGCTGAAAAAGTCCCCGGGCTTGCACGCCGCTCTCAATCGAAGTCGTTGACACTCAGCGAGCGCCCACAATAGAATGTCGCTTCGGTTCAGCGCGAATTCGAGAGCCAGTGCAGCGCTTCACCATGAGCTCCACACTATGCTGATCAATCGACAGTTCGGGGACTACCACTTGCTGCGACGCCTGGCCGTCGGCGGCCAGTCCGAGGTGTTCTTAGCGCTCAAGTTGGGCCCGGAGACGTTTTCGCGCCCGCTGGTCATCAAGGCGATGCCCCCGAAGTTTCGCGAGGACTCGCGCTTTCGCGATCTCTTCTATCAGGAAGCCTTCATCTCGGCGCGCTTCTCCCACCCCAATCTGATCTCGGTGCACGACACCAAGAGGCTGGGCGAGGAGCACTTCATGGTCATGGACTACGTCTCGGGGCAGACGGTCTCGGACATCGCTCAGCGCGGCTACAAGCTTGGCCGCTCCTTGAGCATCAACCATGTCGTGCAGATCGTGGCCGACGCCTGCGCCGGCTTGTTCTACGTGCACCAGTTTCGCGACGTCGATGATGCGGCCTACTCGATCATCCACTGCGACGTCAGCCCGCAGAACCTGATGGTGACCTATGACGGCACCGTCAAGGTCTTTGATTTTGGCATCGCGCGCATCGTGGGCCGGGAAGGCTCGATGGAGGGGTTGGGCGGCGGCAAGTATGCCTACATGAGCCCCGAGCAGTGCATGGGCCAGCCTGTCGACGCGCGCTCGGACATCTTTAGCCTGGGCATCATTCTCTTTGAGCTGACCACCGGGTTTCGGCTGTTTCGCCGCCCAACCAAGCCCGAGGTGATCCGCGCGCTCACCGAGGACGACATCCCCTCGCCAAGCGACGTCTGCTCCGATGTCCCGCTGTTCTTGGAGCGCTGCATCCTCAAGGCCCTCGAGCGCGATCCCAATCTGCGCTACCAGACGGCCGCCTTGTTTCGTGACGACCTGCTTCACTTTCTGGCCATGCACGCGGACGCCAAGGTGCGCCAGGATCTGGGCCACTTCGTCAGCTCCCTGTTCGAAAAGGAGCGCAGTCACGTGGCCGAGGTGATTCGCCAGGCCATAAACAGCGAGCCCAAGCCTCTGGGCGTTGCCCTGAGCGAGCTCAGCCTGGGCGCGGGCCTCGCTGCCGACCAGTCGCTCGAGATGGACGTCGTCACGGGCGCAACGCTCACCGCTTCGGCCAACGACGCCGCCGAATTTGAGGTCCCGGACAAATCTCCGGTCGACGTGGACGTGTCGCCAGAAGAGGCGCCTGTCCCAGAAGCACCGGTCGACACAGCGTCCGTCGACGAAAACCCCGAGCCATTGCAGCAGGGAGCGTTGCTGCCCGGCGCACCCGAAGAACTCCTTGCTCCGATTGTGGCGCCTGCGATCTTGGAGACGGCGGCCGTATCACGCCACGCGAGCAACGACGCGGCCTTGAACGCCGAGATTGCGCGCCTGCGCAGCCGCCAGACCTTCTACATTGTCGCGGTGATCCTCTTGCTCGCGATCGCCGGCACGCTTGGGTTCGACGCCTACGCCACGCAGTCCGAGCGCGCGGGCAACCAGATCATCCACCTCTCGGCCGAGTAGCCGGCAACGCTTGCCTGGCTACAGCGCTTCGCGCACCGCGTCGGCAAAGCCCTCGATCGCTGCTTTGAGCCCTTCGACGCGCGTTCCGCCGGCCTGCGCGAGGTTGGGTCGCCCGCCGCCTTTGCCCTCGACGTGGGGGGCCACGGCGTTGACGAGCTGGCCAGCTTTGAGGCCGCGGTTCTTGACCGCGCTGTCGGTGACCACGCAGAGCAGGTTGGCCTTGTCGTCGAGCAGGGCACCGAGCAGCACGACGCCCTCGACGGCGCCAAGGCGGTCGCGCAAGCTGTCGGCATAGGCCATGAACTGCTCGCGGGTGTCGACCTTGACCTCGGTGGCGACCACCTGAACGCCGCCCACGTCAACGGCGTGCTCAAGCAGGGCGACGGCCTCGCTGCTGGCGAGCTTTTGGGCGAGGCGGTCGAGCTGGCGCTCGAGCTGGGTGCGCTCCTCGACCATAGCGCGGGCGCGCTCGAGCAGGTGCGCCGGATCGGTCTTGAGGATGCGGCTTGCCTCCTCGAGGCGGCGGCGCTCGGATTGAAAGAGCTCGTAGGCCGTATCCGAGGTCACCGCCTCGATGCGCCGGATGCCGGCAGCAACACCGGATTCGGCCGTCAGGCGAAACAAGTTGATCTCGGCCGTGTTGCGCACATGGGTGCCGCCGCAAAGCTCGACCGATTCACCGGGAATCTCCACGACGCGCACGCGGTCGCCATATTTCTCGCCGAAGATCGCCATGGCGCCCATCTCGGAGACCGCGCGCTCGCGCTCGATGTCGACGTGGCAGACCACGGGCAGGCGCTGGCGAATCTGCTCATTGACCCGGCTCTCGATCGCCTCGATCTGCTCGGCGGTGACCGGTTTGGCGTAGCTGAAGTCGAAGCGCAGCTTGTCGGGTCCGACCATCGAGCCGGCCTGAAAGATCGAGTCGGCGACGATATCGCGAAGCGCGGCGTGCAGCAAATGCGTGGCCGTGTGGTTGCTCGCTGTGAGGTCGCGCTGGCGCTGGTCGACCTTGGCCTCGAAGCTGCCCGAGAGCGTGCTCTTGTTGACCTGGCCCTCGATCAGGCGTGTTTTGTGCACGATGCCGATCGGCGTCTTCTGGGTGTCGAGCACCTCGAGCGCGAGGCTGCCATCGCTTGCGCGAATGACGCCGCGATCGCCGACCTGGCCGCCGGATTCCGCATAAAACGGCGTCTCTGAGAGCAAAATCTCGTAGAGGCCCGCGCCGCCAATCGAGCGAAACCGGCGCACCAGGCTGGTTGCCTCGAGGTGGGTGTAGCCGACAAAGTGCTCGGCGCCGCCCTCGTGCACGGTCATCCAGTCGCCGACGCCGGCGGCATCGGCGTGCACGTCCTTGCCGCGCGAGGTCTCCTGGTGCACGCGCCACAGCCGCTCGTAGCCCTGCCAGTCGATCCCAAGGCCCTGTTCCTGGGCCATGATCTCGGTGAGATCGGGCGGAAAGCCAAAGGTCGCGTGCAGCTGGAAGACCTCCTCGCCGCTGAGCTGCTCGCCGCCCTCGGTGGCGGTGCGGCTTGCGGCGGCCTCAAAGAGCTCGAGGCCGCGCTCGAGGTTACGAAAGAAGCGCTCCTCTTCGAGGCGAATCAGCTCGGCGGCCTCCGTTCCAACCGCGCGAAGCTCGGGGTAGATTCCGCCGTACTCGGCGACCACGGCGCTTGCCACCTCGCACAAAAAAGGCTTGGTGAAGCCCAGGTTTCGCCCGTAGCGAACCGCGCGGCGAAGGATGCGCCGCAGCACGTAGCCGCGGCCCTCGTTGGCGAACTGCGCGCCGTCGCACACGGCAAAGGTCACCGTGCGAACGTGGTCGGCGATCACGGCAAAGTCGGTAAAATCCGGGCGCGCATAGAATTCGAAGATGTCCTCGGGCATCTCCTGGCCAAGCAGCGCCAGGGTGCGCTCGAAGATCGGGGTGAAGAGCTCGGTCTTGAAGACGCTGTCCACGCCGGCCAGAATCGCCGCCGCGCGGTCCAATCCCAGGCCCGTGTCCACGCTCTTCATCGGCAACGCGTTGAGCTCGCCGGTTTCATCACGGTTGAACTCCATGAAGACCAGGTTCCATATCTCGTTGATCCGGTTCTCATCGTAGCCCACGGCCCAGGTCATAGGGCCGTATTCAGGGTGCAGATCGTAGTGGATCTCGGTGCACGGGCCGCACGGGCCGGTCGGCCCCATCGACCAGAAGTTCTCCTCGTTGCCCTCGTTGATGTCGCCCAGGCGCAAGATGCGCTCGGGCGCGAGGCCGATGTCGTTGGTCCAATAGCCGAAACACTCGTCATCGTCCTTGTAGATCGTGACGTAGAGGCGGCTTGGGTCGAGCTTGAGCACGTCGATGATGTAGCGCCAGGCCCACTGGATCGACTCGCGCTTGTAGTAGTCGCCAAAGGACCAGTTGCCGAGCATCTCGAAGAAGGTCAGGTGGCGCCCATCCTTGCCCACCTCGTCGAGATCGTTGTGTTTGCCGCCTGCGCGCACGCACTTTTGGACGCTGGCTGCGCGCTTGTAGTCGCGCACCTCGTTGCCAAGGAGCACGTCCTTGAACTGGTTCATGCCGGCGTTGGTGAAGAGCAGGGTGTTGTCGCCCTGGGGCACGACCGGTGAGGAGGGCACGACGGCGTGGTCGAGTTCCTGGAAGAACTTCAGAAAACTGTCACGGATCTGATTGGGCTTCATGAGTTTTTGGGCGCAGGCAAGAGGTTCGATGACGAAACGTTTGTCCGGTCCACACCGGCACACATCGACGGGGCGTGGTTTAACACGGCTAAAAGGGCCAAATCAACACGCGCAAAGGCCTGGGCGCGGCGAGAACGGAACAATTCTGGCGGGCCGCAGATTTCTTGACCCTGGCCGCGATGTCGGTGAGGCTCAAAGCGTGCTCTCACTCTTCGTTTCTCGCACGCTTTAGGCTTATGAAATTACTACTCGAACTGATCGGCGACGCCTGCCAGCTGCTCTCCGGGTTGGACAAACTCAGCGAGCTTCGCCCCGAGTCGCGCGAGCGCCTCAACGCGCTGCTGCATCAACTGCGCTTTGAGTCGACGCGCCTGCTCGACGACGACGAGGCCCACGGCCAGGTGGCGACGCCGCCTGAGCACACCATGCGCCGCGACGCATTCTTGCAGCGCGGCCTCGAGGCGCTGGCCAAAGAGCGCTACGAGGAGGCCGGCGCCGTCTTGCTCGAGGCGATCACGCACTTTCCCGAGGACGACGAGTTCTACAGCTATCTGGGTTTGATCGCCTGGGAGAGCCAGGACCTCGAAGCCGCCCAGCGCTACTACGCTCGCGCCGTCGAACTGGTCTTTGCCCAGGGCGTACCGGCGCGCATCATGCCCGAGGATTTTGCCCAGGTGCGCGGCTTGCGTGCGCTGGAAGGGCGCGCCTTGTGTCTGTACAAGCTTGGCCGCCTGGACGAGGCGTTGCCGATCTTCGAGCGCCTCGGCGCCGACGAGAGCGTGCTCTACGTGGGCTGTCGCTACCTGGCCGGCGAGATTCATCACCTCGGTGGTGATCTCGACGCTGCGATCGCGCAGTACAGTTCGGTGGCCCTGGAGCCGGCCGTGCTCTACAACCTCGGCCTGGCCTTCTACCAAAAAGACGATCTGGAGCGCGCCGCCACGACCTTCGTGCAGGCGTTTGTCTCCAACGTCCACATCGCAAGCCTGCTGCTGGGTCGCTTCAGCTTTCGCCCAAGCTGCGTGCCTGGCTACCTGGGCAGCGAGACCTACGCCGAGGAGTTCGTCGAAGCCTGCGTTCGCCTCTGGCAAAAAGACCCCTCGAGCTTCAGTTTTTTGCAGCGCTGCTTTGACCACCCGCTCGTCCAGGGCCATCTGCAAAGCTGCGCCTCCCAGGCCGGCGACAAGCTCATGGGCTCGCTCGACGGCCTGGCCGAACAAGAGGGCTGGCTCGAACAACTCCACACCTCGGCCATGCTCGTGGGCCTCGCCCAGCGTATCCTGCAACGCCTCGACGCCTGAGCCTTTTGATCAGACCATCGTCTCGTCGGTCTGAATGTCGATCTCTTCGATCTCTTCGTCGGCGTCGTCGCTCACGGGTTCGACGATCTCTTCTTCGAGCTCCAACTCCTCTTTGGCCACGTAGCTCTCCACGCGCCAGGGGCCGACCTGCTCGAGATGCACGACACGCTGGGGGAAGGGGATGTTGATTTCGGCGGCGTTCAAGGCGTCGTGGATGCCCATGGTCAGCTCGCTTCGGGCCGTGATGTAGTCGACGCGCTCGGCCCAGCCGCGTACCAGCAAGTTGACGCCGCTGTCGGCCAGGATATCGAAGATCACGGCCGGGGCGGGCTCGTCGAGGATCAGGCGGTGGCGGTCCATCACGCCGAGGATCGTCTCGCGCGTCTTCTTCAGATCGCTGCCATAGGCCACCGAGACCTGAATCTCGACGCGGCGCACGCTGTAGAGCGTGTAGTTGGTGATCGTGGCCTTGAGCAGGCCCTCGTTGGGGATGCGCACCATCAGGTTGTCGAAGGTGCGGATGCGCGTGCTCAATAAGTCGATCGAAATCACCGTGCCAAGCACCGTGTCGATCTTGACCGTGTCGTTGATCGAGAACGGGCGGTCAAAGAAGAGAAAGAAGCCCGAGATTACGTTGGAGACGCTGGTCTGCGCGGCAAATCCGATCGCGACGGTGAAAATGCCCGCTGCAGCCAAAAGCCCGCTGACCTTGATGCCCATATTGGCCAGTGCGACGACGAACACCACCAGAAACACGACATAGAAGACGAGCTTTCTGGCGATCAGCGCGCTGTGCACGGAGCCGGTCTGGCGAATCAAGGTCTCCATGGCACGCGCGAGGCTTCGCGCGGCCACGTAGCCGGCGATCATCGTCAAGAGCGCGATGCCATAGGGCGCCAGCGCCTCCCAGCCACCGACGCGTCCAAAACCACGCACCAACGCGCGCATCTGTTCGTTGATGAAGTCCATTAAAATCCGTAATCCAGTCCGGTCTTGGAGCGGTAGGCGTAGGCGAAGAGGTGCGGGCGTCGATCAGGTACGGCAAAGCGGCCCTGTCCCAGGTCGATCGGCACGCCGTCGACATCGGGGCAAGTGCCCGACGAGATCTCGGCCTCCTGGCGGCTGAGCAGGCGCAAGTGAATCTCGTTGCTGAGCAGATAGTCACGGGTCTGATACAAGCTTAGCGTATTGATCGGCACCATGACCTTGGAGACCTCGAGCGGCAACTCCGTGGTGTTGTGCACGCGCAAGAACATGTAGGCGACCAGCTCGTTGCGAATCGATTGGGGCAGCTCGTCGCCGGCGTCGCTCATCTGGGGATCGTCGCCGATCTCAATGTCGGCAAGCTCGATGTCCTCGCCAAAGCGCAGCTCCGGCGCGCACTCATCGCTGGCCTCGTCGCGAAGCTGGTTGATGCTCATCGCCGCGATCGCCCGCACGGAGGTGCAGATCAAGCCAGCGTCGACCGGGCCGTAAAGCGAGCGCGTGATCGTCGGCGGCGCGATATCATCGACCAGGCGCATGTCGGCTTCCGTGCCCACACCGAGGTGCAGGTGCACGGGCAGCGCAAAAACGACGCGGATCGACAATCCGGCCGGGCACAAAAGCTTCGAGCGTGGGAAGATCAGCAGCGCGCGCTCACCAAGGGTTGGAACAAAACGCACGATGTTGGCATTTTCAGACACGGCCACAAGACGCGTCGCTGCCCCCTCGCCCAGACTGTAGGACAAGGTCGTGGGATGCACGCGGCTCAGGGACAACTCTTGGCCAAAGACCTCGAGCGCGATGCCGCCATCCTCTTTGATTGGTATGTTTACCGGCCAGCGATGCATGAACTTCGAACTACCATGGATAGGTCCGTGCCAGAAACTGGCAGGGCGCGCTTGCAACACCTTCAACGCGAACGACGCGTCACCTTCTAACTGGCCATGCGGCCGTCTTAATGCCTGCTGATGCGAAAAATACTCTACATCGCGCTCGCGCTCGTCTGCCTGGTGCTCGCCACGATCGGCGCCACACTTTGGGTCGTGCGCACCAGCTCGGCGCCGGCGCCCGTCGGTGGCGGCGAGCCGCCCAAAGCCTGGCAAACCTTTACTTTTCTCGACGAACCCAAGCCCAAGAGCGCCGCCAGGGAGCCAGACCATATCGAGGACCCGGCCCACGCGCAAGCGCGCGTCGACGCGCGCGTCAGCGATCAGCCCGCGCGCTGGGTGCGCCTGATCGACCAACACCGACACGGCGTCGAGGGTACGATCCTGGTCGGCGCGCCCGGCCTCTGGCCGTTTGAGACCATCGGCGCCGATCCCGACGGCCTGGCCGTGCTCCCCGAGCTCGACGTGACCACCATGGCCCGCCAGCCCGTGCACCGCTACGAGCTTTTGGCCCGCTCCGAGGACCGTGAGAAACCGATGGGCTTTTGGGGCGAGCACGACGCGCCCGTGGCCGAGGCATTTGGCGCGGGCATGGTCGCCGACGCCGAGCTCACCATGGTGGCCGCCGCCGACGTTCGCTTTCGCGTCGAAGACCCCGATGGCAATCCCGTCGGTGGCACCTTCGTGCGCATGGCGCGCGCCTCGGTCGGCTTGCTCCACCTGACCACGACCACCGCCGAGGATGGCCTGGTCACCTTCACTCGCCTTCCTCCTGGCCAATACACCGCCACCTTCAACGCCGAGGGCCACAGCCGCACCACCGTCAACATCACCCACACGCTCGGCGCCGAACAAACGATCGTCACCCTGGGGCAAGGCCGCGCCTTTCGCATGCCCGAGAGCTGGCGCGGCCCGCCCGGCGACGCTCCCACCCCTCGCTCCCCAGGTGACGACAGCGAAGAGCAGTCCGACGACTCCGAGGCACCGACCGAGCAGGCCGAAGCCCAGGCTGTCCCAAAGCTGCGCGTCTTCGTCGTCGACGCCTACGGCGGCCCGGTAGACGGCGCGCTCGTCGAGCTTTGGAGCGCCACCACGCGCGTCGCCCACGGCCACAGCCGTGGCAGCCGACCGCTCGAACTCTCGGCTGGCGCATCGGCCGGCAAGCTCGTCGCCATCCACCCGGGCTGGGGCGAGGGTGAGCTTGCCAGCTCGGCGCCCGAAGACGGCGAGCTGATCATTCGCCTCGATAAACCCCTGTTCTACAGTCGCTTGCTGCCGGGGCGCGTCACCGACATCCAGGAGATCGAGATCGTGCTCGACGCCGATCTCGTCGAAGACAACGCCTCCTGGCTGATCGACGCCACCGACCCCGACTCCGCCGCAATGCGCGCCGGCATCCAACGCGGCGACAGCCTGATGTCGCTTCGCCGCGTCGGCCAAAAGCACGAGGCGATCGTCTCGCGCCGCGGCAAGACCGAGCGCTTCAGTTTTTGATCGACTGGCCTAGGCCTCGACCTGCAAGCAGCACTGCTTGTACTTTTGGCCGGAGCCGCAGCTGCAAAGCGCGTTTCGTCCCGGCTTGAGCTCGGCCCGTACCGGCGCGCCCGGGCCATACACCGCCGACGAGCCAGTGAGCATTCTGATCGCGCTTTCTAGGTGGTCGCTGGGCTTGATCAGCGCGGCGGGCAGATAGATCTCGTGGACCTCGGCCTTGGCCAGCCACGGAAGGCAGGCAAAGAGGTGCCACATGGCGTCCAGATCCGTGTGGTAGTTGTTGTCGGCATAAGTTGCGATGGTCATCAGCAGGTTATCGGGCGCATCCTCGGCGCGTTCAAAGTAGTAGCGGTGCCCGGAGGGCAGATCTTTGTAGAGCTGCTGGTAGTGCTGCCAGCCCACTTCGCGCTGGAGCTCGAGCAGGTTCTCGGACGTCAGCAGCACAAGCATGGCGTAGCCGCAGATCAGGACACGCTCGGGATCTTCATCTTCTATGAAGCGGCGCAAAAATGCGTCGACCCTGGGGTAAAGCTCAGGATGACGAAGGGCGCTGACCGTCATGGTCGCCACGATCTCGGCGAAACACATGTTTCCCAGGGATTCGGCGATCAATTGCTCACATTGGTCGATCAACAATGGTCCGCGCATGCCCGCCGCCCAGAGCGAGCGAAGGCCCAGGCCGACGTGGCCGTCCAACATGTTGTAGATGTGCAAGAAGAGGTAGGGATCCTCCTCCAGGCCGTCTTCGGTCTGGAGGCGAAGAAAGTCGCCCGGGCCGCCAAGGGCTAGCAGCACGTGGTAGTTGGCCACGTCCCACGTGTTGCGCCAGTACTCTTTGAGCAGGCCAGAGTTGCGCTTTTGACGCCCGAGCTTGGGATTTTTGCGCATCACGTCGCGCAGATAGTTGCGATGCTTTCTGGCCGCTTTGGCCGCCGTGACAAAGCGCAGGCACAGGTCGAGCAACATCAGCGGCTGCAAGGGCACCATGGCCTCGACGTCCTGGCGGCTGAGCGCCTCGGCCTTTCGCCGCATCAAGCCCGGGATGCCCCCGCGTCCCCAACGCTCGAACGAGAGTCCTTCTATGTGCTCATAGGTCGCCAGTAGACGCCGGTGAAAGTGCATATGGTCGTCGAGCGCCTGGCGGCTCATGACGGGCTTGTCGCCCACACTCATGCCCGGCCCCAGGCAGGTGACAAAGGCCCCCTCCCGGGTGACGATGACATGCGGTGCCTGGGGGCCGGCATCAAGGGCGATGGCGACGCGATCCGTGGGCGCGCCCCCAAAGCCCCTCAGGATCGCGCGCACCAGCGGCGGGTTGTAATAGAGCTGCTTGGCCAGCTCGATTTGACTCGGTGAGATACGCTCCAAACGGCTCAGAAAGTGGGTGGCATGGCCCATGGCTACCTCGCAAGAATACGAAAGTTTATCCAACAGACAAAGATCCCAAACCAACGGCTCGAAGGGAATGTGCACGAAGTCTAACACGAGCGGGGCCTGCACTGCCACTGCGCTTAGCAATTCAGCGCACGGTGTTGAAGCGCGCCTCGAGCATCGGGCGAGCGAGCCCGACGAGGCGCAAGAACTCGCGGCGATCCGGGCTGCTGCCGGCGCTTTTGCTGGCGAGGGCCTCAACCTGGGCGGGGTTCAGGCCGACGACGTGCGGGCTCTCGCGCAAGAGCTCAGCGAAGGTTGCCACGGCCGCCACAAAACTGAAGTCGGTCGAGGCGGCGTCGATGTTCAACTTGATCTGGCTGCGCTCGAGAGCAAAGGCCGCCTCGCGGGCCACCTCGCCATCGGGCGCCTTGTGGCGAACGCGCAAGGTGGCGATCGCGGACGTGTCGGCGCGCTCGTCGAGCTCGACCTCGAAGAGCGCGGTCACCGTGTGGCCGACGCCAATCTCGCCGGCGTCGACGGAGTCGTTTCGAAAGTCTTTGTCGGCGATGTCGCGGTTCTCGTAGCCAATGAGTCGGTAGCGCTTAACCGCCTCGGGATGAAAGTCGACCTGGATCTTGACGTCCTTGGCGATCACCTCGAGCGTGCCGCCGAGCTGGTCGCCAAAGATGCGGTGGGCCTCCTCGAGGCGGTCGACATAGTGGTAGTTGCCGTTTCCGCGGTTGGCGAGCTGCTCCATCATCACGTCCTGGTAGTTGCCCACGCCAAAGCCCACCGTCGAGAGCGTGATGCCGCGCTTCACGTGGCCGGCGATCTGGTCGAGGATCGCCTCGTGCGAGGTGCGCCCGACGTTTGCGTCACCATCGCTCAAGATGATCACGCGATTGACCTCGCCAGGCTTGAAGTTCTTGTGCGCCAGCTCGTAGGCCAGGTCGATCCCCGAGCTCATCGCCGTCGAGCCGCCGGCATTCAAGGCCTCGATCGCCTCGAGGATGCGACCCTTTTGCTCGACGCCTGTGGGATCGAGGATCTTGGCGACGCGCCCGGCGTAGGTGGCCAGCGCGACCGTGTCGCCGGCGCGCAGATTGTTCGTGAGCACCTCGAGCGTGCGCTTGACCAGCGGCAGCCTGTCCGCCCGGTTCATCGAGCCCGAGACGTCGACCAGAAACGTCAGGTGCACGGGCTTTCGCTCGGCGCCGGCCAGGCTGCGTGCCTGCAGACCGACGCGCAACAACACGCGCTCGGGCTCGGCACTAAAAGGGTTGGGAGCCGCCTCCAGGTGCACGGCAAAGGGCCCGTCGATGGGCTCGCTGTAGCTGTAGCGAAAGTAGTTCATGAACTCCTCGACGCGCACCGCCTCGGGCAGCGGCAGCTCGCCGCCCTCGAGCTTTCGCCGCGCCAGCGTGTAGCTGCCCGTGTCGACATCGATCGCAAAGGTCGAGAAGCGATCGTCTGCGGCATTCGTCCACCTGTTGATTCCGTAGTCGCGATAGCCCTCACTCTGGCGTTGCGGCTCAACAAATCCGCTCTGGCGGGCATAGGCCCCACGGCCGATTTTGGCGCCCGTGCCCTTGCCCGAATAGCCGATACCGCCGAGACCGCTGGTACCCACGCCTGCGCCTCGCCCATAGCTGACGCCAATGCCACCGCCACCGCCACCTCTGCCGCTGCCGCTCAACGACAGGCCGCCCTCGCCGCTGCCGATTCCGCTCACCGATAGGGCGTTCTTGGAATCACTCATTGCACCAAGCACAGACAGAACACCAGCGCTGCTTGCTGCCTCGCCATCGCTCGATTCACCGCTCACCGGCGCCTTGATCTCACCAGCCACCATTAGAAAGTCGGGCGCCTCGTCCGCTTCGACAGCCACTTGTGGAAGTAAACTGGCGATGTTTGCGCTCTCGCTCTCACTCCCACTTTGTCCCTCGTCATTGAAAACGGCCGGCTCGGATTCAACAGGCGGCTGGGACGGGGAGGGCGTGCAAGCGGCGATCAGCAGGGCGGCCACAAAAAGGGCGCAAGGGTACAACGTACGGGTGTTCACGGGGAACCTCGACTGGGATTGATTTAGCGTGGGCGAAAAATCGCGTGCCATGCGCATGGGGCAATACCAGGGACAACGCCCAGCGCTGAGGGTTCCCAAAATTATTGCAGGCTGGACGACGCCACCCGGCTCAGACCAGCGCGACGTCCTTGCCTGTGACGCGCAGGTACAGCTGCGTCAGGTCCTCGTACTCGCCAGCGGCGACCGCGGCGTCGAGTTCCGTGCGGGTGAGGGCTTTGGCGACCGTGCCCTTGGACATGATCACAAAACGGGTGCAGACGCGCTCGAGCATCTCGAGGATGTGGCTGGAGAGCAAGATGGCGCCGCCCTCCTGGCAGTGGCGCTCGAGGCGGCGGCGGATGCGGTAGGTCGACTCGGGGTCGAGGCCGACGAAGGACTCGTCGAGCAGGAGCAGCTCGGGGGGGCCGAGCAGGGCGGCGCAGATGGCGATCTTGCGGGCCATGCCGCCGGAGTACTCTTTGAGTACGCGGTCGCGGGCAGCGGTAAGCTCGGTGAGGGTGAGCAGCTCCTCGATCTGGGTGGATTGGGCCTCCTCGCTCAGGCCGCGAACGCTGCCGACGAAGCGCAAAAACTCCTCGCCGGTCAGATAGCCGTAGAGGGCTAGCTCCTGGGGTACAAAACCGATGTGCTCGCGGGCCTCGACAGGGGCGGCCAGCACGTCGACGCCGGCGACCTTGATCGTGCCGGCGTCGTGGGCGAGCACGCCGGAGACGCAGTTCATCGTCGTGGATTTTCCGGCGCCGTTGGGGCCGATAAAGCCGACGAAATCTCCTGGGTAGACCTCGATGTCGATGTTGTCGACGGCGACCAGGCGCCGGTAGCGCTTGGTCAAGCCCTTGATGCTGAGCACGGCTTTTGCCGGCTCGCTAGCTGGCGGTGTTGGCGTCATGGAACATCCAGGCTGTGGCCCCAAGCGCGAACAGGACCGTCGATACGATGAGCAACAAAGGGGTAGAGAGCACGGCCAGGCCGACGAGCGCGATGCAGGCAAGCGCAGGAAGCAAGGTGGCGAGCAGTGCGCGGTCGAGAGTCAGGCGGGCGCCGAGCGCCATCAGGCCGTTGATCGCCAGGCCGCCGACGACGCCGGCGACGGCCGCCAGGACGGCGGACTGCCAGTGGCCCTGGACCGCGCCGCGAATGGCGAGCACGAGCGCGGCGTAGGGCAGGGCGAAGAGCAGGACTTCGCGCGCTGCGAACAGCGTCGTCGCCGTGTTCTGGTCGCCGCGGCTAAGCGGCAAGGCCATCGAGGCGCTGGCGTACTGAAGAGCCAGGCGGCGCCAGGGGTTGGCCAAAACAGCGAGCACGATCGTTGGAAGTACGGCCAGCGCCCAGTTGGGAAAGGCCTGGGGGCTAAGGTTGAACATGGCGATCGCTGCGCCGGCCCAGAACAGCCCGTAGAGGTAGCGCGCCATCATGTAGCGGCGCCCGTATTGCAAGACGTCGGCGCGAAAGACGGCAACCGCTCGCTGCGAGAGCAGCCGCTCGAGCAGGCGTCGTTTGCCAAAGGCGCTCTTCTGGTACTGCGTGTTGATGTCGTAGGTGACAAAATCGGATTCGCGAAAGCGTGCGGCCATCGCCGGAAAGCCGTGGGTGAAGTAGCGATACGACATGACCAGGCTTATGGCGACGAGCACAGCGAGCAGGACCAGGCCGTAACTAAACGCCCGGGTCGGCTCGCCGACGCGCAAAAATTCGCCGAGCACGAGCTTTAAGAACAGCAGCGTAACAACGGCGATCGCCAGCGCCAGACCCGGCGCGTACAAAAACACCTGTCCGCTGCCGCCGTAGATGTCTCCGCTTCGGCGCTGGCCGGCCTTTGGGGCGGCGTCGGGTTCGGGAACCTGGCTTGCCCCGGCAAAGAGCTGCACGGCCATCGCCAGCAGTGAGCCGGCGAGCAGGCCGCCGACTGCAAGGGCCGCGCACAGGGCGAAGGCGCGGCTGCCGCCGTGCCAGACAAGCGGCACGAAAAATGTCGCGACCAGCGCACCGGCCGCGATCGCCTCGAGGGTTGCCGCCAGCGCGCGGTCGACAAAGAGCGCGGAGAGCGCGATCGGATAGTTCTCGACGGCGCGCACGTCGGCGCGGCGAAACAAGAGCTCCATGACGCGAAAGACCAGCACCGATGCCACCAGCGCGCTCAACCAAAACGTCGCCTCCATCGCGCTGGCGCCGGCGACGAGGGCGTTGGGGTCGAGGCCCACGGGGGTGGCCAGCTGGGTGGGTGGTGCCATCAGCGCGGGGGCGGCCAGATGGCCGAGGCCGAGCAGGGCGGCGGCCGTGGTGAGCAGGGTCGTGGTGATCGCCAGCCACCAGGTGGGGCCGCGGTCGCGGAAACGATTGCGCGTTGCGCGAAGGCGTGTCCCCAGAAGTGTGGCGAGATGACCCATGAAATCACATTGAGTTCGTTTTCGTTTTCGACTTCGTCACGGTCCAAGGCGATAGCTTAGAAAGCCTGGACAGCGCAAGCTGGGCGGGTGCGCAGACTATTGATTGTCGTTCGTTGGTTGATCGATTATGGACTCGTCGTCCTCTTGGGCTTCACCTTCGCTTCCCGCGCGCTTGGAACCGTGATAGACGGGTCGTGGCATGCCCTGGCGGCCCATGACCGAGGAGACTTCGCGGCGGATATTGCGAAGGCGCATCTCGGCCGTTTTGGCCAGCGGGCTCATCGGATAGGTACGAAGAAAGGCTTGATAGCCATTGAGGGCGCCGTCATAGTTGCCGGCGCGATAGGCGATCTCGGCCTCTTCGAACAGAGCGGTCTCGGTAGGCCGTGAGCTCTGGCAGCCACAAAAAACGAGCAGCATTACCAGCCACATCACGCAAGCCAGGGCCTTGAGCCTTGCGCGGCGTTGCCTGACGGATAATCGATTCATGAGCGACACGACTGACCTGAACAATGAACAAGAGGGTGGTGAGCCAACCACGCGCGCGGGCTTTGTCGCCCTGGTAGGCCAACCCAACGTGGGCAAGTCCACCTTGATGAACGCGGTGCTGGGGATCAAGCTTGCGATCACGTCGAGCAAGCCGCAGACCACGCGCACGCGGATTCTAGGAGTACATACGGTTTCTGGAAAGGGACAGTTGTGCTTTGTGGACACGCCGGGCATTCATCGCTCCAAGCGACGGCTCAACCAGGCGATGACCAAGACGGCGCTGCAGAGCCTGCAAGAGGTCGATATCGTCTGCCATCTGGTCGATGCGGCCGCGATCGTCGCGCAGCTTCGCCGCGATGCCAGCGCCTATCTGCCCGAGGACGAAGAGTATGTGCTCGAGCAGCTCGCGACCGTCGAGGTGCCGCGCATCCTGGTGATCAACAAGATCGACCTGCTCGCGGACAAACTGCAGATCCTGCCCTTGATCGAAAAGCTCACGGCGCGGGGCACCTACGACGAGATCGTGCCCTTGAGCGCGGCCAAAGGCTCCAACATCGATCGCTTCGTCGACGTCTTGCTGGCGAGCGTGCCGGCGGCCGACCCGCTCTTCCCGGAGGACATGATCACGGACCGCGCCGAGCGCTTTTTGGCGGCCGAGATGATCCGCGAGCAGATCATGCTCCTGACGCGCAAAGAGGTGCCCTACAGCGTCGCCGTGGAGATCGAGCGTTTTGTCGAGGTGCCCAAAAAGGACCTGCTCGAGATCTCGGCCGTCATCCACGTCGAGCGCGAGACCCAGAAGGGCATCTTGATTGGCGAGGGCGGCAAGCGGCTCAAAGAGATCGGCACCAAGGCGCGCCGTCAGATGGAAGACTTCTTCGGGCGGCGCGTCTTCCTCGAGACCTTCGTGCACGTCGAGCCCGACTGGACCGAGAACCCCCGCCACCTGCATCGATTTGGCTACGAATAACGATGTCCGGCACCACCCCTTTTTAGTGTAAGTCAGGAAAAGATCATGAGTTTTCTCATCGCCATCGTCGGCCGCCCCAATGTGGGTAAGAGCCGCATGTTCAACCGTTTGATCGAGGCCCAATCGGCCATCGTGCACGACTTTGAGGGAGTGACACGCGACCGCCAGTATGGCGAGGGCGAGTGGTATGGTCGCCCCTTTACGGTGATCGACACCGGCGGCTTCGTGCCCGAGACCGAAGACCCGATCCTCATCCAGATGCGCAACCAGGCTCAACTCGCCATCGATGAGGCCGACGCGATCATGTACATGGTCGATGGGCGCCAGGGCATGGTCACCGCCGATCGCGAGATCTTCGACATGCTGCGCCAGACCGACAAACCGGTCTACACCGTGGTCAACAAGATCGATCGCTGGAAGGACCCGGAGGAGTTCATGATGGACTTCTACGAGTTCGGCGTCGAACTCTACCCGTCGAGCGCCGAGCACGGCATCGGCATCGAAAAGCTCATGGACGACATCACCGAGCCGATCCCTGTCGGTGGCATCGTCGACGTCGAGGAGCCCTTTGCGCGTATCGCCGTTTTGGGCAAGCCCAACGCCGGAAAGTCCAGCACGATCAATGCTTTGCTCGGCGAAGATCGCTTGCTCACCAGTGACATTCCGGGCACGACGCGCGACTCGGTCGATACCAAGGTGCGCGTCGGTGACAAGGAGTATTTGATCATCGATACGGCCGGTCTTCGACGAAAGCGCAGCATCACTCAGCGCCTCGAGGAGTTCGCCGTCGTGCAGGCGATCAAGAGCATCGATCGCGCCGATGTCGCGCTGTTGGTGATCGACGCCACCGAGGGCGTGACCACTCAGGACAAGAAGATCGCCTCGGTGATCAAGCATCGCGGGCGCGCCTGCGTGATCCTGGTCAACAAGTGGGATCTCATCGAGAAGGACAACACCACTGCCGGTGAGTTCGTCAAATACCTGCGCGAGGAGCTGATCTTCATCGATTATGCGCCCGTTTTGTTCGTCTCGGCGACCACACGCCAGCGCGTGCACAAGATCTTGACCTTTGTTGACGACGTCTTCGAGCAGTTCACCCGTCGCGTCACCACCTCCGACGTCAACCGCTTCATCGAGGGCGTCGTCGAGCACCACTCGCCGCCCGTTCAAGGCAACAAGCGCCTGAAAATCTACTACGCCTCCCAGGTCGCCACTCGCCCGCCGACTTTCATGTTCGTGGTCAACTATCCGGCCGGCGTTGCGACCAGTTACCGTCGTTTTCTGGAGAATCAAATCCGGGCGAACTATGGTTTTGGCGGCACGCCGATTCGCACGGTCGTGCGCGCCCGCAAGGGCCACGATGACAACGACGATTGATCGCAATCCGCACCGAGACCTGCCGTGTTCCGCATTCCCCTAGGCCCTTTTGAGATCCATCAACCCATCGGCAGCGGGGGCATGGGTGAGGTGTGGAAGGGCGTCCACGTGGCGCAAAACGTGCCCGTGGCGATCAAGATCATCAAGGGCGAAGCCATGCGCCGCGCCGATCACGTCGAGGCCTTTGGCAACGAGGTGCGTGCGGTGGCCGGGCTCGATCATCCGGGCATCGTGGTTGTCTTGGACTACGGCGAGATTACGGCCGAGGCCGAGCAGGCCTCCGACGGTCGCCTCGTCGAGGGCAGCCCCTATCTGATCATGGAGTATGCCGAGCGCGGCTGCCTGGCCGAGTACATGCCCTATGTCGGTTGGCCTGAGGTGCGCGAGCTGCTCATCGGCATCCTCGATGCGCTGGCCCACGCCCACGCACGCGGTGTGATTCACCGTGACCTCAAGCCCGAGAACATCCTGGTGGGCTGCTCGGGCGCCAATAGCGTCAAGCTCAGCGACTTTGGCCTGGCCCATGTGCCCGATCGCTTTGAGCGCTCTGGCAACGTCGAGGCCTGCTGGGGCACACCGCAATACATGGCGCCCGAGCAGCTTCGTGGTCTCTGGCGCGACTATGGGCCGTGGACCGACCTCTACGCTCTGGGCTGCATGGTCTACGAGCTCGTCACTGGCGAGCTTCCCTTTGAAGCCAAGAACGTCTGGGAGCTGGGCCAGGCCCATATCATGCTCGATCCGCCCGCGCTCAAGGCGCGCATCGCGCTGCCCGAGGGCTTCGAGATCTGGCTTCGCCGACTGCTCAAAAAGGAGCCTGGCGAGCGCTTTCAGTTCGCAGCCGACGCAGCCTACGCGCTGGCCAGACTGGGCGATCCGCCTGGCGAGGATCCAGACAAGGAGCCGCCAGCGCGTCGCCCATCCAGGCTTGGCGCGGCCTCCGACACCGAGCGCAACTTGGCCCACGACGCCGAGCTCGGTGAGCCGACCATGCTGCTGCCGCACCTGGATCTCGCGCCCACGCTGCGCACGCCCACGGTGACCTTCGACATCACGCGCTGGCTGCAACCAGCGGCGACGACGACGACGGTGCCTGAGGCGAGCTGTGTCGATCGCGGCTTTCAAGAGGTGCCACCGCTGCCCACGAACTGGCGGCGCCCGAGCGTGGCCGCACAACCCGTGCAGCTGCTTGGCGCCGGGCTGGGCCTCTACGGGCTTCGCGCGATCCCGATGGTCGATCGCGACGCGGAGCGCGACCAGATCTGGGAGTTGCTGAGCGCGGTTGGCTCCGAGGAGTCGGCGCGCGTGGTGCTCGTGCGCGGAAGCGCGGGCACCGGAAAGACCCGCCTGGCCCAGTGGATCTGCGAGCGCGCCCACGAGGTGGGCGCAGCCGCGGTGCTTTGTGCCCTGCACAGCCCCATGCTGGGACCGGCCGACGGCATCGAAGGTATGCTCGCGCGCCACCTTCGGTGCGTGCGCCTGAGCCGCGCCGAGATTTTTGAGCGCACCCGTGACATCGTCAGGCGCCAGGGCATTCACGACACCTACGAGTGGAACGCGCTCACCGAGTTGATCACGCCGATCCGCTCCGCCGACGAGGCCGATCTGGCCGTGCGCACGGTGCGTTTTTTCTCCAGCCGCCAGCGCCACGCCCTGATCTATCGTCACTTGCAGCGCTTGGCCGCCCAGCGACCGGTGATCGTCTGGATGGACGACGTGCAGTGGGGTTCGGATGCGCTGGCGCTCGTTGGCCACATTCTCGAGGCCCAGCAGACCAATCCATCGCCGCTGCTCGTCTTGATGACCGCACGCGACGAGGCCTTTCGTGACCGCCCGATCGAGCGAAGCCTGTTGGCCGAGTTGCTCGACGACGCGCGCGTCAGCGTCTGCGAGGTCAACCCGCTGCCCAAGACCGACTCGCTCGAGCTCGTGCGCCAGTTGCTCGGACTCGACGGTGAGCTTGCCCGACACGTCGAAGCGCGCTCCGGGGGTATTCCGCTCTATGCGATCCAGCTCGTCGGCGATTGGGTCGCCCAGGGTAAGCTCGTCTTGGGCCAAGTCGGCTTTGAGGTGCGTCCCGGCGAGGATATCGAGATCCCCGACGACATCCACGCGATCTGGTCCGAGCGCATCCAGACGCTCGTCGACGAGCTGGGTGGCGAGGCTCAGATCGCGCTGGAGGCGGCTGCCGCACTCGGCCAGGATGTCGACGAGCGCGAATGGCAAAAGAGCTGCAGCTTCTTGCAGGCGTCGATTCACGTCGATTTCGTCAGTCTGCTGATCGACGCGGGCCTGGGCCGTGCACTGGAGTCGGGCTGGGCCTTCGTGCACGGCATGTTGCGCGAGAGCATCGAGCGCTCGAGCAAGGAGCAGGGCCGCTGGGAGCACACCAATGCGGCCTGCGCGCACATGCTCTACCACCTCTACAGCCCGCGCGATCTCGGCGTGAGCGAGCGTTATGCCTGGCACATCACCGAGGCCGGCTGGCCCGGCGAGGCGCTCGAGCCCCTGCTCATCGCGGCCGAGCGCAGCCTCGAGCGCAGCGACTTTGGCAAGGCCCACGCGCTGCTCGACCGCCGCGAGGAGATCATCGAGCATTTGGGCCTGCCCGACAGCGATCCCTCGACGTGCCAGGGCTGGATACGTCGCGCTGCGCTCTTTGAGCAGCAGGGTCGCTTTGGTGATGCGCTCAAGGTGAGCCGAGAGGCGGTTTTTTGGGCGATTCGCTGCCAGTGGCAAGACCTCCTGGCGCGCGCACTGCTGCAACAGGGCCTGGCGGAGCGCCGGCTTGGCCGCCTCGATCAGTCCGCGCAGAGCTTGCAGATGGCCCAGCAGATCTTCGCCGAACTCGTCGATGAGCCCGGCCTGGCCAGCGCCGGGCTGGGACTTGCGCGCGTCGCCGAGGAGCACGGCGAATATGAGCGCGCCGAAGCGCTCTTTGGCGCGGCCCAACTTCGCTTCGAGCATCAGCGCGACATGTTGGGCGTGGCCCAGTGCCTCAACGGCCTGGGCGACATCGCGCGCCAGAGCGGCGACTTCGCCTCGGCCCAGCGCTACGCCGAGCAAGCCCGAAGCCTCAGTGAGCAGCTTGGCAACCAGATAGGCGTCGCCGACTGCCTCAACGACATCGCCGATTGGCGCCGCCTTCAGGGCGACTTCGACGGCGCGCTCGAGCAGTGCCTGGAGGCCGTCGCGCTCTACGAATCGCTGGGCTCGGATCAAAGCACGTATGCGCGCCTCAACCTGGGCTTGATCTATTTGCACCAGCGCCGCTTCGACGACTCGCACGAGGTGTTCGAGGAGCTCGAAGCTCAGCTTCGTCGCAATCAGCACTGGAGCCTGCTCGCCCATGTGCTCGTGGGGCTGTTGCCCGGCTACGGGCAGCAGGGCGACTGGGCGGCCTGGGATTATTGCTTCGAAGAGGCCGTTCGCCTGCTCGAACAATCCGGTATCAACGACCCGAACATCTCTACGTCGGCCTTTATCGCCGCCGAAATCGCCACGCAAGCCGGCGAGCGCGCGCGTGCCCAGCGTGTCACGCATCTGGCGCGCACGCACTACGAAGGCGTCAGCCTCAGTCCGACGCTGCGCACCGTGCGGCTTGCCGATGAATGAATATTATGACGAGCTCTATCGCCACGGAGATCCGGTCATCGCCGCCGGCTGGCGCCACCGCCTGGAGCAAATGCTTCGCTACGAGGTCGCCCTCGACGCGCTGGCCTTTAGCCCCGAGACCAGCCTGCTCGACGTCGGCTGCGGCCCCGGCAATCTCTATGCTTACCTGGAAGCCACCGGGCGGGTGTTGCACTACACGGGCATCGATCGCTTGAGCCTGGCCGTCGCCCACGCCCGTGCCCGCTTTCCAAACGCCGACTTCATGGCCACCGACGTCTTCTCACCCAGCCTCGACCAGCAGCGCTTTGATGCCGTCTTGGCCGTGGGCACCCTCGTCAGCGGCGTCAGCGCACCCGATGATGCTGCGCGCATCCAACGCATGACGCGACTCGTTGAGCGCGGCTTTGCGCTGAGCCAGAGAGTCTTCTGCCTGGTTGTGCTCAACGAAGAGGTCGTCGAATCACGCGCGGCCCTTCGAAGCGAGCCGGCCCTACTCGGCGCATTCACGCACGAGCTCGAAGCCCTCGGCCTCAAGCTCGCCACAAACTACGCCGTGCGCACCGATTTTCTTCAAACCGACCTCGCCCTCTACCTCTGGCAAGACGAGGCACCGGCACCTAGCTGGCTGAACGAGGCCCCCTTTGTCGCGCATGAGCGCGTGTTGAATAGCCTTTGGGGCCGCGAAGCGACCCCGCTCGAGCGGGCATGGCTGTGGCTCGAGGCCGGCGCCTGGGAGCGCGCCGCAGAGATTCTCGATGGCCCTTGCGCACCCACAGGTGAGCAAGCGGACTTGTTTCGGGCGCGGCTGGCGCACGGTCGCCGTTGACGCGATCAGTGGGGTGCGTGCTGAGCGTGCGTGTCGGCGTGGGGTGAGGTGATGGCGCTGTCGGGCTGTATGGGAAGGTAAACCGTGAACAGGGAGCCGCGGCCTTCCTGGCTGTCGACCTTGATGTAGCCACCGTGCATCTCGGCGAAGCGCTTGGCCACCGAGAGGCCCAGACCGATGCCGCGCTTGCCGAATTCGAACTGGCCCGAAGAGTGATGGCCGGAGTTGAACGTGCTGAAAAAGACGTCAAAGATTTGAGCGATGTCTTCGTCGGGGATGCCAATACCGTTGTCGCGCACGGTGATCGTGAGCAGCTCCTGGTCGTCCTTGTCCGGGGCGATCTCGAGCGAGATCGCCTGGTCGTCGTAGGAGAACTTGATCGCGTTCATCAGCAGGTTGAGGCACATGTCGTTGAGCTTGTCCTCGTCGGCCAAGATGCTGCGCGCCTCGGCGGCGATGGTCGTCTCCAGCGTCTGATTACGCTTTTGCAAGAAGGGGTCGATCTGATCGTGCAACGAGCTGACGAACTTGCGCAGATCCACCCACTCCAGATCGAGCGTCGCGCTGGGGCTCTCCTCGGCGAGCATCTTGAAGATACGGTTGGAGATGTTCTTGAGGCGAACCGCGCTCGAATCAATCCCGGCCAGCGCCTTGCTGGCCACCGAGGAGAGATTGTCGTTGAGCTCCTTTCGAAGCAAGAAGGTATAGCCAAAGACGATCGCAATCGGCGTATTCAGCTCGTGGCTGACCACCTCCATGAACACATTCTTGACGCGATCGAGCATCTTGAGCTCGGCGTTGGCCGCGCTGAGCAGGGCGTTTTGCTGCTCGAGCAGATCGTTGGCCAGGCGCAGCTGCTTGAGCAGCTCGTCACGCTCGCGAAGCGAGCGATAGAATTCAAAGGCCTGCGCTACAAAGAGGCGCAGCTCGACGGGCTTCCAGGGCTTGCTGATGTAGCGGTAGACATGGCCTTCGTTGATCGCATCGATCACGTCGCTGATGTTGCTGTAGCCGGTGAACAAGACGCGCACGATGTGGGGGTGGGTTTTGCGAAGCTCGGCCAGAAACTCGATGCCCGACATCTTGGGCATACGCTGGTCGGTCATCACGACCTCCACATTATGGCTTTCAATGAGCTCCCAAGCCTCGGCTACTGTCTGAGCCGTCAGGACCTCGTAGTCCTTTCGAAACAGGCGGGCGATTGCGTCGAGAATATCCGGCTCGTCGTCAATGACGAGGAATGTTCCTTTGGAGCTCGTATTCGTTACTGAGTACATCCCGTCCCTGTGCAAGAAAAAAGGGCGTGCGGCTCCGGGTGGCCTTGGCATTTGGGGATATGGTCTTGGAGCCTGGTAGGGGCACAATAACCACAGCCATCATCGGCAAAGACGACCAATGTTTTTATTTCAATAAAGTCGAGATACGCAAGCGATTCTAACAGATTAGAGGGTGAGCGCAACTCCATTGTTTGTCATAAACCTCGCCACAATTGAGCGCGGTAAACCGCTCATTGATCACGGACGCAAAGCCACTGATCAGGCGGGAACGCGATAACTGTCCGAATTGAAACGTATGATTCCTGATTGAAATTTCCCGGCACGGCGCCTTCGATTGACGAAAAGACGCTTAGTTTTTCAACAACGACAAGAACTCCGATTCACCGATGATCTTGATGTCACCGCCCTGGGCGTTGAATTGCTCGGCCTTCTTGAGCTTGCTCGAGCGCCAACCCTGGTTGAACTTCTCCATATCGGCGTCGCCGATGACCAGATAGTCGAGGTCGCGAACCACCGAGGAGGGCGATGTGCCGCCGAGCGCTTCGACCTGAGCCATCGCGTCGCTGCGCTTCATCGCCTCGAGCGTGCCGGTAAAAAGCACGCTCTTTTTGCTCAGGGCTGAGAACGAGTTGACGCTCTCTTCGTCGTCGCCGTCGGCGTCGGCCGGGCGCGTCGGCGGAAAGACCAGGTTGACCGTGTTGACCAGATCCTCGATCACCAGCCGGTTTATCGCCAGTCCATCGGTGACCTTTCGGGCAATGACCTCGCCGATGGTATGAATCGCGGCGAGCTCCTCGGGCGTGACATTGAGAATCGCCTCGATCGAGTCGAAGTGTGAGATGAGGATCTTACTGACGTGCTTGCCAAGCTCGTCGATGCCCAGCGCGCGAAGGAAGATGTCGGCGCGAATCGTGCGTCGCTCCTGAGCGCGCGCTACGAGCTTCTCAGCGAGCTTGAGGCCGACGCGATCCAGTGAGCACAACGCCTCGACGGTCAGCGCAAAGAAGTCGGCCGGCTCGGTGACAATGCCATCGTCGTAGAGCGCCTCGAGCACCTTGGGCCCAAAGCCCTTGATCTCCATGACCACGGCAAAATGCTCGATCTGTTTGAGCCGCGCGCTGCGACAGTCGTCTTTGTGGTGGGCAAAGAGCACGTCGTTTTGGCGGTAGGTCTGGGCCCCGCAGCCCGGACATTCGGTGGGAAGCTCGACGGGCACGTCGCCGGCTTCGAGCACCTTTTCCAGGTTGGGAATGACGCCGCCTCGGCGCATCATCAAGACGCGCGAATTGAGCCTCAACCCCCCCTCGCCGCCGAGATTCTCCATGATCGAGAGGTTGTGCAGGCTCACGCGCGTGACGATCGCGCCGGTGAGCTTGACCGGATCGACGATGCCCACGGGGTTGATCGCCCCGGTGCGCGATACGCTCCAGTGCACCTCGCGCAGCACGCTGTCGCCAACGTCGCCTTGAAACTTATAGGCGATGGCGTAGCGCGGATGGTGGGCCGTGTGGCCCAGGCGCACCTGCTCGGCGATCGAGTCGGCCTTGTAGACGACGCCGTCGGTCTCGTAGGCCAGGCTCGAGCGTTTGGCCGCCACGCGGTCAAAGGCCTCCTGCAAGTCGTCGTGCTCGATCAGCTCGGCAGGCGCGGTCTCAAAACCCATCGCCGCGAGGCGTTCGAGCTTCTCGCTCTCGGTGCTCACGTCGAGGCCGATGGCGTCGTAGGCGAAGAAATGGATGTCGTAGCCGGCTACGCGCGTGGGATCTTTGAGCTTGAGCGCACCGGCCGTGAGATTGCGCGGGCTCAAATAGGCCTCCTTGAAGTGCTCGTCGAACACCGAGATCGGCATGTAGGCCTCGCCGCGCACCTCGAGGTTGGGCACGTCGACTTGCGTCGGAAGCCCCACAATGTGGCGCACGTTCTCGGTGATCACCTCGCCGAGCACCCCGTTGCCGCGCGTCGCCGCCAGGCAGAAGCGTCCCTTGGAGTCGTAGCGAATGCTCGCCGCCACGCCGTCGATCTTGGGCGTGGTGATGGCTGCGCCCTCGAATTTTTCGAACCAGCGCACCAGCGTCGCCTCGTCGTAGCACTTGTCGAGCGAGAGCATGGGCGGATCGTGCGGGCATTTTTCGAGCGACGGGTCCAACTCCTCGATGCCCGCTCCAGCCGGCCCAATCGCGTCGAGCACGGCGCTGTCGGGTGCCCGCTCGCGCAGCGCCTCGACCATCTTGTCAAACTCTGGATCACTGATCTCAGGGCTGTCATCAACCCAGTATTTGCGATTGTGATACTGAACCGCTTCCTCCAACTGCTGAAGCGTCATCGTCTCCCAGTCATTCAACGTCATCATGGCTCTCACCCGTTCGCGGCATTGTCGCTGTTGATAAAACTCAAAATCAGATGCCGACATTCTATATGCTTCAACACACAATCGAGCAACCGCCCCGTGCGACTCACCGTCTTTGCCGCTCGGTGGCGAAGGGTCTACCCTTGTTGGACTGCCCAATTCGGTCTGGAATATCTCCCAAAATAAATCCCCCACGTGCTCTGTTAGATCGGTGCACAAGCGCGCTAAACCCTTATAGAGCTTGGATGCGACAAAAGTGTACTAAAAGGTATGAGTAGGCGTTTAGCGGCTTGAATGTGTACCCTCAGGTATGGTATCGCAGTCGCCGACGTTAGGACTGAACCGCAAGGCAGGACTGAACATGAAAATCACGGCACTCGAAGAGTATGGACTGCGCTGCCTGTTGAGGGTCGCCGAGCAGCCCGATGGTGAGTCGATTTCGGCTCAGGCAATCGCGGATCGTGAGGGGCTGTCGCTGCCTTATGCGCAGAAGATCTTGCGCATCTTGTCGACCGGCGGGCTGATCGATTCGAGGCGCGGCTCGCAGGGTGGCTTCGTGCTGAATGCGAACCCGGCGGACATCTCGCTTGGCGATGCGATGCGTGTTTTGGGCGGCATGCCCGAGACCGAAAACATCTGCGAGCGACACACCGGCGAGCTCAGCGTCTGCAGCAACACGGGCAACTGCTCGATTCGCCCGGTCTGGCAGCACATCTCGGATTTTGTGGTGCACACCCTGGATAACATTCCGCTCGCGGTCTTGATTCAGGACGAACGCTCGGTGGCCCGCCACCTGGCCAACGTTCGCCAAATCAGCCAGGCGGCCGAGCTGCGCTAGGCGCAGCCACAAATACGTTTGAAACGAAACAGCTAGAGGAAAGCCATGACGACCACCAGCAATCTCGAAGCCTTACTCGACAAGCCCTACAAGTACGGCTTTGTCTCCGACATCGAGTCCGACACCATCGCGCCCGGTTTGAGCGAGGACGTGATTCGCTTCATCTCGGCCAAAAAGGGCGAGCCCGAGTTCATGCTCGAGTTTCGTCTCAAGGCTTACCGCCACTGGCTGACGCTGGAAGAGCCCGAGTGGGCCAACGTGCACTACGAGAAGCCGGATTTTCAAAAGATCATCTACTACTCGGCGCCCAAGCAGAAGAAGAAGCTCGACAGCCTCGACGAGGTCGATCCTCAAATTCTCGAAGTCTATGCCAAGCTGGGCATTCCGCTCTCCGAGCAGAAGATGCTGCAAAACGTGGCCGTCGACGCCGTCTTCGACTCCGTCTCCGTGGCCACGACCTTTCGCAAGCAGCTCGCTGAGGCCGGCGTGATCTTCTGCTCGTTCTCCGAGGCGGTCAAAGATTATCCCGAGCTCATCGAGAAGTACTGCGGCAGCGTCGTGCCCTACACCGACAACTTCTATGCCGCGCTCAACTCGGCGGTCTTCACCGACGGCTCGTTTGTCTACGTGCCCAAGGGCGTCAAGAGCCCCATGGAGCTGTCGACCTATTTTCGCATCAACACCCAGGACAGCGGCCAGTTTGAGCGCACCCTGATCGTGTGCGAGGAGGGCGCCTACGTGAGCTATCTCGAGGGATGCACGGCGCCCCAGTTCGACACCAACCAGCTGCATGCGGCGGTGGTCGAGCTCGTGACCTTCGACGACGCCGAGATCAAGTACTCGACGGTGCAAAACTGGTACGCCGGCGACGAGAACGGCGTGGGCGGCATCTTCAACTTCGTGACCAAGCGCGGGCTTTGTGAGGGCAAGAACTCCAAGATCTCGTGGACCCAGGTCGAGACCGGATCGGCAATCACCTGGAAGTATCCGAGCTGCATCCTCAAGGGTGACAACTCGATTGGCGAGTTCTATTCGGTGGCCTTGACCAACCATCATCAGCAGGCCGACACCGGCACCAAGATGATTCACATCGGCAAGAACACGCGCAGCACGATCATCAGCAAGGGCATCGCCGCCGGCGTCTCGCAAAACAGCTACCGTGGCCTGGTCAAGATCACGCCCGGCGCCGACGGCGCGCGTAACTACTCCGAGTGCGACTCGATGCTGATTGGCGATCGCTGCGGGGCCCACACCTTCCCCTATATCCAGGTGCAGAATCCGACGGCCAAGGTCGAGCATGAGGCGTCGACCTCACGCATCGGCGAGGACCAGATCTTCTACTTTCTGCAGCGCGGAATCGGCGTAGAGGATGCAATCTCGATGATCATCAACGGCTTTTGCAAAGAGGTCTTTCACGAGCTCCCCATGGAGTTCGCCGTCGAAGCCCAGAAACTTCTCGGCATCAAGCTCGAAGGCAGCGTCGGCTAAGCCCGCGCCACCCTTTTTCGAGATACCGATGCCGTCGCTGAACGCTGAGCGCGCAAAGCGCCTAAACACGAGACGAGAAAAACATGCTTTTGGAAGTCAAGAATCTACATGTGAAAGCCGGCGACGTTGAGATCCTCAAGGGCGTCGACCTGGTGGTCAACGCCGGTGAAGTCCACGCGATCATGGGGCCAAACGGCAGCGGCAAGAGCACCCTGGCCAAGGCTTTGGCGGGCCATCCCGCCTACGAGATCACGGCAGGCAGTGTGCGCTTCGATGGCCAGGATCTGCTCGAGCTCGAGACCGACGAGCGCGCACGCGCCGGACTGTTTCTGGCCTTTCAGTACCCCGTCGAGATCCCGGGCGTAAGCAACGCCTCGTTTATGCGCACCGCCTACAACGCCGCCAGAAAGGCGCGCGGCGAGGACGAGCTCGACCCGCTCGAGTTCGACGACCTGGTGCGCGAGCGCTGCAAGATCGTGGAGATGGACCCGAGCTTTCTCAACCGCAACGTCAACGTCGATTTTTCCGGCGGTGAGAAGAAGCGCAACGAGATCGTGCAGATGGCCGTCTTGCAGCCCAAGCTCGGCCTGCTCGACGAGACCGACTCGGGCCTCGACATCGACGCGCTTCGCACCGTCGCCGCAGGCATCAATCAGCTCAAGCGCGCCGACAACGCCATCGTGCTCGTCACGCATTACCAGCGCCTGTTGAACTACATCACGCCCGACTTCGTACACGTCATGGTCGCTGGCCGCCTGGTCAAGAGCGGTGGCAAGGAGCTCGCCCTCGAGCTCGAAGAGCGCGGCTATGATTGGATCGTGGAAGAATCACGAGGAGCAGCATGAGCGTCGCAATCAACCACGAAGGGCGCAGCGCCTTCGTCCAACAATTTCTCGATGCGCTCGACGCCGGCCAGGCCGGTGGTCCGGCCTGGTTGACTGCTTATCGCAAGCAGTGCGCTCAGCGCCTCGAAGCGCTCGACGTGCCCACCACGCGCCATGAAGAGTGGCGCTTTACGAAGTTGCGCCCGCTCACCGATCAGCGCTTTGGGGCCGCCCCCGTGCGTCTGCCCGACGCCACCGAGCTCGCCGAATACCGCTTGCCCGAGTCGGCAGGATCGACGCTGCTCTTTGTCAACGGCCACCATGTACCCGAACTCTCGAGCGTGCTCGATCTGCCCGCAGGCGTGGTCGTCTCGACCTGGAAGGAGCTCGGCGCAAGCGACAAGCTCGACAGCGTGCGCGAGCACGTGGGTCAAAACCGCTGGTTTGCCGACGACTACTTCTACGGGCTTAACAGCGCCGCTTTTGACGACGGCGTAGTGATCCTCGTGCCCAAAAACGTCGTCGTCGAGCACCCCGTTCACATCTTGAACCTCTCGGTGGCAGGCGAGGCGGCTTTTGCCACGCATCCGCGAAATTTGATCGTCGCCGGAGAGAGCAGCGAGCTCACCGTGGTCGAAGACTACGTGAGCCTGGACGGCCAGGGTGTCTACTTCACCAACGTCGTCAACGAGATTGCCGTGGGTAAAAACGCCCACGTCGAGCACGTCAAGGTCCAGCGCGAGAGCACCGCGGCCTTTCACATTGCCCGAAACTTGATCAACTTGAGCTCGGACAGCCGTTATCACTCCACGGCGATCGCTCTGGGCGCGAAGCTCAGCCGAAATGACTCCTACGCGCTCTTTGAGGGCACGAACATCGACTGCACGCTCGATGGCCTGGCCTATGTCGATGGCGACCAGGTGGCCGATACCCACTCGGCAATCGACCACGCGCGGCCCAACTCACGAAGCTTCCAGCTTCACAAGTGCATCGCCGACGGCAAGAGCCAGACGGTGTTCAACGGCAAGATATTTGTGCGCCTCGACGCCCAGCAGACCCGCTCTGAGCAGCTCAATCAGAACCTGCTCTTGAGCCGTCGCGCAACCGTTGACACCAAACCCCAGCTCGAGATTTTGGCCGACGACGTGGTCTGCTCGCACGGCGCCACGGTCGGCCAACTCGAAGACGAGCAGCTCTTTTATCTGGAGAGTCGCGGCCTCGATCCGCTGAGCGCCAAGAACCTGCTCACCTACGCCTTTGCGGCCGAGGTCGTCGAGAAAATCAAGGTCGACTCGCTCAAAGAGCGCCTCGAGCAGACGATCATGGAGAGGACAAGCGGCAATGCTCACTGAGACTTCACGAGCGCCCGAGCGCAGTTGGGAGGAGATCCGCCGTGATTTCCCAATACTGCAGCAGTCGATCAACAAGCATTCTCTGGTGTATTTGGACAGCGCCGCCTCGAGCCAGATCCCCCAGGCAGTGATTGACCGCATCGTCTGGTATCACTCCGCCGAGCACTCCAACGTGCACCGCGGCGTGCATACGCTCAGCCAGCGCGCCACGAACGCCTACGAGGCCACGCGCGAGAAGGTCGCCAGACATCTCAACGCAGCCTTTAGCCACGAGTGCATCTTCGTTCGCGGCACGACCGAGGGCATCAACCTCGTCGCCCACGGCTACGGGCGAAAGCACTTCAAAGCCGGCGATGAGGTGATCGTCTCGGCGCTCGAGCACCACGCGAACATCGTGCCCTGGCAGATCGTCTGCGACGAGGTCGGCGCAAAGCTGCGCGTCATCCCGATGAACGACGCCGGCGAGCTCGACATGCAAGCCTACGAGGCACTGCTCAACGAGCGCACTCGCCTGGTGGCCGTCAACCACGTCTCCAACGCGCTGGGCACGATCAATCCGGTGGCCGAGATCATCCGTCTCGCCCACGAAAAGGGTGCCGTGGTGCTGATCGATGGTGCCCAGGCCGTGCCGCACATGGCGGTCGACGTGCAGGCGCTCGACGCCGATTTCTACGTCTTCTCCGGCCACAAGATCTATGCCCCGACCGGCATCGGCGTGCTCTATGCCAAGACGGCGCTGCTCGAGCAGATGCAGCCCTACCAGGGCGGCGGCGACATGATCGCCAGCGTGAGCTTTGAGAAGACCACCTACAATGCGCTCCCGTACCGATTTGAGGCCGGCACGCCCTCGATCGCCTCGGGCGTCGCGCTCGGCGCCGCGCTGGACTACATCAACGCGATCGGCCTCGAGCGCATCGCCCGCTGGGAAGCCGAACTCTTGGCCCACGCCACCGAGGCGCTTCAAGGCGTGCCCGGCGTGCGCCTGATCGGCACCGCGCGCCACAAAGCCTCCGTGCTCTCCTTTGAGCTCGAGGGCGTTCACCCCCACGACGTCGGCACGATCCTCGACAACCAGGGCGTGGCGATTCGCGCCGGCCATCACTGCGCTCAGCCGGTGATGAACCGCCTGGGCGTGGCCGCCACCGCGCGCGCCTCGTTTGCCTTCTACAACAACTTCGACGACATCCGGGCGCTTGTCGCAGCACTCTACACCGTCAAGGAGATCTTCGACGCATGACTGATCTGCGAAACCTCTATCAGGAGGTGATCCTCGACCATAACCGCAAGCCGCGCAATTTTGGCCCGCTCGAGGGCGCCAATCGCGAGGCCCACGGCGACAATCCGCTTTGCGGCGACAACTACACGATCTATGCCCACGTCGACGAGCAGGCCGTGATCGTCAGCGTCGGCTTCACCGGCTCGGGCTGTGCTATCAGCAAGGCCGCCGCCTCAATGATGACCGTCAAGGTCAAGGGCAAGAGCGTGGCCGACGCCGAGATCCTGATCCAGGAGTTTCGCGACCTCTTGACCGGCAAGCTCGACGCCAAAGGCGAGCACCACCTGGGCCACCTGACCGTCTTTGAAGGCGTCAGCCAGCTGCCCCAGCGCGTCAAATGCGCCGTGTTGCCCTGGCACGCGCTGCACGCCGCCATCGAACAACAAAGCGTCGCCTCCACCGAGGGCGAGCACGACCCGCTTGGTAACTGAGTTTTAACCGAGAGCGACCCAGATGAAGATTGCAGAGATCGAGCATACCCCCAATCCCAACGCGATGAAGTTCGTGCTCACTGAGCCGATCACGCGCGGCTTCGTTACGCGCTCCTTCGAGGGCCCCGACGACGCCGTCGACACGCCGCTTGCCTCCCAGATCTTCGAGATCGAGCATGTGATCTCGGTCTACTTTGCCGATCGCTGGATCACTGTCACCCAAGACGGCGGCGCCCCCTGGCCCGAACTGATGCGCGAGATCGCCGTGCCGATTCGCGCCGCCACGCTCGACGATGCGCTGGCAGCGATCGGTTCGCCAAGCTCGGGTCTGGTCGTCGAAGGCTTTGAGGATAACCCCGGACTCGACGATCCGCGCATCCCCATGATTCGCGAGGTGCTCGAGATCCACATCCTGCCCTTCTTGGCCGGCGACGGCGGCGGTCTGCAAATCGTCGGACTGGTCGATGACCAGCTCATGATCCGCTACGAGGGCGCCTGCGGCACCTGTCCGGCCTCGATGTCGGGGACCTTGATGGCGATCGAGAACCTCATCCAGGTCGAGGTCGACCCGAGCATCCTCGTCGTCACGGTTTAGACCGGCTGGGGCGGGCCAACCTTGTCATTTGGCCCGACATCTGTTTAGGATTCGGCCAGAGAACACGTGGCCCAAACGCCCAACAATACCCAGACCCGGATAAACACCATGAGCGCCTCCGCTGTTCAAGACTCCACGGCCCCCGGCTCCTCGCCGCTCAAGAATGCCGTGCGCTTTGTGACCGCCGCGAGCCTCTTCGATGGCCATGACGCCGCGATCAACGTGATGCGTCGCATCCTGCAATCGAGCGGTGTCGAGGTCATTCACCTGGGCCACAACCGCTCGGTCGCCGAGATCGTTGACGCCGCGATCCAGGAAGACGTGCAGGGCATCGCGATCTCGAGCTATCAGGGCGGCCATCTCGAGTTCTTCAAGTACATGTACGACCTGCTCGAAGAGCGCGGCGCCGGGCACATCAAGATCTTTGGCGGCGGCGGCGGCGTGATCGTGGCTTCCGAGATCGAGGAGCTCGAGGCTTATGGCATCGCCAAGATATTTAGCCCCGAGGACGGGCGTACCTTCGGCTTGCAGGGCATGATCGACCAGATGATCGCGCTCACCGACTACGATCCCGTCGCGCTTGGCCGTCCGTCGGCCGCCGACGTGCAAAGCCGTCAGGCCGGCGCGCTGGCGCGTGCGATCACGATGTCCGAGCAGGGCCTGTTCGCCGAGCTTGCGCTGCCCAAGCCCGCGCGCCTGGCGCCCGTGCTGGGCATCACCGGCACCGGTGGCGCCGGCAAGTCGAGCTTGACCGACGAGTTCATCCGGCGTTTTCTGCTCGATTTTGCGGACAAGAGCCTGGCGTTGATCTGCGTCGACCCCTCGCGGCGAAAGTCCGGAGGCGCGCTTTTGGGCGACCGCATCCGCATGAACGCCATCGATTCGAGCCGCGTCTACATGCGCTCGCTGGCCACGCGCGAGAGCAAAAGTGAGCTCTCGGGCGCGCTCGACGAGGCCGTGCGCGTGCTGCAATCGGCAGGCTTTGATCTGGTCATCCTCGAGACCAGCGGCATCGGCCAGGGCAGCGCCGGGATCGTCGAGCACTGCGATCATTCGCTCTACGTGATGACAAGCGAGTTCGGCGCACCCTCGCAGCTCGAAAAGATCGACATGCTCGATTTCGCCGACTTTGTCGCGATCAACAAATTCGAGAAGAGCGGCAGCGAGGACGCGCTTCGCGCCGTTCGAAAGCAGGTGCGTCGAAACCGCCAGATCCCCTACAGCGTCGAGGACGATACGCTGCCGGTCTTTGGCACTATTGCCAGCCAGTTCAACGACACCGGCGTCACCTCGCTCTATCTGGCCATCATGGAGCGCGTGCTGGGCAAGCCGGCGCAGTCGCGTTGGACGGCCAGCGGCCCGATTACGGCCAAGGCCCACACGATCATCCCGGCCGAGCGCACCCGGTATCTGGCCGAGATCGCCCAGATTTGCCGCGACTATCGACGAGCGGCCGAGGCCCAGGGTGATCTCGCAAGCAATGCCTACCGCCTTCAGGGCGCACGCGAGCTGTTGGCTAGCGGGCATCAACCGGTCGTCGAAGCGCTCGACGAGGCGCTGGCCGGCGTTCAAGCCCAACTCACGCGCGAGAGCCGAGAGCTCTTGGATGGCTGGGAGGCCCTCAAGTCCGATTACGCTCAGGAGCACTACGCCTTTGAAGTTCGCGACAAGGTCGTCAAGGTCGATCTCAAGACGCGCTCACTCTCGGGCACGCCGATCTCGCGCGTCGTGCTGCCGCGCTACCGCGACTGGGGCGACATCTTGCGCTGGCAGCTCCTGGAGAACGTGCCGGGGCGCTTCCCGTTTGCCGCCGGCGTCTTCCAGTTCAAGCGTCGCGACGAGGATCCCAAGCGCATGTTTGCCGGCGAAGGCACGCCGATGCGCACCAACCACCGTTTTCACTATTTGTGCGAGGGCGAGAAAGCCAAGCGTTTGAGCACGGCCTTTGATTCGGTCACGCTCTACGGCGAGGACCCCGATCCCAGGCCCGACATCTATGGTAAGGTCGGCAACTCGGGCGTCAGCGTCTGCACGCTCGACGACATGAAGCGTCTGTATGCAGGCTTCGATCTGTGTGACGTGTCGACGAGCGTCTCGATGACGATCAACGGGCCGGCGCCGATCATCTTGGCGATGTTCTTGAACACGGCCATCGATCAGCAGGTCGACCTCTTTACCGAGCGCGAGGGCAGGGCGCCCAACCCGGAGGAACTCGCCACGCTTGGCAAGCAGACCCTGCAGGTCGTGCGCGGCACGGTGCAGGCCGACATCCTCAAGGAGGATCAGGCCCAGAATACGTGCATCTTCTCGACCGAGTTTGCCCTCAAGATGATGGGCGACATCCAGCAGTATTTTGTCGAAAAGCGCGTCCGAAATTACTATTCGGTCTCGATCAGCGGCTACCACATCGCGGAGGCAGGCGCGAATCCGATAAGCCAACTCGCCTTCACCCTGGCCAACGGCTTTACCTTCGTCGAGTACTATTTGTCGCGCGGCATGGCCGTCGACGACTTCGCGCCCAACTTGAGCTTCTTCTTCTCCAACGGCATGGACCCCGAGTACACAGTGCTCGGTCGTGTCGCGCGCCGTATCTGGGCCGTGGCGATGCGCGAGCTGTACAAAGGCCAGGAGCGCTCGCAAAAGCTCAAGTATCACATTCAAACCTCCGGGCGCTCGTTGCACGCCCAGGAGATCGACTTCAACGATATCCGCACCACATTGCAGGCGCTGCTCGCGCTCTTCGACAACTGCAACAGCTTGCACACCAATGCCTTCGACGAGGCGATCACCACGCCCACCGAAGGCAGCGTTCGCCGGGCGATGGCCATCCAGCTGATCATCAACGAGGAGTTCGGCCTGGCCAAAAACGAGAATCCACATCAGGGATCGTTTATCGTCGAGGAGCTCACGGATCTGGTCGAAGAGGCTGTGCTTCGCGAGTTCGAGAGCATCAGCTCGCGCGGCGGCGTACTCGGCGCAATGGAGAATCAGTATCAGCGCTCCAAGATCCAGGATGAATCGATTCACTACGAGCTCAAGAAGCACTCCGGCGAGCTGCCGATCATCGGCGTGAACACGTTTTTGGCCGCCGGGGCCGACATAAATACACCGCAAAAGCTCGAGCTGATCCGTTCCACCGACGCGGAAAAGCAGACCCAGCTTGCCAACTTGCACGCCTTCCAGGCGGCGCGCGCCGAGCGCGCTCAGGGCGCACTCGATGCGCTTCGCCAGGTCGCGCTCGACGGTGGCAACATCTTCGCCGAGCTCATGGACACCGTGCGCTTTGCAAGCCTCGGACAGATCAGCCACGCCCTCTACGAGGTCGGCGGGCAGTACCGGCGCTCAATGTGAGCGCGGCTGCAGGCCGGCTTGGCGCCGGGCTGGTTTTTATTTTCGCAATCCTGGGCTGCGCTGAGGACCATCCGCCATTCATCGTCCACCCTGGCGTCGTCGTGCCCGGCAGCGATACCAACCCCGAGGCGGGCGTCGACGTCTGGGATGCCCATTTCGAGGTCGGCCAGGCTGTCCCTGTGCGCTGTTTGAGCGCTTTGGAAGGCTTTGCCTGCGAGCTGCCCAATGCCAGCGGTGTCTGCGCCGACAAAGTCTGCCGCTTTGTCGCCTGCGAGTTCGGCTTCAAGAGTTGCGATCGGCAGCTGGCCTCCGGCTGCGAGACCAATGTTGCCACCAGCGCCAACTGCGGCGCCTGTGGCCATCGTTGCAAGCCGGGCGAATCCTGCCAGGAGAGCGTCGCCGGCCTGGTCTGCAGCGTGCAGCCGATTTGCCCGGCAGGGCGCTTTGACCTCGATCGCGATCTCTTAAACGGCTGTGAGTGGACCACGCAGTGGGAGAGTGACGGCCCGGTGATCCCGATCATGCTGAGCGTCGATGTTGCCGCCTACGCGGGCGATGCCCGCTTTGATCTGGCCGGCACCTCGATGGACGAGCGTTTTGTCAGCATCACCGACACCGAGCTCGAACCTCGGCCACTTGCGGCCACTGTCCCATCGGCGCCGGGCGCCCAGGCCCTGCTCAGCGCGCAGCTGCTAGACATTGACCGCACGACCATCCACCGCTACAGCGTCGCCGCGTATGCCGATGGTCTGAGCCTGTCAGCTCCCGGCTCCTCTCAGCCCGACGACCCCATCCACACGCTGGGCTGCTTCGTCTCGGACGCGTCCTACAGGCGCAAACATCGCGCTCTGCTGCAGCCTGCTCAACCCACCGAGCACGCAACGGTCTATGCAGCCACGCAATTCGAGGTGTTTGCCGCAGTGTTTAGCCGGCATTGTTCGACCGACGGTCTTCTCGAGCCCACGTGGTGCCCCGGCCAGGCTTCGCCCTTTGGCTTGGCTGACTATCTTCGTGCCTACGTCGCCGCCGACGCGTTATCGACGTGCGGCGCCTGCATTCTCGATGAGGAGATCTCTTCGGCCTGCCTTGGCCAAACGTCCTGTCAGCAGCCAGGCTTCGATGCCGAGAGTTGCAGCGGCTGTCAGCCCGCGCCCGGTGCGTGTCCTGACTTTGCACCGCTCGATTTGCTCGCATCGAGCATTGCCGACAACCTCTACGTGATCACGCGCCGCGGCTTCATTACCCTTCGCCAAAGCGAGGACGGCTGGCACCCAGGCCCTCGCCATGAGCGCGCACATGAAGGCTTGGACGGTTCAAATCCCGATGATGACGTGATCGCCGCGACCAGCGTGCGCCTGGCCAGCGGGCAGGGCGATCGCCTCTTCTTGCTCAACCGCGCCGGCGTCGTGCGCACGCTCGACGTCATTGAGCATGCCAACGCCACCATCAGCGTTCAACCCGGCGCACCGGATTTCCAACTGTCGCTGCGCAGCCACCCGCAGGCTCGCCGCCAAATTGCTGCCACCAGCGAGGAGCACCTGTTGGTCACCGACGGCCAAAAGCTCGTTTTGATTCACAGCCGCGGGCGCAGCGCACGCAACGTCGAGCTCGGCAACGAGAATTCCTCGGCCAGCGACTGGCCTGTGCGCACCCTGGCACCCCTGGAGGATGGCTGCGGCTTTCGGGTGCTCTATCACACCCCGGGCCGCTATTGGATTCGCCTCTTGGAGCTTGGGCTCTAAAGCGCTAAGCGCCGGTTTTTCAACCCTTTCGCCGCCTTGCAACGAGCAATCCGAGCACCGCCAGCAAGCCGAGCAACGGCGCTGGCGAGGTCGGATTGGAGCGAGCGATCTTGCAACCACAACCATTATCGACGCCGCCGGGCCTTCGCGTCGGTGCGGTCGTACCCGTATCCTCACCGACATCGGGATTTGTGCTTGTCACCGAAAAGGCCTCGGCGAGCAGGGCGCTGGCGCCGCCGGGATTGGTCACGATCAGATCGTAGGTGCCGGGCTGCAAGCCACTCGGTACCACGGCGCGAATGCGCTCCGAGAGTGTCTCCGTCACACCGATGTTCTCCGCGCCGAGGAGGACCTGGGCTCCCGGCAAGAAACCACGGCCCAGGATTGTCACGTTGGTCGAGCCTGTATTCACCCCGCTGGAGGGCGAAACGCTCGTCACAGCCAAGACCGCCGGCGTGCCGGTGCTCGCATCCGGCACAACGCCGACCTCTTCGGTGGAAGATGTATCCGCCAAAGAAGAGGCGTCGTCCTCGTGGCCCAGATCCGAGCCGACATCGGCTATTGCCGGATCGGCATCGGCATCGCCGCCTGCGTCGGTCCCGACGTCTTCGCCCACGCCCACGTCTTCGCCCACGCCCACGTCGCCGCCCCCGTTTCCTGGCTCGTTACGATTGAGGATCAGACGAATGACGAAGTCGCCGGAAGTCTGCCCCGGGCTCAATAATTTGGCGAATTCTCTCCACAAGAAATGGCGGTAAGTGGCCGGGCAGACGCCGGCCAGGTAGCCGTAAAGAAAATTGTAGGTGGCGCTTTCGCCATCATTGTCGGTGACCAGCAGCGGGTAGGCAGTGCCTGCCGGCTGGCAATTCAAGTCGAGCGCCTTGATGCCTACGCGCACCCGCGTCTTGTTGAGCATCACGGGGTTGATCGTGGCGCCCAAAGAAGGGTTGTTGTTGATCGCCGAGAAACGCAGGTCTTGCAGATTGTTCGAGTCGCCGCGTACCTGAAAGCCCAGCGGATCCGCCTGAAATTGATTCGACATCGAATAGATTGTCGAGCCCGGCGGCTTGTAATTGAAGTCGGAACCAAAGCCCAATTCCGAACAGGTGGCCGTCTCGACCGGAGCGGCTGTCTCCTCGAAAACCTCGATCGTCCAACGCGCGCAGAAATTCAAGTTGGGCCTGGCGTCGTCCTTGACCATCACCACGCGCACACCGAGCAGCTCGACGGGCAGCCAGTCCTCGGGAATGGTGAAGCTTGCCAGATACATCTCGCCGGCGGTCAACTCGGCGGTGGAGATGCGTCCGCTGAAGTTGTCTTCCATGCTGTCATTGCGAATGATCGTCTGGCCATGCGCGTTCCCAATCATGAGCGTGCTCAAAAGCGCACCGATCGTCGCAAAGCCTACCAGCGAATTCATCTGCCTCATTGCGGCCTCATTAAATACTGTGTCAGTCAGGTTTACGATTGATTGGCTTAGCGAGTATAACCCCCCGGCGGGGAAAACTTCAATTTTGCATTCCTTACGCCATCCAGCGTTCTTCGAGTAGTAGATCACCATGATCGTATTGACCGCCGAAAATTTGTCGAAAGCCTATGGCGTCCAGAGCCTCTTCAAAGAGGTGTCCTTTGGCATCGCCGACACCGAGAAGGTCGGCCTCATTGGCGTCAACGGCGCAGGAAAGTCCACACTGATTCGCATCCTCACCGGCATCGAGGCCCAGGACTCGGGAAAGGTCACCTATTCACGCGATGCCCGAATCGAGTATCTGTCACAAAATCCGTTGCTCGACGACAATCTGAGCGCGCTTGACGCCGTTTTGGGCGACGGGCCCCAGGCCTTTCAGATCGTGCGCGCCTATGAAGAGGCCTGCCGCGCGCTCGAGCTCGACGCCACGGGCTCGATGGCCCTGGTCGAGCGCGTGACCTCGCTTGGCGAAGAGATGGACCGGGTCAACGGCTGGACTTTGGAGAGTGACGCCAAGACCACACTGACAAAACTGGGCATCGAAGACTGCACGGCCCTGGTCGGCGCGATGTCCGGCGGCCAGAAAAAACGCGTGGCGCTTGCGCGTGCGCTGATGCGCCCCTCCGATTTGCTCATCCTCGATGAGCCGACCAATCATCTCGACGTCACCACCGTGGCCTGGCTTGAGAATTATCTCGCGCAGCGACAGAGCGGCCTCTTGCTGATCACCCATGATCGCTACTTTCTCGACCGCGTGACCAATGTCATCCTCGAGATCGACAATGGCCAGGTTCACCGCCACAGCGGCAACTACAGCGCATTTCTCGAGTCGCGCGCCAATCGTGAGGCCTCGCTGGCCCAGCAAGAGCAAAAGCGCTCGCAGCTCGCCAAGCGCGAGCTCGAGTGGCTGCGCCGCGGACCCAAGGCGCGCACGACCAAGAGCAAATCGCGCATCGACCGCGCCCACGAGTTGCTCAACACGAGCTATGCGCGCGACGAGCAGCGCGTCGAGATCGACACGCTCGAGAGTCGACTGGGCAAGAAAATCATCGAAATCGAGGGCGTCTCCAAGGCTTTTGACGGCAAGACCGTGCTTCGCGATCTCACCTACTTCGCCACCCGCCGCGACCGCATCGGGATCATCGGCCCCAACGGTGCCGGAAAGTCGACCTTGCTCAACATCATCGCCGGCCGCGTGCAGCCCGACAGCGGCAGCGTCGAGATCGGCGCCACGGTCGTGATCGGATACTACGACCAAGAGTCGATGCAGCTCGACGAGTCGATGCGCGTGCACGACTACATCACCGAGATCGCCCATCGCATCCCGACCAGCGATGGATTTTTGACCGCCACCCAGATGCTCGAACTCTTCTTGTTTGACCGCGATCGCCAGTGGACCTACATCGCCAAGCTCTCCGGCGGAGAGAAGCGCCGCCTGTACTTGCTGCGCATCTTGATGAGCCAGCCCAACGTGCTCCTGCTCGATGAGCCCACAAACGATCTCGACGTCGAGACCCTCTCGGTGCTCGAGGACTACCTCGACAGCTTCGAGGGCGTGGTGCTCGTGGTCAGCCATGACCGCTACTTTCTCGACCGCACTGTCGAGCACATGCTCAGCTTTGAGCCCGATTCGAGCGTCGTCGAGTTTCCCGGAAACTACACGCTCTGGGCTGAGCGCCAAAAAGAGCGCGAAGGCCTCGCCCGCGACGAGCAACGCGCCCGCGCCGCGATGCCCGCGACGGTCACCAAGGCCGTTTCAGTGCCTGCCAAGACCATGCAAGGCGCAAAGCTCTCCTTTAATGAGCAACGCGAATTCGAAACTCTCGATCGGCGCGTCGCACAGATCGAGGCGCGCCTCGAGGCGATCAACGAAGCGATGATCGCCAGCGCCGATGACTTCGAAGCCGTCGCCCCGCTGCACGAAGAGAAGCTCACCCTCGAGCGAGAGCTCGAAGCCTCGCTGGAGCGTTGGATGGCGCTCGGAGAGCGCGTCTAGGCGCTCGTGAGATGCTCACGCATGCATTGCATGTAGCCATCGCGGTCGTAAACGTAGGGCGAACCCCACGAGTCGGGCGACTCTTTGAGCGATGTCTGCTTGAAGCAGCGCCGGTGATGAAAGCCGATCACATCGCGGCAGGCGCCTTCGTTGGCGGTGTCACGCACGCAGCGGCGCTGGAAGTATTTGGCGAAATCCTGGGCCATCGCCGGGTCGGGCTCGTTGAGCCCGGAGACATTGACAACCGTCCATGCTGCAACACCGCACGTGATCACCGTGAGTACGAGTAATACGGCCAGTTTGGAGGCTCGAGTCGAGGATTTTGGCTGCTCTGACATAATTCCAATGCGGGTAAACGCGCGTCTGCTTAAACCAAAACGGCCACGCTTTGGCCAGCTTTATTACGTTTGACGCGCACTTACAAGAAACTTCACCCGGACACGCTCCAAAACGGCAATCTTCGCGCAAAGACTGGTCCAACCGTGGTTAAGAAAAAGTTTTTATTGGTATTGCAATTTGAAATACAAGCTGCCATGGTGGGTCACGTTCATGCAAACGCCATTCATGACACCTGACCATCGCCCATCCATAGCACGCTTTTATTTTCCCAATCGGGCTGATAAGAGCAAGCCAAGGGAAAGCGATGAAAAGGGGTCAGAGAGGCCACGTGTGGACCGTGAATTCGGTTGGCATCAAGTGCCGGAATGCCCTTGATGGACCAGCTGTTAGTTTTGTGGGTGAAAACCCGTAATATCGGCGTGAGTCGGCACTAGAGTACGACTCGTCCAAAGCACTGCAGGAGAAGTAAGAATGTCCAAGAAGATTCAGGGAAAGGTGAAGTGGTTCAACGATGACAAGGGCTACGGCTTTTTGACTCAACCCGGCGGAGATGATGTGTTCTGTCATTTCAGTGCAATTCAAGGAGACGGCTTCAAGTCACTCCGCGAGGAGCAAGACGTCGAGTTCGAAGTCGAGCAGGGTCCCAAGGGGCTTCAAGCGGTTAACGTTGTACCGATTGACTAATCTCAGGCCTTAAAAGGCCTGAACCCCGTCAACTTCTAAAGTCTCGCCGAGTGTGTCTCGTCGAAGATTTTCGGACACCGCTTAAACGAGCAGTGTCGGCTGTCAGGTGTCGGTTCGTTATCGCGGATCGGCAGTTATTGTGGGTGAAAACCCGTTCTATCGTGAGTGAGCCTTACCAGGTGAACTCCTCAAAAGCATTGCAGGAGATGTAAGAATGTCCAGGAAGATTCAAGGTACAGTGAAGTGGTTCAACGATGACAAGGGCTTTGGTTTTTTGACGCAACCCGATGGCGATGACGTGTTTTGTCACTTCAGCGCGATCCAGGGTAGCGGTTTCAAGAGCCTTCGTGAGGCCCAGCGGGTCGAGTTCGAGGTTGAGCAAGGTCCCAAGGGTCTGCAAGCGGTTAACGTTGTACCGCTTGACTAATCAGTAGCCGGGTTCGCCCGGTCTGATACATAGTCAAACTCTTAAAAAACCCAGACTGCTTCGGCAGTCTGGGTTTTTGCGTTTGCACGCCTCGTGCTTGAAGAATCCCCCCAAGTTTCCTCCAGGATGTTTTTGTGTGGGTCAATTGTAGGGACAGCAGGCCTTTAAGGCAAAGGTTTCATGAATAAAATTAGTTAGTTATCGGTTTGGCGGCGCGCCGCTTGGTTGAGCACAATTTACATCGCCTGAAGAAATTCCAGATACTGGGGGCATTGGTGGCGCTGCTCGAAGCTTGTGTATTGGCTTCGGGGCATGGAGCAGTCGAGGCGATCCGGCGAGCTCGTGCACAAGGCCGTGAGGTCGCTTGGCAGATCAACGCCGACGCGCGAGAAGTTGTTGGAGCGATCGCTCTCGATGATCCGCTCATTGGGATCGACCTCGACCTCGAGCCAGTAGCGTTGTTCGAGCCCGGGCAGCTCAGCGGCCGTTCCGACCACGATCGATTGCCCGGCAAGGCGCGCCGAGTAGACGTCCTTCCAGCCCTGGGTCAGGCCTTGCTGCAGGCTGTCGCAGGCGGGCGGATCGGGGTAGCGGCGTTGGCCGTCGTAGATGTCGCGAATCTCGGCATCGAAGAGCGCCAGGTCCATGATGCAAAACGAGATCTTGCCGCCGCTGCCCTGAGCACAGCCTGCCGGGCGCTGGCCGCGATCGTCGCACTCCGAGCGCGTGCTGATTAGCTCCATGCGCACCCAGTCGCGAAAGTGAATGTGGTCATGGGTCAGGTGAAACTCGAAGGCCGCGCTGGTCAGCTCGCGCTCGTCGAGGCGTCCATCGGACCAGTCGATGCGCTGGATGATCCGGGCATCCTCGGGCGTCGCAGGATCGAAGTCGATCCCTTCGAGGTGCAAACCACCGGTGCCCACGTTGGCCGTGCCAACGGCGGCGCGGATGCCGACTAGATCCGGTGCGCTGCCGGGCATGCGTGCGCACTGCCAGTAGCGCTCATTGAGGTCGCGGTCGTCGACGATCAGATCGGGCAGCCGAGGGTGAACCGAATTCTCTGGCCACAACGCAAAGTGCTGCGTGTTGCAACTGCCGTTGGCAAACTGACCGCTCTCGCACTGAAAGTAGCGGCACTGGTCCTCGTAGCCGCCGTGGTAGCGATAGAAGATGCCCGGCAAGAATCCTGGGCGATCGACGCGCACCCGATACCAGCGATGGGTTGGCAAGACCTCGCTGACGCCATTGACACACGATCCCTCAGCACCGAAGCCGTAGTTTGCCCCGTCCCAGCTCAACGCGGCTGTCGTCGTGGCATAGTCGGCGTCGTCGAGACGAAAAGAAGCCGGCCATACCCAGTTGATGCGCGTCGACTCCACGGGGGGCCAGGCGTAGAACTTCACGGTGGCACCGCCCAGCAAACTGCCGTCTTGCGCATTGCTCACACCACCCTGGGTGCAGCCGCTCACGGCCATAAGAAAGCTCAAGAACAACCCCACAGTGTGGTATTTCCCACAACCCATCTCGTTCATAAGCTCCCTTGGGCTCATACACCTGTTCGGGCGCACCCGTTGTGTTGTCAATGAGATAAGAAATAAGCATCGATAGCCCTGCGGGTAGAGCCTGGGCTGAGAAATCAGCCCAGATCGAGACAAGATGTCCTGTCGCTCGAGCCTCGCCGATAAGGGTTGAGGCAAGCTCCATCAATCTCTATGATGGCGCACTCAGCCAGGCGCCCGGCGCCTGGCCATGGCCAAAGCTCAAGGTCTGACGTGACGTTCATCAAATCGCAAGATCTCCACTTACCCTCCTTGCCCACCATCGCGCTCTTGTTGGCGAGCATTCTCGCGCTTTGCGCGGCATGCGATGCACCCCAAGCGCTCTCTCCCAATAGCGACAACGGCCTGTTTTTTGCCGACAACGTCAACGGGCTCGCCATGGGTTGGAAGTCGGGCATCACACTTGTCGGTCCTCAAAACGACGAGTATGCCTGCGACCAAGAGAGCGGCGCCTGCGCGCTGGGACACGTGGCGCTTAAGATTATCAGCGCACGATCACTCGATGAAACCGCACTCAAAGTCATCGCGATCGAGCCCATGCGCATCGGCACGGTCAACGGGGCCAAGATCGTCGTCGAAGCCCTGGCACAGGGTACGGTTAAGCTTGAGGCCGAGGTCGAGATCGAAGGCGAAGTGCTCATCGACACCTTCGATGTGCACGTCGAGCCGGTCGCCCGCGTTGGACTTGGCCGCCTGCTCGAGGGCATCGCGCCCTATTCACGCTACGCCGGATGCACAAATGACAAGCCCGGCGCCTATGTGTTCAGCGATCCCACCCAGCTCGAGCTCGCGCTCAACCTGGTCAAGCTCAACGCCAAGGGTGAGGCCTTGCGAGGCTATGGAAAGTATCCGATCACCATGGATCCCCAGGATTCGGTGGAGTTCAAAAGCTACGACGAGCTTCGCAATCGGCTGACGCTGACTCCGCGTATCAACGGACGCGTCGTGCTGCGCCCTGAGTCCGATGGACAGGCGCTGGTGTTTTCCTTTGTCGGCGAGCAGGCAATCGACAACTTGACACCGGCGGTGTTTGTGCGCGATCAACAAGGTCAACGCAGTAAGACCACCACCGTGCTCGCTCAGGGCGAGGTTTACGACGTAGCATTGTTCCCAACCGTTGGTGGAGCCTGGTTGTGTGGCGGTGACGTGACCACAAAAAAGGTCGCGCTCACCCCATCGACCTGCGGATTTTTTGGCGAGGTGCACGATCACTCCGAGCAGCTCATTCAAGCGTTGAATCCGGGGGAGTGCCGCATTCGTTTCGTCGTCGAGCGCGCCCTTGGTGGGCGCGGCATGCACTTCGACCTGCTCATGGATGTCATCCCCGGCGAGTACGCACAGCCCGGTTGGTAAGTGAGTTGGAAATACGTTCGATCGCGTAGGTTGTTGGGTAGGTTGTTGATTTCATAAGAGAACTTTCACCCGTATGGAAGAGGTGCCATGAACAGGAACGACGTTAAATTGCTTGCATCCGTTCGCAACTATCCCTGTGTTTCGGTGTTGTTGCCGACCTATCGCATGTCTCCGGAGAACCGCCAGGATCCGATTCGCGTCAAGAAGTTGCTCAAGGAGGCCGCCGATCGTCTGCAATCGGAGTTTGGCAAGCGCGATGCCCAGGTGGTCCTCGACCGGCTCGGTGAGCTCAGCGACCAGATCGATTACCACAACACCCTCGACGGTCTGGCGCTCTTTGCCAACGCCGATATGGCGCGCATCTACTACCTGCCGTTTGCGGTGCGTGAGCGCGTCGTCGTCGACGAGACCTTCGCCACGCGCGATCTCGTCTACACGCTCAATCGCAGCCCGTCGTATTGGTTGCTGCATTTGAGCGAGAAGCACACCCGCCTCTACGACGGTGTGCATGACAGTATCCTCGAGATCAAGGAAGAGGGATTTCCCATGGTCCACGAGGGACCCGGCGGCTCCGCGCCGCTGCCCGGTGGCATCGGTGTGAGCAAGTCGGCGCATCGCGATGAGCGTCATCGTCAGTTCTTTCGCCAGGTCGACGCCGCCTTTGGCAAGAGCGCTCTCAACGATCGCCGCCCGCTGTTCATCGCCGGCATCGGCCGCTATCATGCCTTTTTCGACGAAGTCACCCAGCACAAGGGCTGGCTGGCTGGCACCATTGAGGGCAACTACGACAAGGTCTCCGATCACGAGCTCGGCAAGCGAGTCGGGCCAGCGGTCGCTGATTACCTGGCAACGAGCCGTCAGGCGGTGCTCACGGAGTTGTCTGATGCAGTTGGAGCCCAGCTGGCAGTCACCACCGTTGGCGTCTGTTGGCGACTGGCTCAGGAAGGACGTGGAGCAAAGCTTATCGTCGAGGACGGCTTCGAGTATCCCGCACGCCTTGACGCCTCCGGCCTGGTCTTGACGCCGGCCGATGATGTCGCCGCGCCCGACGTGATCGACGACGTGATCGACGAGCTCATTGAAGCCGTCATCGAGAAGGGCGGCGAGGTCGCCTTTGTCGATAACGGCTCGCTGGCCAAGAGTGGGCGCGTTGCGATGATCTTGAGGTATTGAAACCCGGCAGAAGGGAGCGACCCGCTCGGGTCGCTCCCTTCTACCGGAGTCAGCGCTTGTCCGAGAGCACCATGGCGTCGATCAGCTTGCGCTCGCCGCTGAGCAGCGCGCGATCGGCGGTATCACCAAATAAATGCAGGCGGGCGAAGGCCAGTGAGTAGGCGTTGATCACGCCGAAGGCCTCGAAGATGTCGATGAACTCCGGGCCACATCCGTCGTCGCGCACCGATTCAATCGTGCCGAGCAACTCGCACATGTTCGAAAAGGTGAAGTGGCCGGCGTGGGTCAAATCGATGCGCAAGTGCTCCTCGCCGCGCAGTCCTTGCCAGATCGGGTCTCCTTCGCGCTCGTTGGGAAGCGTGCGATCCATCGAGCCGGTCCACAGCAAGGTGGGGATCGTAATGGCGTCGAGGCGTTCGCCAAAGATCTGGGCGCCGGCCGGCGTCTGGGGAATGGCCACGCCAATGCGCGCATCGTGCAAGCCGTCGCGAAAGATCTGGACATGCTCGGGCGTGAAGATGCTGCAATAGCTCGCCGAAATCTCGCCCAGCGCACATTGCTCCTCGGCCTCGTCGACCATGAAGCCGCTTCCGGCGGCAGCAAGCGTGGTGAAGCCGCCAAAGCTGTGGCCGGACAAGACGATCTCATCATCGCTTGCCAGCCCATAGAGCGGATCGTCTGCGGCCAGGGCCTCGAGCCAATCGAGGCTGGCCGAAATGTCTTGTGGGCGGTAGACGGCGCTCATCAGGTTGATCGCGCCCTGGTTATCGCCGATCGTGTTTCCGGTGTGGTCCGGGGCGATGACCAGCCAGCCATGGGTGGCAAAGAACTCGGTCATGAAGTAGCTCTGCTCGGCCAAGCTCGAGTTGCCGTGCGAGAAGACGAGCACGGGCATGGGCTCGTCGCGCGCCGGTTCGGCGTTGCTGAACACGGCTCCGCGGCGCATGCCGCCGTAGTAGCGGCCTACAGCACCCTCGGTGGCGTGGGTCGGATACCAGACCGAGAGGCGTATCTTGCGCTCAATCTGCGGCTCGGCGCGCGGCGCATAGGTGATATGCGTGGTGCGGTGACCAATATTGTACGGGCCGCGCGCGGTCACATCCCAGGGACGCGGCGGCAGGATTGGGCCCGTGTCGGGCTGCGCGTCCGATTGGGCATCCGAAGCGTCGTCGCTCAGGGTGATATCGTGGGCGACGCCGTCTGCGGCGCCGACTTCGTCGACAGCCAGGACATCGGCGTCGTCAAAGCTCGTGGCCACGTCGGCTTCGATCGCTGTGTCATCGACGCCCTGGGCGTCGGGAGCACATGCGCCCAGGGCCAGCGTACAGGCGATCAGGATGAGCCGGTTGCAACGTGTTCTCATGAAGCTCTCGGTGTTAACCGTCAGGTTTTTCAGGTGAGTTTGTCGACGAGCTCGATGTAGCGTTGCATGGCGTCGTCACGCGTGAGGCCTTTGCGTGTCGCCCATGCATCGTATTTGGCCCGGTCGCGAAGATTGAGGCGACTGGGTTGTTTTCCTTGTACATCGCCCTCGGTACCCTGCTTATAGAGTGCATACAAATCGAGCAGGTCGCTGTTCGATGGGGCGCTCTTGAGGCCTTTGACGCGAGTGGCGGCACTTTCGAAATCTTCTTTGAGACTCATCGGGCTCCTCGTCATGATCGGTGTAGTTGATCGTGGTATCTTGGGCTGTCGGTGCGAAACCAGAGCATACTAATCACTTACGATTGGGTTTGCCATGCTTAGAAACAACACCCGCAACACAGTTCCCTCCGATCGGTTAAGCGAGCGCATTCGTGGGCACCTGTGGACGATCGCCCCGTGTTAGGCGACATGAGAAATTGCCCCCCTGACGACACGAGGAATTGACCCCCTCGTCAGGAGGAAGAACGATGCAAACCAGACAATTGACGTATGATGCTGCCGCCCAATTTGGAGGGGGCAGCCCG
>JACCWM010000201.1 GCA_013697635.1 Lujinxingiaceae bacterium | reverse complement strand
GCACGCCACGCTGTTTCGGGGCAACAAGGCGTTTTTTGTGACCTACTTTCAGGTCGATCCCTTCCATGCCTTCGAGATCACCGACGCCGGCCAGGTCACCGAGAAGAGCGAGTTCATCGTCTCGGGCCGTCTCGGGCTGGAACGACTTTTTTCGCGCCGTTGAGAACGACGAGCGCCTCATCGGCGTGGGCGTCAACGACGAGGACGGGCGCACGTTGGCCGTGAGCCTCTACGACATCACCGATCTGGAGAACGCCGAGCCGCTGATCGCCCGAAAAGAGGTTGAATCGCAGTGGAGCTGGTCGGAGGCGAACTGGGACCACCGCGCCTTCTCCGTGGTCGAGGGAGCGGTCTCGGTGCAAGACGCCGACGGCGTCGAGGAGACCGGCCTGGTGCTGCTTCCCTTCAGCGGCTACACCGAGTCGGCCACATTCACCGGCTACCGCTCGGCGGTGCAGATTTTCACCTTCTCCAAGACCACGCTCACCGCGCGCGGTGTGATGGATCACCCCTCCCGGGTGCGTCGCGGCTTCTTGGCCGACGAGCACGTCGCCGCCAATCTCTCGGAGACCTCGCTGGCATTTCACGATGTGCAAGACCCCGACGCGCCGGTTGCGATCAGCAGCGTCGAGCTTGCGCCCAACTACACCGACGTGCTGATCTTTGGGGAGCACCGCGTACGCGTCAAAGCCCCACGCTCGTGGGACTACTGGTCGCACAGGCAAAGCAATGCGCCCAAGCTGCTTGAGGTCATCGCAGCCAACGAGCATCCCGACATCGCGCTGCCCATTGCCACCATCGAGATCAACGCCAACGCCTCGATCGCGCGTGTCGGCACGCACATCGTAGCCATGCACCGCGGCCCGATCAATTCGGCCAACGCGCAGGGCACCTTGTTCAGCGTCTATGACTTGAGCAATCCTGCCGAGCCGACCAAGGTCGCCGATTTCAGGACCTCCGAGACCTTCGATTCGAACCACGAGATCAACAATTATCCGAGCTTCGATGACTGCTACGACTGTGGATACCGCGGTAGCCCGCTCGTGCCGCTGGCCCTCGAGCACGCGCTGGTCTTCGTCGAATATTTGCCGCAAAGCAAATCGATGGGGCAATTGGAGCAATGCCGAACCCGTGCCAGGGACGGCAAAAAATGCGAAGGTGTTACGGACGAGGACGGTAGTTTCGGCATCCCGTCTTGCACATACACCTTTGGTGGAATCACCTGTGAGCGGCTCAACGGCGGCGCCGAGACCTGCTTGGGTAGTTTCCAGGGCTGCACGGTAGAAAATGACAAGTACAACTGTGTCGAGGTCGAAACTTCCACGGTTTTGCAGACCGAGCGCGAGTGCTCCACCCACGAGCTGAGGCGCTACTGGTCGCAGTACCGCTTTCGTGTGCTCGATTTGAGCTCGCCAGGCGCGCCCGTGCTGCGCGATGCGGTCGAGATGCCTGCAGCCGACGAAGGCATCAACGTGCTTGCTCGCGCCAAGTCGCTGTACTTCTCGTACAAGCGCCCGACCACGATCGAGGGCGACGGGCGCGTCTATTCCCGCCACTTCATCAAGCAGATCGACCTGACCAACACCGCCTCGCCATCGATCAAGGCCGAGATCAACGTGCCCGGCCGCCTGCTCGAGATCGATGGCAATCGCGCCTATACCCAGGACATGGTCTACGGTGAGCGCTATGTCGAGACCGCCATTGCGCGCGTGCGCATCGAGGGCGATCGGGCGATCCTCGAGGGCCGGCGCTGCTTTGCCGACCGCCGGGTGCAGTCGGTCGCCCTTGATGGCAAGGGTTTGTTCCTGGTCAGCCACGGGCCGATGTGGAGTCACCAGTATGGTTACGACGTGCACTACGAGGCTACGTTAAACCGCTTGTCGGTCCTTGATGCCACCGACGCGAATTTCAAAGAGCACGCCAACGTGGTCCTAGATGACTGGGCGAGCCTGCGCCAGGCCGATGCCGGTCGCGCGCTTTTCAGCGTTGGCAGCGGCCTGCTCGTGTTCAATACGAGCGACCCGAAAAAGCCCTTTCCCCAGGCCTACTTTCCGACCACCGGCTGGCCGGGCAACATCGTCATCGACGGCGACGACATCTTGATTGCAGCCGGCCGATACGGGCTCTACCAGTTCTCGTCGAGCGTCTATAACCTGCTCGAGCGCGAGGAGTAATCTGCCCCTCTACGCCGCGCGCTCACTTGCTCGAGGCGTAGAGGGCGTCGAGGCGCTCCTTGTAGCGCTCGACGACGACCGCGCGCTTGAGCTTGAGCGTGGGCGTGAGGATGCCGTTTTCGGGCGTCCACTCATCGTCGACGAGCAGCACGGTGCGCGGCCTGGCGTAGCTTTTGAAGTCGGCGCTCAAGCGGACGATCTCGTCGAGGTAGAGCTTTTTGACGGCGTCGTCGTCGAGCGAGCTCTCACTCGAAACGCCCTGCGCTTTGGCCCATTCTTCGAGTTCGTCTTTGGCGACGTTGATCAGGGCGACGACAAACGGGCGGTTTTGGCCCTCGAGCATGATTTGATCGATGAAGGGCGAGAGCTGCAGCTGCTCTTCCAAAGCGCTCGGGGCGACGTACTTGCCGTTTTCGAGCTTGAACTCGTCTTTGATCCGCCCGCTCAGCCACAAGAAGCCGTCCTCGTCGATGTGGCCCAGATCGCCGGTGCGAAAGGTGTGCTCGTCGTCGAGTACGGCGCGCGTCTTGTCGGCCAGGTTGTGGTAGCCCACCATCACGTTGGGGCCGCGTACACACACCTCGCCGGTGCCCTCTTCGGTGGATTTGGAGGTGTCGATGAACACCTCGACGCCGGGGATCGGGCGGCCGACGCTGCCGATTTTTCGGGCGTTGGGCAGATTGCAGCTGATCAGCGGGGCGGTCTCGGTGAGCCCATAGCCCTCCAAGACGGTGATGTTGAGATTGTCGATGAAGTGGGCCACGGCCGGGTTCAAGGCGGCGCCGCCGCTTATCGCCAGGCGCAGCCGGCCACCAAAGCGCTCGCGAATGCGGCTGAAAATTACGTTTTCGAAGATGTTGTCGAGCGTGCGCGTCAAGATGCCGGCGTGGCCGCCGTCCTCCTGCTTGTCGCGCAGGCGCTCGGCGTTGTTCATCGCCGCGCTGAACAGGCGCTGGCGCACGCCGCCCTCGTCGGCGACCTTTTTGTGCACGCCCTCATAGATGCGGTTGAAGATGCGCGGCACCGCGAGCAGGATCGTGGGGCGCACCTCGAGCAGGTTGTCGGGGATGGTCTTGATGCTCTCGGCCAGGCCCATGGCCGCGCCCGCCGAGAAGAGCAGGTTGAGCTCGATCGTGTGGCCAAAGGCGTGCGCCCAGGGCAAAAAGGAGAGCGAGACGTCCTCGGGGCTGACGATCTCAAAGCTTTGCACGGCCTCGATGTTGGAGACGATGTTGCGGTGGCTGAGCAGCACGCCCTTGGGATCGCCGGTGGTGCCCGAGGTGTAGATCAGCGCGCAGATCTCGTCTTCATCGACCTCGACGAGCGGGTGAGGCTGCTCCATACCGACGCCGAGCAAGCGCATGAAGCTGTTCGGACCGCGCGGGCCGTCGAAGTAGACCACGTGTTCGAGCGCTTCGATGCGCTCGCTCAGCGGGCGCACCTGGCGCTCGATGGTCTCGTTGGCGACGAGCAGCACGCGCGCGCCGCTGTCGGCGATGATGAACTCCCAATCCTTGGGGCTCTGGGCCTCGTACATCGGGCAGTAGCGCGCACCCAGCGTGTAGGTGGCAAAGGCGCCCACGGCCCACTCGACGCGGTTGTCGCAGATCACGGCCACGGTATCGCCTCGGCCAACGCCGAGTGTGGCGAGCGCGCCACGAAAGTGTTCGACCTGCTGGGCGAATTGGCCATAGCTCGTCCACGCATAGCCCCCTTCGCCCTTGGTGCCGAAGAGCTGGCGATCGGCGAACTGACGGGTGCTGTTTTGGTAGACGTCGACGAGGGTCTTGAAGCGCTGGGACATCATGGGGTTCTCTTTTGGGGTCAGCGAGCAGCGCATCGATGAGGCCGCGCCGACATCGTGTTAGGCCCTTGAATCTACGGCCGGCTCGTGGAGCGACAAACCCTTCGGGTGATTAGCTTTGATCGGTGTGCAGGTTGGGTTGGCTCGGCGCAATGAGCCGAATGAGCGGGAGTTTGGATTATGGAGAGCGCCGCATCATCACCGAACTTTGGACGGCCGTGGAGCGCAAGCCGAAAGCGCTACTTTCGCCTCAACGAGTTTGCCACCGACGCGGTGCTGCTCGCGCTGCGCGCGCCGGATATCTACGCGATCTGGGTACACAAGCGCCTGGGCGCGAAGATGCGCGAGATGGTCATGGTCACCGTCTCGGCGGCCAACGCCTGTCGCTTCTGTGGGTTCGTGCACTCGCGCTGGGCCGAGCACGTCGCCGTATCGGCGGCGACCGTCGAGCGCCTCTATGCGCTGGACCCCGACGCCTTCGAGCCGCGCACCGGCTCGGCTTTGGCCTACGCTCGAGCGCGCGTGCTCGCCGATTTTGCGCGCATCGACCCGGCGCTCGAGCGTGAGGCGCTGGCCAGAAACTCCGAGCAGGAGCTTCGCGACATCGAGCTCGTCGCGCGCGTGATGACCCTTGCCAACCGCTCGACGAACAACATCGACGCCTTGCTCGCGCGCATCCAGGGCGAGCCTGTCGAGGGCAGCCGCGCGCTCGACGAGTGGGTGATCGGCACGGCTTCGGCGCTGGGCTTGATCACGATGGTACCGGCGCTGTGCGTCTGGCGTCGCCAATCGCCGTTTGCTTTGGCGCGGGATTTTCGTCGATTTTCGCGAACTTTGCGTTAAACATACCGGCGGGTTGTGATAGTCTGCTCCGACCAAAAAATTCGCTCAGGTGATGAAACCACGCGCCACCTGAAATGTTACGAGGCTGGGCTGGTTGTTTCGTGGTTGGATGTTGAGTCGCGAGGCGACACGCACGACCCCAGAACGCACAACAAGAGATGAGTTGATGAATTGCCTGTTAGGCGACCGCACAGTGGTCAATCGCATGCGCTCCATGAAGGAATTGATTCGATCGGTGGACTGGTCGGCGACGCCGCTGGGAAGAGCCGAGGCATGGCCGATGGCCCTGCAAACGGCGGTGGACATCATGCTGGCCTCCTGCGAGCCGATGTTTGTCACCTGGGGCCCTTTGCGCGCGCTGCTCTTCAACGACGCCTTTGCTTTGGTGCTTGGCCATGAGCCCGCGAGCGCGCTGGGTAAGCCTTTGGCCGCCGGATTGCCCCACCTGAGCGGCGAGCTCGAAGCACACCTCGAGCGTGTCGCACGGGGCAGCGGCCCGCTTGTCGACGTTGAGCTCGCCAGCGAGCAGCAGAGCTACCCGCGGCTGACCTACTCCTTCTCGGCGTTGGCCGGCGAGCATGGCGCGCTGGAAGGCGCGATCGCCATCGCCAGCGAGAAGGACTACGTTCTGCAGCGGCGCGCCTTGCTCTCGGATACGGCCGCGAGCCTGCTCGCTGGACGGAATCCCCTGGAGATGCTCGATCAGCTCTTTTCGCGCCTGGCCCCGATTCTCAATCTCGATGCCTACGTGCACTTCGAGGTGGCCTGCGATGGGGCGGCGCAGCTGGCGGCAAGCCATGGCTATAGCCTCGAGCAGCTCACGGCCATCGGCCAGGTCGCCCTTGAGGACACCGTCTGCGGCACGGTGGCCAGGTCGCGCGAAACGATGGTGATCGGCGATGTCCAGAGATCGACGGCCGCAATCACCGAAGCGATCCGGGTATCGGGCATCAGTGCCTATGTCTGTCATCCCCTGCTTGCGGGTGACAAGATGCTTGGCACGCTCTCCTTTGGATCGCGCCAGAACGTGCACTTCACCGAGGCAGCGCTCGACTTGATTGGTGCGATCTGCGATCTGATGGCCGCCGCGCTCGCCCGAAATCAGGCAGCAGTGGCGCACAGTGAAACCGATGAGCTGTTTCGCGCCTTGTTCGAATCGGTCGAAAGCGGCGTTTGCCTGCTGCAAGTGGTGTTCGACGACAACGACCAGGCGATCGATTATCGCTATTTGAAGGTCAATCGAGCCTTCGAGCGCCATTCCGGCTTCGCCGACGCGGTGGGCAAGACCATTCGTGAGTTGGTTCCCGACATGGACGGTTTGTGGTTCAGGGTCTACGGCGAGGTCGCCCTGAGCGGTGTGCCAGTCCAGCTCGAGAGCTATGCCCCGGCGATGGATCGCTGGTTTGAGGTCAATGCGTTTCGTTTTGGGGTCGCAAGCAAGCGCCAAATCGGCGTGGTGTTCAAGGACATCTCCGAGCGCAAGCGCCGTGAGCGCGACTTGACCTTCATGGCCGAGATCAACGCCGATCTGGCGCAGTTTTCGACCGATAGGGAGATCATGGGAGCGGTCGGCGAGAAGATCGGGCGCCACTTCGGCGGGGAGCATGCCACCTTCGCCCAGATCGACGACGACGCCACCGAGGCGCTGGCGATCTACGATCGCAACAGCGACGGTCTGGCGCCGGTGCTCGGTGCGCATCGGTTGGCCGACTTCATGGATGAAACCATGATCGCCTCGCTCAAAGCCGGCGCGGTGGTGGCGATCGCCGATGTCGCGCGTGATGTGCGCACCGCCGCTCATAGCGAGGCGATCATGTCCTTTGGGATCGGCTCGCAGCTGATCGCGCCCTATCTGAGCGACGGGCGTTGGAAATTCATGCTGATCGTGCACCGCCCGCAGCCCAGCACCTGGGGAGCTGACGAGATCGAGCTGTTGAGTGAGCTCTCCGGGCGCATCTGGATGCGCCTCGAGCGTGCGCGCGCCGAGGAGGCGCTGCGCGAGGCCGACCGGCGAAAGGACCGCTTTTGGGCCGTGCTCTCCCACGAGCTTCGCAATCCGCTGGCGCCGATCAAGAATAGTCTCTACGTGCTCGAGCGCGTGGCGCCAACCAGCGATCAGGCGCGTCGAAGTCGCGCCGTGATTGAGCGTCAGGTCGATCAGGTCGCTCGCCTCGTCGACGATCTGCTCGATGTGACCCGGGTCAACCGAGGCAAGATCCAGCTGCAAAAGCGCTGTGTGGATTTGAACGAGTTGATTCGACGAACCGCCGAGGACCACAGCTCGCTTTTTGCGTCCAATGGCCTCGAGCTCGTGGTCGAGTTGTGTGACGAGCCCGTGTTCGTTTGTGGTGACTGGAATCGCCTGGCGCAGGTTGTCGGCAATCTGCTGCAAAACGCCTCCAAGTTCACCTTGCACGGGGGGAAAACGACGCTCTCGTTGGCCAAAGAGCTTGCGAAGGGCCGCGCGATCATTCGTGTCAGCGACACCGGCGTGGGCATGGCGCCCGAGACGGTGGAGAGCTTGTTCGAGCCGTTCATGCAGGCAAATGCCTCGTTGGACCGCTCGGCCGACGGTCTTGGCCTGGGCCTTGGGCTGGTCAAGGGGCTCGTCGAGCTGCACGAGGGCGGCGTCAGGGCGACGAGTCCGGGCATGGGTAAGGGCGCGCAGTTTAGCGTCTGGCTGCCGCTCGATGAGAGTCCGAGCGTCGAAGTTGCGAAAGAGCCGGCTGTGCGCTCGCGCGCCTCACGCAGGGTGCTGATCATCGAGGACAATGTCGATGTCGCCGAGACGCTGCGCATCGTGTTGGATCTTTGCGGCCATGAGGTCGAGGTCGCGCACAGCGGTGACGAGGGCATCGAGATGGCGCGCCGCAGTCGGCCAGCGATCGTGCTCTGTGACATCGGGCTTCCGGGCATGAACGGCTTTGCCGTTGCTCGGGCCATGCGCGCTGACCCCGAGCTGCGCTCGATCTATTTGGTGGCGCTAAGCGGCTATGCGATGCCGTCCGATGTGCTTAAATCCAAGGAGGCCGGGTTTTCGCGCCACATGGCCAAGCCGCCCAACCTTGACGCCTTGCAGGAGCTTGTGGCCACGGTACCGACGGAGAGCGGGTTGCACTAGGGCAGGGCGCTGGCTTGCGGTGCCGATTGGGGCCGGTGTAGAGTGTCGCTCGCCAAGACGTTTGCAATGGCCTGATACCTGGAGCGTTTGCGATGATCTTCCAGCAGCTCTTTGATCCTCTCTCCAGCACGTTTACCTACGTCATCGCCCGGCGCGCAGGCGCCGAGGCGATCATCATCGACCCGGTCTTCGAGCAGGTCCAGACCTATCTGAGCCTGTTCGAGCGCTTGAATCTGCGCCTGGTCAAGGCGATCGACACCCACATACACGCCGACCATGTGACGGGCCTGGGCGCGCTTCGCGATCACACGCGCTGCATTACGGTGATGGGCGAGCAAAGTGGGGCGGACGTGGTCTCGATGCGCGTTCGCGAGGGCGACGTGATTGGCGTTGACGGGCTCAAGCTCGACGTCTTGTATACGCCGGGTCACACCGATGATTCGTACAGCTTTGTGATGGCCGACCGGGTCTTTACCGGCGATACGCTCTTGATCGAGGGCACCGGGCGCACGGACTTTCAAAACGGCGATCCGCTGGCGGCCTATGACTCGATTTTCAATAAATTACTCAGGCTAAAAGACGAGACGCTGGTGTTTCCGGCGCACGACTACCGCGGCAACACGGTCTCGACCATCGCCAGTGAGCGGGCGCGAAACCCTCGCCTGCAGGTCGCCTCGGCGGCCGAGTACGCCGCGATCATGGATAACCTCAAGTTGCCCAACCCCAAAATGATGGACGTGGCCGTGCCGGCCAATCGCTCGATCGGGCTGGCCCAGTCCCAGTGGGTCGCAGCCCAGGAGATGCTGCGCGCCGAGGACGCCGTGGCGAGCGAGGGGCTAGTTTTTGTCGATCTGCGCGAGCCTGGCGAGCGCGCGCGTGACGGTTATCTGCCCGGATCGGTGCATCTGCCCTACACGCGCCTCGAAGAGGTGATGGGCGCGGGCGGTGCGCTTCGCGCGAGCTTGTTGACAGCGCCGGGGGCAACCGTATTGTACTGTGCCTTCGGAGAGCGCTCGGCGATGGCGCTGGAGCGGCTGCGTGAAGGCGGCGTCTTGGGGCTTCGCCACCTCGTCGGTGGGCTCGCTGCCTGGATCAAGGCCGGCGGTGAGGTCGAGCGCTAAAAACACTATTACATGGCAAAGCCAATGAAGACGGACAAAGTGATCGATCCGCACGTGGACCTGCGCGACGACGTGCGCCTGCTCGGTTCGTTGCTTGGCGAGACGCTCAAAGAGCAGGTCGGCGAGGCGCTGTTTGCGGTGGTCGAGCGCGTGCGCATCTTGAGCAAGCAGGCCCACCGAAAGCAGGGCGAGGATTTCCATGAGCTTCGCGCCGTGCTGGCGAGCCTGCCCGATGAAGAGGCCGTGCAGGTGGCGCGCGCCTTTGCGCAGTTTTTGACGCTGGCCAACATCGCCGAGCAGCACCACCGGGTGCGCCGGCGCCGTCAGTATCAGCGCGATCCGCACGCCACGGCCCAGCGCGGCTCCTGTGACGAGTCGTTTGGGCGGCTTCGCGCCCAGGGCGTCGAGGCCGACGCGCTCTTTGAGGCCGTGTGCAATCAGCAAGTCGAGCTGGTCTTTACGGCCCATCCCACCGAGGTGATGCGGCGCACGCTGCAGCAAAAATACAACCGCATCGAGCAGCTTTTAGGCCAGCGCGACCGGCCGGATCTGACGCCAGCCGAGCGCCAGCAGAGCATCGAGGAGCTGTGCGGCGAGATCGCCTCGGCCTGGCACACCGACGAGCTGCGGCGCACGCGCCCAACCCCTATCGAGGAGGCGCGCGGCGGGCTGGTCGTGCTCGAGAGCGTGGTCTGGGATGCCGTGCCGCGCTTCTTGCGCGACGTCGATCAGGCGCTTGTCAAGCACACCGGGCGCGCGCTGCCCCATCCGGCGGCGCCGATTCGTTTTGGCTCGTGGATGGGCGGCGATCGCGACGGCAACCCCAACGTCACGCCGGCGGTCACGCGCGAGGTGGTGCTGATGTCGCGCTGGATGGCGGCCGAGCTGTTCTACCAGGAGATCGACGCGCTGAGAAACGAGCTGAGCGTGGTGGTGTGCAGCGAGGAGCTGCGCGAGGCGGTCGGCCCGGTGCGCGAGCCCTACCGGGTGCTCTTGCGCGGGGTGCGCGAGCGCCTTGGTGCAACGCGCGAGCACATCGAGGCCCTGCTTGGCGGGCGCGCGGTGTCTGCGGACGCGATTTATACGAGCACCGACGAGCTCTGCGACGTGCTCGAGCTGTGCGATCGCTCGCTTCGCGAGACGGGCCTCGCGCGCCTGGCCGATGGGCGTCTGCTCGACGTGTTGCGCCGGCTGGCCTGCTTTGGGCTGGGTTTTGTGCGCCTCGACTTGCGCCAGGAGGCGCCGCGCCATAGTGAGGCGCTCGACGCCGTCACGCGCTATCTGGGCATGGGCTCGTATGCGGCGTGGAGTGAGCCCGAGCGCGTCGCATTCCTGGTGCGCGAGCTTGAGGGGCGCCGCCCGCTGATTCCACACGACTTCAAGGGTAGCGAGCAGGTCATGGACGTGCTCGAGACCTTTCGGGTGGCGGCAAAGCTTGGGGAGGCCTCGCTTGGCGCCTACGTGATCTCGATGGCCGCGAGCGCCTCCGATGTGCTCGCCGTCGAGTTGCTCAAAAAAGAGGCAGGTATTGTCGGCCAGCTTCGGGTGGTGCCGCTGTTCGAGACGGCCGAGGACTTGAAGAACGCCGGCAGCGTTTTGCGCTCGCTTCTGGGCATTGGCTGGTACCGCGACCATCTGGTCGGCGGGCGCCAGGAGGTGATGATCGGCTACTCGGACTCGGCCAAGGACGCCGGGCGCCTGGCGGCGGCCTGGGAGCTCTACCGCGCCCAGGAGGAGATCGTGGCGGTCTGTCATGCGCTCGACGTGCGCGTGACCCTGTTTCATGGCCGGGGCGGCTCGGTGGGCCGCGGCGGTGGGCCGACCTATCTGGCGATCTTGTCGCAGCCGCCGGGCTCGGTTGACGGCACGCTGCGTGTCACCGAGCAGGGCGAGATGATTCAGGCCAAGTTCGGCATGCCGGGCATCGCGCTTCGCACGCTCGAGCTCTACACCACGGCCACCTTGCAGGCGACGCTGAGCCCGCCGGCCAGCCCGCAGCCCCAGTGGCGCGAGCTGATGCAGGAGCTGGCCGACGTGGCCTGCTCGGCCTATCGGGGCGTGGTGCGCGTCGACGAGCGTTTCGTGCCCTATTTTCGTGCGGCGACGCCCGAGGTCGAGCTCAGCGACTTGAATATTGGCAGCCGGCCGGCCCGGCGAAAGAGCGGCGGCGGCGTCGAGTCGCTGCGCGCCATTCCCTGGATCTTTGCCTGGACCCAGACGCGCCACCTGCTGCCGGCCTGGCTGGGCACTGGCGAGGCGCTCGAGCAGATGGCCGAGCGCGGGCGCATCGACGATCTGCGCGCGATGTACCGCGAGTGGCCGTTTTTTCAGTCGACCATCGATCTGATTGAGATGGTGCTCGCCAAGGCCGACATGCGCATCGCCGCGCTCTACGACGAGGTGCTCGTGCCCCGCGAGCTGCAGGGATTGGGCACGGAGCTGCGCGAGCGCTACGAGGTCACCGTCAAGACCGTGCTCGAGCTCGTCGAGCGCGACAGCCTGCTCGAGCGCAATCAAGTCTTGCGCCGCTCGATCGACGTGCGAAACCCCTATGTCGACCCGATCAACGTCTTGCAAGTCGAGCTCTTGCGCCGCGTGCGCGAGGAGTCGCCCGACAGCGACAGGCTGCGTGATGCGCTGCTGATCACGATCAACGGCGTGGCCGCCGGCATGCGCAATACCGGATGAGCGCGCTCGCTGGCGCCGGGATTGTGGGTTGGAGCTGGCGTGTTGCGCCCGGCCGCGGCAAGAATGCGGGTTGGCGCAGATCTGGCGACGCTGGCAGCGCCGGGCAGGTGGGTTGGAGCACCTGTTTTTAAATTAGCATTTACAAAAAAGTGGGTTGGAGCACGTGTGTCGACGCTGGTGGCCTCGGGGCACGTGCTCCAATCCATTTTTTTGGTGCGCCCGGCGAGCCGGGGCTGGATTGGGCCAGATTCTTGGAGCTGGCGGCCTCGGGGCGATCAACCGGGGGCGGGTTCATCGAGGTCGTCGGCAAACTCGCCGGTGGCGGGGTCGATCTCGGGCGCCAGGGCCTTGGGCCGGCCGCGCTTTCGGTTGTTGCGGTGGTAGGCCGTGATGCGATCGTTTTGGATCGCGAAGGGGCCGAGCAGGGCAGTGCGCAGCTCGAGGTGCTCGTCGGTGGGGTCGGGGCACAGGCCCTGGATGCGGTAGATGCAGCCGAGCATCAGCGCCTGCAGATGCTTGCGCCGCTCCTCGAGCTCGGAGCGCGTGGGCAAGCTCTTGAGGCTCGCATCGTAGGTCATCTGGCGAATGAACTCGGCGGTGTCGTCGATGAGCAGCTGGTAGTGGACATTGAAGCCGAGGGTTTCGATGTCGGCCAAGTGGCCGGCATTGATTTCGGCCAAGATGGACTGGAGCAGCATGGCCTCTTCGATGCGCTCGACGTTGGTCACCGAGGCTACGGGCATCGACAGGGGGCCGTCGAGCAGGCGCTGGGCGGCCTGGCCGCGCAAAGATGCCGCGCCAAAGAGGGTGGGCTCGTCTTCGATGCGACCGACAAAGCGTGAGTAGGTGACGTCGACCTTGCGATCGGCGGCGACGAGCAGCGCGTTGGTGGGCTGGAGCTCGTAGCTGTGGATTTGCAAGCGCAGCAGGCTGTGCTCGTCGACGCGAGCGCCAAAGGCGCGAAGCGCGCTGGCGCTTGGCGAATCCTCGAGGCCCTTGACAACATGGGCCGCGAGCGAGTTGCGCCCAGCCCAATTCATGTGCGAGGGGCCAAATTGATTGAAGCCGGAGAACTCCGACTGGGTGACAAGACGAGTCTTCATAGCACGCTCCTTGATGCGGTGGGCCACGTGTTCTCCCTACAACTGAAAAGCGGAACCTGTAAAAGCTAACACAGCTCTCGCGTGGCGCAAAACCGCATGAAAGGCTCGCCAGCCTGGGTGAGTTGACGGCGGTGTTGGAGGCGGCGTACAAGGGGGCCAACACACTGGTTCGCGCGCGTGGTCTGGCTTCGCGCCGCATTTTTTGCAATCGACGATGGAGAATGACGATGGGAATGCGATTTGAGGCAGGATTTTTGGGGCACGCGGCGCTCGCTGTGCTCGTGGCTGGCGCGCTTGGTTTTGGATGTGGCGGAGATGATCCCAAGGAGAAGAACAACACCAACAACACCAACAACACCAACAACACCAGCCCGGACTGCACGCTCAACGCGACCTTCTTTGGTCAGATTGGCGGCGCCGGCCCGCACGACGGCGGCAGCTGGACGACCGATGCGCTGACTGAGTCGGCCGGCCTTAAGGCCATTTGGGACGCTTTTGTTATCGTTCCCAACAACACCTCGAACTGCGCAACCAACGAAAACTGCCCCGAGCTGTTCATTTGCACCGGGGAGCCGTTGAAATGTTCGTATGACGGACAGCGCTTCGAGACGGCCATGCCGGTCAGCGGCGCGACCGTCATCGCGACGAGCTACGTCACGAACACGGAGAAGCGCGCTAACCGCCAGTTCTGGGTTCAGGACTCCGATGTGGCGATCCAGCTCTTTATGACAGCTGAGCTGCCCGTTAACGTTAAGGTCGGCCAGAAGGTCAGCTTCGACGTCAAGGCGATCAAGCTTTTCAGCGGCCATCCCCAGATCACCGAGATTGAGGGCTTCACGATCGACGCCGTGGACCAGCCGGTGCCCTACGCCGAACTGACCGGTAAGGACGTCACCATGGCGCACTACGGCAAGAATGTGCGCGTGAGCGGCGTCGTTGGCGCCGACCCCACAGCTTGCGGCGGCTCGAGCAAGTGCTACGCCATCAAACATGGTGACAAGACCGTGATCATGCGCAGCGCTTCGCAACATTTGCGCACCGGCGAGTGCATCACCTACTTAGGGCCGAACTCCTCGTTTCCTGGGCCGATGGCTCCGGGCAATTCGAACCCGAGCGCGCAGCTCGACACGATCAATTTTAGCTGGCTCCACGATCCTCGCACCTTTGACGACTGAGCCGTCGAGATAAAAGAGCCGATCGCCCAACGGGCGATCGGCTCTTTTGTTTCCGGCCAAAACGTAGTAGATCACAGCCGGATCGTATTTCCCGCCACGCGGCTACAGTTGAGGCAGTTAGTCAATGACTTGCGCATTACCTCATGGAAGGGCAGATGTTCGAAGCCCTCTTTTTTGCATCCTGGGCCTGGCTATCGTGCTGGTGGCTTGCGCCGAGCAGAAGTTCGGCGTCGATCCCACAGTCCACTATGATCAGGGAAGTTACGTCGGCGTCACCGAGCCCATAACCTTCACCGACACGCCTTATGCGGCCAATACGGCCACCGGCGTCAGCTCGATCAGCTCGCTGCTCGGTGTCTTTCCGGCCCAAGAGTTCGTCTGGTACGGCCTGGGAAAAGACGATCCCTATCCCTACTCGGGCGACTGCGATCCAGGCCGTCCGGCCGGTGTCACGGCACCGCAAAACCTCGCCAGCTTGCCGATGACCATCGAGGGCACGGTCACCTTGCACCCGCGCTATTTTCAAAAGATCGCGGTCTGCGGCAGCGACGAGCGCTACTACGGCTCCTACGTTTTGCAGGACGCGACAGGCGGCATCCTCGTGCTGCGGGATTCGCGCATCGCCGAGTTCGACTACGGCGATCGCGTCCGGCTTCGCGTGCGCGGCGTGCTCAAGTACTTCGATACCCGCGCGGTGCTCGTTTACGACCAGGAAGAGATCTTGACGAGCAGCGCCAGCCGCGAGCCGATCTACTACCAGCGCCTCACGCGCAATTTCGTGGCGGCCGACTCCGGCCAGGTTTTTCGCGTGCGTGGTCGCGTGATAGGCGAGGCGACCAATCAAAACTTCAATGAAATGAAGATTCAGTCTCTGGACGCTCCGGGCATCGAGTGGCTGGTCTCGATCGACCGAGAGCTTGGCACCCGCGGCGTCTCACCCAAAGCGGGTGATATCCTGGAGGTGACCGGGCCCGTGCTCAACTCGTTTGGGCTGCGCATTCTCGTGGCCAGTCTTGGCCAGATGGAGCTCGTTACACCATGAATGTTCATAAACATCACCCGGTCACGATCGTGCCCGACCGCAAGCATGCACATGAGGATGCTCGAGTCATGAATCAAAAGCCGTTGGTATTTAGTCTTGCGACCCTGGCTCTGGCCGTCGCTCTGCCCGTCTCGGCGCTTGCCGAAGACGTTGCTCCCCTGGTCTCGGAGGCGACCCTCGCCGCGGCCGAGCGCGACTTCACCTGGGAGGTGCGCCTCGACGCCGAGGCACACTCCTCGGACAACGCGAGCTTTCGCGCCCTCGACGAGAGCCGCGGTGATCAAGAGCGCCGCGAGACCGACGATCGCCACACTTTTGGTCTGACACGCCTGGGCAGCAAGCTCAGCTACAAGCTTGCCGACGAGGTGACCTTTCGCTTTGCCGGAAGCCACTCCGGGCTCTGGGGCAGCAATCAGCTCGGGGGTGGAGATCTGGTCGGCGGCTTCTTTTTGGTCAGCGACCTCTCGGTCAACTGGCGTGCCATCGACAACAACGCCTTCAAGTTCGACGTGCGCGTTGGCCGGCTGCCGTTTTCAATCGGCGGCGCCGAGCGCGACTACTTCTTCAGCGACGCGATCGATGGCCTGGTTTTTGAGGCGACCTTGCCCGGCCCCGCTGGCAAGGTGCGCATCCTGGGCCTCGACATTGCCTCGGCCGCCGGGCGCCCCGACAGCATCAACATCGGCAACTGGCCCACCGTCGAGCGAAAGCTCGTGCAGAACATGCGCGGCGACACCAACACCATGCGCTTTGGCGCCGTCTACGAGAACACGAGCTTGCTCGACGGCCTGGAGCTTCGCGGCTTCGGATTCTACTCGAGCGTGGGCGCCGGCGGCACTGGCTCCGATCGCACACACAACGGCACGCTGGCCAACTTCTCCGACAACGACTTCAACTGGATCGGCGGCACACGGCTGGGCTACTTCTTCAAGTTCGGAGCCAGCAAAGTCGGCGGCTACGGCGAGTACGCCCGCGCCGGCGGCATCGATCGCAAGGACACCAACATTGGCTACCACGACGTCGTCGTCGAAGGTAACGCCTTTGGTGCGGCTCTGGTCGGCAACTTTCTCTTCGACTCCTTGTTGCTCGACAGCACCCTTCAATTCTTTCAGGCCGATGGCCCACGCTACGGCGCCGACGGCCTGATGTTCTCGCACGGCTTTGTCGGCTTTAAGGGAAGCTATGCCGGCGGGCTGAACATGGGCCGCTATGCCGGCTGGCGCCCGGCGGCCTATCTGGGCCGCGGCGGCGTTCACCAGGCGGCCCACGATCGTCGCCGCGAGTCCGGCACCCAGATGGTGCACTTTGGCCTGGGCTTTGGCCTGGTCGACACGCTCAAACTCGATCTTGGCGCCTGGCACTACGTCGACACCGGCAACACCAACCTCGATCTGGAGCGAGCAAGCACGCTGGGCGACGCCTTGCCCGCCGGCAGCTCGCAAGACGATCTCGAAGCTCAGGCGCGACTTGGCAAGACGCTTGGCACCGAGCTCAACGCCCGACTCAGCTACAGCGTCAACCAGTCGCTCTCCTTTTTCACCTCGGGCGGCATCTTCGTGCCCGGTGAATTTTACAGCGTCGAGGTTACCCGCAAGGTTGGCTCGTCTCGCGGCGGCGACGATCTCCAAGATTTCTGGGCGATCTCCGCAGGCACGAGCCTGACGTTTTGAGGATGATGATGCCGAACACGCGCCTTTGCACAACCATGCTCCTGGCACTCGCGTTGCTCACTTCGGTGGCGCTTGGCGGCTGTGACAACGTCGATCCTGGCCCCTCCGAGGAGCAGCCACTGATTCGCTGGGGTGACACGCCCGAGCAGCCCTCGAGCTCTGAGCGCGGCAATGTCATGATCAACGAGATTCATTTCGCCGGCAGCGTGCGCGACGACGGCACCCACGATCCCGACGATATCTTTATCGAATTGCTCAACAAGCAGCCGCGTATGACCAATGTCAGTGGCTGGCGCCTCAACATCGGCGGCGACTATCAGAAGAGCTATCGTATCCCGGCACACGCCAACCCGATCACGCCCAATGGCTACTTCGTCATCGCCAAAAAGCGTGACGGCGCCTTTGCTGACATTGCCGATGTCTTCATTGAAGACCTCGATATCGGCCGCAGAAACATCTACATCGAGCTTCGCGACTTCGATAACCGCCTGATGGAGTCGGCCGGCAACACCGAGCAGCAGGCCTTTTGTGGCGGCTACGATTTGGTCACCGCCCGCTCGATGGAGCGCGTTCAGGTGCTCTTTGGCAACCGCGGCGAGGCCTCGAGAAACTGGCACACCTACTCCGATGACGTGGGTTTTCCCACGATCAACGAGGGCTGGCGCCTGAACACCCTGGCAAGCCCGGGGGCGGCGAACAGCCCGGATTATTCGGGCAGCACCACCAGCGGTACCTTTGAGTGAGATGTCGATGATCCACCCTGATAAGAAGCCCACATGGCGTCGTCCGACGCGCTGGATTGCCCTTTGTTTGACGGCGGCCTTTTGCCTGCTCGCCATCGATGCCCAATCGGCAGATCCTGAGACCTGGCTCTACCAGGCGGACTACCGTGCCGGCGGCCCCAGCACCCGCGTCAACATTCGCGCCGACGTCGTAGCCGACATCAACGCCTCGCGCACCCGCGTCTGGGCCGCGGTCTCGCATCTTCAAGACGAAGAGATCGCTCAGGCCCTGGTGGGCGCGCACAAGCGCGGCATCGACGTGCGCATCGTCGCCGACGAAGACCACAAGGCCGACGCGGGCTTTGGCCTGCTCGAGGCTGCCGGTCTACGGCCCACCTACGGTGACGGCGAGCTGATCTACCTGCCCGATCCCACGCTCTCGCCACTGCTCGAGGAGTGCCAGACGCGCCCCGATCTCGTGATCTGCACGCGCGGCGTCAGCGGGCGCGCGCCCACGCCGACCGACGGCAAGATGGTGCGCCCCGGCCACTTCAACCTGATGAGCCACACCTTCTTCGTGATCGACGAGATGACGGTCTGGAACATCACCACCCCACTGACCTCCAAGACTACCTACTGGCTGGGCTTTCGCATGACCAGCGAGGAGATCGCGCGCACCTTCGAGCGCGAGTTTCGCCAGATGCACGGCGGCGTCTTCGCGACCACCTTGAGCGTCTACAACGGACCGCTCAAGTCGACGATCCAGCGCACGCCGCTCTACCACACCGACAAGGGCGCGATTCGCATCCAGTTCAATCCGCAAGAGCGCCTGATCAAGAACGTGATCGACGAGGTCTACCGCGCCAAGGCCAGCGTCTACATCATGACCGAGGACCTCTCCAATCCGTTTCTGATCGACGCGCTCGAGTACAAGAAGGCGCGCGGCTTTGAGGTCCGAGTCGTGATCGGCAAGGGCCAAGGCCCCACCATGTTGGATCGCGTCACCGTGCTCGGCGCCAAACAGGTCGCGGCAAATATCGATCATCTGCCGACGATGATCATCATCGATCAGAGAAAGGATCGCCTCGGCCGTGAAAATCCACGCATCGTGCAACTCCTCAGCCACCCGCTGATCCGCACGGCGGCCTTCGAGGTGACCTTCAACTTGCCCAACGACCGTGTGCGCGTCTACCCCTCGGACACCTTCGTCGACGGCAACATGTTCGAGATACTCGAGTTTGGCAATCAGCGCGGCGTCGCTCGCCCCGTGGCGCTCGAAGCTGATCGCTTCCTGGGGATCTGGAATCAAGTATGGTCAGGTGCACAGTGACGTCTTTTAATTACACGCGTGCGCTGAGCATGCTCGTTGGCCTGCTCATGATCGCGCCGCTGCTCAGCTGTTTAGAGTTTAGCGAGGAGGCTCTCGAGGCGATCAACACCCCGCGCGTCGAGGTGTTCTTCAACTCGCCGGGCACCCGCGAGGGTACGCAGCGCAACCGCGCTCCGGGCGACTTCATCGTCGAGCGCCTCGATTCCGCAAAGGACACGATCGATACGGCCGTCTACGGCTTCAACCACCGCGACATCATCGCGGCGCTGATCCGCGCCCACCTGCGTGGCGTCAAGGTGCGCGTGGTCGCCCACGCCGGCTCGCTCGGCCACTCCTCGGGCTATGATGCGATGGAGTCCTATCGAATCCCCATGCAGATGGGCAACCAGTTTCACATCATGCACGACAAGTTCTTCCTGATCGATGGCCGCTTCGTCTTCGTCGGCACCGGCAACATCAGCCACTCCGAGTTCGAACGCAATTTCAACAACTGGAATTTCTTCGATTCTCCGCCGCTGACGCGCGTCTTCACCGCCGAGTTCGAGCAGATGTTCGACGGGCGTTATTCGGCCGCCAAGACGCCGACCACGCTGCCCAACGCCTTTGAAATCGGTGACACCCGCGTCGAAATCTTCTTCTCGCCCAATGACGACACGATGGGCAAGATTTTGCAGGAGCTACGCGCCGTCGACACCTCGATCCACTTCACGATCTTTGCCTTCACCAAGGATCAGGTCGCCAGCCTCTTCATCAACAAGCACAAAGAGTTCGAGGCCTACAACCGCGCCCAGAACAAGCACGGACTGCCCGTGCTCGAGCGCCCCAAGAAGGTCGTCGGTATCCTCGATCGCAGCCAGCTCCATGGCAACGGCCAATACCACCAGGGCTATCGTCTGGCGGCCAATGGCGTGCCGATGCGCATGGACGCCAACGAGAACTCCTCGATGATCGGCGACTACCAGGCCGGCGGCGGACGCCTGCACGCAAAGACGATGATCCTCGACGCCGGCACGCCCAAGGCACGCGTGATCACCGGCAGCTTCAACTGGTCGGCCGCAGCCACGATCTCCAACGACGAAGTGCTCATGGTGCTCCACGGCGAGCGCATCGCCGCGGCCTACCTCGAAGAGTTCGAGGACAACATCTGGAAGCAGTCCAAAGACCTGGCCCAGGCCATGTGCAACTACATGATGAACGCCGACGAGCTGCGCTGCGCCGCCCCCAACCAGATCGCAAAACTGCAGGTCAAGCCCGGCGACATCGTGATCAGCGAGATCCACTGGGACGGCTGGAACGGCCGCGCCGACCCCACCGACCATACCGGCGCCACACGCGACGAGGTCACCGACGACCAATTCATCGAGCTCTATAACACCACCAACGACCCGATCAACTTGTCGATGTGGACGCTGCACAACGGCCACGACATTATCATGGGCTTTCCTCCCGGCACCGTGATCATGCCCAAGCAGTACTTTCTGGTGATCGACCACAACACGGTTCCGCTCTCCGAGAGCAATCCCCAGCGCGGCAACCACGCCTTCAAGAACCCCGACTTCGTCTTGAACATGGCCAACGATCCCCGCTTTCGCCGGCTCAACTTCAAGAGCGCCTACATGAATGTCTCGCTTCGTGACACCATGGCCCGCACCATCGATCGCGCAGGCGATGCCGGTCCGCCCTTCTTTGGCGGTCGCCAAAACGCCACCAACTACTCGATGGAGCGCATCATCCCCGCCACCGGCGCCGTGCCCGATGGCACCCAACGCGCGAGCTGGAAGCAGACCATCGGCCCCCGCGGTGGCGACAACGTCCACGACGAGTTCCGCGACTTCATCATCGCCACGCCCGGCCAACCCAACAGCAAGTAGCGCTGAAACGCCGAGCGCGAAGACGCCAGCCGGCGAGCAAGCCGAAGACCACCAGAAGAAGGGGCGGCGATGTGGGGTGTGTGGGCGCAGTTGCCACGGCGCAGCCGCCTTGGCCTTGCGTAGGCCTTTCTGAGCTCGGGCCAGGAGCGAGGTCCGTACCACCGATGGCGACGTCCTCGCCACTGATCGACGCATCGTCACGCGATGTATCGACGCTTGAGACATCGGCCGTCGTATCCTCGCCGCCGGTGCCTGCATCGCCATCTTCGGTGCCCGCATCGACGGTGCCAGGATCGGTATCCGAACCGGCGTCATCGCCTGTGTTTGCGGGCCGAAGGATGAGGTCGGCGCAGTTGTAATAGAGGTCGTTGCCGGGCAGTGTGTAGGGCGGCTTGTCGTACATGACTTGGATGATCTGCAGGGTGCAGCTGTCGCAGATCACGTCGGGCAGCGTCACCTGCACCTCATAGCGGCCGCCGGCCTTGTCAGCGATGCCATCAAGCAGCACGGCCGCGTTGCTGTACAGCTCAATGGTCGGGGTGCGGGTGTTACAGTCCGACAAGCAGGGAGGATCGACGAAAGCATCGTCGCCATCGGAATCGAAGCTGATCCGGTAGTGGCCCGGATGATTGATGAATTCATTCCAGCTCACCGTGATCGTCTCGCCGGGCTCGAAGACGGTGCGCGTCGCCCCGGGCTGACCGCCCACTTTGCCGCAGGGCGGCTCTTTTTGCGTGTATTGATCGTAGCGATGGGGGGGCTCGATCAAAATCAGGTGAGCCTCAGCAAGCGAGGGCAGCAGACAGGTGGTGAGGGCGATGACGATGGTTGTTTTTGTAGTCATCGCCGCACTCTATCAGAGCCACAAGCGCTATGCCAAATCAATGGCCTTACGTTGTGATGGCGGCGCCCGGGCTCGCAACTTCCAGCACTTTTGCACGCGTTGATCTGGGCTTGGCCTTCCCGCGGGTCAGGCGGATCAACATGCGGCCCAACCAGGGAAAACGCTTGACTGTGGGCACGGCTAGAGCCGTAGCCCAGCCGCGCACCAGGGTCTCGTGCAAGCCGCGCGCGACCGCCAGGCGCGTTCGAAACCGGCGCTCCCACTGCCGGTCCCAGGCCGCAGACGGCACAGCAAAACGTGCGCCGACGATAAGTTCGGCCAGCATCAGCGCCGAGTGCAAGGCCATGGCCTGGCCGTCGCCAGCGAGCGGGGCGATCATGGTGGCGGCATCTCCGACGAAGAGCACGTTGGATTGGTGGCGCTCCTTTTGGGCGAGCGAGATCTGGGCTACGGAGAGCATCGGACGCGACGCCTCCAGCGACCCGAGCCGGCGTCGCAGCTCCGTGTTGGAGGTGCCGATATAGTGTTTGATGCTGTCCCAGCTAACCGTCGGCAGGCTCGCCAGGCAGTCTTTGTGCAGCAGCAAGCAGACATTGACCACGTCGGACTCGACCAGGCTCACCCCGCAATAGCCTCCCTTGAAGCTGTGGAGCTCGACCACCCCGCGCAGCTCCTCGAGCAGGTGCGAGCGCTCAGGGGAAAAGTGGGCGACGTGGTGGCGTTTGAAGGCCAGCCATGGCGAGCGCTTGTCAAAGGAGGGTCGGCCGAGAATGCGGTCCAAGCTGGTGCGCCGACCGTAGGCACCGACGACGAGGCCAGCCTGCACCTCGAGCGTGGGCTCGACGCCCTCACGGCACACCTGAACGATCGTGCGGCCCCAGGGCTCCTGATACATCCCTGTGACCTGTGCTTCAAAGATTACGCGCGCTCCGCAGCGCTGCGCGTAATCAGCGAGCTGGGTGTCGAGCAGGCTGCGGCTCAGACCCAGGCCCGGCGCACCGAGCGGCAACTCCACATGCGTGCCGCCCATCGTTGTCAGACGTAGCCTCTCCATCGGCGCCGGGTTGTGCGCGAGGATCTCGTCGAGACAGCCGAGCTCCTCGAGCAAGCCTTGAAACTCGCCGGAGAGAAACTCCCCGCAGAGCTTGTCGCGCGGAAACTTGTCGCGCTCGAAGAGGATGACGTCCATACCTGCCCGAGCGAGGCGCGCGGCCAGCGCGCAGCCGGCGATTCCGGCTCCGATGATCACGACCTCTGCAGAGAGGGGTATTGAAGCGGGAAGCTTGTTCAAGATCGTTCCTTGGCGATGACGACGAGCCATCGAAAGGGTGCATGCCAGCGAATCCGGGGACGAGGAAGACCGGCACGGGCCACCAGCCCCAAAAGCTCCTGGCGAGTAAAGGCCCGCAAAACACTGAGCGGACCGTCGTGACGGATCAGTCGATTGCCCGACAGCGCAGGCAAGAGCACATGGCTTGCCGCATAGGCCAGCCAATGGCGGTGCAAGTCGTTGACGACCACGCCGAGCCGGCTCAGCGCGTACATCTTGGCCAGCGCCTGTGCCGCTTGCTGATCACTCAAGTGATGAAGCATCAGCGCGGCATGCACGACATCAAAGCTCTCCTCGCCGCTCAGGTCGAAAAGATCGTTTGTTTCCAGTGTGATCCAAGGATTGTGCGTGCTCAGGCGGCGCGCGTAGTCGATCGCTGGCTGGCTCAAATCGATGCCCTTGACGCTGAGCGCAATGTCATGGCTTTGACCCCAATCGACCAGCCTGCGCGCCGTGTCGCCGCCGCCGACACCGACGTCGAGCACGGTGCGCACCCCTTTGCGGCCCTCGAACAACTCGGCCACCCCGCGCACGCTCGCTGCATAGCCGCGCGTGAAACGGTTGACGCGATCGAGGTGCGCCAGAGCTTCTTCGATTTCAGCGAGCTCGAGGCCCGGCTCGTCCATCAACTCCAGGCGATCACTGCGTGTCGAAAAGTCGCTGATCACGGCGCGGTGCTCAGCATCACGGCCCCTTCCATGGTCAGCCCGGGGCCAAAGCCCAGCAGCACAAGCGGGCCACCGCGGCGCCTGGCTGCGAGCTGTCGCTCCAGCACGAACAGCGCCGTCGCACTCGACATGTTGCCGTAGTCGCGAAGCACGCTTCGTGAGATCGCCACGTCATGCTCCTCAAGGCCGGCCGCATCACGCACGGCGTCGACGATCTTTGGGCCGCCCGGGTGCACCGCCCAGTCCTGTACATCGCTGACCGCGATCTTGGCGCGTCGACACAAGGTGTCGATAAACGCCGCTCCCCCGCGACGAAGCGTCTGGGGCACCTCGACGTCGAGATGCATCAAGAAGCCCTCGTCGCCGACATGCCACTGCATCTGGTCGAGGCTGTCGTGGGAGATCTCGCAGTGGCTGGTCACGAGGTCGGCCAGGCCCCCCTCGAAGCGATCGCGACCCGCCCACACCGCCGCCGCACAGCCGTCGCCAAAGAGGCAATTGCCGATGATCGTTTGCGGCTCGAAGCTGCGCTGGTAGTGCAGCGAGCAAAGCTCCACGCAGACCTGCAAGACGACCGCCTCAGGATCCGCGGCGATGATCTGCTCGGCCATGCGCAGCCCGGTAAAGGCCGCATAGCAGCCCATGAACCCGATCACCGTGCGCCGCGTCGACGCACCCAGGCCCAGACGCTTGACGAGCAGAATGTCCGGCCCCGGGGCATACAATCCGGTGCACGTGGCGACGATCAGGTGGGTGACCTCACCCGCCTTGACCCCGGCGCCCACCAACGCTTTTCGCGAGGCCTCCTCACAAAGCGCCATGCTCACAGGCTCGAAGAGCTCCATGCGCTTGGCCGTCGAAGGCACGGGCGCAAGCGCCCAGTTCTTGGGAAAGAAGCTGAAATCTTCGGCATTGTCGCGTGTAAAATCTTCAATCGCGCTGTAGCGACGCTCGATGCCGCAACTCTCGTGGATCGCCTCCAAGAACATCAGCGCGCGGTCGACTTCGTCAGGACCGGCGCTGGCCTCAATCACGCGCTGCATGAAGTGCAACGAGTGCTCCTGGGTCGCCGTAAATGGAGGAAGTGCCGTAGACAGTGAATAGAGCCTGGCCGAAGACGTGACATTCGTCATAGTTTCTCTCGTTTTGATGTGGACGAAGCTCAATATGGGCACGTGCTCAAGAGCTGCCAGAAGATTGTGGACGTCCACCGCTTTCTGTACTGTGCACTTGGACGTTTCCTACGGTTGAGCCACCCGTTGCCTCCTCGAATGAACATGCACAGCCTCAAGCTCAAAATGATCATTCTCCTGGCCGCGGGCCTGGCTGCCTGCATCCAAGATCCTTCGCAGATCGTGGCCCCACCCTGTGAGTCGGGCACCTACGAAGCCCAACGCCGATGTGTTGAGGGCAAATGGGGCCAAGACGATGTCGGCCCGACCGACGCAGGCCACGACACCACAAACGATGTTGCGTCCATTGAAGACGTCGTCGCCTCGCACGACGCCTCGCACGACGCCTCGCACGACGCCGGACTCGACGCCTCGAACGACGCCGAACTCGATGCCAACGACGCCTCCCAAGACGCCAGCGCTCCGGATGTCTGCGTGCCTCGAAGCTGCGCGTCGCCCGGGCTGAGCTGTGCCTCCACCGACGACGGCTGTGGCCAGCCCCTGGTCTGCGGCGCGCCAACCTGCGTGCGCCACGTCGCGCTCGGGGCCAGCCACAGCTGTGCCGTGCTTCGCGACGGGCAGGTATACTGCTGGGGACGAAATGCCGATTTTGAGAGCGGCAGTCTGGACACCTCCAATCGACTGACGCCAAGCCTGGTCCCCAACGTTTTAGCCACGAGCATGGGCCTTGGGCGCCACCATAGCTGCGCGGCGAGCTTGCAAGGCGGCGTGCTGTGTTGGGGGCGCAACTCCAATGGCCAGCTTGGGCGACCCAGCGCCGACTCCGTCCGGCAGGCCGAAGCCCATCCGATCCCCGACTTGTCTGGCGAAATCGTTGCTGTTGCAGGCGGTGAGGATCAGGCCTGCGCGCAGCGCGGCACCGATGTCTTTTGCTGGGGCGAGGGTGGCTCCTACCGCCTTGGCAACGACTCCTTGGACAGCATCCATCAGCCTATCATCTCGATCAGTGACGCGACGCACTTTGCGATCGGCCATTACCACGGCTGCGCCCGACGCTCGAACGCCGAAGTCTGGTGCTGGGGATCTGCCGAAAATCTTCAAAACGGTCACCTTACGCCCCAGACAACGCCGGCCCGCGTCGATGCGCTGAGCAACAACACCACTTCCCTGGGCTCGGGCCGCTACCACGCGTGCAGCATCAAGTCCGATGGAGCCCTGTGGTGCTGGGGACGCAATGAATTCGGCCAACTCGGCTCCATCGGAGCGGACACGGCGACGCCCGTCAAAGTCTCAGGTTTTTCAAATCAGACCAGGGTCTTGATGGTCACCGGAGGCACCGGCCACACGTGCGCATTGAGCTCCGAGGGCGCTGCATGGTGTTGGGGCCAAAACGGGGCCTCGCAGCTTGGTGATGGGACCTATGAGCCGTCCCGCGCTCCTCGATCCGTTGTGGACTTGCCTCAACCGGCGAGCTTCATTGCGAGCGGCTGGGACCACAACTGCGCGATCGACGCTCAGGCGCAGCTCTGGTGCTGGGGCCAAAACAATCTCGGCCAGCTCGGCGACGGGACCAACGACAACCGCAATCGAGCCGTCAAAGTCAGCTTCCCAGAGCCCGGTTGAAGAACTTTACGGACCCGCTTGCCGGCGCCTGATGGCAAGCGCCTCCTCGTCGATGCGCACCACGTCTCCGCGGATGCGAATGGTGCGCGTCTCAACGAGGCCGCCTGCGGGTTGAAGCAAGCCGATGAGCACATCGACGGCGGTCTGCACCTCCTCGAAGTGCACATTGACCACGGCATTGCCGTCGTAGCGGCGCATCTCGCGCTCGATCGCCTCCTCCATCTGCGAGTCGACCAGCGTGACCAGCGCGCCGACGATAAACACCGCACGGTGCTCTACCTCGAAGTCGGTGATCAGCTCGTAGTTCTCCGGGGCCAGCCCGTTGTTCAGCGTCGCGATCGAGTCGAGCATCGCACCGTCATAGTGGATCGTGGCGCATCCGCTCGACAAAAGCGTGACCACGACGATCCATGCGCACAGAGCAGTCAAGCGTATCATTGGCCCTCCTGATGGCTTTGCGAGGCGCTCGCTGCCGAGCGCACGACAATGCCCTCGATCGTGACCGTGCGCCGGTTGTAAAAGCCCAACGTCAGGGCCGAGAGCAGACCATCCGAGAACGTGCGCTGCGAGGTGATCGTCACACCGGCAGCGGCGCTTCCTTGCTGCTCGGCTATCTGATCGCGCAAAACCGCAGCGAGCTGCGGCTCGTTGAGATCGACCAGACCCCAGATCAGCCAGGAGGCCCGCGTCTGGGCCTCGAAGCGGGCGAGCTGCTCGACCTCCTCAGGCGCCTGAGCCACGCTCGATACATAGATCTGCGGCCCTAACTCACGCGCATCCAGACTCATCGAATAACATCCCGACAAGATCGTTAGTAACAACACCAAACCACCCAATAGACACCGGCTCATAAGCTCGCCTCATGCGCATAGAGTTCGACGGCGCATTGGACTTCGCCGCGCTCGTCCCACCTTCATGACAGATAGATAGCGGTGAAACTAAGCCGACGCTCACGAAAGGAAAGCGCGCAGCTAGCCAAAAACTACGACCGGCTTAGCCCGACGCTCGCTTCGGCCGCAGCCTCGACGTCCAAGACGACGCGCGCCCGCTGTTGCACGGCGCGCACGACGAGCTCCGAGCGCACCTCGGCATTGAGCAGGCGCAGCTCCTCTTGCTTGGCCTCACGCACGGCCTCGTCGCGCTGGGCGCGCACGAGCTCATCGGCGCCCCAAACCCGCTGCTCGGCATCCAGCCAGCAATCGATGTCGCGCGCCACCCGCGCGCTGATCTGATCGGGATGCTGGAAGTAGTGACGGCCCACGCCAGCGCGCTTTTGACGCCAGCGCTCGCGAAAACCAAGCGCCTTATAGCGTGCCTCGACCTGTTCGAGCTCCAGCGCGGTGCGCAAACCAATTGCATGGTTTGCCGTCTGCGAATCCATCGCCATATTGCCCGCGCTATCGACCGCGTGGGCGTCAAAGAGCGCGCTCTTGAAACGAACAAAGCGCTCCAAGACATGGGCCGTGATCCGCCGGTCGCGACCTCCGAATAACCAGCCCCCGTTTTGGCTGCGCGTCATCGCCTCAACGCCTGAGCAAAGCGCAACCAGATACTCCCACTTCGCCGAGTCCGCCCGGATATGGGTGTGCAATGGATAGTCCATGAGCCTGCCGAGGTTGGCAAAGCGCTGCTCGAAGAACTGCGCCGTGTGCGCCTCTTTGCTGCGCCGCACGGCCTCCTGCTCAGCCGTTAGATCGACCAGGATCGACTGCACCAGCAACTGTGCGGTCTGCGCAGCCGATGCCGACTTCGGCTCCGCGCCCTGCATCAACCAGTTCAGACGCTCGAGCTTGGCCTCAAAGGTCAACGCCAGACAGATCGCATAGCGCGCCTCGGGCCCCAGGATAAACGCCGGCTGATTGATCTCCTGATCGCTTGCTACCAGGACCACGGCCTCGCTCTTCTCCAAATTGAGCGTGCGCCGTACCTCGACATGGCCGATATGCCAGCGTGGAAAAAAACACCACGTGCGCCCCGCGCTTTGTACCTCGTCGGCCGCGTGGTGGATCACCACATAGCGCCGATTGGGATGCATCTGCGACAGCGTTGTCTGCAGCGCGTGGGCCGTCGTTTTCAGCCGAGTCGACGCGGGCTTGAACAGCGGAAAGGTCCACACCGCGACCTGGACCTGGTCAAAACAGGTCGTGAGGTCGTCACGAAAGGTCTCCTCGACCAGGCTGCCCGCCGTCGCCGCCTCCTTTTGTAGGAAGCGGGGCAGATCGTCAAAATCGCTGCCTCCAAGGCGAGCATCCGAGTTCGGCTCGAGCCACTGCTGCATCTGAAAGTCTGCCGATCCCACGATCAAAAAGCGCGTATTGTTGGTCACCACACTCTCGCGAACATCGCGGGCCCGCATATAGTCGGTGGGCAAATCGAGCTCGGCCCCCGCGCGCGGCTCGAAGTGATGGTTGAGCACCACCGCGACCCGGTCCTCGAGCTGCACGCGCAAATTGGTCCCGTCGGCCAACTCGACCTGGTGGTCAAAGTGCCCGTAGCGGCTCACGCTCCAGAAATCCGGCGTCAGCCCGAGCTCGTCTTCGAGCATGTGGTGCCAGGCCGTAAAGGCCTCGCGCGTGGTATTGTTGTTCGAGACGAGCAGCACGCGCGCCTCGGGACGGTAGGCAAACGCCGGCTCCAGGCGCACCGTCAGCTCCCGGCACTGCACCGCACACCAGCGCCTCGGATCTTCGATGTCCGCAATCCAGATCGTCAGGCGCAGCCGCGCTCCCATGTACGGCTCGACACTCTTTTGAAAGCCAACCTGGGTCTCGACGACCAGGCTCGATCGCGCCTCGAGATTTGCGATCGGCAAAAAGTAGCCCTCAAAGCCCTCGCACTGGCCCGAAAGCGCGACTTCTGTGCCCCTCACATCCAAAAACACCAACGCATCGGCGGCCACATCGCCCCCCACCCACGCGATCTGCAATCCCAGCGCGCGCCCGCGCGGCGAGCCACCTCCGATCGCCGCAGCCGAGATGTTCGAGATCTCAAAGCGCATCCGCGTGCGCTCACCGTGCGCCAGCGAGCGAAGCGCCAAGACATCGCTCGAGTTCTCTACCGGATAGCGCGCATGCAGCAGGCGCGTCAGATTTGCCCTCTCATAGCGCCGCGCAAAGGGCGTTTGCGCGGCCGGCCGACCGGCCAGCTCGACGCCGAGCTGCCAGGCCTCGGCCCTGATCGCCTCCTCGACCACCAGCGGCGCGCCGGGCTCGGGCGCGCCCGGGCGCGCGATGCGAAAGCGCAACACGCCCGCCAGCGTGTACTCCTCGCCAGGCTGCAAGCTGCGCTCGATAAAGAGTTCGTCGTCGAGCGGTCGCACCCACGCCCCTTTGCCAAGGATCAGCCGCACACGTTGATAGGCCGGCGTGGGCATCGCCCCGATGTTTCGAACCCGCACCTTTTGCACATGCACGATCTCGCCAAACTCGTAGATCGCGTCCTGCTCTGGCGAGGGCGCCTCGACGTGCTCAAAGCTCACCAGACACAGCTCGTAGCGGTGCAAATAGGCCACGCGCCCGCGGGCTGTGGCGACGTGAATCGCGAAGTTACCCGGGCGCCCGTCTCGCCCGTGGCCAAGCGGCGAGCTTGACGATCGGCCGCTTCGCCCCGACGAGCCCGAGGAGCCGCCTGAGTTGCTGCGGGACACCTGGTTGCCGTTGCGATCGGTCTCAGTCCACGAGTGCGAGCTGCCCCCGCGCCCGCCCGCGCCGCCTCGGCCGCCGCTGCCATGTATGCCGCGCGCCCCGCCCCGTCCCGGTTTGACCAGGGCCTGAGGATCTTCGGACCCCTCGACGGCCATCAGCAAATAGGCGTCGCGCTCGTCGAGCTCGACGACGATCTGGCCGCCGTCGCCGCCGTCGGCGCCCGAGCTTCCGTGGCCGCCATCGCCACCGTCGCCACCGGGCCCACCGTTGGAGCCCGAGCTGCTGCGCGTCGCGCTCGCCCCGTCTCGCCCACGCCCGCCGTCGCCACCTCGTCCGCCGTTGCCCCCATTGCCCCCGTCGCCGCCGACGGCCAGGACCTGAATCGAGCCCAGCTCGGGCGCCCCGACCACAAGCTCCGTTGCGCCCCGGGCACGCCCGACGATCGCCACGGCGTCGGGTGCCATGCCCGCGGTGCTCGCTGCCGAGCGAAGCTGCAGGTGCACGTTGGCCGCCGCCTGGCCCGGCGTCGGCTGCGTGGCGTTGCCTCCCTGGCCGCCGCGCCCGCCCGTATTGCCACCCGAGCCGTTGGACCCATTTCGACTCGAAAGTCCTTGCTCGCCCGAAGCGTCGAAGATGATTTGTTTGGTCACGGCGTCGCCTCCACGGACTGCAAGAGCCTCAAGGCGCGCATTATAATGACGAGACCCTCGCTTGGCCACGTTAGTGTTCGCCCCTGTTTGACGTCTTGGCCCGGCGTGCTAGGTTGGGCCCGCTCGCCACCTTCCTGGCAAACCTTCCTTTCGCCGCCGGCTCGCCATGCGCATCGCCATCTTCAGCACCAAACAGTACGATCGCCAATTTCTAAACGATGCCAACGCCCAGGGCGGCCACAACCACGAGCTGGTCTTCTTGGAGGCGCGCCTCGGACCCGAGACCGCCCCGCTGGCCGCCGGCTTTGAGGCCGTGTGCGCCTTCGTCAACGACCGCCTCAACCGCAAGGTGCTCGAGATTTTAGCCGCCCAGGGCGTGCAACTGATCGTGCTTCGCTCGGCCGGCTTTAACCACGTCGATTTGCGCGCCGCGGCCGACCTCGGGCTGCGTGTGGCCCGCGTGCCGGCCTACTCGCCATACGCCGTCGCCGAGCACACGCTTGCACTGATCATGGCGCTCAATCGCAAAACCCACCGCGCCTATGCCCGCGTTCGCGAGGGCAATTTCTCACTCGAGGGCCTGCTTGGCTTCGATCTGTACAAGAAAACGGTGGGCATCGTGGGCACCGGCAAGATCGGGCGCGTCTTTGCCGGCATCATGATCGGCCTGGGCTGTCGGGTCATCGCCTTTGACCCCCAGCCCAACGAGGAATCCCTGCGCCTGGGCATCGAATACGTGAGCTTCGAGGAGCTGCTCGCTGAAAGCGACATCATCAGCTTGCACTGCCCACTCAACGCCCACACCCATCACTTGATCGACAAGGCGGCCCTGCAAGCGATGAAGCCCGGCGTGATGCTCATCAACACCAGCCGCGGCGCGATCATTGACACACGCGCCGTGATCCATGGCCTCAAGTCCGGGCGCATCGGCTATCTCGGCCTCGACGTCTACGAAGAGGAAGAAGAGCTCTTCTTCGAAGATCTGTCGGGCCACGTGCTCCAAGACGACGTCTTTGCAAGGCTTTTGACCTTCTCCAACGTCGTGATCACCGGCCACCAGGGCTTCTTCACCCGTGAGGCGCTGGGCAACATCGCCCAGACCACGCTCGAGAACGCCACGGCTTTTGCCACCGGCACCGGCACCTTTCACGAAGTCACTCTCTAGGACCGGAGCTCCATGACGGCGCTACTCGCCACGATCCCCATCCTGACGATTATCGTGTTGATGGTCCTCGCCCGCAGATCTGCCGCCGTCGCCGGCCTCGTCGGCCTGGCCACCACGCTCGTGCTCGCCACAGTGGTCTTCGAGTTTGAGCCGATTGCCGACCACGATGCCCGCATCTGGGGCGTGGCAGGCTCGCTCTTAGAGGCCGCCTTCACCGCAGCGACGATCCTCTGGATCATCTTTGGCGCCCTGTGTTTGCACCACCTGCAGGTGCGAACCTCGGCGATCGACACGATCCGCAGCTCCGCTGCCCGGCTGACCGACGATCCGCGCTTGCTCGCTGTGCTCATCGCCTGGTTCTTCGCGCTCTTTTTAGAAGGCGCCGCCGGCTTTGGAACGCCCATCGCCCTGGCTGCGCCCTTTCTCGTCAGCTTCGGTTTTCGCCCGGCCCAGGCCGTCAGCATGGCCCTGATCGGCCACTGCGCCGGCGTCTCCTTTGGCGCCGTCGGAACCCCGATCTTACCGATGATCGCGGTCACGACGTACTCCGGCCTCGAGCTGAGCCGCGCCACCGGCATCTACCACGCGCTGCTTGGCTGGATCATGCTCCTGATCGTCGTCTACCTCGCTAGGCGCGGCCTCAAAGACGAAGCCGGCGCGCCAGAGAGTAACATCTGGCCCTGGGTTGGCCTTGGCGCTGCCACATTTTTGGTGCCGATGTTCGCCATCTCCCGCTGGGTCGGCCCCGAGCTTCCGACCATGGGCGGCGCCCTGATCGGCGCTGCGCTCTTCATCGTCGCGCTGGCCTGGATACAACGACGACAGGGCGCTTCGGACACCGAGGACGAGGCTCACCCCTGGCTCGAGCTTTTGCGCGCCTCCTCGCCCTACCTGATCGTCATCGCCCTGATCCTTGTTACGCGCCTGGTGCCCCCGATCCAGGCCGCCCTCACCGAGTTCGCGATCACCTGGCGCCTGCACGGCCGCTTCAGCGGCACCTTTCAACCGCTCTACCACCCCGGCACCGTGCTCTTTTTGGGCTTTGTCATCGGCGGCTGGCTGCAACGCGCGACGCTGGCCGACCTTGGCCACGCCATGCGCACAGCGCTTGGCCAGCTCGGCCTGGTCGCCATCGCGCTCGTCGCCATGCTCGCAATCAGCCGCCTGATGGTCCACGCCTCGATGATCGCCGTGCTCGCGGAGGCCGCGGCAAGCCTTGCCGGGCGCAGCTGGCCGCTCTTTGCTCCCTTCATCGGCGTACTCGGCTCCTTTGTCACCGGCTCGGCCACGGCCTCGAACATCTTGTTCACCGACTTCCAACACAGCACCGCCACGCGCCTCGAGCTGCCTCCACTGCAAATCCTTGGAGCCCAGGGATTTGGCGCTGCCGTGGGCAACATCATCTCCCCGCACAACATCATCGCCGGCTGCGCAACGGTCGGGATCACCGGCCAGGAAGGCACCATTTTGCGCCGCACCCTTGGCGTCTGCGCGCTCTATGCCACGCTGGGCGGACTGCTCGCGCTCGCGCTTGCCGCGTGGTAGTGCTCAGCACGTGCGCGCCTCCGAACAGGCCCTATTGCGAGCGAGCTTCATGTCCGACTCAAAATCCGACCCCGAGATCAAATCGAACTCCGAGTATATTTTCTCCGGAATGGACCGCACCGAGATGCAGATCGACTCGGTCACCACCCTTTGCTTCGTACTCTTCAGCGGCGCCTTGATCTGGATCTACGGCCACATGAACGACGGGCTATTGCTTGCAGGCGTCGTACTCGTCGCGCTCTCCTTTGGCGCCCGCTACAAGCTTCGCATCGCGCTTGACGGCGTCACCCTCTACCGCTGGCGCTTCTGGATCTTTGCTCGCAAGCGCGTCGCATTCTTGCTCGACGCCCGCATCGAGCATCAATGGCCCCTGGAAAGCGATAAACCCGAGGGCCTCGTCATCGCCGACTACGAGGACAGCGAGCGCGACGCCTGCTTCGAATCCGGCGCCTCACCCGCGCTTGACCTGCTCCTCGACTCGATCAACCGCGCCCTGACCCAGGTTCGAAAGACCGTCACCGACCACCAAGAGACTCGCCATGAGCTCATCTGGACCGACCAAGCCTTCGATCTGAGCACGTCGGTGTGGGCCGGCACGCGCATCCGCGAAATTCACTCCATCGCCGAGAGCTGCCCCGGCGGCATCGCCATCCCACCCGCCAGCAAGTTCGAGTTCAACGCCGCCTTGAACGATCCAACCACAGCCTGGATGGACCCGCGCCGCCCAGACATTTTGCACAAGGTCGAGATCAGCGCCCCCCTCGAGCTGCCCGGCCTGGGAACGCTCGCCATTGGCTCCACGTTGTTCTTCCACCACGGAATGCTGCACACGATCAAGGACAGCGCGCATAACCTACGCCACCCTTAAGCGCCCACTCCCCGTTGGCAAGTACACCATCGCCGCTCAAGGGCTCATCTTTTTGCGAGCCGACGGCGGCATCGACCACAAGCTCTGCTACAAAGCCGGCGTACTCGGTGTAAACAAGGCCGCTTAGTTCAACGGCACCGAGGTCATCATCGCGCCCCCCAGAGCAAGCAAGATATCTGTGGAAAAACATCAGCGCTCGAGCGACAGACTCTCCAAAGCCTCAAGCGAGCTCGCAGCGCTTGCGAAGAGCCCACGAAGCCAGGCGTGAGCCGGATCGGACTGGTGGCGCGCGTGCCAGAGCATCGACAGAGTAAAGCCGGTCATCTCAAAGGGCAGCTCAAAGATCACCAGATCGAGCTCGGTCGCATAGCGATAAGCCAGGCGCGCTGAGACCGTCAGCAGATAATCGCTCTTTGCGGTCATCTCCAGGGCGCTGCGAAAATAGGGCACGGCGCGCGCGATGTGGCGCTTGTAACCCAGCGCGAAGAGATGATCGTCGAGGCGGCCACCCGCGCGCCCGCGCGGGGCGACCTGCACGTGATCGCAGGCCACGTAGCGCTCTAACGTGAGCGGCTTGCCTACCAGCGGGTGGCCTCGGCGCACAACGCATACGAAGCCGTCGTCGACGAGCTTTCGGATGCGCAGCGTCGCCGGTAAATCCCCATAAACCCCGACACCCAGATCGAATTGCGCGTTGTGCAACGCCTCGGCGTCGTCGGAGCGGTTGGGCAAAAATTGCAGCGTCATGCGAGGCGCGCGCTCACCGATGAGCTCTTCAATCGTCGGCAACATCAAATCGATGACATAGTCCGTCGCCCGCACCTGAAAGAGGCGCTCGAGGTGCTCGAGATCGAGCGGTCCAGTCGGCCCAATGGTCGAGCGAATCTCCTCGATGAGCGCGCGCACCCTGGGCCGAAGAGCCTCTGCGCGTTCGGTCAGCACCATCGAGCGCCCCGAGCGCACCAATAGCTCGTCGTCGAGCATCTCGCGCAAGCGGGCCAGGGCATGGCTCATCGCCGGCGCGCTCAAACCCACCCGCTCGGCGGCACGCGTGACGCTCGCCATTTGAAGCACAGCGTCGAGATACGGCAGCAAGTTGAGGTCGAGCTCGGAGAGGCGCATACCTGCATGATATGCAGTTTAACCGTGAGCGCAATGCACTTCATAAAACCGTGAGCGGAGCATAACCTCAATACTGACACTTGTGACCGACCAGCGGTGTCCAACACAAGAACGCCCTGATGAAGAAACCAACTTACAGTGGAAAGTGCGCCTGCGGGGCGGTCTCCTATACGGTGCAGGCAGCGGCAATCGGCGTCATCGACTATCGCAGGACCGATGGCGAGAAGACCCACGAACACCCGATGCTCGCCGTCGAGCGAGAGCACCTGAGCGTCAACAGCGAGGAGGCGCTGTGCTGGGAAGACGTCTCAAGTGAAGGCCGCCAGGGCGTGTGCCGACGCTGCAACGCGCGGCTCTTCCGTTACCCAAACCACTCGAACAAGCTGCTCATCGCAGTCGGCACCCTTGACGGGCGACAATACCTACACGAGTATCTGCGCAGACCCCAAGACTGATGGGCAAGACATTATCCGAACACATGGAGGTTATGCCGTGACAACACTTGCGATCATCGGCGCCGGAAACGTGGGCGCAAACCTGGGCAGAAGGCTCTCAATGCATGGCTACGAGGTGACCTTCGGGGTGCGCGACCTGAGGAAAGCCGCACCGCTGCTCGAGAGTATTGAGGGGCCGGCCGGCCTGGCGATGGTGGCCGAGGCCGTGGCCGCGTCCGACGTGGTGTTTCTCGCCGTGCCCGGAAACGTCGCTCTCGAGGCCGTCGCCGGGCTCGACTTCGAGGGCAAGATCCTCGTCGACTGCACCAATCCGATCCGGTGGGACCAGGGCCCGGTGTGGAACCCGCCCAGCCAGGGCTCGAACGCAGCGGCGCTGGCGGCGGCGACCAACGCCCGCGTGGTCAAGGCGTTCAACACCTTTGGCGCCGAGTACCACGCCGATCCTGACACCGCTTTTGGCCCGATCGACGTGCAGATCGCCTCTGACCATGCCGAGGCGCTCGACACCGTTGCGACGATTGCCGCGCGCGCCGGCTTTAACCCGGTGCGCGCCGGCGGCCTGCGAAACGCGGCGTTGCTGGAGAATCTGGCCGTGCTCTGGATCCATCTTGCGATGGTCAGCGGCCTCGGTCGCGGCATCGCTTTCAAGCTGGCGCGCCGCGAGAGCCCGCCAGATCAACCCCGATTAGGAGCGCTGGATGTGAGCTGTTAAGTTGTAAAGACCCGTTTGATGTGATACTTGCGAGGAGAATTTTGCTCTGAACAGCGACGCTGTTTGTGCCCGCTGTGCCCGCTGTGCTCAAGTAACCGTGCAAGGAGTCACTGGTGATGGATGAAAAGAAAATGCGTCGGTGGATGATCGTTGTCGGCGCGCTTTTTTGCTGCATGACAGCTTTGACCACCGTGGGCTGTCGCGCCGATGAAGAGGTAAAGCAGGGCTATGAAGGTGAGCTGTGCTTTGCGAGCAGTGACTGCCGCCAGGGCTTCATGTGCAATGAATTCTCGGTCTGCAGCACGCTCGAGATTGGCGCGTTGAGCTGCGACACCCTGTGCGCGCGCATGGACGCTTGTGAAGCGCCTCAGGAGCGCTGCGCCGAGGCCTGCCGCAACACCGTGCAAGGCTGGAGCGAGCAAGCCTTCGAGTCCTTTGGCGAGTGCATCCTGACCGGCTTGAGCTGCGAGGAGATGCGCACCGAATACGCCCCCCAGGTCTGCTATGAGCGCGTACCCCTGTCGGCAGAGCGCGATGCGCGTTGTGGCTCGTTCATCGACGCGGTCAAGAGCTGCGACGCGAGCGCCTCGACGATCGCGCTTCGCAACAGCTGCCGGCTCATCGCCCGCACGCGCACCGACGAGCTGTGGAAAAACACCGACGCCTGCGCCGCGCGCGTCGTCGATGGCGTATGCAGCGAGATCTTCACCTGCCTCAACAGCGTCTTCAATCTCACGCCGGCGCTCGACTACGCTCCCTGAGCGCATCAACCGCGACCGCATGAAAAACGGGCGATTCCCTTTTCGGGGGAGTCGCCCGTTTTCTTTTTAGAGCTTTTCCAAGGTAGCGATCAGCGCATGGATCGCTGGGTCGTCGCTCATCGAGCGCAAGGTTGGCAGCCGGCTCTTGATCGGCGTAAGCCGCTGCAGCTTGCGCCGCCCATTGAGATCGAGCAGGTGGCGAAGCACCTCGATGGCAACGCGCTCACTGGGATGATCGAGCATGCGGGCGAGCAGGTCTTCGTCGTCGGGCATGCCATAGCCCTTCAGGCGAAAGGCGTTGATCGCCTCGACAAACTCCCGAAAGCTCTCGGTCTTCTTCATCTGCTCGATCGCCTCGAGGCGATCGGCCTCGGGCGTGCCGGCCTTGGGCTTGAGCCCGTCGATCATGCCCTGAAAGCGCTCGGGCACGTCGCCGCCGGTGTCGAAGAGCCGCTCCAAATCGGACTTGTAGGAGGCCGAACTTCGCTTATCGGACTGACTTTGCGGCTTGCCCTTGGTCTTGCGCTCGCCCTCGGTATAGTAGCTGCCACCGCGCTTTCGATGGTTTTGTTCGTCGTTGCTCATGATCTTCTTTCCAAATGGAGTGGTTTCTGGCCACTGATGCCACAACAGCAGGGGCGCGAGGCTGTTTACAGGGTCTAGTCAGGGTGCTAATAAAAGGGCCTGTAATCAAGATGTATTTCACGCGAGGAAGCTATGAGCAAGCGATCGGATACCTTCATTCCCGGCTTCGAGTTTTCGGCCGTCCTGGATCCTCACCGGCGCCGCTCAATGCAGCGCGCGCTCGACAGCGTGCTGGCCGAGCTTGGCGAGCGCCCGAGCATCGCCTTTTTGGGCTGGCAGGCGGCCACACTTATCGACACGATCTACGAGCGCGCCGGGCGCATCGTGATCATCGAGCCTGATGAGGAGCTGCTCGAGAACGTGCAGCGCGGCATCGTCGCCCACAATTTTGGCACGAAGGTCACCTTGCTCCACGAAGATCCGAGCACGGCGCGCCTGGACCAACGCGTCGACCTGGCCGTGTGCACAGCGACCTCGACCTGGTTCATGGAGGGCGCCGACGCCGCGATCCTGGCCAACGCCCGAAGCCACATCATCAAGAAACAGGGCGTGACGATCCCGCGCCGCCTGGTTCACCTCTTTGAGCTGGGCTCACCGCCCACCGAGATCGGCGCGATTTCGGTGCGCGTGCCACGCTTTAGCCGCCCCGGCGAGCCGGTACCGGTGTTGAGCGAATCCAAGCACTTCATGACCACCGATCTGACCCTACAGGAGGCCTTGCCCACCGAAATCGACGACAACATCATCGTCAAGCCGCTGGTCTCGGGCACGATCAGCGCCCTGCGACTGGTCACCCTCGTCGAGCTCGCCGAAGGCGTCATGCAGGTCACCAGCCAGTCGGGCGTGCAATCGATCATCGTGCCGCTTCGCGAGGACGTCGCCGCCCAGGCAGGCCAGCCGGTGAGCATCAACATTCGATACAAGATCGGCGAGGGCCTCTCAACCACACGCTTTAGCGGCCGGGCCCTGGCCGAGACCGAGGCACCAGCCTGGGAGCACGGCGACCACGAGGTCGTGCGCCAGATGCGCGACCGCCTCGTCGCGATGATCGACACGCTCGACCGGATCGGTCGCGGCTCCGATCTCGACAAGGTGGTCAGCTACACCCTGCAGACCCATGGCGACGTCTCGCGCTTGACGGCGCTGTTCTGGACCGTCGACGAGGAGTTTCGAAAGCCGCTTCGTGACATCGTCGAGGGCTTTCGCCGCGAGGCCTCGGCCAAGATCGGCCAGGTGCCCACCGACGAGACGATCTACGAGCTCATGCTCGAGGTCTACCGCACCAAACGCGGCCAGACAACGTCGTGAGCTAAGCTGTTACGGCCGATTTTTACGACTGGGCAATAATGCTTCCGATGTCTTGCTTGGTCGCCCCGAGAGCCAATAGCGATTCCAGCAGGATATCAAGCGAGACGGTGGCGTCATTGCGCTCAATGCGGGAAATGCGCGACTGGTCGCTGCCAACGCGCGAGGCAAATTCAGCTTGAGTCACCCCTAGTTCTTGGCGCCGCTTGCGAATGTCATGTGCCAGCGCAAGACGTAGCTCAATAAGGGCTTCGTCGGCCGGCGTCAGTCCGAGAAACTCCGTGGCCGTTCCGACTTTCCATCCTGCTTTCTCAAGACGTTCGCGCTTCTCCTGCTTCATAGATCCTCCATTTAGATGCTGTCGTAGTAACTCAGCCGGCGCTTACAAGTTTCAATAACTTGTTTCGATGTCTGTTGAGTTTTCTTTGCGAAGACATCGGCGACGACGATTGCATCGTCGTCGATGCGGTAGACAATGCGCCACGTCAGCTTTTCATCGACAATACGCAGTTCACGGCAATGTGAACCAATACCTGGCATGGGTCTCGAAATCGGCATGCTCAAGCTCTCTCCTTGCTTGTAGCAAACGCAGATAGAATCCAGCCTCTCGGCGCGCGTTATCCGAAAATGGAGGTGTTTTGATTTCTGAGCTGAGCCAGATGAGTGGTCTATCTTCTTGCGACATCTCCATCTCCCATACAACGCATCTTGCATGTAAAATATTACATACAGAACTCGACCGGTCAATCCGCGCCCCAAACAACAAGAAAAGAAAAAGCGCGGCGTAGATACGCCGCGCTTTTTCTTTTCTTGAAGCCAATGACCGGATTCGAACCGGTGACCTGCTCATTACGAGTGAGCTGCTCTACCAACTGAGCTACATTGGCAGTACCAAAAGCGTGGCGTAAATACGCCAACTCGGGCGCGTACGTCAAGCAAAAACCGCTTGTCGCGGGCGTGCATTCCCTGTCTGCAGGCGTGTTCAACGAGAGTGCGTTGGGTACAAAAATTTGCTATAGCTTCCGGTCAGCAAAATAGTGTGCATTCGCTCAGCGAGTGAAATCGAGACGTAAATTAGGAGTTCATGGATGCAGTATACGAGCACGCGACGCTTCAACAACGGCCTCTTGATGCTAGGTGCCGCGGCGCTGGTTGCGACGAGCCTGTCGCCGACGCCGGCCTGGGCACAAGATGCCGGATTTGATGCGCGCAACTTTCGCCCCGGTGCCGGACCCCACCAGGTCTTCGTCACCGAGGCCGCCGATACGCTCGAGCATCTGCAGGTCGCCGGCGGCGTGATCATCGACTACGCCAGCCAGCCGCTTGTATTGCGCTTCGCCGATGACAGCCAGCGCGCCGTGATCGATCAGCAACTCGCTGCCCACCTGCTCATGGGCCTGGGTCTTTTCGACATGCTTCAGGTCGACCTGGCGATGCCGATTTATCTGGTCAACGACGGCGCCTTTGGCGGCCAGGACATTCGCGGCGCGACTGTTGGCGATCTGATGCTTCGCACCAAGGTGGGCTTTTTGTCGAGCCTCGACGGCCCGATCGGCCTGGGCGCGATGCTTAATGTGAGCGTGCCCACCGGCGACCGTTCGGCCTTTGTTGGCGCCGCCGGCCCGAGCATCACGCCGATGCTCATTGCCGACACGCGCTTTTCGACGCCGATGGGTGCGACCAAGCTGACGGCCAATGTCGGCGCCCAGTTGCTCTCCGAGAGCACGGTGCACGCAGCGAGCGTCGGCTCGCAGCTCACCTTTGGCCTTGGAGCCGAGGTGGCGATCATCGACGACTTGCTCTCGTTGGGCGCCGAGATCTATGGCGGCAGCCAGTTCAACAACTTCTTTGCCACGGCGGCAGCGAGCCCGCTCGAGGGCGTGCTTGGCGCCAAGATTCACACAGGCGACGGCTTTACGATCCTGGCCGGCAGCGGCGGCGGGTTGATCGGCGGCTATGGCACCCCGGATTTTCGTGCCTTCGTTGGCCTCTCCTACGCCCAGCCGATCGCCGAGATCGTCGAGGATGAGCCCGTCGAGCTCTCGCCGTGTCCTGACGCGCCGGCCGACTACGATGGCCCGGTCGACGAGGACGGCTGCCCGGTTGAGCTCGTGCTCGATTGCTCCAACCTCTCGGCCGATTACCAGGGCGCCGTCGACGTGCACGGCTGCCCGCTGCTCGACAGCGACGGCGACGGCGTGCTCGACGCCGACGACGTTTGTCCGCTCGAGCCCGAAGACTTTGACGGTATGGAGGACGGCAGCGGCTGCCCGGAGTACGACAACGACAACGACGGCATCGCCGACATCGATGACCACTGCCCCGATGAGCCCGGCCTGGCCGCCCACGACGGCTGCCCGGCACCGGTCCAGGTGGTCATTCGCGAAAAGGACCAGATTCGGATCACCGAGAAGGTTTTCTTCGAAACCGACAAGGCGATCATCTTGCCCGAATCCTTTAACCTGCTCGAGCAGGTCGGCCTGCTGCTTCGCACCAATGCCGACATCAAGCTCGTCGAGATCGCCGGCCACACCGATCACCGCGGCAAGGCCGACCACAACCGCGCGCTCTCCGAGGAGCGCGCCAAGGCCGTGCGCGACTTCATCATCGAGCGCAGCCGGATCGCGCCCGAGCGCCTGACGGCCAAGGGCTACGGCTTCGACGCGCCATTGGAGTCGGCCAAGACCGAAGCGGCGATGGCGCGAAACCGCCGCGTCGAGTTTCGCATTCTCGAGCAGGAAACGGTCACCCTGGAGCTGGAAGTCGAGACGAACGATCCTCAGTGATTGTAGATCTTCTCTTTGAGCGTCGAGTCGAGGTTCATGAACCACTGCAGCGGCGCGCTCGCATCGCAAGCGTAATTGAGCTCGGATAGCGCGAGCTCGCTCGGATCCGCCAACTCGGCCTCACGTCCCTGGGGTTTCTTGTCATCCTTGGGCTTTTTGAGCACCTCGTCGTACTCGTTGTGGCACTGGCCGCTGGCGTTGCAGCGCGCGCCTATTGGGCAGTGCGGGTGGCGCCTGACCCAGTAGAGCATCAGATCGGCCTCTTCGGCCTCATCCTTCATGTTGAGCCGGCGAAAGCGCGCGTTGACCAGCACACGCGCGCGGTTGTCGGTCGAATCGATCTCGGCGCGCACCACGCGGTAGTCGATGATATCGAGCATCTCCGGCTTGACCATGAACAGGCGCTCGAGCGCGCGACCGATGTCGACGCGGCTCTGCTCGAGGCGATGGTGATAAAGCGAGGAGGAACGAAAGTCCTTGAACTGCAGATCTTCGACGAAACGCTTGCTCAGCTCTTCGACCATGCGCCGATCCGAGTTGAAGGGCTGGGCCAAAAATATGTAGCCGCCAATGGCCAGCACAACCAGGGCGACCAGGGTGACTTGTGTTGTCTTTCGCATCCTCTCTACTCCGCACGAGACCGGGTGTCAGCGCCGCCACTCTATGCCAAAGTGCCGGGCGGCGAAAGTGGCGCGCCCAAGCTTCGCATCATCTCCAAGAATGCACGCGCTGCAACGCTCTGGGTGCGATCGCTTCGGTAGATCACCGCGAGCTGGCGGCGAAGCGGCGCATCCTGACAGCGGATCCCCTGCTCGGGGTGGCCGAGCGCATATTGACTGACAAAGGCCGCGCCAATTCCCTGGGCAACCATCTGCTTGATCGACTCAATCGAGCGAAGCTCCATGACGATGTCCACGTCGATCTGGGCCTGGGCAATCTGATAATCGATCAGCGCACGCACCGCCGAGCCGGCCTCAAAGAGCACGAGCGCCTCGCCGTCGAGTTGTGGCCAGCTAAAGCTCGCGCAGCCGGCCAGCCGGTGGTGCTCGGGCACGAGCAAGCGCAGCTCATCCTCGACCCAGTGCTCGATCTCGATCTTGCCCGACAGCGAACTCACCCCCGAGGGCGGCCGAATCGGAAGCGTCACGATCCCCAGATCGAGCTTTCCCATATAGACATCATCGACCACGCTCTGGCTGGGTTGCTCGCGCACGAAAAAGCGTATCGCCGGATGTCCCTCGTGAAACTTGCCCAATAAGGGGGGCAGCAAATAAGTCGTCGCCGTCGCGCCGCCGCCTATCGACAGCGAGCCCTGATGCAAACCGGCCATCTCCTCGAGCGCGCTGCGCGCATCGTCAAGGCGGCTCAACACCTCCTCGGCATAGGGCAAAAGCCGGTGGCCGGCCTCGGTCAAGACCATGCCCTTGGGCGTGCGATCAAAGAGCACCTGGCCCAGATCCTCCTCGAGACGCGCAAGCTGCGTGCTCACCGCCGGCTGGGTCAGATGCAGCTTGGCTGCCGCCCGCGTCATGTGCCCCTCTTTGGCGAGCACGGTGAATGTGTAAAGTTGGGTTAAATCCACGGTGAGCCTTGTGATAACCAAAATCTATCGAAAACATAGATTGAATCAATTTCCATTATGAATCGCTGCTTCCTATATTGCACTGGCAAACGATGATTTTATTGATGGCAAGGCTCTAACAGGAGAGAGAACATGACAAACAAGAATCGCTTTGGCGCGCAGACGACCTTCAAAACTTCCGGCCATGAGTATACGGCCTACCGCTTGTCTGCCCTTGAAGAGGCAGGCTTCGGTCAGGTCAGTCGCCTGCCCTACTCGATCAAGGTCTTGTTGGAGTCCTGCCTTCGCAACTACGACGATCATGTGGTCACCGAGGAGCACATCAAGGCGCTGGCAAGCTACGACGCGAAGAACGTCGGCGAGCAGGAGATCCCGTTCAACCCGGGCCGCGTCGTGCTCCAGGATTTTACCGGTGTTCCAGCCGTCGTCGATCTGGCGGCGCTTCGCAGCGCCATGGCGCGCATGGGCGGCGACGTGAGCAAGGTCAACCCGCTTACGCGCGCAGACCTCGTGATCGACCACTCGGTACAAGTCGATGCCTTTGGCAGCCGAGGCGCGTTTGCGATCAACACAGAGCGCGATTTTGAGCGCAACCTGGAGCGCTACACCTTCTTGAAGTGGGGCCAAAAGGCTTTTGACAACTTCGCCGTCGTGCCTCCGGAGACGGGCATCGTCCACCAGGTCAACCTCGAGTATCTGGCCTCCTGCGTGCTCACCCAAAAAGATGGCGAGCAACAAGTCGCCTACCCCGACTCGCTTGTGGGCACCGACTCGCACACCACGATGATCAACGGCCTGGGTGTTTTGGGTTGGGGCGTGGGCGGCATCGAGGCCGAGGCCTGCATGCTCGGCCAACCGATCTACATGCTCATCCCCAAGGTGGTGGGCTTCAAGCTCACCGGCAAGCTGCGCGAGGGAGCCACGGCCACCGATCTGGTGCTCATGGTCACCCAGATCCTGCGCAAGCACGGCGTGGTCAGCAAGTTCGTCGAGTTTCACGGCCCCGGCCTCGACCAGCTCAGCCTCTCGGACCGGGCAACGATCGCCAACATGGCGCCCGAGTACGGCGCGACCTGCGGCTTCTTTCCGATCGACGACAAGACGATCGAGTACCTCGAGCTCACCGGGCGCGACGCCGAGACGATCGAGCGCGTCACCACCTATTGCAAGCTCAACGGCCTGTGGCGCGACGACAGCCTGCCGATCGTCTACTCCGAGGATCTCTCGCTCGACCTTGGCGAGGTGCAACCGTCTCTGGCCGGCCCCAAGCGCCCCCAGGACCGCATCCTGCTCAGCGACATGAAGGGCCAGTGGGGCCTCGACCTTGCCGGCACCTTTGAGAAGGCCGCGCCGAGCAAGCCCGTGCCCACCGAGTTTGGGGGTGAGAAGTTCGCGCTCAAGGACGGTGACGTGGTGATCGCCGCGATCACCTCCTGCACGAACACCTCCAACCCCAGCGTCATGCTCGCTGCCGGCCTGCTCGCCAAGAAGGCCAACGCTTTGGGCCTCAAGTCCAAACCCTGGGTGAAGAGCTCGCTTGCGCCGGGATCGCGCGTGGTCAGCGAGTACTACGAGAAGGCCGAGCTCACAGGCGATCTCGAGGCGGTGGGCTTTTACACCGTCGGCTACGGCTGCACGACCTGCATCGGCAACTCCGGGCCGCTGCCCGAGGCGATCGCCGAGTCGATCACCAACGGCGATCTGGTGGCCGCCTCGGTGCTCTCGGGAAACCGTAACTTCGAGGGGCGCATCAACCCGCACACGCGCGCCAACTATCTGGCCAGCCCGCCGCTGGTCGTCGCCTACGCGATCGCGGGCACGGTCGACATCGACCTGTACAACGACCCCATTGCCCAGGACAAAGACGGCAACGACGTCTATTTGAAGGACATCTGGCCGACCAACGAGGAGGTGCGCGAGACCGTGGCGCGCTGCGTCACGCGCGAGCAGTTTTTGCAGGAGTACGCCAACGTCTTCGACGGCCCTGATGCCTGGCAGGCGCTCGAGGCGCCGCTTGGCCAGGCCTACGACTGGGATCCGGATTCGACCTACATCCAGGAGCCTCCGTTTTTCTTCGACATGCCCGAGAAAGCCCAGCCCATTGGCTCGATCACCGGCGCGCGCGTGCTCTGCAAGCTCGGCGACTCGATCACGACCGACCACATCAGCCCGGCCGGCTCGATCGCGGCCAACAGCCCGGCCGGCCAGTTTTTGCACGCGCGCGGCATCAACCGCATGATGTTCAACAGCTACGGCTCGCGCCGCGGCAACGACCAGGTCATGACGCGCGGCACCTTTGCCAACATCCGCATCCGCAACCTGATGGCTCCCGGCACCGAGGGCGGCGTCACGACCTACCTTGGCCCCAAGGAGACGCCGGCCGGCCCCTTTGCCTGGCTCAACTACACCTCCGAGCTCGATCCCCAGCCTGGCGAGGTCGTCTCGATCTATGACGCCGCGGTCAAATACCAGAAGCACCGCATCCCGCTGGTGATCCTGGCCGGCAGTGACTACGGCATGGGCTCGAGCCGCGACTGGGCCGCCAAGGGCACCTACCTGCTCGGCGCACGCGCCGTGATCGCCCAGAGCTACGAGCGCATCCACCGCTCCAACCTCATCGGCATGGGCGTGCTGCCCCTGCAGTTTCTCCATGGCGAGAGCCACGAGAGCCTGGGTTTGAGGGGCGACGAGACCTTCGATTTTGCGCTCGACGACAACCTCAAGCCCGGCCAGCGCGTGCGCGTTACGGCCACCCCGGCCGACGGCGGCCAGGCCAAGAGCTTCGAGGCGATTTGTCGCATCGACACGCCCGTCGAGGTCGATTACTACCGCCACGGCGGCATCTTGCACATGGTGCTGCGTCGCCTGCACGCCGAAGGCTAAAAACATCGCCCACCCCGAAGCATCGGGGTGGGCGTCGGCCCGGTAAAAATCGTCAGCCTCGGCGCCATTATCTTCTTGACCGGCTTTGGCGCTTCACTATTGTAGGGAGGCGACTTGAAGGGGCCCAAAAGGCCCCTCGTTCAACCCCTTGCGCGCCGACTACGGGGCGATAATCCAATTGAAATAACCAACTTAGTGAAGCGTTTTACCCGTCGTCGAAAACGGAGCGCATCACACCTTCATCAGAAGTCAAAAGACCGTGAAGAACAAAGCCGCCCAAGATCAGTCGCCTGGACAATCCGCCTCGCAATCGCATTTTGTTGGCGAGAACATCACGTTCATCGAGGGGCTTTATCAGGAGTACCTCGAGGATCCGAACTCGGTCGATGCGAGCTGGAAACCGGTGTTTGAGGAATACTTCGGCCCGGAGAGTGGCCCAAGCGCGCGAAACGGCAACGGCTCGTACCCAAGCTTTCGCCCGCGCAGCATCTTCGAGCCGACGATCCTCAACGGTGCGGCAACCGACGACGCCGTCTTCATCGACAAGCTCGAGGGCATCACGGTGCGCGCTCCCGGGCGCACCGAGGGCTTCGCCGCGCGCGTCGAGGCGATCGTGCGCGCCCACCGCCTGCACGGCCACCTGATCGCGCGCATCGATCCGCTCAGGCGCGGCCGCGCCATCGCGCCGCCCGAGCTCGACCCGGCGCTCTACGGCTTTACCACGGGCGATCTCAAAGCCAAGGTGCGCTATGAGCCGCTCTTTGGCGCCGAGGACGTCACCCTGGGCCGGCTGCTCGACCGGCTGCGCGAGCTCTACTGCGGCCATATCGGCGTCGAGTACCAGAACATCCCCAACTCCCGGCGGCGCACCTGGCTGCGCGAGCAGATCGAGCGCCACGACTACGCCGAGATCGACAGCCCCAAAGACGAGCAGTTGATCTTGAACAAGCTGCTCGACGCCGATGCCTTCGAGACCTTCTTGCACCGCAAGTACGTGGGCGCCAAGCGCTTCTCGGTCTCCGGCGGTGATACGCTGATCCCCATGCTCACCATGATGCTCGAGGAGTGCGGCGCCCACGGCGTCGAAGAGGTGGTCATCGGCATGGCCCACCGCGGCCGGCTCAACGTGCTGCACAACATCATGAACAAGACCAGCGCGGCGATGCTCTCGGAGTTCGAGAAGAATCCCACGCCCGAGGAGTACATCGGCAGCAGCGACGTCAAGTACCACATGGGCTATTCGAGCGACTACGAGACGCGCGAGGGCCACTCGATCCACATGTCGCTTTGCTTCAACCCCAGCCATCTGGAGTTCGTCAATCCGGTGGTGCTCGGGCGCGCGCGCGCCAAACAAAACCGCATGGAAGGCACCAACCGCAAGAAGCGTCTGGTGCCGCTGTTGCTCCACGGCGACGCCGCATTTGCCGGCCAGGGCGTGGTCGCAGAGACGCTCAACCTGGCGCGCGTTCGCGGCTTTCACGTCGGTGGCACGATCCACGTCGTGATCAACAACCAGATTGGCTTTACCACGCTGCCCCACGAGAGCCGCTCGACGACCTATGCCACCGACATCGCCAAGATGCTCGAGGTACCGATCTTCCACGTCAACGGCGACGATCCCGAGGCCTGCGCGCGCGTCATGAAGCTCGCTGTGCGCTATCGCCAGCTCTTCGCCGAGGACGTGATCATTGACCTGGTCTGCTACCGCCGCTATGGGCACAACGAGGGCGACGAGCCGCGCTACACCCAACCGGTGATGTACCAGGGAATCGATGCGAACAAGGGCGTGCGCGAGCTCTATACCGACGATCTGATCGCCCGCGGGCTGCTCACCCAGGAGCAGGCCGACGCGCTCTGGGAGGAGCGCATGGAGCTCTACGGCGAGGCCTTCAAAGAGGTGCGCGAAGCGCCTCGGGCCAAGTACATCAGCACGCTCTCGGGCGTATGGGAGCAGTATCAGGGCGGCCGCGTCAAGCAGGTCGAGCCGATCGATACGACCCTGAGCCTCGAGAAGATCCAGGCCTACGGCCAGACGCTCACGCACTATCCCGAAGGCTTCAACGTGCACCGCACCTTGCAGCGCTTTGCCCGCGCCCGAGAGCAGATGGTGCTCGGCCAGGAGAAGCTCGACTGGTCGATGGGCGAGGCGCTGGCCTTTGCCTCCTTGGTCGACCGCGGCGCGCGCATTCGCATGAGCGGACAGGACGCCGTGCGCGGCACCTTTAGCCACCGCCACGCCGCCGTCTACGACACCGAGACCGGCGAGGGCTACTGGCCGCTTCGCAACATCCGCGAGGGCCAGGGCCAGTTCGACATCTACAACAGCATCTTGAGCGAGGCCGCCGTGCTCGGCTTCGAGTACGGCTACAGCCTCGACTCGCCCGAGGCCCTGGTCTTGTGGGAGGCGCAGTTTGGCGACTTCGTCAACGGCGCCCAGGTGATCATCGACCAGTTCATCAACTCCGGCGAAGACAAGTGGAAGCGCCTGAGCGGGCTGACCATGTTGCTGCCCCATGGCTACGAGGGCCAGGGCCCCGAGCACTCCAGCGGGCGCCTCGAGCGCTTCTTGCAGCTGTGCGCCCACGACAACATGTACGTGTGCAACGTGACCACTCCGGCGCAGTACTTCCACGTGCTTCGCCGCCAGGTGCTCAACCCGCTTCGAAAGCCGCTGGTGATCATGACGCCCAAGAGCCTGCTGCGCCACAAGGACGCCGTCTCCGGCCTCGAGGACTTCACCGATCGCAGCTTCCAGCACATCATCCCCGAGCAGCGCGAGCAGATCGATGCAGCCACGGTGCGCCGCGTGCTGCTGTGCAGCGGCAAGATCTACTACGATCTGGTCGAGTTCGCCCGCGTCAACGAGATCACCGATGCGGCGATCATCCGCGTCGAGCAGATCCACCCGCTCGACGAGGAGGCGCTCAAGGAGGCGGTCGCACCGTTTGCCAACCGCGAGCACCTCATCTGGGTTCAAGAGGAGCCAAAGAACATGGGCGCCTGGTCGTTCATGTTCCCCAATCTCGTCGAGTTCTTCGGTGCCAGCCCCTTGCCCGCCTATATCGGTCGCAGCGCCAGCGCCAGCCCGGCCACCGGCGCCTACGAGGCCCACGAGCTCGAGCAAGCCGCCCTGCTGCGCGCAGCCTTCGATGTGGACGCCAAATAAGCGCTCAAACGCGGGCGCGACTTGGTTTTGACAGCCAAGTCTGATACCCACTTCAAGCGCAGTGCGCGGGCACAATGATATTTGGATGTACGGGATGATTTTTTACCCTTTGAGCTGAAGAGGCACCACCATGAGTGTACCGGTTGAGGTTCCTGCCCTCGGCGAGTCCGTAACAGAAGCGATCATCGCCGAATGGCTCAAGAAGGTGGGCGATTACGTCGAAGAGGACGAGATCATCGCCGAGCTCGAGACCGACAAGATCTCGGTCGAGGTGCCGGCTCCGGTGGCCGGAATACTGCTCGCGCTCAAGTTTGCCGTCGACGATCCGGTCAATCCCGGCGATGTCATCGCCGAGATCGAGCCGGGCAAGCGCGCGGAGGCCACCGAAGAGGCTGCACCCGCTGCAGCGGCCAAGGAATCAGCGCCCGCACCCAAAGCCGACGGCGCGCCCGCCAAAAACGGCAACGAGCAGGCACTCTCGCCGGCCGTTGCGCGCCTCGTCGAGGAGCACAACCTCAAGTCGGCTGACATCGAAGGCACCGGCCCCGGCGGTCGCATCCTCAAGGGCGACGTGCTCGAGCATGTCGAAGCGCGCCCGGCCGCCAAGCCCGCGCCCGCGCAGGCCCGCACCGAGGCCCCCGCTCCTGCTCCCGAGCAGCACAGCAGCCAGCTCGAAGAGCGCGTGCCGATGAACAAGCTGCGCCAGACCGTGGCGCGCCGCCTCGTCGAAGCCCAGCACAACGCCGCCATGCTCACCACCTTCAACGAGGTCGACATGTCGGCCGTCATGGAGCTGAGAACGCGCTACCGTGACCACTTCGTCAAAAAGTACGGCGTCAAGCTCGGCTTCATGTCCTTCTTCATCAAGGCGGCGATCGAGGGGCTCAAGGCCTATCCGGCGGTCAACGCCGAGATCGACGGCGACACGATCGTCTACAAGAACTACTTCAACATCGGCGTGGCCGTCGGCGGCGGCCGCGGCCTGGTCGTGCCCGTGCTCAAGAATGCCGACCGCTACAGCTTCGCCCATACCGAGATCGAGCTCTCCAAGCTCGTCGACAAGGCCGTCAACAACAAGCTCACCCTGGCCGACATGCAGGGCGGCACCTTCACGATCAGCAACGGCGGCATCTACGGCTCGATGCTCTCCACGCCCATTCTCAACGCCCCGCAAAGCGGCATCTTGGGCATGCACAACATCGTCGAGCGCCCCGTAGCGATCGCCGGCAAGGTCGAGATTCGCCCGATCATGTACCTGGCACTGAGCTACGACCACCGCCTGATCGACGGCCGCGAAGCCGTCTCCTTTCTCGTGCGCATGAAGGAGGTCCTCGAGACCCCCGAGCGCATGTTGCTCGAAGTCTAAGCAAGCACCTCGGCGGCGGGCCGTCAGCGCCGGCCCCTCAGGGGACCCGACCCTGGCGGCCCGCCGCCGAATTCATTTGAGTTGAAGTTTATGAGTGATACCTACGATCTCGTCGTCATCGGTTCGGGCCCTGGCGGCTATATTGCCTCGATTCGCGCAGCACAGCTTGGGATGAAGGTGGCCTGCGTGGAGCGCTATGCGACCTACGGGGGCACGTGTCTCAACGTCGGCTGCATTCCGAGCAAGGCGATGCTTGAGTCGAGCGAGCGCTTTGCGGCGGCCAGCCACGACTTTGCCCAGCACGGCGTCGAGATCGGCTCGGTTGGGCTCAACCTCGAGCGTATGCTGGCACGCAAAAAAGAGGTCGTCGATGCGTCGGCTGCAGGCGTGGCCTACCTGTTCAAGAAGAACAAGATCGATGGCTTCCATGGCCACGCGACGATCAAGGACGTCAACACCGTCTCGATTGCCGGCGACGATGGAAAGACCAGCGAGCTCAGCACCAAGCGCATTCTGATCGCCACCGGCTCCAAGCCGATTCAGCTCTCCGGCATCGCGCTCGACAAGGAGTACATCGTCGACTCGACCGGCGCGCTGGAGTTTCAGGCTGTGCCCGAGCACCTGGTCGTGATCGGCGCCGGCGTGATCGGCCTCGAGCTGGGCTCGGTCTGGGCGCGTCTTGGCGCCAAGGTCACCGTCGTTGAGTACATGCACGAGATCTTTGGCGCGCGCATGGACGAGGAGCTCATGCGCACGGCGCGCAAGATCTTTGAGAAGCAGGGCATCGAATTTGTGTTCAAGGCGCGGGTTACCGGCGCAAGCGTCAAGGACGGCAAGGTCACCACGACCTACGAGCAAGACGGCAAGGAGCACACGATCGAGAGCGATCGCCTGCTCGTTGGCGTGGGCCGAAAGCCTTATACCGACAAGCTCGGCCTGGAGAACATCGGCCTCGAGACCAACAAGTGGGGCTTTATCCCGGTCGACGCCCACTACGAAACCGCGGTCAAAGGCGTCTACGCCATTGGCGACGTCATCCCCGGCCCGATGCTCGCCCACCTGGCCGAGCACGAAGGCGTTGCCTGCGTCGAGCGCATCAACGGCATCGCCGGCCACGTCAACTACGACGCGATCCCCGACGTCGTCTACACCCACCCCGAGATCGCCACGGTCGGCAAGACCGAGACCCAGCTCAAAGAGGGCGGCGTCGCCTTCAAGGTCGGCAAGTTTCCGTTTCGCGCCAACGGCCGCGCACGCGCGCTTGGTGACATGGACGGCTTCGTCAAAATCTTGGCCCACGAGAAGACCGACCGCATCCTGGGCGCCCACATCATCGGCCCGCGCGCCGGCGATCTGATCGCCGAGCTGGCCGTCGCCGTCGAGTTTGGCGCAAGCGCCGAGGACATCGCCCGCTCCTCGCATGCCCACCCCACGCTCGCTGAGGCCGTCAAAGAAGCCGCGCTGGCCGTCGACGGGCGCACGCTCAATCTCTAAAAAATTCTCAGCTGACCCTCCCCGCGCTGCGCGGCGAAGGGTTTTTGCGGCCGCTCACCACGGCCCAATCGTGCGGATCGCGAGCTGAGTCGCTCAGAAGGTGTCTTGTAAACGTTTGAGGCGAGCTGAGTCGCTCAGAAGGTGTTTCGCACGCCTTTGTGGCGAGCTGAGTCGCTCAGAAGGTGTTTCGCAAGCGTTTGAGGCGAGCTGCGTCGCTCAGACGACTTCGGTCAGCAAGATAGGCTTGCCACGGGTGATGATCATCGTGTGCTCGAACTGCGCGCTCAACTCGCCGTTGGGCGTCTTGAGCGTCCAGCCGTCGGACTGCTCGGTGACGTCGATCGCGCCGGTCGACAAAAACGGCTCGAGCGTCAAGACCGTGCCCTCGACAAAGCGGCGTTTTTCGGTTCGATCGTAGTGGTGCGGTATGAAGTTGGGCTCCTGGTGCAGCTTTCGCCCGATGCCGTGGCCGCCCAGGTTGCGAATGATCGTGTAGCCGCGGTCGCGCGCAAAGTTTTCGACGACGCGCCCGACCATCTGAATGGGCAAGCCCGCGCGCGCCACACCGAGCGCCTTTTGCAGCGCCTCGCGCGTGGCGTCGAGCAGTTGCTGGGCCTCGATCGCCACGGGCGGCACGCCAAAGGAGGCGCCGGAGTCTGCGTAGTAGCCGTCGAGCTCGGCCGAGACGTCGATGTTCACCAGGTCGCCGCGTTGCACGACGCGTGGGCCCGGCACGCCGTGGGCGGCCTCGTCGTTGACGCTGATGCAGGTCGCGCCCGGGAAGCGGTAGACCAGCTCGGGCGCCGAGCGGGCGCCGTGCTTGTCCAAAAAGGCGCGGCCGATCACGTCGAGCTCGAGGGTGGTAATCCCCGGCTCGAGATGGTGGGCCATCTCCTGGATGGTCAGCCCGACAATGCGGCCAATTCGCTTGAAAGCGTTGAGGTCTTCCTCGGTCATGGACATGATGATTTCGTCAGCAACTCGTTTTCTTGAACTCGCAAAGGGCACTCTTCATACCCCGAACAGCGGCCAATGACCAGATATTCAACGCCGTTATTTGCCCGCAATGAGCGCCCCACTTGTACAAGCACCCCGATTTTGGCAATAATGGCGACCCAGGTACTCGCCAACGCCCCAATGGAGCAACACCATGACCCGCCACTCCCTCCTCGCAGCGCTTCTCCTCGCAAGTTTGCTCCCGCTGGCCTGCTCCGACGATCCCGATCCGACGCCCCAGACACCGGACGCCTCACTGGACGCCCAAAACGACGATCTGGGCGAGCAATCCGACATCGATGCGACCCATACACCGGACGCGAGCACGGATGCGGACAGCGGCATCGACGCCGGCCCGCGGCCCCTGCCGGGCACGCCGGTAGACTTCGACCTTGGGGCATTTGTCGCCGATGCACCGAATCCGACCGGCACCGTGCGCCTCTACCAGGTCACCAACGCCAGCGAGCTGCTTGACGGCGAGGGGGCGGCCGGTGGGCTGGGCGACTTCGTCTTGGAGAACGACGGCGCGCGCTTTTTGGTGCAAAACGACCGGCGCGCGATGAGTCCGTGTCCGTGGGGTGGTAATGTGATCGATGCCCAGTATCTGGGCGCACCGGACACCGAGGACGTGCTCGGCGAGATTTGCTTGTTTCTCAATGCCGACCAGACGCTCAAGCCCGAGCGCTTCGAGATCTTGCACGACGGCAGCGAGGGTTATGCCGTGCTCGCTGTCACCGGGCGAACCGAATTGCTCGACTTCTTAAACCTGGCCTCGATGGTCGCCCAGGTCAGCCCGCAGCTCGCTTCCCAGTTTCGTTTGCGCCCCGATGGCCTGTTGCCGATGACCGTGACCGTCTACTATGTGCTTCGCCCCGGTGACGACGGCGTGCGCGTGCTCACGGCGATGCGAAACGACGGCGACAGTCAGCTGGACATCGCCGTCAGCCACCTGATCGTCTCGCATGGCACCGGCGGCTACTTCAATCCGCTGGGCAGCCTGGGCGGCTTTGGTTACGGCGACCTCGGCCTGGCCAACCCCAACCCCGACGTGCTGCCCTTTTTGATGTTTCAAAGCGAGAAGTCGAGCTTTGCCTACGTGCCCAAGCCCTTCGATCACCTCGAGGCCGACCTGCCCATCGCCGGCGGCTATCTGACGATCGCCGGTGTTGCGGCCTCGGTGCTGGGCCGCACCGACATCATTCAGTTGTTGCTCACCCATCCCTCGCGCCTGCCGCTACTCGAGGGCTTGCACCATCTCAAGGCCGGCGACGTAAGCGCCGCCGAACACTGGATCTTTGCCGGTGACGGCGCGCTCTCCACAGTGCTCGACACCGTCTATCCCCTCCAAGGCGTGGATACCGGCGTGCTCGCGGGCATCGTCGTCGACGGCGAGGGTTTGGGGGTCGAAGGCGCGCGCGTCTCGGCCACCGACGCCAAGAATCGCACGATGAACCAGGCGCTCAGCGGCGCCGATGGCCGCTACAGCATGCGCGCGCCGGTGGGCGACTACACGGTCAGCGCGCGCCTTGTAGGCCGCCCAACCCTTGCACCAGCGGCGGCCAGCGTGCTCAACGCGCAGACCACCGACGTGAGCGCGATCGTGCTCGAGTTGCCGGCCACGATCACCGTCTCGGTGCGCACTCCCGACGGGCAGCCAACCCCGGCGCGCGTCTCGGTCTTGTGCGAGGGCCCCTGCCCCAATAAGCCCACCTCGCGCGAGAAAGAAGTGAACTTTCACAAGCTGCCTGCCGACTTTGCCTTGATCGAGTGGATCGGCGTCAGCGGCGACCACAGCTTCGACTTGCCCGCCGGAACCTACCGCGTCGTGGTCAGCCGCGGCATGGAGTGGTCGGTCTGGCCCTACGACGCCCTGAGCGCCGGCGGCCACCTGCTCACGATTGCAGCCGGCGAGGCGGTCTCGCTCGAGGCCGAGATCGCCCGCGTGCTCGACACCAGAGGCGCGCTGAGCGCGGATTTTCACGTGCACGCGATCGCCTCTCCCGACAGCTCCGTGGCCAACATCGACCGCATCCTCACCTTTTTGGTCGAGGGCGTCGACGTGGTCGTCAGCACCGACCACGACGTGATCACCGACTTTGCACCGGCCGTGGCCGCGATCGGCGCCCAGGCCGAGATCGTCACGGTCGTCGGCACCGAGATCACGACCAGCGACATCGGCCATTTCAACGGCTTTCCGGTCGTACACGACCCGGACGCGCTTCGCGGCGGCGCCTTTGACTGGGGCAACGGCGCCGAGCCGGCCGTCGCCCCCGCCGATCTCTTCGCCTGGGTTCGGGCCCACGACGGCGAGCAGGTCGTCCAGATCAACCACCCCAACTCGAGCTTTTTGGCCCAGGCCGACGTGCTGCGCGGCCTCACCTACGGCGACCCCGTCCAGATGCGCGTCCAGGCCACGGCCGACCCCGACACAGGCGAGACCGGCATGTGGTCCGACGACTTCACCGCCATGGAGCTGCTCAACGGCCACAGCACCGAGCGCTTCTGGGGCGTGGGCCGCTGGTGGTTCACCCTGCTCGGGCGCGGAATGCACGTCACGGCCACGGCCGTCACCGACACCCACAATCTCTACGGCAGCACCATGGGCGGCGTGCCGCGCACGTTTGTCTTCGTGCCCGAAGCCCATGACACGGCCACAAGCTTTGACAGCCCGAGCTTCATCGCCGCGATCAACCAGGGCCGAGCCATCGGCACCAACGGCCCCTTCTTTCGCCTGCTCGCCACCAACAGCACCGAGCAAACCGCCCTCATCGGCGACACGCTTGCCACCAACGGCGAGCCGGTCACCGTCGACGTCCACATCGAAGTCCCGGAGTGGATGAAGGTCGACCGCCTCGACTTGTTCATGAACGCCGACGGCGTTGTCACCGCGCCCGGCGCCTACGACGCAAGCCCCGTCACGCCGACCCAGAGCTTCTCGATCGCGCTTGGCCCCGACGACCTCGTCGAGGTCGCCACCGGCACAAGCGTGCATCGCCGCTATGAGAAGGTCGTCACCGTCACCCTCGACACCGCCGTCGATGCCTATGCCGTCTTCGTTTTGCAAGGCGCCCAGGGCCCAACGATGTTCCCGGTGTTGCCGTCGCGCGGTGTGCGCCCGTTCGCCTTCTCCAACCCGATCTATCTCGACGCCGATGGCGGCGGATACAACAACCCGCATCTGGCCGCGCTCGCTCAAACGCCGGCGCCCCTGATCGCGAAGCTGCGCGCCGCGCCGACCGATGCCAGCGTCGATCGCGAGTTGACGCCGCGCGAGATCAGGCAGGTCATGCATAGCCTGCAGTGCGGAGGGCATTGACCGCTCGGGACCATAGCCCTCACCGATGGCCTCCGCTCCAGCCAGGATCTTGATGAAGCGCCTGCTTTTCCCCATTTTGTTTCTCTCCGGCTTCTCCGCGCTGGTCTTCCAAACCCTGTGGTTCTACCGACTCGGGCTTGTCGTCGGCAACAGCGTCTGGGCCTCGAGCCTGACCCTGGCCGCCTTCATGACCGGCCTGGGCCTGGGCAACGCCATCACGGCGCGCTTTGGCATTCGAGTTCGGGCGCCGCTTCGAGCCTACGGCCTGCTCGAGATCGCGATCGCGCTCTCTGGCGTTGCCCTGCTCTGGTGGATCCCGGAGATTCAGAGCTGGTTGGTTTCACTGATCGCTGCGATGGGCAGCTCGAGCGCACCGGCGCAGAGCTTGCGCCTTGTCAGCGCCTTTGCCCTGTTTCTGGTGCCGGCCTGCTGCATGGGCGCCACCTTGCCCTTGATGGCGCGCGGGCTAAGCCGCAGCCGCGAGGACTTTGGCGACGTGCTGGGCATGCTCTACGGAGCCAATACGCTGGGAGCCGTCGCCGGAGCGCTGCTCGTTGACTTCTGGTTGATCGGCTCGTTTGGCATCTTTGGCAGCGCGCTGGTCGCCGGCGGCGTCAACTTGGTCGCGGCAGCCGTCGCGCTGGGCCTCTCGCCGCGCTTTCAGGTCGAGCCCGAGCCTGTCGACCACGCGCCAACTCCGGTCAAAGGCGTGTCGGCCGAGGTCGCGCTGGCCGCGATCTGTGGTTTTGTGCTGTTGGCGCTCGAGGTGGTGTGGTTTCGCTACCTCGCGCTGTTTTTGCCCAACTCGTCGCTGGTCTTCTCGATCATGCTGGCCGTGGTGCTGCTGGGCATCGGCATCGGCGGCATTTTGGGTGGCAAGCTCGACGCCTCCAACAAGAGCGCCTCGAGCCTGATCGCGCCGCTGATGCTCTGCGCGGCGTTCATGACCATGTTCTCCTTTCTCTTTCATCACGCGACGACGACCGGCTCGGCCTATCGGATCTTTTTGTACGCGGCGACCCTGATGCTGCCCGTCTCGACCATCTCCGGGGTGCTCTTTACGCTGCTCGGCGTCTCGATTCGCGAGAAGCTTGGCGAGGCCAGCAAGGCCACCGGTTGGCTGACGGTGGCCAACACCTTTGGCGCAGCGCTCGGTGCGCTGCTCGCCGCCTTTGTGCTGTTGCCCATGGTCGGCGCCGGTGCCAGCGTCGGGGCGTTGGCCTGTCTGTACGCGCTCGGCGCCCTGATCGCATGGCAGCGAGGCTACTGGCAGCAAAAGACCGGTCGTCTGGCGCTGGGCGCCTTTGTCGTGATCGTGGTGGTCTTCCCATGGCAAAACGCCATGGCGCCGCACTACGACAATCTGGCCAGCCGCGTCGACAACGGCGTGATCTTGGCCGTTCACGAGGGGCTGACCGAGACCGGCGTCTTGATCGAGCGCCAGGTGGCCGGCCAGCGACACTCGATTCGCCTGGTGACCAACGGCTATTCGATGAGCGCATCGAACGTGCACGCGCGCCGCTACATGAAGATCTACGTCTATTTGCCCGTGCTGCTCAAAGGCGAGATGGAGCACACGCTGCTGATAAGCTTTGGCGTCGGGCAGACGGCCAAGGCGCTCACCGATTCGCCGGCCACAGGCCACATCGATGTCGTCGACATCTCCAAGGATATCTTCACGCTCAGCGACGAGGTCTACCCCGATCCGACGCAAAATCCGCTGCGCAGCCCGCGCGTCTCGCTGCACGTCGAAGACGGGCGCCACTACCTCGAGACCACGGCCCAGCGCTACGATCTGATCACCAGTGAGCCGCCGCCGCCGTCCAATGCTGGCATCGTCAGCCTGTACACTCGCGAGTACTTCGAGCTTATCCACTCGCGGCTCAAGCCTGGCGGCATGGTCACCTATTGGCTGCCCCTGCACGGGCTGGTCGGCGGCTCGGGCGCGACCGTGATGCGCGCCTTTTGTGACGTCTTCGAGGACTGCTCGCTTTGGAGCGGCGCCGGCACGGATTTGATGGCCGTGGGCAGCCGCGGCTTCAATGAAAAGCTCAGTGGCGCCGCGCTCGCCGCGCGCTGGCTGCAGCTTGGCGATCTCGCGGAGCTTCGCAACCTGGGATTCGAGACCCCCGAGCAGGTGCTCGCGCTCTTTGTCGCCGACTACGACTATCTCCACCCCCAGCTCAAGGACGTGGCGGCCGTCATCGACGACGATCCACACAAGATCCTGCGCTCGGGCCTTGCCTACGAGACCTGGCGCTCGATCTACGAGGACTGGACCGTGCCGGGCCCTGACGTAAAACAACGCTTTGCTCAAAGCACGCTCATCGAGCGCTGGATGGCCGAGAGCGTTCGCGAGGCCGTGAGCACGTGGTTTGACTTCCAACATCTTGCCCTGCTCGCGCTCAACCAGGGCTCGTTTGCCCAGTTCGACATCGACCACCCGCTCAAGGTCGAGCACATCTTTGCGGCGATGGACCACGCGTTCGGCCGCCACTTCCTGCTCTGGATGCTCGACAGCGATGCGGACTTTGTGCGCGCCCTCGAATCCACGACGCTCGGCAAAGCCGAGTGGACCGACGAAGACTGGTACCATCAGGGCGTACGCTGTGTGTATGAGCGCCTGGCCAGCGAGCAGTGCCAGGAGGCGTTGCAAAGAGTCGGCGCAGGCTCGGCCTATGCAAGGCGCGCCCTGGAGCTGCGCACCATCTTGCTGGTGCGCGCCGAGCGTCTCGACGAAGCAAAGGCTGTCTTTGGCGCCCTCGAGGGCAAGCCTGGCCCGGGGCTGGTCAACGATCTCGAGGCCTGGTTGCGCTAGGCAACGGCCGCCGCCTTGCATCGCGGCGCCTTGACCGCGATAATGCGATGCCACGTCGACTTTAACCTTATCCTCGGAGCCCATCTGATGAATCGCCGCCTCCTGCTCGCTGCTCTTTTAATCAGCCTGCTAGCGCCTGCTTGCTCCGACGATCCAGAGCCGACCATCAAGCCCACGCTCGATGTCGGCCACGATACACCTTTGGTCGACGACCTGGCCCCTGACCTGGTCGACGAGCCCGATATCGATACCGGCACCCCAGACGACGTCAGCGACGTTGGATTGCCACCCGTGCCAGGCTCGCCAGTAGCCCTTGATCTGGGGCCCTTTCTCGAGGGCGCACCGGATCCGGGCAGCAGCGTTCGGCTCTACCAGGTCACGGATGCGGCGGATTTGCTGTCGGGAACCGGTGCCGAAGGCCTCGTGGGCGATTACATCATCGAAAACGAGCACGCGCGCTTTGTGATCCAGGCCGACCGGCGTGCGATGAGCGCGTGTCCGTGGGGTGGCAACGTGATCGACGCCCAGTACCTTGGGGCGGCCAACGCCGGCGATATTTTGGAGGAGATCTGCCTCTTTCTCAATGCCGACCAGACCTTCAAGCCCGAGCGCTTCGAGGTGGTGCACGACGGCAGCCAGGGCCACGCGGTGCTCGCTGTGACCGGGCGCACCGAAATTTTGGATTTCCTCAACCTGTCGACCATGATCGCGGCGATCGACCCGGCGCTGGTCGCCCAGTTCAATATCCGCCCCAACGCGCTGATGCCCCTGACCATGACGCTCTACTACGTGCTTCGCCCGGGAGACACCGGCGTGCGTGTGCTCTCGGCGATGCGAAACGACGGCGAGGAGCGCCTCGACATCGCCGCAAGCCACATCGTGGTCTCCGGTGGCACGGGCGGCTACTTCAACCCGCTGAACAGCCTGAAAGGCTTTGGTTATGAGGACAAAGGCCTGGCCAACCCCGACCCCGATCTGCTGCCGTATCTGGTGTTTCGCGGCGAGGAATCGAGCTTTGCCTATGTACCCAAGCCCTTTGACCACCTGCAGGCCGATCTACCCATTGCCGGCGCCTATTTGACCCTGCACGGTGTGGCGGCCTCGCTTCTGGGCCGCATCGACATCGTGCAAACCCTGCTCTCGCCCAAAAATCGCTTCGCCAGTATGCCGGGCCTCTATCACCTCGAGCCCGGACAGTCCGACGCGATCGAGCACTGGGTGTTCGCCGGCAGCGGCGCGCTCTCCACCATGCTCGACACGATCTACGGCGTGCAGGGCGTGGCCACGGGCGAGCTTGAGGGCATCGTGCGCGATGGTCAGGGCCAGGCTGTCGAAGGCGCGCGCGTCTCGGCCGTCGACGCCAAGGGCCGCACGATGAACCAGGCAATTAGCGGCGCCGATGGCCGCTACTCCATGCGGGTTCCGGCCAATACCTACACCGTATCAGCGAGGCTCGTCGGCCGCCCGACGAGCACACCGCCCCAGGCCACCGTGGTGGCCGACCAGACCACGAGCGTGGCCGACCTCACGATCGTGCAGGCAGCGACGATCAGCGTCTCCGTGCGCACCCCCACGGGCGATCCGACGCCGGCGCGCGTCTCGGTGATCTGCGAGGGCCCCTGCCCGAGCAAGCCCACCGCGCGCGAAGAAGAGGTGACCTTTCACCGCCTGCCCGAGGGCTTCGCGATGATCGAGTGGGTCGGTGTGAGCGGCGATCACAGCTTTGATCTGCCGGCCGGCACCTACCGCATCGTGGTCAGCCGCGGCCTCGAGTGGTCGGTCTGGCCGCCGCAGGCGCTCAGCGAGGGCGGCCAGCTGATCACCGTCGCCGCAGGCGCGACGGCAAACGTCGTAGCCGAGATCGCCCGCGTGCTCGACACCAACGGCGCGCTCAGCGGCGACTTCCACGTGCACGCGATCGCCTCGCCGGACAGCGCCGTGGCCGAGACCAACCGCATCCTCACTTTCTTGACCGAGGGCGTCGACGTCGTCGTCAGCACCGACCACGACGTGATCGCCGACTTCGGCCCGGCCGTCATCGAGCTTGGCGCAAGCGCCGAGATCGTGACGATCGTCGGCAACGAGATCACCACCAGCGATATGGGCCACTTCAACGGCTTTCCGGTCGTGCGCGACGCCGGCGCGCTTCGCGGCGGCGCTTTGGACTGGGGCAACGGCGCCGAGGCCTCGGTGACACCGTCGCAGATTTTTGACTGGGTGCGCGCCCATCCCGGCGAGCAGGTCGTGCAGATCAATCACCCGGACTCGAGTTTCATGCGCCAGGGCGACGTGCTGCGCGGCCTCACCTACGGCGATCCGGTGCGCATGCGCGTGGCCGCCGAGGCTGATCCTGACACCGGCGAGACCGGCCTGTGGTCGGACGACTTCACGGCCATGGAGCTGCTCAACGGCCACGGCCTGGAGCGCTTCTGGGCCGTGGGCCGCTGGTGGCTGACCTTGATCGGGCGCGGCATGACGCCCACGGGTACGGCCGTCACCGACACCCATCGCCACTACGGCGATGTCATGGGCGGCGTGCCGCGCACCTTCGTCTTCTTGCCCGAGGGCAAAGACACGATCGCGAGTTTTGAGACGGCGGCCTTTGTCGAGGCGATCAATCAAAACCGCGCGATTGGCACCAACGGCCCGTTTTTTCGCGTTGTCGCGATCAATGACGCCAACGAACGCGCCCACATCGGCGACACGATCGCCACCAACAGCGCGCCCGTGCAGTTCGAGATCGAGATCCAGGTGCCCGAATGGATGAAGGTCGACCGCCTCGATCTCTACATGAACGCCGAGGACGTCGTCACCGCACCAGGCGTCTACAAGACCGACCCGCTCGCGCCCACCGAGTCTTGGAGCTTCGAGCTTGGCCCCGACGACCTGGTCGAGGTCGCCACGGGCTCGCTTACCCATCGTCGCTACCACAAGACGCTGACGGTAACGCTGGAGAGCGCGGTCGATGCCTACGCGGTATTTTTGGTGCGCGGCACCCAGGCTCCTACAATGTATCCAATCTTGCCGGTGCGCGCGGCTCGCCCGTTTGCCTTCTCCAACCCGGTCTATCTCGACGCCGATGGCGGCGGCTACAACAACCCCCATCTGTTGGCCCAATCCCAGACGCCACCGCCCCAGCGCCAGGCGCCCCAGCGCGAGGTGGCGAGCCCGATCGAGCATCGCGAGCTGACGCGCCAGGAGGTTGGGCGCATCATGCACGGCCTGCAATGCGGCGGCCACTGAGGTTTTGAGCCAAGTTCTGGCAATCGACTGCGTGCTCCGCTAGGATTTGCGCGCGAGGTGCCGATTGCCAGACCCTGATTGCATTAATCAACGTTGAACATGGAGCTAGAGATGAAAGGTTTGAAGAGAGTTTTGGCCGTATTGCTGGTCGTTTCGCTGGGAGCGATGGTGGGCTGCGGAGACGACGGCTCGAAGGCGAACAACGCCAACAACTCAAACAACGCCAACAACTCAAACAACACCAACAACGCAAACAACACCAACAACGAAACCCCGGTTACCGGCGCTACTTTGATCAAGAATTTGAGCGCGGCTCAGGTCCAGGCACTTTGCGACGCGGACAACGCCGCCTATGCCTCGATCTACGACCCAAGTACGCCTGCCGGTCGCGGCTATTGCAAGGTCAGCGGCATCTATGACGCCGTGCTTGGTGCCGGCGTCGAGGACGACGAAGCTTCCATAGCGGCCGTCTGCCAGGAGATCTACGACGACTGCGTGGCCGATGAAGCCGAAGACCTGGAGTTTTGCTTTGATCCGGTGGGCCAGGCTGCCTGTGAGGCGACCATCGCCGAGTTCGAGGCTTGCGCCGTGGCCGATATCAGCGCTGAGCGCGCGCGATGGGCCGCCTACGACAGCGCGAGCTGCGTCGACGATACCACGGCCGACGGCTACCTGGAGTTCGACGAGAACTTCGACGAGGGCGACGAAATCGCCGCCTGCGAGACGCTCTACGAAAAGTGCCCAGACCTGTATTGAGTGCCCGCGAAGGCCGCAACGCCGGCCTTTTTCTTGTAGTGAACATGGAGCAGGAAATGAAAGGTTTTGAGAGAGTCTTGACCGTTTTGCTGGTGATCTCGCTGGGTTCAGCCTTCGGTTGTGGTGAAGGTTCGACCGTGCGATCGAACAACAGGACGGCCAACAACACCAACAACTCCAACAACACCAACAACTCCAACAACGCCGCGTTCACCGGCGAGATGCTAATCAAAGATCTGAGCGAAGCCCAGACCACGGCGGTTTGCCACGCCGACGGCGCTGCATTTGACGCCCTCTATGATGTGAGCACCCCCTCCGGGCGCAGCAGTTGCCTGGTCAGCGCCGCCTTGAATGCGGTGTTTGACGCTGAGGACGAAGACACCGATGCGAGCAAGGCGGCCGCCTGCCAGGGATACTTCGACGACTGCATGGCCGACGACGAAGATCCACTGGTCTCCGACGATTGCTTCAGCGTGGAGGCCCAGGAGAGCTGTGCGGCGACGGTCAACGAGCTGACCGCCTGCCGTGAGGCCCGGATCAGTTTCGACCGCGCGCAGTTGGCTGGCTTCAACTCCGAGAGCTGCGCGAGCCTGACCACCGAGGAGGGCTTCGAAAAGATCGCCGTGCTCTTTGAAGAAACCGAAGAACCCGCCGCTTGCGCCTCGCTCGGCGACCAGTGTCCGGGGCTGTATTGAGATTGCCAAACGCCTGAGCAGCGCTAGTTTCAAAGCAGTCGCCAGTTTCTCACCTGCCAGCGAGGGCTGTCGGCTGCTTCGGAAACCGCAGTCAGGAGTACCGTCATGCGCTTTATCCCAACCCGTATCCACGGCATCCTCGACTATCTCGTCGGTGCCGTGCTCATCTTAGCGCCGTTTATCTTTGGCTTTGCTACGGGGGGCGCCGCGCAGTGGACGCCGATCCTGATCGGCGCGGCGATCATCATCTCGGCCTTGTTCACCGACTTCGAGCTGGGCGTGGTGCGCAAGATGCCCATGCAAGGCCATCTTGGCCTCGACGTCGTGCTCGGCATCGTGCTCGCCGTCTCGCCGTGGCTGTTCGCCTTTAGCGCCGTGGTCTGGGTTCCCCACTTGATCGTCGGCCTTGCGCTCATTGGTCTGGGGCTGACCACCCAGCTCACGCCGGCCGAGGCCGGACCCCGGCGCGGCCGCCGCCTCGAGCAGCACGCGGCGAGCTGAGTTAAGGCCTTGACGATGCCTCAGGCCGCCCTAACTTGCACGGGGCAATTGTTCAGTGCCTCATCGATATCGATTCTTTCGTAAACAGTACTTAAGCAAGAGAGATGTATCATGAGTTTTCTTATCTCCTGGCTCGTCCTCTCGTTCGCCGTCTGGTTGACCGCGACCATTTTGCCCGGCTTCCACGTCAAGAACTTTGGCAGCGCCGTTTTGGTGGCCGCGGTCTTCGGGATCTTGAACTTCCTTTTGGGCTGGCTGTTCTTCGCCGTCTTCACGATCGCCACGCTCGGCCTGGCCTGGCTCTTTGCCTTCATCACGCGCTGGATCATCAACGCGATCCTGCTCAAGTTCACCGACGCGATGACCGACCACCTCTCAATCGACGGCTTCAGCTGGGCGCTCATCGGCGCCCTGATGATGTCCGTGATCGGCACCGCCGGCCAGTTTCTGGTCTCGATGATCCTCTAAATGCGCGGCGTCCGCCGTAGGCTCCGCCTCCTCGTCGGCTGACGCCGCCTCGCTCGGCTTCACCGACGGCTACCACAGAAGAAAACCACCGCGCTTTGCGCGGCTCGTGGTGCCCATCCGCCAAATCATGCAAATACGTTAAGAGCCTCCCGATAGAGAGGTGGTTTGTTTCCTTGGTAGCCGTAGGTGAAGCGGTTCGAGGCGGCGTAGCCGACGAGCTCGCGGAGCCTACGGCGCTGCGGTGCGCAGCCAGACGGCGAGGCGCTCCATGCCCTCGTCGATTGAGACGGTGGGCGCGTAGCCGAAGTCGGCCTTGGCTGCCGAGATGTCGAAATAGTGGGCCGTGGAGAGCTGCTTGGCGACGAAGCGGGTCATCAGGGGCTCTTCTTTCTTGCCGAGGGCTGTGTAGAGCTTCTCGCTGAGCCAGCCGGCGAAGTAGGCGAGCTTGGGGGGTACGCTGCGGGTGACGGGGGGGAGGCCGGCGGCGGCGATGATGCGGTCCATGAGCTCGCCGACGTCGACGGGTTCGTCCTGGGAGATGAAATAGACCTTGCCGGCGACGGGGGAGTCGGGGGTGAGGTGCTCGGCAGCGAGCAGGTGGGCCAAGGCGGCGTTATCGATGTAGACCGAGTCGACGAGGTAGCGGCCGTCGCCGATCTTTCGCAGCTTGCCGCTTCGGGCGCGGGCGACGATGCGGGGCACGAGGTGATTGTCGCCGGGGCCCCAGATCAGGTGGGGGCGAAGCGAGACGGTGGAGAGCGTGGGGCCGTTAGCGGCGCGAACGAGGCGCTCGGCCTCGGCCTTGGTCTTGGGATAGTGGGCGATATAGTGCGTGGGATAGGGCACCGATTCATCGACGCCGAGCAGGTCGTGGTCGCCGGAGACGACGCTTGGCGAGCTGGTGTAGACCAGGCGTTTGACGCCGTGCTCGAGGCAGGCGGCGATCACCGCGCGGGTGCCCTCGACGTTGGTGCGGTAAAAATCCTCGTAGGGGCCCCAGACGCCGGCCTTGGCCGCGACGTGAAAGACCACGTCGCAGCCGGCTGCGGCCGCGGCCACTTCGGTGGCGTTGGCGATGTCGCCGCGCACGGTCTCGGCGCCCATCTCGCGAAGCTCGGGGTAGTCGGCGCGGGCGAAGACACGCACCTCGTCGCCGCGGGCGAGCAGCTGGGCTGCGATCGCCTTGCCCAAAAATCCGCCGCCGCCGGTGACCAGAGCTCTCATGGCAATTTCTTGTCGGCCCAGACGGCCAACTTCTCCCTGAATATCTTCGAGTTGTGGCGGATATCGACAGGAAACGCCTTGTGAAACAAGACGTCGGCGATGCTCGCCGTGTGCGCATGCGCTGCGCCCAGGGCGAGCAGCTCGGCGCGAAGCGCGGCGTCGCCGGGTGCGGGGCCGTCGGTTGTCGCCTCGCGCTCGACGCAGAGCACGGGCTTGATCTGGCCGCCCCGGCTGACGCCGACGAGCGCCGTGCGGTAGACGGCCTTGTGGGTGTTGAAGATCGCCTCGCAGGGGATCGTGAACATGGTCTCCTGGGCCGTGATCACGCGGTGGGTCTTTCGACCGCAAAACCACATGCGCCCGGCCTCGTCGAAATAGCCCACATCGCCCATGCGGTGCATGGTCTGGCCATCGGGGCCCTTGATCTTGGCCAGCCGCGTCGAGGCGTCGCGATTGTGATAGGAGGTCGTGACCTGCGGGCCCATCACGACAAACTCGCCGACCACACCCACCTCGACGCGCAGCGCGTCCGACCAGGCGTCGATCGCCTCGTCGTCGATGCCGATCACCTCGACGCGCACGCCCTCGACCGGGCGGCCAATACAGACGCCCTTGCCAAGATCCGTGGCATGGCGAGTCTCCTCCAAGATCTCGTTGCTGCCGATCGAGGCCACGGGCAGCGACTCGGTGGCGCCATAAGGTGTGAAGACCTGCGCGTCTTCGGGCAGCATCGCCGTAAATCGCTCGAGCACGGCGGCCGGCACGGGCGCGCCGGCCGAGATCACGCGCCGAAGCGTGGGCAGCTTGACGCCGTGCTCGACACCGTAGCGGCTGACACGGTTTAACAGCGCCGGCGATCCGAACATGTTCGTGACGCCGAACTCGAGGATGGGCTCGATGATGTTGCGCGGCTCGACGTTGGCCGGGCGCGTGGCGTCCATCTCGGGGATGATGGTCGTCATGCCCAGCGCCGGATCGAAGAGCGCAAAGAGGGGGAAGGTCGGCAGATCGACCTCGCCAGGCTCAATGGCGTAGGTGCGCCCGATGAACTCGACCTGAGCCATGAAGTTGCCGTGGGTGTAGATCGCGCCCTTGGGAACGCCCGTGCTCCCGCTGGTAAAGATGATCGCGGCGATATCGTCGGCCTGCACGCCCGGCGCCTGAAAGTCCTTGACCTCGCGCCCGGCCTGCTTGACGGCCTCCAGCGTCAGCCCGCCCCAGAACAGCCGGCGGCCCACCGTCACGTTGGTGCGAATGCTGCGCTTGCCCCAGCCCAGCACGCTGCGCGCAACGTGGGCCGAGGTGATCCCGATGAACGCCTGCGGCTCGGCCTCGTCCAAACACACGTTGAGGCTCTTGATCCCGATGCCCGGATCGACGAGCACGGGCACGATGCCCGCCTTGAAGAGCGCAAAGGTCAACGCAAAGAACTCCGTGCTCGGCTTGACCATCAGTGTCGCGCGCGTGCCCGGCCCGATACCCGAGGCGATCAGCCCGGCGGCGATGCAATCGCTCTCCTCGTCGAGCGCCTTGTAGCTCGTCGTCTCGTAGCGCTGCTTGCCGCTGGCGTCTCGGCCAAGCGGAAACAAGATGGCCGGCGCCTCGGGCATCTTGAGGGCCATGCGCGTGAGCGCCGAGGCGATGTTGACGCTGGGTTTTGGCTCCACGTGTCGCTCCGTACGCCGGTGGGGGCTCTTCAGCCCAGAAATTCTTTGACCAGCGCCTCGATCTCCTCGGCGCGGTCCTCGAGCACGTAGTGGCCGGCCTCGTCGAACTCGACGACCTTGGCCAGTGGATAAATCTCGCGCCAGCGCGCGAGAAAATGGCGATCGAAGACAAAATCCTTGCCGCCCCAGCAGATCAGGATCGGCAGGTGCGCGAGCGTGGGCAGCTTCTGCTCGGTCTCGCTGACCAGCGCGTAGGCGCGGTCGCTGGGCTGGAGCGGGATGTCCTGCACGAAGCGCAAGGTCGCGATGCGATTCTCGGGGCTGTTGTAGGGCGCGGTGTAGGCGTGGGCGACCTCGGGCGGCATCGGCTCGGAGACGCAGACCTTGGCGGCGCTTCGGCTGAAGGCATTGAAGTGGCTGATCAGCAGCGAGCCGACGCTGCTGTCGCGAGCCAGGCGAAGCGGCAGGGGAAAGGACTTGGCCGAGGGCAGATGAAAGGCCGCCGTGTTCATAATCACCAGGCGCTTGATGCGCTCGGGATAGTGCGTGGCGTAGGTCATACCGATCATGCCACCCCAATCGTGCACGATCAGCGTGATGTTCTCACGGATGCCCAACGACTCGAGCAGACTCTCGAGGTCTTCGACGCGCTGGGAGAGCGTGTAGTTGTAGTGAGCGTCGTCGGGCTTGTCGGAGAGCCCGCAGCCGATATGGTCGGGCACGATCGTGCGGTGCGTGGGCGAGAGCGCGTTGACCAGATTGCGGTAGTAAAACGACCAGGACGGGTTGCCATGGACCATGACGACCGGATCTCCCTGGCCCTCGTCGATATAGTGCATGCGCACATCGGCGGCGATCTCGTGGTAGTGAGCACCAAAGGGATAGAGCGCATGCGAAATGCCGAGCGAGGACGCGCCCTGGGGTTTTTGGGTCGTCATGATCACCATAGTACCTCCATCATCGAGCAGTTGAGCCCACTACCAATGCCCATCAGAGCGACGCGCGCGCCGTCGAAGAGCCGTCCAGCCTCGCGAGCCTTGCAAAGCGCGATCGGAATCGACGCCGGCCCGATATTGCCGTGGGTGGGGTAGAGCTTGAAGATCTTTTTGGAATCGAGCGAGAGGCGCTCGGCGAACTTTGCGGTGTGAACCGCGCTGACCTGGTGCACGACGAGCTCGTCGAGCACGTCAGGATGCCAGCCGAGCTGCTCGCGGGCCAGCGCGAAGGTGTCGGCGGCAAGCTCGATGCCGCGCACGAGCAAGTTGCCGGCATCGGTCTCCATCGAATCGACCTGGCCGCGGCACAGATCGTTGTACTGGGTGGCGGCCTTGTTGACAGCGCCGACGAGCCTGTGGCCGTTGGGGGCGAGCTCGCGCCGGGCGAGCACTATCGCGGCAGCGCCTGAGCCCAGCGTGAAGGTGGCGAGCTGGTTGCGAAGCGCCTCGGGGTTCACACCGGGCTGCAGCATGCGCGCAATCGTGGCTTCGACCACCGGGCGGCTGCCCTCGCCGTCGACGATCAGACCGTAGTCGATGTGGCCGCGCTCGATCATGTCGCCAACGACCTGCATGCCGTTCAAAAAACCCAGGCAGGCGTTACCGACGTCGAAGTTGAGGCAATCGCTCGAGAGGCCGAGCAGCCCGTGGGCCGCCGAGGCGACCGAAGGCTCGACAAAGTCCTTGCATACCGAGGTGCTCACCAAAACGCCGACCTGCTCGGGGCCAATGGCCGCGTCGTCAAGCGCGAGCGCGCCGGCGCGCGCTGCGACCGCGCTGACCTGGGCACCCACGTCCCAGAAGCGGCGCTCGGCGATGCCCGTCAGCGCGTAGAGCAGGCCCTTGTGCAGGCCGGCGCGCACGAGCACGTCGCCGAGTTGCTCCTCGAGCTGCTCGGAGCGCACCACGTGCGGGGCATCCACGTAGCCCAGCCCCGCTACCATCACGTTGCCAAAACGCATCGTCGGTCCTTACACAAAAGCTGGATCGCCTTCGCTGCGGAGTATGCCCCGCTCCCTGCCCCCCATCAAGCCCTTTCACCGCCACGCAAAAAGGCCGAGAGCGATTATCTCGCCCTCGGCCCCGATGTTTTTGTCAGCTTCGTGGTCTTATTCGTCCTGTTCCTGCTGCTGAAGCTGCTCTTGTTGCTCTTGTTGCTCTTGTTGCTCGAGCTGCTCGTGTTGCTCGTGCTGCTCGTGCTCCTCAGGGCCGCCGCCAACGCCGACCTGCTCTATTTGCTGGAGGACCTGGGCGGACTGCTGGAAGAACTGCTGGATCTGCTGCTGCTGCTCCTCGAGGCCGGCTTCGGGCTGAATCTGCTGAGCCGTCTGCTGAAGCTGCTGGGCTTGCTGACGAACCTGCTGCGGCGCCTCCTGGGCAGCCAAATTCAGCAGCTGAGCACTTTGCATGGCGAGTTGGCGCACCAGGCGAGCCTGCTGCTCGGGCTGGCGAACCTGAACGAGCTGCTGGATCTGCTGGGTCAGCTGCTGGTGCTGTTGCTGTATCTGCTGTTGACCTTGGGCTTGTTGCTGACGGGGCTGCTGAGCTTGACCAGGCTGCTGCTGCTGAGCTTGACCAGGCTGCTGCTGCTGCTGGCCGGGCTGGACTTGCTGCTGCTGTCCGACCTCTTGGTCATCCTTGGCGACTTCACCGATGGCTCGGGCCAGACGGTCAAAACCGACGTAGGCAAAGAGCTCATGGCTCTCCATGGGCTGCTGCTGATAGCTCTGGATAAACTGGGTGAAGTGGCGCACCTCGTTGTCCTGCATGGCCGGACCACCACCGATGGGATCTTCCTCTTCCATCAGCTGCTCGTCCTCTTCCATCATCTGCTCGTCTTGCTCTTGTTGCTCGTACTCTTCACCTTCGGCCGGTCCACCGCCGATCGGGTCTTGTTCGTCCTCAATGCCTGCTTGCTCCTCTTGCTCTTGAGCTTGAGCCATCTGGCGGAAGGCCTGGCCGGACTCCAAGAAGAACGCATGGACGTTGTCCAACTGCTGGTCGAGGCTCTTGTTGGCTTCGATCTGCTGGGCAGCCTGTTGAACGGGCTGAACGAGCTGGCCTGCTTGCGGAAAGCGCTGCTCCTGGATGGTCACGAGAAGCTGCGAGCCCTCTTGAATGGCCTGCGTGGCAAGCTGCGCTTGCTGCTGAGGTTGCTCAGCGTTGCTGATCTGGCCAATGCGCTCTTGGAGCGCCTGGTGGCGCTGCTGCAACTGCTCTTGGCCCTCCACATCCTCCTGGATGAAGGCGCCGAGTGCCTGGTTGAACTGCTCGAGGCCGTTGCTCGTGTACTCTACGGACTGATTTTGAATGAATTCGACAAAGTTCTGGACCTCTTCGGGTCCAACCGGTCCGCCGCCGAGCGGACCTTCCTCGAATTCGGCCGCCTCCAACTGGTCGAGGTCGGTGACCTGCGTACCATCTTGCTGTTGTCGAGGTTGTTGTTGCGTCTGCTCGCCGGTGTTGGCTCCCGCCACCGAGCCACCGAGCAAAAGCATCGCCGCTGCGGCGGACGCCAACAGGCCACCACCAATGCGCCGAGTCTTGCCTTCTCTGGTATATCTCATGCTTCACTCCCTACTGATTAAGACACGTGTTACCGAGCCCCGCCCCAGCAAACGGGGCGGTTTCTTGCGGCCAGACTGCTGTCAGCCGCATGCAGAAATGAATGTAAACCCTTATGAACGTTACCAAAACGCTTGCTCAGCCCAAATCGCCGTCGGCGAGCGTCGGAAGTGGCCGTGGACCATGAAGCCGTGATACTCTTGGGCCCAGGCTCTTGGTTCAAATCGGTGTCGCACGGAGGATGTATGTCAGAGTATTTTGCAGTCCGAGGCCTCGCTCGGTGGGTGGTCGTCATTGCGCTGGCTTTGAGCTTCCAGTTGATCGGGCAGCAGGCTGTAGCGAGCCAGGGCGAGGCTTTACTGGGAGTGCCGACGCTCGATTGTAGGTTATGTGCCAGTGCAGGGGTTTTTCAACTCAATGTGCCGAGCGATCCTCAATACCAGGACGCGCCCGATGCGAGCAGCTCGCCGTTTACGCGCGTCGCGCTCGAGACCGGAGCAGGGCTTGGAGTCTGGGCTGGTGCGATCAGCGTGGGTGGCTTGATGCTGTTGGCCGCACGCCACTTCTCACCGGGCCGCCCCGATGACCGACATCCCTCCGCAGGGTTTTATTTGTTTCTGCTCGGGGCGGGCACGCTCTTCGTCGCAACGCTTGTGATCGTGCCAATGGTCGTCGAGAACGTCGGCAATCGTTATGGCCGCTTTGGCGACATGCTAATCTCGGGCTTGGTCGGCCTGGGCGCGCTCATTGTCGTCAGCAATCTCTACGGCACCTTGGGCGCGGTGACGACGCTTATCTTGATACCCTTCGTCCATGTGCTGGGCACGGCCGTGACCTTTGAGTTGACGCATTCGCCGCCGGCTACGTGGAATGCATCGTCGACCACCTTCAATCCTGGCCTGAGCTTGGGCTTTCACTTTTGATCGAAACTGCTCGCCAGGTGCGGGCACTTATCCTGGAGTTGCCTTGGACGACGACCGCTATCAGAAAGTCTTGGAAAACAACCGTCGCTGGGTGGCCACGCGCAACGCCCAAGATCCCGGCTACTTCGTGCGCCTGTCGGCCGACCAGACGCCGGACTTTCTCTACATCGGCTGCTCCGATAGTCGTGTCCCGGCCAACGAGATCATGGGACTCGAGCCCGGCGAAGTGTTCGTGCATCGCAACATCGCCAACCTGGTCGTCAACACCGACATCAACTGCCAGTCGGTGATTCAATACGCCGTTGAACATCTGCGCGTTCGCCACATCGTCGTCTGCGGCCACTATGGCTGCGGCGGCGTCGCCGCAGCCATGCAGGCGGCCGACATGGGCATTCTCAATGGATGGCTGCGCGAGGTGCGCGACGTCTATCGCCTGCACAAAGACGAGCTCAACGCCATCGCCGACACCGATGCGCGCTACCGACGCCTCATCGAGCTCAACGTCAGCGAGCAGTGCGCCAACGTGATCAAGACCGCCGTCGTGCAAAAGCACTACCTTCGTCACCACCGCCCGGTCGTGCACGGCTGGGTCTACGACCTTCGCAACGGCATAATCAAAGACTTGGAGATCCCCTTCGAGCAGACGCTGGCCTCGATCCAGGAGATCTACCGCCTCGACGCCGCCGACGAATAATGTTCAAAGTGGCGCGCAGGCTGCGATGTCAGATCCGGTGCTCGATGCCGAGACCGACGACGAGCGCGCCGGCATTGGAGCGCGCAAAGGCGGCGCTGTCTGCCCCAAGCGTCACGCCCCAGCGCGGCAAGAACCACCAGCTCACCGCAGCTCCGATGCCAAGATAGGAGCTCTGGCCGGCGCCAGCGACGTTGGTCACCGTGACCTCGCCGATGGGCCGATTGAGCAAGAAGTGCACGTCGGCGACAAAGCCATGGGGCAGCGAGACGCCAACCTGAAAACCACCAAAGATCGCCAGATCGATCTGGTCCGACGAATACCAGCGAGCGCCGGCCGAGGTGCGCACCCAGGCCGGCGAGAAGCCGTAGCCCATCTGCAACTCGGCGCTGCCCATTTGGGTCGAGACCGTCGGTTGAAAGCGAACTGCTTCGTCGGCGCCGGCCAGGTTTCCATCGCCAATCGGCGGCGCAAAACCGTAGCGCGCCTCGACCGCAAGGCGCAGCGCGTCGGTGAGCAGCGCACGCCGAATTCCAAGCTCGAGCGGGCCGACGAAGTTCGTCGAACGTCCGCCGTAGCTCGCGCGTCCATAGGGGCGAAGCTGCGCCACCGCCGTCCAGGCATCAGTGATGCCGAGCTCGCCGTAGATGTTCGCGCTGCCGATCGCGTACGACTCGACGTCGATAATCGCGCCGGACGCGTCGAAGGCCTTCGAACCCGTCAAAAAGTGACCCCAGAGCTTGAGATAGCCCTCGCCTTCGGGCTGGGTCCAGCCCGCCTCGGCCGGTGCACCAATGCAGGCCAGCGACAAAATTGTGGCGAAGTAACAAGCCCATCGTTTGTTATTCATGCACTTCTCGAGGTCAAAAATCAGCGATGTGATGCGCCCATCAGCATGCCCGCCACGTCCAACTTCGTCAACGGGGTCATGAACCTTCGGTTCGCCGACTTTACCCCACAGCGCCAAAGCGGTAGAAGCGCGCTGGCGTTATTTTGACCTGACCTGACCTAAGGCAACATCCTCATGAACCTGGCATTGATCCACCGCTCGATCGCCGTCTGCACGCTCTTGTTGCTCATCGCCGGCTGTGCCGGCACCAGCACGTCGCAACCGGCCAAAGATGTGCCTGTTCAGGCGCCTGGCCATGTGCCGCCGGTGGCAAAGCGCGTCGAGCACATCACCGAGGTCCACGGCCTCACGCTGGTCGACTCCTATTTCTGGCTGCGCGATCGGGCCAACCCCGAGACAATAGCCTACCTCGAGGCCGAGAACGCTTATGCGGCCACCGCCATGGCCACGACCGAAGAACTGCAAAACACGCTCTACGAGGAGATGATCGCGCGCATCGAGGAGACCGACCTCTCGGTGCCGGTTCGCCACGGCGACTACGTCTATTACTCACGCACCGAGCAGGGAAAGAATTATCCGATCTTGTGCCGCAAGCCCCACGACCTCGAGGGTGATGAACAAGTGCTGCTCGACCAGAACGCCATGGCCGAGGGTCACGACTTCTTCTCGCTCAATGGCTACGCGCTCAGCGACGACCACCGCATCCTGGCCTACCTGATCGACACGGTCGGAAACGAGCGCGCCACCTTGCGCTTCAAGGATTTGACCACCGGCGAGCACTGGGGCGAGCGCATCGCCAATGTCGGCGCCGTGGCCTGGGCAAGCGACGCGAAGAGCGTCTTCTACACCACGCTCGACGAGACCAACCGCCCTGACAAGCTGCTGCGCCACACGCTTGGCACACCGAGCTCCGAAGACGTGCTCGTCTACCACGAGGCCGACGAGGGCTTTTATGCGGGCATCTCCAAGACGCGAAGCGGCAAGTTTCTGATCCTCACCCTGGGCAGCATCGCTCAGTCCGAGGTGCGCTATCTGGCGGCTGACCAGCCCGACGCCGCATTCGCGCTCATCGCCGAGCGCCAGCCCGGCGTCGAGTACTATGTCGAGCACCAGGGCGACCACTTTCTGATCATGACCAACGAAGACGCGCAAAACTTTCGACTGATGCGCGCGGCGACGGCCAACCCGGCGCGCGCCACCTGGGAGGAGCTGATCGCCCACCGCCCCGAGGTCATGTTGGCTGGCGTCAGCGCCCTCAAAGATTGGTTGATCATCCATGAGCGCGAGCGCGGCCTGGCTCAGCTTCGGGTTCGCCACCTGGCCAGCGGCGAGGAGCACCACATCAAAATGCCCGAGTCGGTCTATGCCTTGTGGGCTGGCGAGAACCTGGTCTTTGATGCCTCGAGCTTTCGCATCGGCTACAGCTCGCTGGTCACCCCCGAATCGGTGTTTGACTACGACCTGGCGGCCCAAAAGCTCGAGCTCAAAAAGGAGCAGGTCGTCAAGCAATACGACCGCACACTCTATGAGACCAAACGTGTCTTTGCCACGGCCGCCGACGGCACCCAGATCCCGATCTCGATCGTGCACAAAAAGGGCATCGCGCTCGACTCGAACAACCCGGTGCTGCTCGTGGGCTACGGCTCCTACGGCTATCCCTACGACCCCTACTTCTCCTCGTCGCGCGTCTCGCTGCTCGAGCGCAACGTGATCTATGCCCTGGCCCATATCCGCGGCGGCGGCGAGCTTGGCAGGCCCTGGTATGAGGCCGGAAAGCTGATGAACAAGCGCAACACCTTCACCGACTTCATCGCCAGCGCCGAGCATCTGATCGCCCAGGGCTACACGCGCCCCGAGCGCCTGGCCATCCAGGGCGGCAGCGCCGGCGGCCTGCTCATGGGCGCCGTGATCAACCTGCGCCCCGAGCTCTTCGGCGCCGTGATCGCCGACGTGCCCTTTGTCGACGTGATCAACACCATGCTCGATCCGAGCATCCCGCTCACCGTGATCGAGTACAAGGAGTGGGGTAACCCCAACGAGCGTGACTACTTCGACTACATGCGAAGCTACGCGCCCTACGAGAACGTCGTGGCTCAGGACTACCCGGCCATGTTGATCACGGCCGGGCTCAACGACTCGCGCGTAGCCTACTGGGAGCCCGCCAAGTGGGCGGCCAAGCTGCGTGCCAAGAAGACCGACGACAACCTGCTGCTGCTCAAGACCAACATGGGCGCTGGCCACGGCGGAGCCTCCGGTCGCTACAACGCCTACCGCGAGATCGCGCTCAGCCAGGCCTTCATCTTGAATCGACTCGAAGTGCCAACCTTTGGAGTTGTTGCCGAGTGACTTTTCATCGCTCGATGCTGGCCGCATCGACCTGTTCGGCCGTGGTGAGCACCACGACCTGCTCAAAACCCTCGTCGGCCAGCTCGCCGAGCGCCTGATCGAGGTGCAGGCGTTGCTTCTGGACGATCTCGGGGCCGACGTTTCGACCAACGCGCGCGGCGTCTCGCGCCACGCACAGCTCCTGGGGCAAATCGAAGACGATCGCCACCGCCGGGCAACCATGGGTGCGCGCCAGCTCGAGCAGTTCCCTGCGCGCGCGCTTTTGAACGCTGGTCGCATCGATCACTGTCAAACGCCCGCGCGCCAGCCTCTTGTTCGCAATGAAGTTCAGCAACTCGAAGCCATCCGCGCTCGCTCTCTGGTTGCTCTCGTCGTCGCAGACCAGTGCCCGACACCCGTCCGAGGAGACGATCTCGGTCGCCAGGAAATGACGTCTGGCAAAGCTCGATTTTCCGCAGCCTGACGGGCCAATGAGCACGACGAGCGAAAACTCGGCGATCACAATCTTCATGGTGCAACTCCGGGCTTTGGCCGCGCTTGCTTCACTGGGTCGTTGCAGATAACGTTGCCGCTTTCGAGGACCAAACTATACACGGAAATGGAGACTTTGATGAGGCTGCAAGGACAAGTCGCGTTTATCACGGGCGCAAGCCGCGGAATTGGCAAAGAAATCGCCATCGGCCTGGCCAAAGAAGGCTGCAAGGTCGTCGTCACCGCCAAAACCTCCGATCCCCATGGCGTGCTTCCCGGCACCATCCACGAGACGGTCGCCGAGATCGAAGCGCGCGGCGGCCAGGCGCTGGCCATTCAGCTCGACGTTCGCTACGACGAGCAGATCGAGGCCGCGATCAACCTCACGATCGAAACCTGGGGCCGCCTCGACATCCTGATCAACAATGCCGGCGCGATCCACATGGCCTCCGTGCTCGACACACCGCCCAAGCGCTTCGATTTGATGATGGGGATCAACGCGCGCGCAGCCTACGTCTGCAGCTTCTACGCCCTGCCTCACATGATCAAACAACAATACGGTCACATCCTGATGGCCTCACCGCCGATCAGCATCGACCGCGCCCCCCACAAGGCAGCCTACGCCCTCTCCAAGCTGGGAATGACCTTCATCGCCCAGTCGCTCGCTGAGGAAGTGCGCGAGCACAACATCGGCGTCAACGCCTTCTGGCCGGTTACCGCCGTCGACTCTCAGGCCACGCGCCACTTCGGCATGGGCACCGAAGAGATGTGGCGAACGCCCCAGATCCTGGTCGATACCGTGCTCGCCATCGTCACCCAGAAGCCCAGTGACTGCACCGCAAATGCCTTCTTGGACGAGCAGCTTTTGCGCGAGCAGGGCGTCACCGACTTCGGTCAGTACGCGCTGGTCGAAGGCACCGAGCCGCTGCCACTCTCGATCGCACTCTTCGACCCCACCTACGGCCAGAAATAGCCTCACTGTCGTTTCCGCTCAGACCCCAGCGACCTCGGTCGCTGGTGAAAAAGCCTGGGAAGCTAGTGCATCGCGTCTTGGTATTCGGGCACCCGGAAATTGACGTCTTCGAGCAGCGTGAAGATTTCCATCGTGCATTTGAGCCCGCTGGCGGGAAACGAGACCACGTTGTCGGTGAACTTGGCCAAAAACAAGATCGGATCGGCCGAGCGCGTATAGCCAAGTTGCACCAGGGTCTGCTCGGGGATGAACTCGTCGCGCGAGAGGTAAATCGGCTCGGAGAGCACGTAGAGGCCCTCGGCTTTGAGCGGGGCGAGCGCCGCAACGTAGTTCATGTCGCGGATCAGGTAGCCCTTCTCATGGAAAGACCAGCGGTTCTCGTTGTTCGCTGCCGGCAACAAGATCAGCGGCGGACCCTGCTGAGAATGGTTGTGGAAGTAGACGAGCAAGTTCTCACGGACCCACTGCTCTTTTCCGGGCAGCGGCTCGGTGGTCTTGTAGAGTCCACACGGCGGAAGCTTTTCCTGCATGATGGTGTCGTCTCGTCAGGTCGTCGATCAGCCGCCGGAGCGCTTGGTGGCCAGTGTTTTGGCCATGCGGGAGACTTGTTGGGGGACGTTCTTGCTGCGTGAGAGGTCGCGCAGCTCCTTGGAGCGCAGATGGTTCAAGAAACCCATCACGTCGGGCAAAGGCGTCTTGGGATTGCTCACGAGCAGGACCATCACCTCATAGTGGCGCGTCCAGTCGCGGTTGTTGGCGATGTAGCGAACCACGCCCTCGGGCATCGACTTGTTGCCAGCCAGCTTCTTGACGTCGGGTGCGTTGAGTCGTGGCGAGCGAATCGCCGCCATGTGGATGAGCTTGTTGCTGTCGCGCACCAAGATGTTGATCGCCTCCTTGCTGCCCACCGTGGACAGGCGCACCTTCTGGGCGATGCTCATCTGCAAAATCTTGCTGTGCAGCGTGCCACCGCCCTTGGTGACCTTCTCCTCGTCTTCCTGGTCGAGTTGCTCGCGAAGCCGCTCGCGCTCGCCGCGGGTGAGCTCCTCCATCGAGGAGCTCTGGGCGTCCTCGCTCTTGACCTTGGCGGCCTCCTCCTTGAGCAGCGCGGCAAATTCATCGTCGTCGAGCAGGCCTTCGCTGAGGTCCTCCTCGCTCTCGAGCACGCTCTTGAGCCCGGCCAGGTTGGGGATCTCGACGTCATTTCGCTTGGCCAGATCGACGAGCTTGTCGACCGTGGCCATGCGCGCACTGGTGTTCTTGTAGAGATGCTCGATGATCGTCGGGTAGCGCAGCACCCGGACCTGGTTGTTGCTGATCAGATCGCAGAGATTGGCGTCGGCCGTCTTGGCGAGGTGCGCGATCGTGCGATCGTCGGTATTCTTGTGCAGCACGACCGCATCGACCACCGCGCCGTCACGCTCGCTGGCCACCCAGTCGAGCACACTGGCAGGCTGATCGCCCTGCACGGCCGGCAGCAAGATATTCTCCGGCATCGCGTGCAAGGCCTTGAGCACCTCGACCGAGACGGCCTCATCAAAGTGAAGCTGATAGAGCACCTTGAGCTGCTGATCGGGCGGCGCCGGAACCATGCCGCGCGCGGCCATCATCTTGAGCGGCGGTGGAGCTGCCGGATCGATGTGGCGCTGAAGGTTGGCTGCAAAGGCAGCGATATCGAGCGGTTTGCGCTCAAATTCTACTGACATACCGGAGATCCGCTGTGGGGTTGCTTCATGGAAGACTTCGGGCCGCTCGCAGTAAGAGTAGACGCCTTACCAGGGTTTGGCAACGCGCTGCTGTTCGCCAACAAGGCGCTTGCGCCAACTTCAACGCCGTGCGCGACGCCTGCTGGCGAACAGCAGCGCGCCGAGGATCATGGCGAGCAGCGGCGCGCTCTGCGACGGGCCATCGACATTGCTGCAGGCGCAGCCCCCACTGTTGGAGCGCCCGCGTGCGCTCTGGTCGTCTTCGCCGTCTGAGGTCGTGTCTGAGCCCACACCAACATCGACACCAACACCAATATCCACACCCACTCCGACGTCGCTTCCTGCTCCGACATCATCGCCCGTCATCGGCCCCTCGTCGTCGGGACCGGTGTCCGTGAAGCGAAGCTCGTATTCATGGATCTTGAACTCGTTGTCGATCACCAACAAGTTGAGCGCCCCGTCCTGGCCGCGAATAATCTTGAAGGTGTGCTCGGTCAGCCCGCCGATTGGTGCAAGGCCCACGGCTCGGCCTGTGGCCGTCTCGATCACGCGCAACATCAAGTAGCCAAAGGGCGCAATCTCTGGCTCGGCTTCGGGCTCGGAGCCGGCATGGCTCGCCCGATAGACGAGCACGGAGTGTTCCTGGCCGACGATCAGCGCCTGCGCCGGGCCAAGCTCGATGTCGCTGCCCTTGGCGATCGGAACAAAATCCGGGCCCACCACGAGGTCTTCTACCAGGCGTGCGCGCGACGGCCACACAGACGAGTAGACCTCGGCGGCCTCGGTGTTGACCACGGTGACGTTGGTCGCCGTGGACGACTCGCTCGTCGGCGGCGTCCAGAGCAGGTGCACATTGGAGTCGGCACCAAATTGCACGGGAGGCAGCACGAAGCGCTTGCTCCAATCCTCGTCGCGAGGCTTGTAGGCCTTGACGGCCTCGTCGCCATTGTAGGTGAAGAAGTAGGCGCCCTCGCTGCCAAAGTGATAGACGTAGAGCAAAAAATAGCCGTCCGATTCACGCGCGCGGGCATCGGCCACGTAGCCAACACCGCTTTGGCCGAAGGTCTGGCCGCTGATCCGTATACGCCCGCTCGTGCCGTTCATCACATGGGCCTGGGTGATCGGGCGCGGCTGTGGGCCAATGTTCAACTCGCCTACGGTAAAAGCCATCAGGCGATCGAAGCGCGCGCTGTAGGCCAACACGTTGTGGGGTTGCAAATAGGCGCCCAAAAACGTGCCCGTGCCACCGTCGGCGCGCGACTCGGCGTCGAGCAGGGCCTGATCGTGGACCGCCCACACCTGGGTGCCCGTCGCGTCGAGAAAAGCCGTAAACCCGATCACGAGCGCCTCTGGGTCGTCACTTGCGATTCCGCGCACGAAAAATCCGCCGCCCGGCTTGGGCAATACACTCATGCACAGCGTCGGCAGACTCGCGTATTGGTAGGTATGAGTCACCGCCGAATCGCCTTCGGCCGCTACGATCACGCAGCTTGGCTCCTCCTCGCTGCCACCGGGCCCATGCAACACCGTCATGGCCGGATTGTTCGTCTCCACCTGAATGCGGCCCACGTTGAGGTCTTCAGGCAGCGCAAAGCTGCGCACCTCCTGCACCTCGATCTTGACGCCCGCCCAGGCACCGGCCGGTGCACACACCAGCAGCGCGCCGCCGACGAGCCATGCCCAACGTGTAGGCCCAATAGAAGAGAGGGTCGATCGAGAGTCAAAAGGCATGGCACACTTCATTTTGAGTCAGAAAGCAGGGAGGAAGATGAGCTGGCAATCACACCCGCCATTATTCACATCGCAAAATCGAGCGCCAGCCTTTTGTTCAAACCGCTCGCCACACTAGGCCGCCACCTTCTCACGCAGCAGCGCCTCATAGGTGCGCAGCCGGTTTCCGTAAAAATAGATCAGCTCGAGGCGGTTGAGCATGACGCCGTCGGTATAGCGCTCGACGGCTACAGGAATGTGGTACATGCGCAGATAATCGAGGCCGGCGTAGACGATGCTGTCGGCCTTTTCTTCGAGCAGCATCGGTGAGAGCTTGGGGCCGCCGTTGTTGGCGAGCTCTTTGAGCCTGGAAAGTACCGCGTCGACGCCGCGGTGGAGCTCCTCCCAGGCGATCATCTCGTCGGTGCCAAAGCGCAGCAAGCGAAAGACGTCCCAACGCGGATAGCGCTTCTCTAAGATGTCGAAGAGCACGTAGCTGACGAGCTGCGTGGGCATGATCACGGTGTTGCTCAAAAATGCGTCGGAGATCTGGGTGCCGGTGTAGCGCGTGTACTGGCGATCGCGCGAGGCGTCGTAGCCAATCTCGCCGGTGCGCGCCGAGCGCACGTAGCTGCGCGGATCGATGATGCGCCCGTGCGAGTCGTAGCTCATGCCGTCGGCCTCGACGCGGTTGCCAAAGGGATCCATCGGCTGACCGAAGCGAATCACGGTCGTCGAGTCCATGCGCACCGTGTTCATCACGAAGCGCGCAACCGTCGAGAGCTGGTTGAACTCGTCGTTCTCCAAAAAATAGCGGCCGCGGCCCTCGGCACGAAGGTGGTCGTGGATCAGGCTGTCGGCCTCGAGGATCAAATTGTAGTTGATCGTGATCGGGCAGATGTACAGTGGGCTCGCCAGCGGATCTTGGAGCAGCTTGTGCACGTAGCCCGAGATCGCCGTGCCGAGCAGGCCGAGCTTGAGGTGGGTCTCGACGATGTTCGAGCGACAGCGCGTGCCGCCCGGAAAGAACAGGCTGTGGTAGCCGCGCTCGAGCAACACCTGCGAGTAAGTCTTCAAAATCTCTTTGTAGAGCTTGTGCTGCACGCGCCGGTCGACCTTGTAGGCGCCCAGGTTGTGCATGAAAAAGCCGGTGAGCGGATTGGTAAACAGATTCTTGCCCGCACCGTAGGTCACCGGCGGAAGCCCCGCCGAGTGCATCGACCAGCCGAGCAGGATCGAATCCATGTTCGAGCTGTGCGTGGGCACGAACACCAGCGTGCCCTTTCGGGCCAAGCTCTTGAGCGTTTCGGTCTCGCCCTGGATTTGCACACGCTCGCTCAGATCGCGGATGTGCTTCATCGTGGTCTGCACGTGCTTGAGGTTGGTCGGCAGCGGCATGTCCTTGATATCTTGGGTCTTGAACAAAAAGCTCAGCCCGATCGGCAGCGCCCCCGTGGCCATCTTGTAGACCATCGGGTTGAACTTGCCAGCGATGTCCTCCGAATAGCTCTGGGTGAGCGACCAGAGCAGCTCGCGCTTCTCAGGCTCGGACATCACCGTCAGCCGCTTGGACATCGCGCGCCACCAGGCGATCGAGCGGATCTCGTCGCCCTCGCCAGCACCGCGCTGCATGCGCTCGATCTCCATGAATGCCGCCTCGTTGAGCGCGTACTCCAGGCCCTGGGTGTCGCCCTTTTGCGACATCGCCACAAAGTCGTTGAACGAGCGTCGGCAAACCTCGGAGACCAACTGCGGACGCTCGGCCTTGAACCGAAAAAGCGGTGCTTCAGAACTCATCGAATATCCTCGACGTGAGAGATCCTGGGACAACAAAGCGGATGGCGCGCATCTTAGACAAAGCAACCCTCAATCAGCAATCACCAATGTGGGCACTTTCTGCCGCGTTGATTTTGATAATGATTTTCATTGTTACACCTGCGCGTTTAAGCTATGTCTGATCACTGGACGTTGGCTTAAATTTGGAGATGTACGATGACGTTGGCCGAGTTGGTCACGAATGGGGGTTGGGCAATGTACCCAATCTATTTGTGCTCACTGCTTGCCGTCGTCATCTTCATCAAGAAAATCAACGAATTCAGAATCTCCCGCCTTGGTGAGTCGACCTGGATCGAGCCGGTTTTGGAGCACATCGAGGAGGGTGAGTTCGAGCGCGCCAGCGACGCCTGCGCCCAGAGTGCTCACCCGGTCAGCGCCGTAGTGGCCGCCATGTTGGAGACTTTTTTGCGCCGACCCGATCGGGTCGAGGCCGAGGCCGCGCGCGTGGGAAGCCTGACGCTTCAACGACTCGAGAAAAATGTCGGCGTGCTCTCCTTTATTGCGCAGGCCGCGCCCTTGTTGGGCCTCTTGGGCACGGTCATCGGCATGGTCGAGCTGTTCATGGGTCTGGGCACGAGCGGCATCGGCAACGTCGACGCCACCCAGCTCTCCTCGGGCATCTGGAAGGCGCTTTTGACCACGGCGGCCGGCCTGATGGTGGCCGTTCCCGCGCTGGCCGGCTACGTGTTCTTGAACAGCCGCACGGATCGCTTCCGTCTTGCGCTCTCCGACAGCATCGCCCGCGTTCTCACGGCGCTTCCCGCCCAACCCGCAACGCGCCCCGGCCAGCCAGCCGTGCCCACGCTCGTACGTGAGGCCGCCGATGCAATTTGAGAGCTACCGGCGCGAGATGCCCACGATCAACGTCTCGGCGCTGATCGACGTCGTCTTCATCTTGCTGATTTTTGTCGTGCTCGCTGCAAACTTCGATCGCATCCGCGAGATGAACATGGTCTTGCCATCGGCCGACAACAGCCGCGAGCCTCGCCCGGACGCCGTGGTGATCACCGTCTTGGCCGACGGCTCGATGCGCATCTTCGACGAGGCCGTCGCCCCCGAAGCACTCGAGGGCCGACTGACGACGCTTCGCAGCCAATACGAGGGACTGCTGCTGGTCTCCGATGGCCGCGTGCCCCTTGATCGCGCCGTGCAGATTTTTGACGAAGCCGCCTCGGCAGGTTTCACCAGCGTCTCGATCGCAACCCAGCGAGGTGCGCCGTGAAGCTCGCCACCTGGACATCGGGTTGGGCCCTGCCACTGACGATCGGCGTGGCCCTGCACCTGGGCCTTGGCCTGGTGCCCGTCGAGTTCTCCGGCGGGCCAGGCACGACGCCAAAGTCAATTCAGATCGCGCTGGTCAACCCAATGCCCGAGCCGCCGGCGCCTGAGCCGCTTGTGCCCGAGCAGCCAGCGCTCGAAGAGACCGTGGCCGAGACGGTCGCCACGTCTCCCAAGGCCCGGCCCCGGCGCGCAAGGCCCGCCGAAGTGGCTCAGGAGCCCACGCGCGAGAACACCGCGATCGCCGCGGCCGAGGCCGCCGAGCCTGCACCGGCCGAGGCGCTCGCTGAGCTTGCCGAGCGCCCCGTCGAGGAGGCCCAGGCGCCCGAGCCCGCCCGTCAGATGGCCTCGATCGAGCCGGTCGAAGAGATCGACATGCGCGGCTATGGCATGGGCGTCTTCTCAGCGGTCAACGCCGAGCAGCAGTATCCACGCGCCGCGACGCGCTTTCGCCTCGAAGGCACGGCCATGGTGCGCATCCGCATCAACCGCGACGGCACCCTGGCCGAGCGGCCCCAGATCGTCACCTCGACCAACCATGAGCTCCTCGATCGCGAGGTGTTGCGCATGGTCGAGGTCGCCGCGCCCTTTCAGCGCCTGCCGGCCGGCTTCAACGAGCAGGTCGCCGAGTTCGTCGTGCCGATCCGCTTTCGACTGGCCCGCTCTTCATACACACCCCCGTCTTGAACCGCTTGAACCGCGCCGCGCAGACCGAAAGGCTTGCGTTGACGAGGCTTTCCGTTATCATCGGCTGTTCTGTGCGTGTGTGAGGCGCGCCCAATTCTTGTGACCGACTTTTTGAAGGATCAGTGATGCCTGCCATGCTGCGTTTGTGCCTGTTGGTTGTTTTCGTGTTTGTGATTGCTTGTGCCGGCGACACCGCCCCTGTGCGCACGATAGACAAAGAAAAACCCGACGTTCACCAGCATGCCGATGCCGACCTGATCGAGGACACGGTCTCGGTCGACGATACGAGCGTCGATCCGCTTCCCGACGCGGACGCAAGTCCTCAGCCGGACACAACAACCGAGCCCGACATCAGCGCCGACACCGGACCCGACGCCGATCCCCTCCCCCTAAGCTGCACGGAGTCCGCGGACTGCGTCGCGCCCGAGATCTGCATCATCGACGCCACCACTGGCGAGGGCGTCTGCGGTGCGCGCGCCGGCAACACCGGCGCCGACGGCATCTGCCTGGATTCGAGCACGTGCGCCTCCGGTATTTGTCGCAATGGGCGCTGCGCCCAGACCTGTGACTCGAGCGAAGACTGCACCGAGGGACGCATCTGCAAATCGATCACGTTGGGCTCGATCACCCGCGATCTGTGCGTCGATCCGACGCCTTGCGCCTCCGACCAGCAATGCACCCCACCGGAAACCTGCACCGTCGATCGCAGCGGCGAGCTCGTGCGCGTCATCTGCCTCGAGCCCAGCGCGAGTGGCAAGGTCGGCGACACCTGCACCGACGACAGCGCGTGCGCCTCGAATCTGTGCCTCAACGGCGTCTGCTCCAAGCCCTGCGAGAGCCCCAGCGATTGCTCCGACGACGGCAGCTTCATCTGCACCTCCCAGGAGCTCGCATCCAACAGCGGTCAGACGCGCATCGTTACGGCCTGCACGCCCAAGCCCGCCCAGGTCTGCATCACCGACGCAAACTGCGTTGGCCCCGAGCGCTGCGTTGCACGCAGCACGGACACCGGCTTGATGTTCGTCTGCGGCGAGCCCAACGCCGGCGGCGGCGAGGGCGGCGCAAACTGCAGCGATGATACCGGCTGCGCCCAAAACCTGTGCCACAACAACGTGTGTGCAAACCCCTGCGGCGCCAACGCCAACTGCGATGTCGCCAACGACTTTAGCTGCAAGGTCACCCAGATCGAGCGCGACGGTGACACGGCTGATCTCAGCGTCTGTCAGCCGCCCAAGCTCTGCGCCAACAACAACCAGTGCACCGTCGATCAGGTCTGCTACATCCGCAAAGCCAGCGACGAGCTCAGGACCTTCTGCCGCGCGGGCAATACCGGCGGCGGCGCGCTCGGCACCAGCTGCACGACCGACGCCAACTGCGCCTCCAACCTTTGCTTCCAGGGCCGCTTCAACAAGTACTGCTCGCCGGCATGCGTCAACAACAGCGACTGCCAGGTCGCCGGCGTGGTGACCTACGAGTGCCAGGAAGTGAGCTTTACGCTCAGCGGTGGCGGCAGCGATACGGCCAAGGTCTGCGTGGCTGCGGCACCGCCGGCGTGCAGCTCACAGCTTGACTGCGCCACGGGCACCCAGTGCGCGATCGTGGCCAACACAACTAACACCGGCCTCGAGTCGGTGTGCATCCCGGCTCCCGGCGGCAGCGCCGCCGGCGCGACCTGCACGCAAGACACGCAGTGCCGCGGGCGCGTCTGCCTCAACGGCAACTGCTCGGTGCCCTGCACCGACCGCGCCCAGTGCGGAGCGGCTCAGGTCTGTCGCAGCAACAACGTGCAAAAGAGCGGGCTCAGCGGCACCTTCAACGTCTGCGAGACCCTGCCCGACGTCGAGTGTAACGCGACCGCGGGCTGCACCGACGGCGTGCGCGTTTGCGGCGCGCTTCGCTTCGAGGGCGGCGTGCTCAAGACCTACTGCACCTTCCCGAACAGCAGCGGCCTGGCCCTGGGCGAGACCTGCACGGCGCACAATCAGTGCCGCGACATGCTGTGTCTGGCCCCGCTCAGCCTCTCCAACGAGTGCTCGGTGGCCTGTGAGATCAGCGCGCGCGATTGCAACACGGCCGCCGGCCAGATCTGCACGACCTTTGGCCCCGACCTGGGCCTTTGCATCGCCACGTGCACCAACAACGCCGGCTGCGATGCGGGCCAGAGTTGCAACGTCAACGGCAACGATCGCACCAACGACATCGACTACGTCTGCCTGCAAAACGTCGGCACGGACTTGCTCGGCGCAGATTGCTCGACGACCAACAACTGTGCGGGCGGCCTGTGCCTGACCAGCACGCTGCACACCTACAACGGCACCGCGTGCACCACCAACGCCAACTGCCCGGCCTCACACAGCAGCTGCCAGTGCCCACTGAACAATCCGGGCTGCACCACCGGCAAGCAATGTGCGCTGGTCGAGACCGAGAAGCACTGCACCTACGTCTGCGATCCGAACAACGGCAACGCCGACTGCACCGGCGGCGTGGCGAACAATCCGCTGACGGCCTGTTCCTCGAACATCACCTTCCCGCGCCCCAACGGCGGCGAGGCCAACATCTCGGCCTGCGCAAAGCCCTGATGCCTTTTTGCAACACAGTTGCATTTTGCCGGCTCGCCGATTAGTGTCATCGCTGGCTGCGCTTAAGGGCGCAGCCAGTGCTATGACCTCGTAATTGGACCCGACCTTGGCCCGGACGACGCACAACACATTGCTTCGCAGGATGATGGCCCTGGCGATGAGCCTGGTGTTCTTGCAGGCACTGGTCGGCGATCTCGTCCACGTCGGTCACGTCGAGCACGCCTACTGCCCCGAGCACCGCGAGGTCACCCATGACCTCGAGCACGTCAAAGCGGTGCACGCAAGCTATGCCGCCTCCGCACACACGATCGCCCACGAGGGCATGGTCAGCGCGCCGGCCAAGCCGCGCCACGACCACCAGGAGTCGCCGTTTGATTGCGGCGAGCTTGCCTGGATCTTCTCGATGGGCGTACCGCTGACGCCAGCGCTTGGCGCCCTGGCCCCGGCCTTCGCTTTTGCAACCGATCCCCCCCACGCCCGCGCCCAGATCGACGAGCGCACTACCCAGCGCTCGGTTCCCCTTCATTTTCATGCGTCCGGCCTCTCCCCGCCGCCGATCGCGCTGAGCTAAGGGCGTCTTTTAGCCCTTTGTCATCGCCAAATCACGCAGGCTGCACCGCATCGCGGGTCAGACTCGCTGTGTGATTCTGACTCGAGCGCACACGTTTGCCTCGGTCCCGTCGTTGTCTCGGGGCCGCGCGCACAAGGTGGGCAATCAGATCCAAGGAGTGGGCTCCTGATGAAGTCTTTACCAAACACAATGAAACTGTTGATCATCTTGGCCTTTGCGCTGGCCATGGTGCTGCCGGCCTCGGGCCTGGCCGAGGTGCGCATCGTGGCCACCGTTGGGGATCTGGCTGCCATGGCCCGCGAGGTCGCAGGTGGCGACGCGGTCGTCGATCTGCTGGCGCGCCCGAGCGAAGACCCCCACTTCGTCGATCCCAAGCCCAGCTACGTGCGCCGGCTCGCGCGCGCCGACGTCCTCGTCTACACCGGGGTCGACCTCGAGATTGGCTGGTTGCCAACATTGCTCATTGGCTCACGCAACGCCGCGCTTCAGCCCGGCCAGCCCGGCAACTTCGATGCCTCGCACCACGTGGTCTTGCAGGGCGTCGCAGCCGGCCCCGTCGACCGCTCGATGGGTGACGTGCATCCCGGCGGCAACCCCCACTACACCACCGACCCGCGCCAGATGGCCCGCGTGGCGCTGGCCTTTGGCCAGACGATGGGACGCATCGATCCCGACAACGCCCCGGCCTACCGCGAGCGCGCCCGCAATTTTGCCCGTGACTGCATCCGCACCGCTCAACGCTGGGAGGAGCACTTCGCACAGCTACCGGCCAACGCGCGCAAGTTCGTCTCCTACCACGAGGCCTTCAACTACGTGGCCAGCTGGCTCGGACTTGAGGACGTGATCCGCATCGAGCCCAAGCCCGGTATCGCGCCCAATCCGCGCCACGTGGCGCGCGTGGTCGAGGCGATCAAGAGCCAGAAGATCCGCCTGATCTTGCAGTCCGAATACTATCCGCTCTCGACAGCCAATATCCTTGCCCAGCAAACGGGCGCAAAGATCGTCGTCATCGCCGCCCAGACGCGCGAAGACCAGCGCTATGTCGAGCACATCGATCACGTCGTCTCACTGATCTTCGAGGGCCTCCATGAGCATTGAGTTGGCTGGCCAATTCCCACTCTCGGCCAAGCCCTTCGCGCTGCGCGAGCCGAGCGGGCCACCGGCGCTGATCGTGCGCGATCTCGTCTGTGGCTATGGCAATCGCCCGCTGCTTGGCCCGATCTCGTTCACCGTCGATCGGGGCTGTTTTTTGCTGATCGAGGGGCCCAACGGCGCCGGAAAGTCGACGCTGGTCAAGACGTTGATCGGCCTGCTCGCGGCTGTTTCGGGCGGCTATAGCTGGGGCGTCGAGCGCGAGCATTTGCGCTTCGTGCCCCAGACACGCACGCTCGACCCGATGTTGCCCGCCACCGTGCACGACGTGCTCGCCACGGGCCTGCACCGCGGCCGCGGCTGGCGCGCGCTTCGCATCCGCGACGACGGCGCCCAGATCGAGCGGGCCCTGGCCCTGGTCGAGATGGGCGAGTTTTCGCGCAAGCTCTTTCGCGAGCTCTCCGAGGGCCAAAAGCAGCTCGTGCTGCTCGCCCGCGCCCTGCTCGGAGAGCCGGCGATCGTGCTGCTCGACGAGCCGTCGGCCTCGATGGACCCCGAGCGCGAAGCCCAGACCATCGCGCTGCTCCAAAAGCTTCGACACGAGCACGCCATGACCGTGCTGATGATCGCTCACGGCTCACCGCTTGCCCGCGAGGCCAGCGACCGGATCATGACCCTCGATCGCGACGGCCAGGTGCATATCGGCGCCACGAGCTGCGCCTCCTGCGAAACCCACTAGTCTGTGAGGCCCTCCAAAGATGTTGGACCTGCTCCTGCAGTACGGAGATCTGTACCGAAACCCCATTCTGTGCGCCGTCATAGCGGGCACCGCTCTGGGCTTGCTCGGCGTCTACGTCGTCTCCAGGCGCATCGTCTTCGTGAGCGCCGCGCTCAGCCAGACGGCCGCGCTCGGCGTGACCCTGGGCTTTTTTTTCGTCTCCTACTTCGGCCTCAGCGGCCTGCTCCAAGACGCGATGCCGCCGCTCTCGGCGATCGCGCTTTGCGCGCTGGTGGTCACCTTGCTCGTCTGGATTGGCGAGCGCCCAACGCTTGGCCGAGACGCCGTGCTGGGCGTGGCCTTCATCCTGCCCACGGCGCTGGTCTTGCTGATCGGCCCCTACATTACCCAGGAGCTGCACGAGGTCGCCGCCGTTTTGCACGGCTCGGCCGTGCTCGTGCGCGAGATCGATCTCTATGCGATCTCGATCGCCACGGCCCTGATCGTCGCCGTGCAGCTCTTTGCCTTTCGCGGCTTCATCTTCGCCAGCCTCGACCCGATCGTCGCGCGCACCCAGGGCCTGCCCGTGGGCCTGCTCGACGCCGTGCTCTTTGGCTCGATCGCCTTGATGACGGGGCTTGTCACCCGCGCGCTGGGCGCGCTGCCCACCTTCGGGCTGACCGTCTTGCCCGCGATCGGCGCGCTCAGCCTCAACGTCGGGCTGCGCTGGGTCTTTATCGTCTCCTCGGTTTTGGGCGCGCTCTCGGGCGGTCTGGGCTACATCCTGGCCTTTGTCACCGACTGGTCGGTGGGCGCCTGCCAGACGTTGGTCGCGGCGTTCTTCGCCTTCGCGCTTCGCGGCGCAACCGCGCTCTACCAGAGGCTTCGCCGGTAGCGCTCTGACTGGCTCCTTTTCGGATCGCGCCTATCCTGCTATGACCTGGGACGTGCTCACGCGACGCGCCTCTCTCCTTCGTCATTTCGCCCATTGCGAGTCCTCATGCCATCTTCTTCCTCCTCCTCCGACGCGATCGCCCGACAACTGATCTCCTGGCTCGCCATCGACTCGACCAGCGGCCAGGAGGCGGCCTTCTTGGAGGAGCTCGAGCGCTACTTCATCGGCCACGGCTTTCGCTGCGAGCGCCAGGCGGTGGTGGCCAATCGTTGGAACTTACTGGTGCGCACCGAACGCGAGCCGCGCCTGGTGTACTCGACCCACGTCGATACGGTGCCGCCCTACTTACCCCCGCGCGAGGAGGGTGAGCGCATCTATGGCCGGGGCGCCTGCGACACCAAGGGCGGCATCGTCGCCATGGCCCAGGCCGGCCTGCGCCTGCTCGAGGCCGGCCACCGCGATCTGGGCTATCTGTTTGTTGTTGGCGAGGAGGTCGATCACATCGGCGCCAAGAAGGCCAGCGAGCTTGCGCTGCGTGCCGAGCGCATCATTTTGTGTGAGCCCACGCTCAACCGTGTGGTCAGCGCCCAAAAGGGAATGCTCAAATTTGCGCTGAGCAGCACGGGCGTGGCCGGCCACTCGGCCTTTCCCGAGCGCGGCATCTCGGCCGTGACCAAGCTGCTCGACGCGCTGCAAGCGCTTCGCACGGCCACCTGGCCCACCGACGCGCTGCTCGGGCCGACCACGCTCAACATCGGCGTGATCGCCGGCGGTGTGGCGGCCAACGTCTTTGCCCCCTCGGCGCGCGCGGAGTTGATCTTTCGGGCCGTCAGCTCGGCAAGCGAGCTGCTCGAGCGCGTCGAAGCGCTTTGTGAGGGTTTGGCCGAGGTACAAATCCCGGTCTTCAACGACCCGGTCTTCTTCGATGTGCCGCCCGACGTGGCGACCTGTGTGGTGCCCTTCAACACCGACGCGACCTACCTGCAGCCACTGGGCCCGATCTGGCTGGTAGGTCCGGGCGATATCGAGCATGCCCACTCCGATCAGGAGCACATCGCGATGAGCTCGCTGCTCGAGGGCATCGCGCTTTATGAGCGCCTTGGTCTGGCCGTGCTCAGCAGCGATCGACGGTGATCGACCAGCTCAAGATCTTGCTGTTTTGCAAATCGTTGTGGTCGATCACCCACACCGGCACGAGCACCTGGCCGACGCTGTCGGTGAGGCTGCGAATGAAGAACTCGGCCTCCTCGCGCTGGCGAAACACCGGCCCGCGCTTCTTCGAGGGGCTCAAACTGGAGAGGCGAGGCAGCAACGCCTGCAGCGCTGGATAGGGACTTTGAATTCTCAAACGGCCCGCGGCGACTGACGGTTGACTGTTGGATTCCATGGCTTCTCCTCGAAAGCGATCATTCTGGCGTGTCATTGTCGATGCTGCGTGTCTAAGGCTGAATCTGTGCACCTGCTATAGCCTGTCCAGATTCTCAAAGCATCCCCCAAATCATCCCGGCGGGCTGGACGAAACGCGTCTGGCATCATAGAGTTCGCAGCGGTGTTATAGTACGGAGCCGATGAGCGCGATTCCAGAGCCGGGATCCAAATCGCGCCGCCAACACTGGCTGAGGAACAAGTTGTCACGATGTTGTACCTGTGACGTCTTAAATCACAAGACCTGCCGACACCTCAACCCGACCTACGTGGCCTAACCATGTTTGGAATCTCTTTACCCGAGTTGGTCATCATCTTCGTGCTTGTCCTGGTCGTTCTCGGCCCGGAGAAGCTGCCCGAAGTCGCACGCTGGGTGGGCAAGGGCCTGCGCGAGGTGCGCCGGGCGAGCAATTTGATGCGCGATACGCTGATGATCGACGACGACGACCATCTCAAGCACCGCACGCGCCGGCCCCGCTCGATCGAGCGCGCCAGCGAGGCCTCCAGCGTCGTGCATACCCCCTCGGGCGTGGTGCCCGACCCCACAAAGCAGAGCTCGGCGCCCAACACCGCCGCGACCGACGAGCTCGATCAGCTCGACGACCAGGCCTTCGACCAGGCCCTGGCCCAGGCCTACCAGCTCGATGGCCCGCTTCGCCGCATAGCGCTGCGCTCCCAGCGAAGCGGCCCAGCCCTTCGCCAGGTCGCGCTCGACGCGCAGGGTGGCGCGCCGGGCTGTCGTGACGTCCATCTAGCAGTCGCCCAGAGCGCAGAGGAGTTTGCGTCGTGAGTATCGAGATCGAGGATAGCAAGCAGACCGAAGAGCTCTCGGAGCTCGACGCCTACACCCAAGCGCGTATGAGCTTTCTCGAGCACCTGGCCGATCTGCGCCGACGCCTGGTCTACAGCTTGATCGCCGGCGCGATCGGCTTTGGGATCTGCTGGTTCTTCGTGCACGATCTGTTTCAATGGCTGCTCGCCCCGCTGCAGGTCGCCGCGCCCGAGGCCGGCCTCGCCCAGATGCACCACAAGGACATGGCCGAGCCCTTCTTTACGCTGCTCAAGACGGCGATCGTGGGCGGCATCTTCTTGGCGATCCCGGCGATCTTGTACAACATCTGGAAGTTCGTCGCTCCCGGTCTCTACCCGGGCGAAAAGCGCATGGTCGTGCCCTTTGTGGTCATGGCAACGTTTTTCTTTTTTGTCGGCGGCAGCTTTTGCTACTTTCTGGTCATCCCCTACGGCTACCGCTTCCTGCTCGACTTCTCGCTGCAGGTCTCGCAGCCTACCCTGATGATGAGCGAGTACTTCGCGATGACCACCAAGCTTTTGCTCGGCTTTGGCGTGGTCTTCGAGATGCCCGTCGTGGCCATGTTCCTCTCGGCCATGGGTGTGATCACCCATCGCACCTTGCTCAAGCACTGGCGCATGGCGTTCGTGGCAAGCTTCATCGTCGCCGCCATGCTCACCCCGCCCGACGTGGTCACCCAGGCCATGATGGCCGGCCCGCTGATCGTCTTGTACGCGATCTCGGTAGCCATCGCCTGGTTCTTCACTCGCCGCCGCGAGGCGAAGGCCGCCGCACTCGAAGCAAGCCTCGAAGCCTGACCGTACGGTCCCCCTCCCCACTTGTGGGGAGGATCAAGGAGGGGCGTAGTAGGCACGGTCAACCAGCGCTCACGTTGCTCTATTTATGATATTGCAGGCGTTCTTCTTAGAGCAGAAATGAGATTAAAAACAAGGACTTACATTTTGCTGATTGGCGCGGCGGTATTAAGCTGTGCATTCTCTTTATTTGTGATAATTGGTGCTTGGATTCACAATCCATAAAACGAGTTTCATGATCCCGATGGCATAAATGTGGATGGGTTGTCTCTAATCTTTTCGGGCTGGTTCTTGTTGCTGTTTTTACCTATTGCTTTTCTTGATTTATTGCATCAGCACCGACGGAAACAACTCGTCTGAATAGAGCGCCGTGAGCGTTGGTTGACTGTGCCAATTACGCCCCTCCTTGATCCTCCCCACAAGTGGGGAGGCGTTTTGTGCTTCGCACCTTTTTTTCACTCTCTTAAATCCTTTTGCGCTCCCACGACGTGTACACCGGGGTCAGTATTCACCCCAATCGCACCGTAGGAGCCGCTCATGTACCGCAAAGCCCCCCTCGCACCGATTTGCCTGCTCGCCGTCTTGTTCTTCGCCCCTTCGGCGTTTGCCCAGTTCAACGCCGCGCGCGGCCAGAGCGCGCCCATGGAGAGCGTCGAGCGCGAGTACCGCGACAAAGACGGCACCGTCTCTCGACGAATCGTTGAGCAAAAACCCCAGGCCGACGCCCACGGCAATCCACACAGCCCGAAATACGACCTGGCCGTCGACGGGGCCTTTGAGGGCCAGACGGTCGCCGTGCTCCAACTCTACGTCGATTCGGCCTTCGATTTCAGCCTGCCGCGCGCCGCGCTCGCTGAGAAAGGATTTTCGGTCTATCGCTGGATCAAAGAGCCGCCAAGCCCCGAGGAGCTGGAGAAACAACTGGCCAAGGCCTGCCAGCTCTGGGTGATCTCGGACAGCAGCCGCAAGCTCAACGAGGGTCACCTCAAGGTGATCAAAAAGTTCTTCGACAGCGGCCGCGGCGTCTACATCTGGGGCGACAACGAGCCCTACTATGCTGACGCCAACTACGTCGCCGAGGCCCTGCTCGGGGTGACGATGAGCGGCAATCTGCCCGGCCAGCAGGTCGTCAGCGTCCAGGAGCAGAGCGGCAAGAAAGGCTTTATGCTCAACCACGACATCACCACCGGCCTGGAGTTTCTCTACGAGGGCGTCACGATTGCCACCATCGCCCCCAACCCGCACCTCACGCCGCTGATCCACGGCTCGGCCGACAACCTCGTCGCCGCGATCTACGACCGCGACGGCAAGCGTGCCGTGCTCGACGGCGCCTTCACTCGCCTCTACGTGAGCTGGGATACGGCCGGCAGCGGGCGCTACGTCAAGAACGCCGCCTCCTGGCTGGTCAACTACGAGCGCTTTGGCGACAAGGTCGTCGGCGCCAAGGTTGCAAATGAAAAGGTGAGCGTCAAAACGAGTGACAAGCGGCTGCGCTGAGCCGGTGTCTCAGCTCACCAGGTCAGGTTGGCGCTTGAGCTGGCGGCCGGACTCGGGCGTCTCGACATGCCTGGGGCCGCGGTAGCCAAAGACGTCGTGCGCCGAGCGCGAACCAAAACACTCATCCAAGACTTCGAAGTGCTCGAGGGTCACCTGGCAGGGGTGCTCGACGCCGGCGGCGCGGGTCAACCACATGATTTCTTTTCGCAGCGTGACCATGTAGTTGGCCAGGCGCGCGGCCTTGTCGGTCGGGTCGAGCCCGCGCATCAACCACTTGTTCTGGGTGGCGACACCGGTGGGGCAGTGACCGGTGTGACAGCGTTGCGCCTGAATGCAGCCGATCGAGAGCATCGGCTCGCGGGCAACACCGACCATGTCGCAGCCCATCGCGAAGGCGAACAGCGAGAGGTGGGGAAAGCCCAGCTTGCCCGAGCCGGCGAAGACCACTTGTTCCTGCAGGCCGCGCTCGTGAAAGATGTTGTAGACGCGCGCAAAGCCAATCTTGAAGGGCAGCGAGACCCGGTCGGCGAAGACCAGCGGCGCCGCCCCCGTGCCGCCCTCACCACCGTCGATCGCGATATAGTCGACGCCGCGCCCGGTGCTCGCCATCAAATCGGCCAGCTCAATCCAAAATTCATTCATGCCCACCGCGCTCTTGATGCCCACCGGCAGCCCGGTTGCATCGGCGATGCGCTCGACAAAGTCGAGCATGCTGTCGGCGTCATGAAAGGCCGTGTGATGGGCCGGGCTGATGCAATCGGCGCCCATCGATATGCCGCGGATCGCCGCAATCTCGGCCGTAATCTTGCTGGCCGGCAGCACACCGCCCCGGCCGGGCTTTGCCCCCTGGCTGAGCTTGATCTCGATCGCCTTGACATTGTTTTGACCCACGCGCTCTTGCAACTCATCGAGGCTGAAGTGGCCCTTGAGATCGCGGCATCCAAAATAGCCCGTTCCCACCTGCCAGATCAGCTCCCCACCGTGGCGATGGTGCGGCGAGATGCCGCCCTCACCGGTGTTTTGCAGACAGCCCGCGACCTGGGCGCCCCGGTTCATCGCCTCGACCGCCGCCGCGCTCAACGAGCCGTAGCTCATCCCGGAGATGTAGATCGCCGAGGCCGGCCGAAAGGCATGCTTTCGCCCGCGCGCCGCCCCCAGCACCTTGCCACACGCGATCGGATGCAGCGCGTCGTAGCCCTCGCTGCCCGCCTCGGGCTCTGGAAACGGAAAGACGGCGTGCTTGAGCACGAGATAGTTGGGCGACTTCTCCGGATCGTTGTCCGTACCAAAGGCGAAGTAGTTGTTCTGCTTTTTCGACGACGCGTAGACCCACCGGCGCTCATCGCGCGAGAAGGGCCGCTCCTCGTCGTTGTTCGTCACGATGTACTGGCGAAGCTCCGGGCCCACCGCCTCCAAGATGTAGCGCAAATGCCCGATGATCGGGTAGTTGCGCAAGATCGCATGCTTGGTCTGCAAGACGTCGTAGAGCGCCACCGCCGCAAAAAAGACGACAATTGCCAAAAGTATCCACCAACCCATTGAAGTGCTCCCTGACTTGAAAACGCGCCGGCTATGATCATCGAGCGCCATCATACGCGGCCCAACGCCCGGGCGCTAGACCCGAAGGCAAAGGGAGTAGGGGCTCAATCGTTGCCAAGGCAAATCGCGCCGTCGGCCGGAATGCCGACGTGGGTGTGGGCATAGATCAGCAAGCGGCGCACGTCGTCGGCTGTTCGCCCCACGGCGACGAAATCAAAAGGACCGTTTGTGGAGCGCCGCTGCGCTTGCAGACATGCCGTCTCGCGGCCGGCGAGCACGCGGCGCGCCAGGCGATCGAGCAGCGGAATCGCCAGGATCTGCGTGCGCTCAGGATCAGCGAGCACGCCCGACGCCGTCGTCAGCACCCAGCGCGTCAGTGTTGCCCGCCTGGTCGAATCGGCGGCGAAGGCCGCCTCATTGCCCACCTGGTGCCACTGGCTGATGCCGGGAAACAGGCCGGCAAAGTGGCTTGCGTGCTGGGCGTCGTCGGCATAGACCAGAGCAATGCGGGTGTGGTGGCGAGGCATCGGCAAGAAAACCTCACGGTGAACCGCGATCACGCGCTCGACAAAGCCGGCGTCGAAGCTGCCCCAGGCGTTGATGCGCTCCTCGATGTGCGGCGCCAACGCGCGAGCCAGAGAGTCGATCGCATAGGGGTATTCGTAGTCGGGGTCGTAGCTGTAGAAGACGTGAGCGTTGACGTATTCGGGGAAGGCGCGGCCCATGAAGACGATGTTTCCAAGGGCCGTGGCCAAGGCCTCGTCAACGACGTTGGCCCGGCGCGCGTTGACCACGCCCACCTCATTCAAGATGCGCTGGCTGGCCTGCCAGCGCTGCTCGCTTCCCATACAACTCAAAAAGAAATGGCCGAGCTCATGGACGACCACACCGAGCCAGCCGGCCAGATCGGCCTCCTCGAGCGCGCTCGTCACGGGCAGCGGAATGACCATGTGCGGGCCAAACTGAGTGGCCTGGGCATAGCCGTCGGGCGCCCAGACGATCTCGACGACGAGCTCGGCGCCGAGGCGATCACCGACCTCAAAAAAGCTCGCCATGCGCGCCAGATACCCACGCAACTCGCCACGCACGCCCAACGCCTCGAGCTTGTCACGGGCACTGTCCAGGTGGTCGGCCTGCAATAACAAGACGTCGATGCGCTCTTTGAAGTGGCCAAAGACCGTGCGCACACTGGCCGCGTCACGGCCGCGAAGCTCGAGCGTGGCCACGGCCTGCTCGACGTCGCCGGCCTGCAAGAAGGAAAGCGCGAAGTGCTCGTAGGACAGCGGGGGCGCGAGCAAATCGATCGGCCGCGCGCTGTCCGGCGCGTCCACGAACATCGCCCCGGAGTGCGCGCGGCGCACCTCGGCATACGCTGCCAAAACCGCCAGATCCTGCTCGCCGAGGCCAAAACGCGTGTCGAAATAGCGCTGGTAGTGCGGCCCAGCCAGGCGCCCATCCCAGCGCGAGAGCTGGTCGATGACCCAAAAATGCGATGCAAAACTCGAGACCCGAAAGCGCAGGGCCACGTCGTCAAACGCTCGCGCCGCCTCGGACGCCACCACTTGACGTACGCCCACGAGCGCCTCGTCGGGCTCAAGCGGCGCCGCCGTGGCGCAGGCCATAGCGAGCACCAACAACCACAAGCTCGCTGCGGCCAGCCGCACAGCGCCACCGCCATAAGATGTTGAGAACATGATCCGTCCAAGAATATCGGGCGCTGCGCTTGGGTCTTGGAGTTCAATGTAATCTTGGCAAGGCCGGCTTCAACGTCTGGCCCCCTCGAACCGTTGGCGAGCTTCGGGAGGTGTCGAGATTGAAGAGTCGCGGTGCGCCACGCTGGCCGCTCGTCCATTACGTACGCAACAAAAGGAGTAAATCATGGCTGATTCACCCAAAAAGGTCCGCTACGCCGTCGTGGGCCTGGGACACATCGCTCAGGCGGCCGTGTTGCCGGCCTTTGAGAATGCCGAGAACAGCGAGCTTGTCGCCATCGTCTCCGGCGACGGCGAGAAGCGCCGCGCCATCTGCGCGCGCTACGGCCTCGAGCACGCCTTCACCTACGACGAGTTCGACAGCCTGCTCGAGCAAAAGCTCGTCGACGCCGTCTACATCGCCCTACCCAACGATCTGCACTGCGACTACACCGTGCGCGCGGCCAACGCCGGGCTGCACGTGCTCTGCGAAAAACCCATGGCCGTCACCGAGCAGCAGTGCGAGCGCATGATCGCTGCCGCCGAGAAAAACGACGTGCGCCTGATGATCGCCTACCGCCTGCACTTCGACGCGGCCAACCTCGAGGCGATCGACGCCGCGCGCCGAGGAGACCTCGGGGATCTGCGCTTCTTTACCAGCACCTTCTCCCAAAACGTCGTGGACGGTGACATCCGCCTCAGCCCGCTCGCTGAGGGCGGCGGCTCGGTCTACGACATGGGAATCTACTGCATCAACGCCGCACGCTACCTCTTTGGTGACGAGCCCATCGAGGTCATCGCCCGCAGCGAGAGCCGTGCGGGCGACCCACGCTTTGCCGAGTGCGACGAGATGACCAGCGTCGTCATGCGCTTTGCCGGCGAGCGAATCGCAAGCTTCACCTCGAGTTTTGGCGCCGGCGCCGTCTCGACCTACCGCCTCGTCGGCACCGACGGCGAGCTCGTCATGGACCCGGCCTTCGAGTACGCCACCCATCTGGGCTACGCCCTCAAGGCCAACGGCAAATCACGCGCCCGCACCTTTGAAAAACGCGATCAGTTCGGCCCCGAGCTCGTTTACTTCTCCGACTGCGTGCTCAACGGCCGCCACCCCGAGCCCGACGGCTACGAGGGATGGGCCGACGTACGCATCATCGAGGCCATCTACGAGTCGGCCCGCACCGGCAAGGCCGTCGCCATCGAGCCCATCGAGCAGTCGAGCCGGCCCGATCTACGCCAGAAGATCACCCGCCCGGGCTTCGACAAGCCCGACGAGATCAAGGCGAGCAGTCCCAAGGAGCCCTGAGCCCCTCACCCGAAAACGGCAGAGTCGGGTGCCCTGGCACCCCGACCTTTGGCGTCGTTGCTCGTTTACCCCGACTTTTGGCAGGTGGGCAGGCTTGTTAGCGACTGACGACCAGCTCCTTACCGCCGGCTGTGCGGACCAAGTCGCTCCCGCGAAAAACCACAGCCGGCAGCGCCGCCCGACCACTTCGCACGGCCTGAAACGGCACGACGAACTCGGCCGCGTCAAAGCCCGGGCGAATGTCGAGCTCCAGGCCGCGATCGCTCACCCGGTAACTCGCCAGCACCTCGCCGACGAGCACAAGCGCTTCGAGGCGCGCGAAGTCCACCTCGAGCAGGCCGCTGGGCGTGATCAGCACGCTGGCCTGGCCGCGGGAGCGGTGATTGGCAAAGCGCACCGTCAGATCGACGGGCTCACCGGAGCGCACTGTCTTGGGACCCTCGAGCCAAAGGCCAAAACCGGCCGATCTGGCTTTGGCGGGGGCGGGCACAACCCAGGTGCGGCTGGCCAGCACCACGGATGGGGAGAGCTTGCCGTCGTATTTCACCTCGACCTCGTGGCGGCCCGCGCTCAGGTTCTGGCCCAGATCGAGGTGGCTGAGCGCGATCGTCGAGCCGAAGGGATCGGCCGGGTCGAGCTCGACCTGCTTGATCACGTGGCCGTCGAGGGTCACCGTCACCGTCGCTCGGGCCTGCTCACCGGGCTGGCCGACGAGCAGCAGCGCGCGAATGGCGGCCGCCGTACCGCGCTCGTTGTGCCAGCTGCCCCAGGCATCGCGCGTCGAGAGGATGTAGTTGAGCGCGTCGCGCTTCTCGGCATGAAAGCCGTTCGGATTGATCTGGTGCAGGGCACCGACCACGGCCACGGTGGCCTCGATACGGCCGCCGTAAGCGTGAAACCAGCTCGGCTCCCAGTGGCCGCGGTCGCGACGCTCCACCATGTTTTGCACGATCAGCTGGGTCTGCTCGGCGTCGATCAGCCCCAGGCGCCCGAGTCCCATCAGCGCGTGGCCGGCCGTCAGCGGCTCGGGGCTGCTCTGGGTGAGCAGATAATCTTTGTAGAAGGCCGCAAGCTCTCGGATCGCCTCCTGGACATGCGAGGTGCGAAGCTCCTCGGGCACGCGCGTGAGCACGTCGAAGACCTGCGCAGTCAAACCCAGGCGAACCGCCGCGCTGTCGCCTTGCCAAAAGGCGATGTCGTCGACGCTGATCAAGGCATGGCCGGCGATGTTTCGTGCAAGCCAGTCGGCCGCGCGCTCTATGGCGTGGGGCTCGACGGGCACGTCCAGCTTGACCACCTCCAACATCGCCTCGAGCGCCCAGGCCGTCACATAGGGGCTGGTCGCGCCATTTCGCCAGAAGGCAAACGCGCCGTCTTTGTGCTGAGCAAATTGCAAGCCCGAGGTGGCCGACATCACGCGCTCGCGAAGCGCCTCGATCTCTTTTGAGCGCACCTCGAAGCGCTGCGCGTACTGCAACAACAGCGCTGCCGAGACCAGATCCGAGGCCATCGACAGCGGCGTATCACGCAGCGTCGCGCCAAAAGCCTGGATGCCGACAAAGGCCGCAGTGATGCTGGGAAAGGCGACGTTGAGATACGCGTCGTTGCCCGCGGTCTGCTCGCCAATCACCCAGCTCGCCACAAAGGGCTTGTCCTCGCTGGCCTGGCCTGCGACCGTCTCGAGCATCGGCGCGCCCGCTGGGACCACGCGCACGCTGCCCTCGACGAGATCTTCGAGCGCGCCATTGCTCACCTTGAAGGCGTAGCGCACCGTGCCGGCTTTGTCCGCGCGCACCGTATAAACTTCGTGCGCCACCGCCCCCGAGCCGATCACCAGCGCGCGCTCCTCCTGATCGATCTGCAACCCGTCGCCATGGGCCTGAGCAAGCAGCTTCTGGCTTGCGCCGCTGCGGTTCTCGACGAACACGTTGACATCGACGCTCTCACCGACGCGCAACACCCTGGGAAAGTCCGCGTGCGCGTAAAGCGGCGTCGTCACCTCGATGCGTCGGCGCAGCACGCCCACGCCGCCTGCTGCGTCGCTCGCGATCAAGATGATCTCTTGCTCGGAGATGCTGTCTGGAAGCGTCGCCTTGATCTCGACCGTGCCGTCTGCGCGCAGATTCGGCGCCCACAGCGAGGTCTCGTCAAAGCGCGTGCGCACCGTGATCGTGACCGGAGCAGGCTCCTCCCCCCGCCCCTGGCGTGTCCTCTCGGCACTCTGGCCGACGCCTCCACCGCCTGCGCCCGATCCTTTCATGGTGAGGCCGCCAACTTCGGCGCTCATTTCGGCGGCGCCCATCGAACCTATGCCGTAGCTCGCGCCACTTTCGTAATAGCCCGCGACCAGCGGCCCGCCCTCGTGAAATGGAAACGGCGGCAAGGCGATGTCGTCCATCTCCGCGCCCCAGTTGCGGCTGACCACCGGCCAGGTCAATATCTGCGCGCCCGTGGTGCTCATCGTGCGAAGCGCCGGGTGGTAGAACTGGTCCATCGGCGTCACCTCGAGCGGATCTTTGAGCGCGATGATGCGCCCATCGACGATCGCCGCGCCCACGGAAGCCCGCACCGGCTCGCCACGCGGATTGGTGATCGCGGCGTTGAAGGCCAGCGCCTGGCCCGGCCGCGCGCTCGCGGGCAGCTCACCGAGGGTAATCGTCAGCGTTTTGTTTGGCTCGACGACGAGGTTTTGGCCTTCGGTCAACAGCCCGATGCGATGATGGGCCGGCGAGCCGTCGCCCGGATCGACGCTGCCCCGGACTCGGCCCAGCGCAAAGAAGGTCAGCAGCATCGAACCCCACGACGGCGCCTCGAACTGCCCGCGGGCCACAAACTTGCCGTCGACCCTCTCGATGTGCAGCAAGACGGCGTTGACGATCGCCCCGGAGGTGTCGACCACGTCCATGTGCACCACCGGCGAGATCGGCTCGACCTCGGTTGGAAAATAGACGACGACGCTGGCAAAGGCGCGCTCCTTGATCACTGGCTCGGCGATGTGCGAGCTCATCTCGCGCGGCTTCACCCAGTTGAGCGTGCTCTCGGCCAAGGCCTGCTTGACGCCTTCGGCGTGCAGCGAAACCTGTGCGGACGCGGCCGGCATCACCAAAGCAAAGCGCGCCACACCCGAGGCGTTGGTCTGCGCCTTGAATTTGGCCTTGCCCACGCGCAACTCGAGATCTTTGGTGCGCACCGGCGCCCCATCGAGGTCGCCGAGCTTGGCCATGATCTGCACTGCATCGCCCGTCGTATACTGCGCCTTGTCGGTCTCGAGCACGGCCGTAAACGGGTTGCTCGTAAAGCGCATCTCCCGGTCCAGGCTGTCGCGCCGACCGGCCGAATCCTCGACCGAGAGCGTCATCGTCAAGAACTGGCCTTCGCCAAGCAGGTCCTTGAGCTTTGTAATCTGTGCCTCGCTAAACACCAGCCGGTGCGGCCCCTGGCCTTTGACCGCGAGCGACAAACTCTCGCGCTCGGTGCCCCCGATCTTGGCCGACGCCGACACACGTGCCCCCTCGATCGCCCCGCCCGGCCCCGGCTTGAGCGTCACATCAAAGCCCAACTCCTTCAAATAGCTCGGAAAAAAGCGCCCCAGCGTGTGCTCGATGCTGATCGCCGGCGTCTTGAACTCCTTGACCTGGATGCGCGCCGTCTGGCGCTCCTGCTCGTAGCCAACCTCCAGCGTGTACAGACCCTCGCGCACTGTACGCGCGAGCTTGAGATCGATCGACGTCACACCGAATTCGTCGGTGACACGCTGGCCCCCGGCGACCACCTCGCCGCGATCGTCCTTGAGCACGAAATCGATCGTCGCATCGAGCAGCGGCCCGTAGTCTTCGCGCAGATGCCAGCCAATCGCGCGCACCCGCACGGACTCACCGGGCCGATAAATGCCCCGATCGGTGTAGACGTACACATGATCGCTGGCAAAGCTCGCCGTGCGCATATAGGGCGAGAACGCCACCTGGCCTTGCAGGTACGGGTTGTTCTTGTCGATCACCGTGATCTCGTGGCGCCCCAAAATCGAGGCGTCAGCACCCTTGGGCGGATACAAAAACACCAGACTGCCAAAGGCATTGGTGCGCCCCACCTCGCTCTCCCCGATATAGACGCTCGCCTCGATTGCGGGCGCCCCGTCGGTCTGCCACGCGCCCACGTGGATGTAGGTTCCCTGCTCCTCGAAGATCTCGTAGGGCGTATCGATCACCACCAGCAGCCCCTCTTCGGCCGCCGGCACCCGCTCCAGATGCGGGCGCACACGCCCCGCGCTGGCCAGGCCCACCAAAATGTCGGGCCCCTGCGGCCCCAGGCCCGACTTCGCGCCAGCGGCCGCCTCGGCATGCTCTTTTGCGACGCCCCCACCCTCGAGCTGCGCGACCACCCTGCCACCACCGCGCGCAGTACACCCTGCCACAAGCGCCGCGCAACCCACGACCACGACCCACCGATTCCACAGCATCAAACCCATCTCTGCCCTCATCTCGTCGTGAGCTCGCCAATTTACTCTTCAACCTATATCGGAGGCGCACTCAACACGAAAGTTCCATGAGCCGGACTCTCCCGGCGCTCCCGGCGCCGCTTGCGCAACCCTGTGCAACGGTGTTAAGTCCTTTGCGCCTTGCACCTTCTATGGGTCGAGGTCAAAACCGCCGACTCTACCTCCCCAACGGAAGCCATAAACCAATGAAATCCTGGGTAACCATCGCCGTGCTCTTCGGGCTGTTCAGCGCCCTTGGATGCTCGGATCAATACAAGGGCACGCTCCCGCCGCGTGACCGCCTCAACTACCCGATCGGCCTTGCGCTGCATCCCGATGGGCGGTTTTTGTACGTGGTCAACAGCAACTTCGACATGAGCCACCGAGAAGAGGTCGGGGGCACGGTGTCCGTGATCGACACCGAGACGCTGCAAATCTTGCCTGCGGTGACGCCCTACATCCCGTCGTTTGGCGGCTACATCAAGCTCAACCGCGATGCCACGCGCGCCTACGTGACCACGCGCCACGCCAACGAGGTCATCGTGCTCGATGTCGCCGGCCAGGGCCAGGCGCTCTCATGTCTGACGCCTGGCGGCGTTCGCTCCTCGGACCCGGATACCTGCCGTGTGGGCCGTGTTCCTGACGTACAAGGCGGAGCGGTGCTGGGATCGGATCCCTTCGGCCTCGAGGTTGCAACGATCACGCGCACCGAAGCCAACGGCGATCAGACGCTGATCGATCTGGTCAACGTCAGCCACTTGCGCGGCTCTCAGGTCACGACGATCGCCTTTCCCAACGGTGAGATCGGCGCCGCTTCGATGCGAAGCGCCGCGCTTGTCGCCGGTGGCAATCAGATCGCCGTGCGCCCGGGCAGCCTGGACTTCTATGTCGCCGGGCGCTCGACCAATCAGGTCGTGTACTTTCAGCCCTACGTCAACCCGGCCGGCCAGGTCGAGGCGATCGTGCGACGCGGCGCGATCGCATTGAGCAACGGCATCGAGGCCGTCGACGCACGTGGACTGGCGTTTGGCCAGTCCGGCCGCCGCCTCTACGTCGCCACGCGCCGACCGAACACCTTGCACGTGATCGCGATCGACCCCAACAACGCACGCCATGAGATCGTATCGACCATCTCGCTTGGCGGGCGCCCCTCGGATGTGGTCGTTCACAGCGACGCCAACGGCGACGAGCTCGTCTACGTCACAGGCTACAACGACGGGATCATCGAGGTCATCGATCCGCGCGCCGGCGTGCTCGTCGATACGATCGCTGTGGGCAGCAGCCCTTACCAGCTCGTGATCGACCAGAGCCCTGATCGTTGCCGCTACCCCGGCGATAGCTGCCGGGGCTACGTCTCCTTGTTCAACGATACGGGCAGCGCCGCGTTGCGCTGCGACGATGTGGAGAACGGTTGCGGCGCGGTCGCCGTGATCGATCTCGACCCGGCCAGCCCCACATACCATCAGGTCATCGCGAAGATTCGCTGACAAGCGTGCTCGCGATCTGCGACTCATAGAGGTTCTTTTCATGACGTTTATAAACGACAAGCGCCACCGCGCCACGCTCTCGGCTCTGGTTCTTGGCTTTGCCCTGGCCGCGCCGGCCTGCAGCGAACCCGAACCGATTCTGCCGGCCAGCCTTCGCGCCCCGCGCGCCATCGCCGTCGCCCAGGGCGAGGTTTGCCTGCCCCCGGTCAGCGCCGATTTCGCAACGATCGGCCGCGGCGCGCTGCTGCGCTGCGAGAGCGGACAACAAGGGGCAATCGCCCTGATCGTCAACGAGCAGACCGACAACGTCGCCGTAGCCGATCTCTCCGGGCGACGCGCCCAGCTCGTCAATCTCGACTCCACCACGCCCGGCGTCGCCCATATCCCGGTGGGGCGCCATCCGGTCGGCGTCGCGGCCGGCAACGACGGCACCGTGGCCTACGTGATCAACCAGCTCGACCGCACGCTCACGCCGCTCAACCTGTGGCTGCTTCGCCCCATGAGCGCGCAGCCCCTCGAAGGCATTCCACGCCGCGTGGCGATCGCCTCGGCCAGCGAAGGCCAGGTCGAGCAGCTCGTCGTCGCGCTCGCCAGCCCCTCACGCCTGCAGCTTCGCGATGCCATGCGCTGCGAGCAGCCGACCAACGTCAGCGATCGTCGCACACACCGCGCCGACGCCGGCTGCAGCGAGCTTGGTGAGGCCACTACGCTGGATTTGCCCGCTTCGGTCGCCGACTTAGCCGTTGCGCCCGATGGTAGCGTGGCCTACGTCGTCTACTCCGATCTCAACGCGATGTCGGTCATCGGCTTGACGACCGCCGCGCTCGAAGGCGACGACGCCGCCTGCAGCCAGGCTCCCTGCGAACTTGGCCGTATCGCCCTGGCCGAGCCGCTCGCGCCGAGCTGGGGTTTCTCGGCTATCGGCATCGATCCGCTGGGTAAGTTTGTCTACGTCGTCGATCGCGCCAACAACCAGGTGCTCTTCGTCGACGCCGCGCGCCGCGAGCTCGTCGACGCCGCCCTGGCCACCGAGCCGCCGGCGATGCCCTTCTCAACGCTGCTCGGCGCCGGCGTCACCCGCTCGCCCATCGTCGTCACCGGCGACGTCTCGCGCAATGTGCTGTGGTCTGGCAATGGCCGCTCGCTGATTCGCTACGCCTATGGCGCCTATGTCGCCTCCGACAACGGCTCGATTTACTTCGTCGAGGCGATGAACGCCCACTGCGAGCTCGAGCACACAGGCGAGCTGCTCTCGGCGCGCGCCTTCTACAACGATCACGCCGCGCGCGCCGCCTCCCCGGAGCAAAGCTGTTTGACGGTGCCCGAATTTCCGCTCGCTGAGGCCAACGACGACACGCTCGATCATCGCCTCTTCGTGGACGCCAACGCCCGCGTCGCGATCAATCCCACCTTCGCACCGCGCGATGCGCGCGCTGCCAGCGGCCGCCTCGTCGGCCGCGCGAGCTGCCAGCTGCCGGAGGCCCTGATCGCTCGGGCCAGCGAGCTTACCGGTGCCGCGACCTTGAGCTGTGGATCGCCCGTGCTGCCTCAGCCGACCAGCCTACAGGAAGGCGCCAGCGTGCCGACAAGCCTGGCCGAGATCCCGCGCGCAACGCTGCTCGCGCAACGCTCGCTCGTGCTTTTGCCCCCGGAAGGCACGTCCACGACGGTGCGCGAAGGGGTGCGAAGCGAGCCCTTCGACCTTCGTCTGCGCGACGAGAGCTGGACGGTCACCTATGAGGGCGTCTTGCCGGCCACGGCCCGCATCGACCGCGGCGTCGTCGACCGAGACGTCGACGCGCGCTTCCAGGGCGGCGGCATCGATCTGTGCGCCGCCGGCGTTCAGCCAGGCGATCGCCTCACGATCCTCGGGCGCCCCGAGATCGACGGAGCCGTGCCGGCTTCGTGCGCGGCCTATGTCAGCGACGACACCACGCGCGCCGACTTTCTCACCTACGAGATCGTCGGCCTGAGCGCCGAGTACCTCGAGCTCGCCGTCATCGAAGATGAAGAGCTGGGCTTTGTCGACCAACTGCCCTCGCGCGCATGCGCAGCCTTTAATCGCGGACTTCGCTACAACATCCGCCCGGTCGATCAATGGCTTGTCGTCGGCGAGCGCAGCGGCTTGATCCCCGAGCACGAGAATGTCGGCGGCGAGTGCGTTGCTCGCCCCGGCGCCGAGTTCGGCCGCGCCAACGCGCGCGCGCGCACCGGCGAGAGCTTCTCCGGGCCTTACCTCGACTTTCGCATCCACGAGGGCGAGCTCGATCCGGTACGCGACATGAGCTATAGCTTCCAGGTCGAGCGCAACTTCGTGGCTGAGCGCTATGAAAGCCGCACGCCCCTGCCAAGCCAGGTGCTCTTCTTGCGCAACCTGCCCCAGGGCCACTTTTTGATCGCCCCGGACGGCACGGCGGACTTTGTCTCGATCCAAAACCTCGCACAACCCCAGGAAGGCGCGCGCACGCTGCGCTGATCCTCAGTTCTCGGGCAGCTCGTCGGGACTGGCCACCTGCGTCGGGCGCAGGGTCGCGCCCGAGTCGGCGGGCGCCTCTTTGAGGCTCGTCAGCGAGCTCTTGGCGGCCATGCGCACCTGCAACTCCGGATCTTCGATCGCCATGCGCTCAAGCTCGCCCATGGCGGCGCTGACGTTGAGCTCGCCCAGGGTCGTGGCCGCCATCATGCGCACATGCGGGTGCTTGTCCCCAAGGGCTGCGACCAGGGCCTGCGTGGCCCGGTCGTCGGTGATCAGCGCGAAGGTCTCCACGATGCGCAAACGCTCGTCATCGGGCGTCTGGGCGTTCTCGAGGGCCTTGGCCATCGCATAGATCCCCTGCTCGTACTTTAAAAATGAGGCGCTGGCCTCCTCGCCTCGTCCGGCCTGGGCGAGCAGCGTGCCCAGCTCGGCGTGCACGAAGACGAAGTCCGGCTGCAGCTCAAGCGTGCGCTTGAAGCCGCGAATGGCGTGCGTGGTCTCACCGGCGCCCACAAAGGAGCGCGCGACGACGAGCTGCACCTCGGCCACATGCGGCACACGCTCGACGAGCAACTGGTAGAGCGCCAGCGCCTCGTCCTTGCGCTTGGCATCGATGTAGATCTGGCCGAGCGCCAGCGCGGCGGTCACCGTTGGACCCGAGATCGGCTCCTTCTTGGAGAGCGCTAAAAAGTGTTTCTCAGCCTCCTCGTAGTCGTCGGTCAGAAAGGCCTTCTTGGCCTCGATCAACAACTTCTCCTGCTCCTTGGTGCCCGGTCCGAGCTCGATCGGGCCGTCGTCGGCGACGATCGCCCCCTCGGCTGGCGCCTCAACGGGCGCGCCACTCTTGCCGCCGATGGTCACCGCAGGAATCGAAGACGAGCCCTTGGACTCGCAGCCCAATGAGCCGGCCGCGAGCAGGCACAGGGCGCAGACGATGATGACGAGGCGATTGGAAGCGCGCGCGTACGTTTTGCAACTCATGATTTGTAAGGTATCCGGATAAAGAAGGTCGTGCCCTTGCCCAGGCTCGACTCAAAGGTGATGGTGCCGGCGTGGTCGTCGACGATCTTTTTGACCACGGCCAGACCCAGGCCGGTGCCTTGGGGTTTTCCCTCGGTCACGAACGACTCGAACAGGCTGTCATAGATCGCGGTGGGAATGCCGATGCCCGTGTCACCAAACGAGAACACGAGCTGATCGTCGCCGTCGAGCTCGGTGCCGATACGAAACACGCCGCCGTCAGGCATCGCGTCGGCGGCGTTTCGCGCCAGATTCAAGATCGCGCGCTTCATCTTCACCGTGTCCAGGCGCGCCTCGCCGCGGTACTTCAAGGCGATCTCGAGCTTGACGCTGCGATCGCCTAGCTCCTTCTCGAGCAGCTCGGCGACCTCGTCCATGAAGCGGTGCACGAAGACCTTGCGAAGCAAGATGTTCGTGTCACCGCGCGCGAACATCAAGAGCTCACGCGTCATCTGATTGAGCTGCTTGAACTGGTTGACCGTATTGGAGGCGAACTGCTGGCGCGTGGTTTTCTCGTCGGTCTCGGCCATGAGCTGCACGTAGCCGGAGATCACGGCAAAAGGCGTCTTGAAGTCGTGCAAAACACCCGAGATCATCTGGCCTATCGAGGCCAGCCGATTCTCCTTCTCCTCGGCATCGCGGCGACTGCGCGAGGCCACTGTCGAGGCGATCTGCTGGGCGATCAAGCTGAGCACCTTGACGTCGTCGTCGGTAAAGCCGAACGCACCGCCATCAGAGACCTCGGGCAAGACCAGGTTGAAGACCTCGAGCGCGCCGATACACTTGCCCTCGTCGAAGAGCGGCACGGCGATCATGTTGTGGATCTCCATGCCTGAGGCCTCGCTCGTCGGCCCCGGCACGAGCTTACAGTTGGCGTCCTGGCAGACGTAAGGCTCGCCGCTCTCGATCACGCGAAGCGCGATCGTATCGTTGTCGGCCAAAAGCCGCGTATAGAAGTGCCAGCGCCCGATCTGCGAGCCCTTGTCGGTCAGCACGTAGACACGCTGATTGGCGCCCTCGATGAGCGTGAGCGCCGAGCATTGACCGTTGATCAGCTTGAGCGTCTTGCGCGTGATCGACTTGACCAGGCTGTCCAGATCACTTGGCCGGCTGAGCTCGCGCTGAATGTCAAAGAGCAAATCGAGCTCGGCTATCTTGTGCTCGAGCTTGTCCTTGATCTCGAGCAGCTCGGCGTTTTTTTCGAGCATGCTCAGATACAAGGTGCTGTTCTCGATCGCCACGGCCGCCTGGCTTGCGATCGCGCTCAGCAGGTTCTCGTCCTCGTCGCTGAAGTTGCCCGAGGCGCTGTTGAGCACCTGCACCACGCCGATGGTCGCCCCATCGAGGTTTCGAAGCGGCTGACAAACCATGCTGTGGGTGCGAAAGCCGGTCTTGACGTCGACATTGGGATCAAAGCGCGCATCGAGGTAGGCGTCACGGATGTTGATGCTCTTGCCGCTTTGAGCCACCCAACCGGCCACGCCCTGACCGGCCTTGAGCGTGATCTCGGTGTTGACCATGCCCTGTGTGACCTTGCTCCACAGATCGCCCGTACGCGGGTCGACCAAAAAGAGCGTCGAGCGCTCGGCGTTCATCATCTGCGTGATCTTGCTCATCAGCAGCTCGATGAACTCGTCGCGGTTGTGCGTGGTCCCAAGCGCCGTACTGATATCGAGCATGCAGGCAAAGCGCGCCTCTTGCTGATGAAAGAGCCCGCGGACCTGCCTGAAGAGGCGAGCCTGCTCGGCCGGCGTGAGCGCCTCGAGGCGCTGCTCCAAAAATTGCTCGGAGCCATAGAGCAAAGCGTCGAGATCGACCGGTGCGCTGACGGCAGGATAGGCCCCACTGGCGCTTTTGTGCTCGCTGTATCTTTGTACGAGGTCTTCGCTCATCACTTCACCAGGGCCAAGGCATCTGGGCAAAGCGTAGCACACCTGCAGGTGGGATCATAGCGGCGGGAGCAGGGCCCACCGAAGAGCTCGCGCGCTTAGCGGGCGACGTCTTCGAGGCGAAGGCCTTCGTCTTTGACGTACTGCAACAGGCCCTTCTTGCTCACCGTGCGAAGCGCGCGCGTCGACAAACGCACGCGAACCCAGCGATCTTCTTCGGGGATGTAGATGCGCTTGTTCTGCAGATTCGGCAGCTGGCGCATCTTGGACTTGTTGTTGGCGTGGGAGACGCGATTGCCGACGAGCGGCTTCTTACCGGACAATGTGCATTTGCGGGCCATGACTCTGCTCCTTGGATCGAAAAACTTGCTGCCGGCTCTTCTAAGATCGTGAAAAACAACCGGACGTTGTGAATGGTAAAGCGCTTTTTGCTGCAAGTTATTGCATTCCTTACATGACAGATGACCTTGCGGGACTTACACTGTGCCAGTGTTTGTGCGATCCGCAAGACCGCGCATTTCGGAGCGGGAACACTGCCAGCAGGGACTCGCATTGTCAAGTAGTTCACGAGCCCGACCCATGAGCTTGTAAAGACTGATGCTGGTTTGCGCTTCTGTGGGCCGGCGGCGCGCTTGTTACCTTGAATTGACGCATCAGCTCTTGTAGATTGAGCCGGCTTCATCCGTAATTTCCATCAGGTCGCTCGAAGTGGTGTTCGACACCCTTTGTAACGATTCGAATACCCGTTTGGAGGAGTTCCGTGAGTGACGGAAAACTGTCATCGCAAGGCACGCCACCGGCTTCGGCCGCTGACGAAAGTGCCCGGCCAGGTCTCAAGCTTGGTAGCGGGCGCTTTCGTGCCCCGTCCAGTGGCAACGCAGACCTGGCGGCCTTTGTTCCAGAAGATGACGAGGCGCTCGATCACGTCGCCAAGCGCTTTCGTTCGTCGAGTTCGCTGAAGGGCTCTTCCGGCAAGGATACGGCCAGCCTCGACAGCCTCGACAGCAAGGGCGCCGCGGCCGATACGCTGGCCAGCGGCGATCTCGCCGATTTTTTGCTCGACGCGCTGGACGCTTCCGAGCCCCAGGAGATCGTCCAAGAGGCGCCGCCAACGCCTGCCAAAGAGGCTGTCAAGCCCGTGGCCAAGCCCGTGGCCAAGCCCGTGGCCAAGGAAGACCCCTACGAATTCGAGGAGCTTCCCGACGACACCCAGCGCGTCTCCTCAGATCATAGCGGCACCCTGCCCGAACTTCCGATGCTCGATGTCGAACCACTCTTGAAGGCACTGGTCGATGTCGAACCGATCTCGTCAGCCAGCGAGGGCCAGCTGGCCGAGCTCAACTGCCCTTCCTGCCATGCAGCCAACCCGCCGGGCATGCGCTTTTGCGTGCAGTGCGGCGGCGGCCTGATGGCGAGCGTGGCACGCGCGCCCGTCGCGCCCACCAAACCGCTCTCGTCGATCGAGCTCGTGCCTCGCGATCCGCCGCCAGCCTCGAAGCTTGCGCGCCAGGAGAACCCCTGGGCTATCCGGCTCATTTCGATCAACGAGGATGGCACCGACGGCTCCTCGATCCCGCTCGAGTACCTCGAGACCACCGTCGGCCGTGACGGCGATACGCGCTTTCCCACCGACGCCTTCTTGAGTCCCAAACACGCCCGCTTCCACATCGACAAGGGCGACGTCGCGATCGAAGATCTCTACAGCCTCAATGGCACCTTCCTCAAGCTGCGCGACGAGACACGCCTGACGCCGGGCGACACGATCTTGATGGGACGCCAGGTGCTGCGCTTTGAGCGCTTCGAGCAGTCGATCACCCCCAAGACCAAGTCCTCCGACGGTACCCGCTACATGGGAAGCCCGGCACCCGGCGGCAACTTCAAGATCCTTCAGATCGGCATCGGCGGCGTGATCCAAAACATCTACTGCTTGCCCGAGACCGGTGCCGTACTTGGACGCGAGAAGGGCGACATCATCTTCCCGCACGACAAGTTCATGTCCAGCCGTCACGCCCAGATCTACACCGGCGAAGATGGACACTGCTATCTGGTCGATCTCAACTCCTCCAACGGCACCTGGATCAAGCTCTGGGAGAAGACCAAGTTGGAGCACAAGGACTATATTTTCATGGGTCAGCAACTCTTTCGCGTCCACTACGACAATAAAAAACGCTGAGTTAGCTACCATTTTGACCGATCAGTGGGTTGACATCTTCGGGAGCGCGTGTCATTTACTGATCAATGGTCGCATCTGGCGCATGTCCTTGTAACCGTTCCCATTTTTCTGTCGTCACCGCCAGTTTTGTCGTGGTTGGGTTGATTCTGTTCACTGTCTGGTTTTTTTAAGAGATTCGCATGACAAAGTCTGAGCTTATCGAGGCGGTTTCCAGCAAGATCGATGTGCCCAAAAATCGCGCCGAAGACGTTGTGAATGCCGTATTTGACGCCATGACCGACGCTCTTCTCGCCGATCAACGCATCGAAGTTCGCGGCTTTGGCAGCTTCTCGATTCGCAAGTACCGCGCCCGCAAGGGACGCAACCCGCGCACGGGCAGCGAAGTGCAGGTCGACAAGAAGAAGTCGGTGCACTTCAAGGTCGGCAAGGAACTTCGCGACCGCGTCGACACCCTCAACCAATAAAGAGCTGGCGCCCCAAATCAGGGGCGCTCACACAGCGGCCTGACTACTCGACGCCGAGAAATTTGTGGATTTGCAATCCCAAGCGCACAGGCAGCTTCTCTTCCAATATCCAAGCTGCAAGCTGCGGGGCGGGCATCTGACCATGCACCGGTGAGAAGATCACCGGGCAGCGCTCGAGCACGCCGTGCTCGCGCACGCTGGCCACAGCCCAGTCGTAGTCGACCCGATCGGCGATCACGATCTTGACCTCGTCTTTGGCCCTCAGATGGGCGATGTTTTCAAAGCGATTCTTGTCCACCTCCCCGCTTCCAGGCGCCTTGAGATCCATGATCACGTGCACGCGCGCATCGATCGTGCTGATGTCGAGCGAGCCGGAGGTCTCGATCAGCACCTCATAGCCTCGATCACACAGCTGGCTCATCAGATCGTGCACAGCCGGCTGGAGCAGCGGCTCGCCGCCGGTGATCTCCACCAGCTTGCAGCCCAGTGACTCGACATGGGCGATGATCGCCTCGATCTCGACCTTCTCGCCGCCGTTGAATGAATAGGTCGTATCGCACCAGGTGCAGCGCAGGTTGCAGCGCGACAGACGCACAAAAGTGCAGGGCATACCCGAATAGCTCGATTCGCCCTGGATGCTGTAGAAGATCTCGGTCAGGCGAAGCCAGCTTCGCCGCTCGCGCATCGGCGCTTCTGGCGGGGGCAGCTCACCGGTTTGCGGTGTCTTGAAATCCATCGTTACTTCTCATGAAAACGACGAAGCGCAAGATCGCCGCCTCCATCGCGACTCTCTTGCGCCTTCATCCATGACGCGCGCCGCCACGGGCGAGCGCGCAATCAGCACTTTAATCAACAACCTGCAGCCTACACTCTTCCCCGACCAGCGAGCGAGCGGTCTTTACAGCAGGCAGTAACCCATCTCACAAGTACGCCCGGAGGGGCAATCCGAATTGCGCTCGCAGCTGGGCGGCTGCAGGCATCGGTTCTGGTGGCACTCCTTGATTCCCTCGCAGTCGTCATTCGCCAAACACTCGATACCGCCCTGGCAGGTGCCCGCGATGCACAACTGTCCGCCGTCACACTCGGCGTTGATGCGGCATTCCTTGGGGGGGGCCTTGTCCTCACAGATGCCCCAATTGCACTCCTTGCCGGCCGGACAATTGGCGTCGACCGTGCAACTCTGCTGGTTTGGCACGCAGCTTCCCTGCTCGCAGCGTTGATCACCGGGGCAATCAATGTTGGCGACGCACTGCGGAGCAGGCACGCACTTGGTGTCGATGCATACCTCATCGGGTGCGCAGTTGAGATCGCTGAAGCACCCCGGTGGGGCGACACATTGGCCATTCTGGCAGACCTGGTTGTTGGGGCACTGATTGTCATTGGTGCACTGCGGTGGAACTACGCACTGGCCGGACTGGCACTGCGTGCCGGGCGGGCAATGGGCGTCGATCGTGCACTGGGCAACCGCCTGGCAGGTGTAATTCAAGCAGCGCTCACCGGCGGCACAATCGCTGTCGAAGGTGCAAGGCGGCTTGGGCACGCACAGCCCGAACTCACAGATGCGATTGGCCGGACAGCCTGCATCGTTGCGGCACTGCGGCGGAGGCAGCGGAAGACAAATTCCGGCGACACAGCTCAAAAACGGCCCGCACTGAGCGCTGCTCGTGCAGCCTGTGGGGTTGGTGCAAACGTTGTTGATGCACTGAAGATTGGGAAGCGGGCAGTCGGCGTCACTTCCACAGACAAAGGGCGGGACGCAGCGCTGGGCCAGACACTCCCAGGCCGGCGGGCACTGCGCGTTGTTCGAGCAGCTCATCGGAACGCAATTGCCGGCGTCGCAACGCTCGGTAGCCGCGCACTCGCTGTCGACACGGCACGTCGGGCGAGCCTGACAGAAGAAGCCATTGCAGATCGAACCGGGCGGACACTGCGCATCGACGGTGCACTCGCGAAAATCGATGCAGCGGTTGTCCAGACACAAGAAGCCGTCCTGACAATCGAGCGAGGAGCTGCACTGCACCTTGGCCTGACATTGGCGTTTGATTGGCTCACACTCTTGGCCGGCCGGGCAATCGCTGTCCAAGCGACAGCCTTGCTCCTCAATGACACAATAGTTGTTCTTGCAAATCTCACCGGCACGGCACTCGCTGTTGTTGCGGCAATCGCCAGGAAACAAACACTGATTGTTGAAGCATACCTCGTTGGCCGGGCAGTCGGAGTTGGTTCTGCACTGGTCAGGGCGCGGGGTGCATACGCCGTTTTGACAAAGCATCGAGGCTGGGCAGTCCATGTCGACGCTGCATTGGCCGGCAGACTTGCAGGCGCCGCGATCGCAATACTCGCCCGGCGGGCAGACGATGTTTTGACAGGAGTCGACCACCTCACAGCGAAAGTTCGAGCAAATCTCGTTGGCCCGGCAGTCGTTGTTCGTGCGGCAATCACCCACGAAGTAGCAGGTGCCGCTCAGACAGATCTCGGCCGCACCACAGTCGTTGTCGGCGCGACAGCCACCGGCGGGCACACACTGACCGGTGCGACAGATCTCGCTGGGCAAACAGTCGCTGTCACGCGCGCACGTGGGCCCTGAGCCCGTACACTGACCGTTGACGCATACCTTGCCCACCTCGCAGTCGAAGTCGCTAAAGCAAGCCGGGGCATTGGGCAGGCAGACGCCGTTGACGCATTGGTGTTGAAGCGGACAGTCGGTGTGGCTGGTGCAACTCAGCGTATCGGGTACACACACGCCGCTCTGGCAGACCTGGCCCAATGCGCAATCACTGCTGGTCGTACACGTCGCGTATTGGCATTTGTTGTCCACGCAGCTGCCGCCCAGGCCGCAGTCGGAGTTGACCGTGCACTGAGGACGCACGCAGGTCGTCGCCACGCAGATCAGGCCAGGCGCGCATTCGTCATTGGTCAGGCATTCGCCCTGAAATATGCAATACTTGTTCTCGCAGCTGTAGTTGGTCGGGCAGTCGACGCTGCTCTCGCACTCGCCACCCTCGGCATGACAGGTGCCCTCGAAGCAGTACTCGCCGGGCGCACACTCGCTATCGGTGCTGCACTCGGGTTCGACCAGCGAGCACTTGCCATCGAGACAGAGAAAACCGTCCTGGCAATCGAGATCGCTTGCGCACTCCACAACCTCGACGCAGGCGTTGTTGACGCAGGCCTGATCGCTGCCGCAGTCCAGGTTGCTCGTGCACTCCAGCCAGTTGCATTTGCCCTCGATGCAGATCGTGTGGCCCACGGGCACGGCCGGACAATCGGAGTCGATGTTGCAATCACCGGCATCAACGCACGAGCAGCTCTCGTTACACAATCGACCCGCGCCGCAGTCGCCCGAGTCTGTGCACTCGCACGGGTCGACACAACCACCGTCGATGCACACCTCGCCCGGCTCACACTCTTGATCGTTGGAGCATGTCTCGATGCACTCACCCGAGCGGCAGAGCTGGCCGGCGACACAGTCATCCGCGGACTCGCATTGCGGCGGCGCCGCCCGGCACTGGCCACTGACGCACACCTGACCAAGCCGACATTGCGTGTCGTTGGTGCACTGCGCCGGTGGCACGCACTGGCCGCTGACACACAACTCGCTGCCCGGGCAATCGATTGAATCCGAGCACGAAATCGGCTCGGAGCAATAGCCACCTAGACACAACGACTCACCGGGACAATCAAGATCCCCGCCACATCGCTCGGCCAAAACGGAGCGCCCGCAACTACCCAAGAAGATCGCCATTGTGCTCAGGCACAACAAGAGACCCAGAAACGTGATGTGTGGTCGAAACATTCGATAGCCTACCTGATGCACAGCAATTCAAGTTGTCAGCATTACCCGCCCGCACGATAACACAGGGATTATGTGGCTTCAAACAATGCACGCTCTTATACACTCTTGGCACTCTTGGCGCGCGACTCCTTGGTCCCTATGATGTCCACTGTGCGCTTCGCGCCGGGCCGCTGAGCCCGATGATTTCCCCCATTTTTCTTTGAGGCTATTGCCATGAGCGAGAAAATCGTTTCCCCCTCGATGCCTGACGCCAACGAGCGTGCACGCGAGTTTGCGCGCCTTTCGCGCACGCTGCTGCTCGCCACACACGCCGGCGTTTTGTCCACGATCGAACAAGCCGAGGGCTATCCCTACGGCTCGATCGTGGAGTTTCTGCCGCTCGAGAACGGCGACGTGGTCTTTTTGCTGAGCACTCTGGCCGAGCACACGCGCAATTTTGCCCAAGACGCGCGCGTCTCGCTGGTGGTCACCGAAGCCGTGCCCACCGACGCGCCGCTCTCGCTCAAACGCGCCACGCTGCTTGGCACCATCGCGCGCGTCGAGCATGATGTCGGCGCCCTCCAACAAGCCTATGTCGCTTTGCATCCGCATGCGGCGAGCTATGCGGCCTTCTCCGACTTCGCGATCTACCGCCTCAACGTCGAGCGTGTGCGCTACATTGGAGGCTTCGCCGAGATGGGTTGGATCGATCGGGCAACCTTTGTCGCAGCCAATGCGGCGCCGGCCGCGCCCTTTTCTCAGTCCCACTCCCGACTGTCCTGATCGTCCTGATCGCTTGGCCAGCCGATCAAAGTTGCACGGCGCGCCCCGATGTACTATGCAGCTTGACGGTAGCCTCAAGCCTCTTGGGAGACGTCCATCATGACGCCACCCACTGCCCTGACACGTTGTTCTACAGGTAGCTCATGACACGGGAAATCATTCAAGGAATTGTGATCGGGCTGTTGGCGATCGTCTGCGTCGTCTCGATCGGCTCGTTTATCGGCTTTCAGCTCTCGCACGGCCCCGCCGACGCGCCCGCAGCCGAACAACCCGCCACCGAAGCGCCCGCCAACTAAGCGCTTGCCAACTAAGCGCGCCGCCCGGCCTGCTCAGGCCTTGGGGTCGACGACCAATCCGCGCATCAGGATGTCCATCGTCGCCGGCAGCAAGGTCTCGAGATCGGGCTCAAAGCCGACGGCAAAGGTTGCTTGAATCCCGTCGATCAGCGCCTTGAGCATCACCGCGATTGAGCGAGCGTCGACCACGCGCAACTGGCCTTGGGCCATGCCAAGCTCCAAAATCGTCGCAATGCGATCGATATAGCTCTGTTGCAACTCGAGCAGCATCTCCTGGATCGCCTCGTCGCGCAGTGCCATCTCGCCGATGATCACCATGAAACGCGGCTGCTCCCTGTCGGCAGCAAACTGCTCGACGAAATGCTCGCCGAGTTGAACGAGCATGCCTATCACATCACCGCCCAGCGCCTGAACGCCGTCGATAAACGCCATGGCGGCATCGTACTCTTGTTGCACCAGGCTGCGAAAGATCTCGCGCTTGGAGGCAAAGTGAAAATAAATGCCGCCCTTGGAGAGGCCGGATTCGCGCGCGATCTCGTCCATCTTGGTGGCAAAGTAGCCCTTGGCCAAAAAGCACGTGCGTGCCGCCGTCAGGATCTGGTCGATGCGCTCGTCGGGACTGAGGTGTCGGGTCATGATCTTCTCAAAAAAGTGCGAACAAAGCAGCGACAAGACCCCGGTCGCTGCGTCTGGCTGAGTATCCACGCTTTGACCAATTGCGCAACCTGCGTGCCTGGCGAGCGCGCTGGCGCCAAGAGCAGACTATTTGTCTGAAGCCGTGCTAATGACACACTGCTTAGTAGATCGGATTGCGCACTGTATGTTACACTCGGCACGTCTTGACGACGTTTCCTAAATTTAATGGATTGCAACACGAGATATAGAAAGCCCGCTGACCAATCGAGCAGGTGCGCCCTTAGTTTGCCCTACGGAGCATCCCGACCGGCAAGCTTATCCGAGCTGACCACCAAGTTTGGACTCTTACCCAGGTGACGTAGGCAATCCTGTGGCAGACAACGTACGTGAATGGACAAAATTTGGGAGGTACGCGCTACTCGACAAGATCGGCAGCGGTGGCATGGCCGAGATCTTTCGCGCCAAGACCTTCGGAGCGGCCGGCTTTGAGAAAGAGTTCGCGATCAAGCTCATCTTGCCGAGTCTGGTCAACGACGTTGAATTTGTCGACATGTTCATCAATGAGGCAAAGATTGCGGTCAGCCTCTACCACACCAACGTCGTTCAGGTCTTCGACCTGGGCGAGATGGACCACCAGTACTACATCGCCATGGAGTTCGTCCATGGCAAGGACTTGCTCGATGTTTTAGCGCGCTGCGCCGAGATGAACATCAAGATCCCACTCAATCTGGTGCTCTTTGTGGCCATGGAGATGCTCAAAGGCCTGGATTTTGCCCATCGCGCCAAAGATCCCTATGGTGACGACCTCAAGATCATCCACCGTGACGTCAGCCCCTCGAACATCCTGATCAGCTATGCTGGAGACGTCAAAGTCGGCGACTTTGGCGTGGCCAAGGCCGCCATCCAACGCAACATGACCGAGAGCGGCACGCTCAAGGGCAAGGTTGGCTACATGAGCCCCGAGCAGGTCATGGGCGAGGACATCGACTCACGCAGCGATATCTTCTCGGCATGCATCGTCTTCTTCGAGGCCTTGAGCATGAGCCGGCTCTTCGTCGGCGGCTCCGATCTCGACGTGATGTTGCGCGTGCGTGACGCCGACATCTCCACGAGCATGGCCAAGGCCGAGCCGCTTCCGAGCACACTCAAATCGATCATTTATCGCGGCCTGGCCCGCCACCGTGAGGAGCGCTACCAGACCGCCGGCGAGTTCTATCAGGCGCTGGTCGACTTTTGTTTCCAGCACGGCGTCAAGGTCAATGGCAGTGATCTCTCCAGCTTCATGCGTCGGCTCTTCGCCGATGAGATCGAGCACGAGAAGAATCTGCGCCGCTCCGAGCCCGGTAAGGCGGGCGCTGGTGCGAAGCCTTTGCCGCCCAAAGACGATCGCCGCCGGGTCGACCGTCAGCGCGACGGCATACCGATTACCGATACGGCAGCCGCACTGCAGGCCGTGCCCAAGAAGGACCAGCCGGCGGCCAAAGCGCTCACTCCGACCGCCGTCGAAGATTCGCTCAGCGAGCCAATCCCCGATACCCGTCAGGTGCCGCTTGGCGCCGGAATCGTGCGCCCACAACAGCGCCATAGCCCGGAACACGCGGAAGCCGCGTCACTGGGAGGCGAGCGAAGCGGCGCCATCCAGGCCCGCGACACCGACGTCATCCGAGATCTCAAGCGCGCCATCAACTCCATGGAAGAGGCGAGCATGGTTTCTGCGGAGAGCCCACAGAGCGGGCTCGACGCCGCCCCCCCCATCGCGCTCGCGATGGATTCCTCGGAGGGACTCGACCACAGCTCGCCGGTCTCGCACTCCGCTCCAGCGGTTCGACCACTCTCAGAGGGCGCTCTGGCCGGTGAGACCTTCCAGGAACTCAAAAATCAATACGCGATTCACGAGGGCGAGCTTCGCGATGTCTCCTTTGCGCGCATTCTCGCCCGTTTGCACCGCTCGCGAGGCACAGGCAGGCTGCTCGTCAAGGTCGATGGGATCGAAAAGTCGATCTTCTTTCGTCTCGGAGAGCCGATCTTCGTCGACTCCAACAAAAAGGAAGAGCTGCTTGGCCACTTCCTGCTCACCCGCAAGCTGATCACACAGGCCCAGCTCAGCGAGGCGCTCGCGCGTCTCAACGAGTGGGGCGGCCGCCTCGGCGATGCGCTCGTTGCCATCGGCGCCATACCTGCCCATGAGGTGTTCAATCACCTCTCCTTGCAGATGGCCGAGAAGTTACTCGATATCTTCACCTGGGACACCGGCTACTACGGCTACTACGAGAACCAGGAGCCCAACACCCAGGGCTACGCCCTCGATTTGGACACCTACAACACGATCGTCGAAGGCTGCCGCGATCGCATCAGCGTGGCGCGCATCAAGGATTTCTACGCCAACCGCATGCACGTGGCAATGTATCTGCGCCAGCCCCCCACGATTCACATCGATCGACTGCGCCTTCGCGCAAAGGAATTGCGCATCTACACACAGCTCTCCTCGGGCGAGAATCTGACCTCGCTTTTGCGCCGCTTCTCGGCCGAGCAAAGCGAGCTGGTCTACCGCTGCATCTACTTGCTGCACCAGACCGAGATCATCGCCTTCGAAGTCACCGAAAAGGTCACCCTACCGGATTAAGGCTGGCCACCACGCGAGGTGTTCTTGGCCGCCTCGACGATCTCCAAGGCGCTGCGCTTGACGATGCGTGTCATGGCCACGCTCAAGGCCGTGGCCAGACCCTCCGGTGTGCGCTGATCCATGGTTTGCTCCTCACCATAGCTGCGTGACCAGATCAGGCGACCGCTCGCTGTCTCGCGAAGCTGCAACTCCAGCGTCACGCGCGCGATCCACTGAGTCGGTTCGAGATCGACCTCCTCGAGGGCGACAACGCGACCGCTCAGCACGACGTGGCTCAGCGAGGAATAGCCCGAGACAACCGCTTCGAACACGCCCAAGTCGCTATAAGCGCGACGCAGATAGTCTGTGACCATCATGCCCGGCGACGCCGACCAGCGGTGGTAGTGGTAATAGTCGAGCCGATAGAGGCTGGTACGATAGACCATGCGCTGATCATCGTAGGCCGCGTCGGTCACGAACGGATCGAGGGCGAGCACGACGCCTGTCGACGTGCTCGCACGCTCGCTCGGCGCCGGCGCCAGATGGAGTTGATAGTGGCGAATCTCCTGGCTTGTCGAGCACCCCGCGGCCAGACTCACCAGCAGCGCAAGCCCAGCCCACACGGACCAATTGTACATTGAAGATCTCATGGAAGGACGCGCTCCGTAGGCTGGTCATCGAAGAACATGCGCGATGGGCGGTTTTGCAGCGTGCGACTGAATTCTTTGAAGCTATCGCTGGCAAGACGCAGGTTGTAGAGCGTTGCGCGCAACTGGTCTTGATTCTGGCTGACCGTCTGATTGATGTTTTCCAGCAAGATATTCAAAGCGCCAAGCGCGGCGCTGACATCGTCGACGGCCTGTTTGACGTCGAGTTCCGCCAGACGCGATTGCACCATGCGATTGGTCTCGCGAAACTCGGCCACCGCCTCACCAAGTTGCAGCCTTTGCATCAAGGTGTTCATCGAGGCCAGCGTGTCATCGACGCGCACGGCAACCTGCTGAATGCTAAGGCTGGTCTGCTCGATGCTCTTGAAAGCGCTGTTGATCGGCGCGCGGTTGTCCTCCAGGATCGTGCGCACCAGCACCGTGGTCTCGACGATCTCGGCGGTGAGCCGATTGAGATGACCCCAAAAGGTGTCGACCTGCATGAGGATCGAATCCAAGCGTTGCTGATTCTCAGGGCGCGTGATCACCAGCAAGTTGTTGAGCAACTGCTCGGCCTTGACGCTCAAGTCTTGAGCGCGCCCGGAGAGCTGATCGAAGACGCTCAGACCGGCCTTGATCTCACCACCGGAGGGCAGCTCGGCGGCACTCTCCGTGCCGCTCATCAACTCGATGTACTTCAATCCGGTGATCCCCTGAGTGGAGACGACCGCTTCGGTATCGACTTTGATCGGCGTGGTCGCGTCGACGAGCACGCGGATCTCGATCTCCTCGACGTTGCCCGGCATGACGCGAATCGCCCCGACGGTGCCCACACGCACACCGCGAAACTTCACCGGTGCGCCCACCTCGAGACCGCTGACGCTCTCGGCAATTCGAATCGTGTATTCGTCGCGCGTTTCCCAAAACTGCATGCCCGTCAAGACGACCAGGGTCAAGACAAACAGGGCGGTGGCGACCGCTACGAAGATTCCCAACTGCATTTTCTGCGCACGTGTGGCCATACTTCGCTCTCAACCGTCTGCTTTGGGCTCGCCTTGTTTTTCCACCCACTCGAGCATGCTCGAGCCTGCCGTCACGTAGTCGGGCGGCACACGGTGAAAGAAGTCATACACATTCTTGATCGCACTCTTTGAGAGCTCCTCGACGGTGCCCACGGCAACCACGGCATTGCCCGCAAGCATGATGACGCGATCGGCCAGAAACTTGATGCTCTCGAGCTCATGGGTGACGACCACCAGCGACATTCCAAACAAGCTCTGGAAGCGGCGCAAGGTATCGTCAAGCCCGGCGGCAACGATCGGGTCGAGGCCGGCCGAGGGCTCATCGCAAAAGATCACCTCGGGATCGAGGATCGAGGCACGCGCGAGCGCGACGCGTTTTCGCTGACCGCCGGAGATCTCTGAGGGCAGGCGCGCCTCGAGCCCCTCGAGGCCGACCAGCGCGAGCTTCATGCGCACCATCTCAGCGATCACCGACTCTGGCAAGGCCGTGTGCTCACGAAGCGGCAGCGCAATATTGTCAAAGACCGTGCGTGAGCCAAACAGCGCGCCATACTGAAACAACATGCCGGTTCGGCGCAGCAAGGCCGAGCGCTCCGCCTGATCGAGGCGATACATCTCGTGGCCGAGCAGGCGAACCGTGCCCTCGAGCGGCGGCAACAAACCGGTCATCGTCTTGAGCAAGGTCGACTTCCCAGACCCCGAGCCGCCCAGGAGCGCCGTGATCTGGCCACGCTCCAACTCGAGGTTGAGATCGCGCAAGATCGGCGTCTTGCCGTAGCCCGCGACCACGTTCTCCAGGGAGATGACCACCTCCCGCTTTTCCAACCGCTCGCCATGCTCTGCCAACTGCCTACCCCATCTTCAAGACCGTGGACGCCGTCGTAAAGATACTGTCGGCGACAATGATGAGAAAGATGCTCGTGACCACCGCGCGCGTGGTTGCACGGCCCACGCCGCTTGCGCCACCTTCGATATTGAAGCCGCAGTAGCAGCCTACCAAACCGATGATCCAGGCAAAGACGACGCTCTTCGTCAGACCATTGAGCACATCACCCATTGAGAGCGCTTCGATGGTCTGATTGATATAAGCTGGCGCGGACAGATCCAGATACATCGTGCCGATCAAAAAGCCCCCGAAGATGCCCACGGCGTTGGCCATCAGGGTCAGCGCCGGCTGCATCAAGGTGATCGCCACCAGCCGGGGCAAGAGCAAGTAGCGATTGGGGTCAAGACCCATCGCGCGAAGCGCGTCGATCTCCTCTTGGACCTGCATCGTGCCCAACTCGGCGGCGATCGCCGAGCCGGTGCGCCCGGCCACGATGATGGCGGTCATCATCGGACCGAACTCGCGCACCATCGAGATGCCCACCAGGTTGGCCACGAAGATGTTCGCCCCGAACTGGCGCAGCTGATGGGCGGCCTGAAAGGCCATGATCAGACCCAACAAAAAGGTCAACAGCGCCACGATGCCAAGGGCGTTGACGCCGATCGCCACGGCCTGCTCGGTGATCGCGCCTTTGGGCGGCATGCGCCGGCGAAACATGCCCAGGACCACGAAAATCGTATCGGTGAGCAGGTCTAGAAAGCGTTGCATTCCGGCCCAACTGGCCAGCACCTGCTGGCCGGCCCACTCAAGCGGATGCTCGCTCGCCTCGACCTTGCCCGTGGCCACCGATCGCATGGGCATCAGCGCAAAGGTCTGCCGATGCTCCGCCGAGAGGCTGCGCACGTCAAAGCGCTTGCCGGCCGACTCAAACAGGCCTTTGGCCAGGGCAACGACGGCCACGGCCGACGAATCCATCGCGCGCACCTGGGAGAAGTCGACGACCACCGCGCTCACGTCGCCTCGGCCCGCCAGCACGTCGAGTTGCTCGTAGAGTTGCGCCGCGTTGTGAACGTTCAAATCTCCCTGCGGCGCGACAACTTGGGTGGACTGAACCGCGATAGCGTCGGTGGCCACGCTCATAGAAAGCTCAAGACGGACATCACCACACCCCAAAGCGCCAAATTGACGATAAAGGGCCAATCCCGAAGCAGCAGATCCGTGGGGCTGTAGGGCGAGTCCTTTTTGATCAGCTGGTAGAAGCGCGTGATCCCAAAGACGGCGAAGGGAATAGTGATGGGAAGATAAGCGCTGGCAAAGGGCGTTTGGTGTGTGCGCAAGGGTTGATCGGGCAGTGCCGCCGTCAGCGTGTAGATCGTGTACACGGCGATCGTCATGCCGGCGACGAACAACACGCCAAAGTCCAGGTGCTCGGCGCGGTATCGTTCGAGCACTTTGCGCGTCTTGGACACCTCACCTGCCAAAAACATGTTGAGCTCATGCTGCCGTTTGCCAAGCCCCAGATAAAGCGCGAGAAAAAACGTGCACGCGAGCAGCCACTCGGAGATGTAGACGTCGATTGCCAGCGCTCCGGCCACCACGCGCAAGACAAAACCCACGGCGATGATGCTCACGTCGATAAAGGCCAGATGCTTGAGTTGCATCGAGTAGGCCAGATTCATGAGCAGGTAGCCGCCGAGCACCAGCGCAAAGCCGAGGTCGACGAGCAGCGCGCAAGCCACGCTGCCAAGCCCCAGGGTCACCGCGCTCATTCGGGCAACGCTCAACGGAAGCGCGCCGCTGGCGATCGGGCGGTGGCGCTTGACCGGATGGGCGCGGTCCTTGGCGACATCGAAGATGTCATTGAGCAAATAGACCGTGCCCGCCGTCATACAAAACAAAAACGCCGCGCCAAATCCCAGCGCGAGCTTCGATGGGATCAAGAAGGTTTTGGAGAAGAACAGCGGCGCGAGCACGAACAGATTCTTGATCCACTGCTGCGGCCGCAGGCTGCGCATGAGCGCACGCATGAGCTCAGCCACGCTCGCCTGGCGCAGCTCCTCGCCGGCACCCAACGCGGGGCTACCCGCCGCAGACGGTGGCCCGGCGGTGGAGTGGTCTGCGCTAATCGCGCTTGTCGGTTCGGTGCTGGACATTCACAATTCGCTGGTGATTGTAATCCCGCTATTGTTAAATGGCGCCATGGACGCTATCGAAGGTGCGAGCCAGGCGCTGCCCGCATCGAACCTTCTGATAACACGGCTATTCTGCGTGAGCCTAGTGTATTTTCAATACGAGCCGCCCGCCACACCGTACTAGAGCCATCGTTTGGGCGCACGTCAAGCGCCCTGAGTTGTAACGAGCACCCAGCGACGCCGTGGCCTTTGGCCATGTTTGGCCAAGCTGAGCTCCAGCCGTGCTTTGAGCCATGTGGATAGATCTCGACCAAACGCTTTGGAAAGTCGCCATCTTGATGGCCTACTTCTTGACGCTGCTCTTGCTGTCGTTTTACGGATCGCATCGCTACTTGATGGTGTATCTGTATCGTAAATACGGCGGTGGCGACCCCACTCCCAAAGCACGCTTTGAGGATGCCTTGCTTCCAATCGTCACGATTCAGCTGCCCCTGTTCAACGAGCGCTATGTCGTCGAGCGCCTGATCGAGGCGACCTGCCAGATCGACTATCCCCTCGATCGCCTTGAAATTCAAATACTTGACGACTCTACCGACGACACCACTGCATTGGCGCTCGAGCTCGCCGAGCGCTTTCGAGCGCAAGGCATCGACATCAAGGTGCTCCATCGCACCGACCGCACCGGTTATAAAGCCGGCGCGCTGCAGGCCGGCATGGCCGTCGCGCGCGGCGAACTGATCGCCGTCTTCGATGCCGACTTCGTGCCCCAGCCGGAGTTTTTGCGCTTGACCATCGACCACTTCACCGATCCCAAAGTGGGCATGGTTCAGGCGCGCTGGGGCTACATCAACCGTGACTATAGCCTGCTTACGCGCGCGCAGGCTGTGCTGCTCGATGGCCATTTCGTGCTTGAGCACACCGCGCGCAATCGCTCCGGGCGCTTCTTCAACTTCAACGGCACCGCCGGCATGTGGAGGCGCACGGCCATCGAGGAGGCCGGTGGCTGGGAGCACCACACGCTCACCGAAGACCTCGATCTCTCGTATCGCGCCCAGCTCAAGGGCTGGCAATTCATCTTCCTGCGCGATGTGGTCGTGCCAAGTGAGATCCCCGTCGAGATGAACGCCTTCAAAGCCCAGCAACACCGCTGGGCCAAAGGCTCGTTGCAGACCGCGATCAAGCTGCTGCCGCGCGTCTTGAAGAGCCCTCTGCCCTTCAAGGTCAAGCTCGAGGCCTTTCACCATCTCACCGGCAACCTCGCGTACCTCTTGCTCGTCGTGCTCGCCGTCTTGATGCCCCTGGCCACTTTGGTGCGCATCCAGCACGGCTGGTACGAGGTGATGATCCTCGATCTGCCGATCTTTATCAGCGCGACCTTCTCGGTTTGTTATTTCTACTGGGTTTCGCAGCGCGAGATTGGCCGCGACCGCCTCGAGATCGTGCGTCTGATCCCGGCCGTCTTGGGTATTGGAATCGGTGTTTCACTCAACAATGCCAAGGCCGTGGTCGAAGCCCTCGTCGGCTACAAGACCCCCTTTGTGCGCACGCCCAAGTACGCCATTGAGCGCCGAGGCGGCGAGAGTTGGACCTCCAAGCTCTACATTCGCAAGACCACTTTGATGCCGTTGCTCGAGTTCGCGCTTGGTTTGTGGTTTTCCTACGCCATCTGGACGGTGTTCGTCGACGGGCGCTACAACCTGTACAGCTTGCCCTTCTTGATGCTCTTTCAATTCGGTTTTTTCTACGTCGCAAGCCTCAGCGTCACTCAGTCGCTGATGACTCGCTCGAGCGCACAACCGAACTGAAGTAGGCATCGATCGCCTCGAGATAGCTGGCGGTGGCCGCCTGCGGGTCTTGGGCTGCCATGATTCCACCCATTACGGCGACGCCAAAAGCACCCGCCGCCAGGCAGTCGCCCACGTCTTCAACGCGCACGCCACCGAGCGCATAGATCGGTATCGCGAGCTCGTCGGCCACGCGTGCGAGCTCCTCCAGACCAAGCGTTGGTCCATAGCCTGGCTTGGACGCGGACTCGAAGATCGGGCTCAGCGTAACAAAGCTCGCGCCGGCCTGTTGGGCCGCGCGCGCTTCGTCGAGGCTGTGGGCGGAGGCGCCGATGAGCGCGTGCTGACCGAGCAGGCGACGAAGCGCGTCGAAAGTCAGCCCGCTCGATGGCCGATGAACGCCATCGGCTGCCAGCTCCAGCGCCAGGTCTGCGCGGTCATTGACGAGCAGCAGCCCACCAAAGGCCGCCGCCAGCCCGGCGACCTCGTGGCCAAGCTGCATCGCCTCGGCGCTGCTCACGCCCTTGTCACGAAGCCCGAACATGCGCGCACCGGCCATCGCCGCGGCCTGCACGACCAACGCAACCGAACCCAGCCCGCAGCGGGCACGCGCTCGATCCGTGATCACATACAGGCGTGGCAGGCTAGGCATTGTTTTCAGACCGTGATTATTGTCCACGACTCTTGATCAAGCCGGCACTGGGAGACGATGGATCGGCATAGAGCCGGCGCGGGATGCGTCCCGCCTGCCAGGCCGCGCGCCCGCTCTCAACGGCCAGACGAAAGGCTTGCGCCATCTGCACCGGCTTCTTCGCCCCGGAGATGGCCGTGTTGAGCAGCACACCATCGCAGCCAAGCTCCATGGCCAAGACGGCATCCGAGGCCGTACCCACGCCGGCATCGAGCAACATGGGCACCTCGAGCAGCTCTCGGATGATCTGAAAATTGTAGGGATTGCGTATCCCCATGCCGCTGCCAATGGGCGAGCCCAGCGGCATCACCGCCGCGCAGCCCACATCCTGGAGCTTGCGACACAGCACGGGATCGTCGTTGGCATAGGCCATCACGACGAAGCCGTCGGCGACAAGCTCGCGCGCCGCCACGAGCAACTCCTCGGAGTCGGGCAGCAACGTCTGATCGTCGGCGATGACCTCAAGCTTGATCAGATCGGTCTCGAGCGCCTCGCGGGCGAGCTGGGCGGTCAAGACGGCGTCGCGCGCCGTGTAGCAGCCGGCCGTGTTGGGCAGCAGCGTGTAGCGCCCGGCGAGCAACTCGAGCACGCCCGACTCCTTGGAGGCCGCCAAGTCGAGGCGCCTGATCGCCACCGTCACCAGCTCGGCGCCGCTTTGCTCGATCGCCTCGAGCATGACCTGATAATTGGGATAGCGCGCCGTGCCCACGAGCAAACGGCTCGAAAAGCTATAGGGGCCTACGCGCAGTTGGTCTTCACTCATCGACTTCTCCTCAACCGCCCTGCGTGGCGCGGATGATCTCGACGGCATCACCGTCATTGACCAGAAACTCGCTCCATCGACTCTTTGGAATTACCCGCTCGTTGATCGCGACGGCCAGGCCGCGACGCTGCTCGACCGCAAGGGCGTCGAGCAGATCGGAGACATTGATCGTCTCGCTTTGAGAAAAGCGGCGTTTCTCACCGTTTATATGCAGCTCCATGACGCCTCCAAATCTCGACGGCTCACCCAAGAGCCACTCTGTGACACATGCCCGAGCGGGTGGCAAGCGCGCGATGAAACTAATCGTTGGCATGTGGCTGCCAAGGCAGCGGCCAAAAAAAGAGGCCTCGAGAAACTCGAGGCCTTTTGAATTGCCGACGTTGCGCCAAAGCTCAGGGAGCTTCGAAGACGTGGGTGATCGCGCGTCCGCTGCGCTGGTCGGGGTAGACGAGCACGGAGACGAAGTCTTTGCCGCGCGCATAGGTTGATAGCTCAACGCCGTCATCTTCCATAACGCCCATCTCGCGAAGCTGGCTCATGACCTCGCCCGAGCCGGTGTGCTTCCAGCCGCGCGTGCCAAGAGCACGCTCATAGAAGTTTGCCGTGCTGTCCGTCGTGTTATGGCCGGAGTAGACCGTCTGGACGTAGCCCGACTCGGAGCCCTCGCCGGCAAAGCGCATCGTGCGATTGCAGCCCACACAGGCCGGGATTCCGGGGTCAACCGAGAGATCCTTGCGCTCACCGCGGCCGTGCCACTTGCTGAAGTCGAGCTGCTCATCGCTCCATGCGGCCGTGACTGTGGTCAAACCGGACTCCTTGTTCTCCCAGGCTTCGATGTAGCGCATGGCCTTGACCGCTTCTTGGAGGCCACCGGCTTTGGCAACCTCGCTCATGAACTCTGTTTGCGAGGATGCTTCGTTCTTGGTCAACGTGCCGCTCATTGCGACATAGCCTGGCTTGACTTGGACGGGAACGATGCCACCGGTGACAAACTCACCAAACTGATTGAAGTTTCGCATGAGGCTGGCAACTTCGCCCGCACCTGGATTCACCATGTCACCGCTCAGCGCCGGGGCCTCGGCAAGGTAGGCCTGCTTGTTGATGCCGTTGCGCACGAAACCCTCTTGCAGACGGGCCATGACCTCGATCGGAGTCTCCGTGGTATTCATCATCGAGAAGAAGAACTTGTTACCGTTCCAATCGTAAGAGCGTGGCTTGGCAAAGCCCTCCTCCAACAAGGAGTTGGTGAAGCGCTGTTGATTGGTCTTGGGCGAGAAGACGCCCCAAAAGATATCGGCCTCGGCCTCGGCGATCACCGGTTCGCGCGGATCTTTGACGACCAGAATCAACGCGGCGATCGCGACAATGATCGCGCACGCACCGACGAACTTGAGGCTGTTCCAGACTATCGCCTTCAGATTTAATTTCATCGCTTTACCTTATATTTGCATTGAATCAAGTGCTCGTCATCAGCTCAGGGCGCAGCCGTGATTTCTCAGGGGTTTGGCGGCGGTGGCGGAGGCGGCATGACACAATTTTCGCCTACAATTGTGCCGCCATTATCGGTGCACTTCTTCTTTTCCTTCGCGATCTTGTCTTTATTATCGGCTGGCTCTTTGGCGCCCCCCGTACCGAAGTCGGTGTTGATGCCCAAATTGTTCGATCCCGAGTTCGATCCCGAACCTTCCCACTCCGATTCGCCAAAGTTCATCATCACATTGTAATTATCCTCCGATTCGGCCATCAGTCGGGCAATCGCAATCGGTGCTCGTTTGCCCAAAGTGCCCGTCAACGGGCTGGGCGAGACGAGCATGTCGTAGTGGAACTTTGCGCTGATCGAACGCCCGCCGGCAACATTGAAGGTCTGCGTGTCGATGCCATGGGCCATGCCATAACGAATACCTGCGCCCGCCGCGGCCACATAGCCGGTTGCGGCGAAGAACGAGGCTAGCAGCTTGCCGATGCTCGTGTCGTCACCAGAGGCGGCATTCTTGATGCCGGCCGCCGAGTCATCCACGATGTATCGAGGGTATTTGGCGTCGTCGCCGATGACGCCTGTTGCCAGGTAGCTCAAGTCTTCGATACCGGTGTCAAAGACGGCGTCGAGCAAAACGACGCGCTCGTAGGACTCGCCCCAGTGGCCACCAATGGCCAAACCGGTGATGTTGACGATGGCTTCAGCGCCATCGCCAATACCGCGGCCCAACTCGGCGGCCTTTGCGCCTGCAATCCCTCCACCGCCCACCGGCGTCGCCAGGTCGGGGCCCAGGCCACTGGTCGTCGAGTCGATGGCCATGTCCCACACTTTCTTTTGAGCGGACATCTGTACTTTGGTCGTCTCGACGCCAATCGTGCCCAGGGCAACCACGCCAATAAAGACCGTCAGCCAGATCGGCAGGAACATGACGAACTCGGTCATCGCCGAGCCCTTCTGGTCGCGATGAAACCCGTCGATAATCGTGTCTCTTAATAATTTCATCGGCTAACCCCATCCATGTTCGCATTGTTCATTGCTGCCGCGCTGAATTCGATGCGCAAGATATCCGCCGCAGCCGATTCCAGCGAAATCGTGCCATTGATCAGACCGGTGAGTGCGGCGGTCACGATCATATAAGGCATGGCATCGCGCCAGGCTGCCCTGAGTGTGACACCGGAGTTTGCCCACTCGCCGGGCAACGCAACCGGGCGCATACGCGCCGTCCAGGAGGGATACCACAGGTTGGGCGCGCCCTCTTGAAACGAGATCTCCGAGCGCGACAGCGCCCAGTATCCGCTGGCCTTGTGCACCAGGGGAATCATCGACTTATAATCCTTCTTCACAAAACCGAACTTCTTGCGATCGGTGCTCATGCGCCCATCGGATGCCTTGTAGGCAAACACCAGATTGGAGGTCTCGAGCTGAAATTGTGCAGCATTGGCGTAGGTACGCATCTCGTAGGGCGCGCCCTCATCGCCAAAGGTGTCCTCCTGAAGCTCGCAGGCAGCGAGCACCAGGGGCACGGCCATCAAACTGGTGAGCGCACAGATCACCGGCGGCTGCCATCCACCGCTCTTGCATTCGTTGGGGCCGCTTTTGATCCCGAAGTCGGCCAGATGAATGACGATATCGTAGTCCGTAAACACGCGTCTGCACATGTTGTCGTAGCCGCGCCCGACGTTCTTCTCTACCGGGAGCATGTCGGTACGCCCGGACTGGCCGGCGGTGCCGCTGATCGAGCTCGGGAGCAACGCGGGTGCAGGAAAGGACGCCGTCACGGTCGCGCCGTTGCGGTTGCCACGCAAGAATTGCTCGGACCAGCTCCACCAGGGGGTGAGCGAGATCATGTACGCCTGATATTTATCAAGGGCGACCATATCGTCTTTGAAGTAACCGCTGTTTAGATCGGAGGCAAAGATCCCTAGATCTTTGGCCTCCTTGCCCATGATTATGCCTGTCTTGATCGCAAACTCTGTAAGCTGGTTACAGAGCGCCGTGAGCGCTCCGAATGCCGGGATATTCAAGAGCCAACAGGCCACGGCAGCGGCAATCGCGATGACGAGCAGGGCCACGAAGGCCATCCACAACGCGATATAATAGGAGGTCATGCCAAAGGTGATGCGCTTGGCCACGTTGGTGAAAGCCAGCATGTTCATCGAGCGCGCTTCGACCGCCGACTGGCTCCAAGCCGCGGCGTCAGCAGCAGCCGAGACCGTGATCTTGTCGCGCGAGGCGGTTCCGGCATCGTAGATGACCAGCGCGATCATAAAACAGATCAAGATCGCAGCCATGACGAGCAAGGCGACGGCGCCGCCCTGGTGGCCGTGAAACTGTTCGAGGCGCAGCCGAAGCCCTTTGCTTACCGTTGGCATGTTCATGGGTCCATTCCTTACTTTATGACGTAAGCTTCACATTCGCTAGAGGCCGGCCTTTTAGGCCGGGGTGCTTCGACCACGCGAGCGTCAAGGGTTGGTATCAACTTGGTTTTGGGCGCCACTGTTGATGTCGCCTTCATTAGGCGTGCCAGGTTGCTCCGACGCTGTGAGGTTGCCACCGGCGTATCCATTGTCGGGCATTGCCGCGTTGGGCTGCCAGGATTGCGCCTTGAGCGTATAGGTGCGCACGTACTCGCTGTAGCGACCGGGGCGCAGGCCCGGTCCCTGCCAGGTCACATTGCTGACGAAGACCCGTCCGACCACCGGCATGACTTGATTGTGCCTGTAGGTCAATTTTGCTCCCAGACCGCCCTCGGTGACCAACTCGACCGTGGTCGCCAGGTAGGCATGGGTATACTTGGTCAGCGTGCGCCGAATAAATGGATCGTCATCGAGGCCAGCAGCCAGGCTCAGGTTACCCTGAACCGGCGGCGCCAACTGCAGCGAGCCATAGTCGTCAATGAATTCGGTGACCGTGTCGGGCAGTATTCCCTCAACGGGAAGCTGCGAGTACAACATGATGCGACGACTGGCCTGAAAGGCCGGCGTGAGATCTTCCATTGGCAAAACCGTGAACTGGCCCGGCGCGATCGGCGTCATCACAAGCGCTGCTGCGATACGCCCGCGGTCCGTGGCGCTGGCTGTGCCGGCGCGGCCACTTTCGACCTCCGGGTGCCATACCCAGACCGAGCGCGCCGCCTCGTAGACGGCGACGTTGGCGAGCATGCCAGCGATGTTGTTGATCGAGAGCTGGGCCATGCCAAACATCAGCAGCAAGAAGGTGGGCAAAATCACCAGAAACTCGGTGATGATCGAGCCGCGAGCCCGGACCAGGCGCCCGCTCAAACCCTCGGTGCGCCGCAGGGCGGCCAGCTTGAAGACGATCACGATCAGCGCCCACAGACAGGCCGCAAGACCGAGCTGGATCACCAACTCGCTGAGGTTCATCGCCCGAATATCGGGAACGGCCAGGTTGTAGTGCATCAGGCTGACCAACGCACGCGTTGGCAATATGGCCCAGGCGATTAGACCGGCCAGCAACAACACCATGGAGCCATGGACGCCGACTTGAGCGGCTGTGCCAAGCGGGCTGGTGCGAAGCAAACGGCGCTGGGGTGTTTTGGGGGTATCCATCATTGATGCCTCAACACGTAATCTAAATGCAGTAATTAGCTAGCCAGATAAACCAGCAAGTTCCATTCCACAACGAAATAAACTTCGCTATTCGTGGGCGCGCCTTCGATTGCGCCGTCTCAAGTCTGCCGAGCGCGCCATCCTGGCGCAATTAATGTGGAGACTTGAAACCTCACCAAGCCAGCCACAGACCAACGCAGATAACTGGTCTTGATGCATTGGGCAAGATGAGGACACTTGCGCGCAATCTAGCGCATACAAGGGGTAATGTGCAACTCCGTGATGGTTATTTGACCGGCAGCGCGCTATGGATAAGGGCGGCCTGAAGGGCCGATGGCCATTGCTGCGTATAGCGACCAACCATGTCGACATCAGAAAAATCAGGGCGAAGTGTTGGCCAGCGTATGGGGCTGGCAGCGATCATCTTGTCGGTGAGCATCTTGCTCAGCCGCATCCTGGGCTTTTTGCGTGACGCGGTGATCGCAAACCAGCACGGCGCCAGCGCGATGACCGACGCCTACTATGCCGCCTTCACGCTGCCCGATCTGATGAACTACTTTCTGGCCGGCGGCACGCTCTCGATCACCTTCATTCCGCTGTTCTCCTCCTACCTTGCACGCGATGACGAAGAGGGCGGCTGGCGACTGTTCTCGACGGTAGCCACGACCATGGGCCTGGCGCTGGTGGGCGTGAGCGTTGTAGGCATCGTGCTCGCGCCTGGGCTCGTCGCGCTGCTCAACCCGGGCTTCACCGACGCCGAGCAGCTTCAGATGGCCGTGACGATGACGCGCATCGTGATTCCGGCCCAGATCGCCTTTTATCTGGGCGGGCTGCTCCAGGCCACGCTCTTTGTGCGCGAGATCTTCTGGCCGTCGGCGATCGCGCCGCTGATCTACAACGCCTGTATCATCCTCGGTGGCTTGTTGCTGGCGCCCTGGTTTGGCATCCAGGGCTTCTCGATAGGCGTGGTCGTGGGCGCCCTGCTCGGCCCGCTAGCCTTGCCGCTTTGGGCCTCGCGGCGCGTGGTGCGCTATCAGTTTCGCTTCGCACCGCGCGATGCCGATTTCAAGGCCTTTTTGTGGCTGACACTACCGCTGATGGTGGGCGTGAGCCTGGTCACCGTCGACGAGTGGCTGCTCAAGTACTTTGGTTCGCTGCACGAGAAGGGCGCGATCACCTGGCTCAACCACTCGCGCAAGTTGATGCTGGTGCTCTTTGCCGTGATCGGCCAGGCCGCCGGACAGGCGGCCCTGCCCTTTTTGAGTCGCTTGTTCCATGAGGGCAAAGAGGCCGAGATGGGCCAAATGCTCTCCCAGAGCCTGCAGCGCGTGGCATTTTTGTCGGCGATCGGCGCAGCCGGGCTGATCGCCATCGCCCATCCGCTGGTCTATCTGGTCTTTCGCCACGGCGAGTTCAGCGACGCCGACGCCGACATGACGGCCAACTTGTTGGTGTTCTTCTCGTTTGGCCTGATCGCCTGGTGCGCACAGACCGTGATGGTGCGCGGCTTTTATGCGCGCCAGGATACCTTGACACCGATGGTCATCGGCACGCTCGTCGCCCTGGTCGCGCTGCCAATCTATTATGGACTCAACGCGACCTTCTCGCTTGTGGGCCTGGCAGCGGCGACGTCTCTGGGCATCTCGATCAACGTCGCGGTCACGGCCGTGGTCTACCGCATGCGCGGGCGCACCTTGCCGCTTGGGCCGATCGGTGCCGGCCTGGGCCGCGGCCTGATCTTTGCCGTGAGCTGCGGCACCGCCGCCTGGGGTCTGGGCCAATGGCTCGATGCCCCGCTGGCCGCCTGGGGTCTGCCCGGTCGCATGGTGATGCTAGTTGCGATGGGCTTGGTCTTTGGCCTGGTGATGATGGTTCTGGCCGCGCTGATGCGCCCGCCCGAGCTCGATTTTATCATCAGCCGGCTGCGTGCCCGGCTCCGACGAAAGCGCGCATAAAAAAAGCCCGCAGGCTTGTGGCCTGCGGGCTTTTTTGTTGTTCTGGTTACTCTTAACGAATAACCCGGTAGCTCAGTTGACGCGGTCGCGAAGGTTCGGAGCCGGCTTGAAGCTCACCGACTTCGAGGACTCGATCTTGATCGGCGAACCGGTGCGGGGGTTGCGACCCTCGCGTGCCTTGCGGTGCTTGACCGAGAAGGTGCCGAAGTTCGGGTAGGAGAAACGCTCGGTCTCCTGGATAGCGGCAGCGATCGTGTCGAACAGGATGTCGATAACTTCACCGGTGTCTTTCTTGGTGAGCACGATTCCCTTGGCATCAGCGGCGCTGTTTACAGCATTGATCAGTTCAGATTTGGTCATGACGATAACCCCTTGCAAAAAGACAATGTTTACGACAAAAAAACAACCAGCTAATCAATAGACATTACTGCCTATGGAACTTCTAGAATCACTCGTACGTTCGGCATCGAAGACGGGGGGGAGAATAGGAGCGCCCCGATTCGATGTCAAGCCATATTTATGCGCCTTTGCGCATTTATCAACGCGCTTTTCGGCACACTTGCTGCCAATTTCCGCGTTCGTCGGAACCCGATGGACGGGATTGTGGAAAAGGCGTGCATTTTCCTCTTGAATTATCCGATCTTTAGCAACTGTGCGGCTGTGACGGGGTCGGCCAGTGCTCGACCATGCTCTTGAGCGTAATCTGCAACTTTTTCGACCAGCTCCCAGCTCCCTCGGGCGAGTTTTCCCTTTTCGATGAAGATATTGTCCTCGAGACCGACGCGCACATGACCTCCGAGCTCAATCGCACGCCGGGCCAGCGGCAGCTCGTGTCGACCCATGCCGGCCACCGACCAGGTGCTGTCGGCCGGGATCATGGCGACGAGGAAATCGAGATTTTCCGGGCGCGCGCCCATGCCTCCGGGCACGCCGAGCACAAAATCAAAGTGCAGCGGCCCCTCGAGCAGCCCCTCGCCTTCGAGTCGAAGCGCAGTGTCGACCATGCCGGTATCGAAGATCTCGATTTCGGGGCGAACGCCCAGCTCCTTGAGCCGCGCGGCGATCGCGCGAATGGTCGGCAGGCTGTTGCTAAAGATGTCCTCGCCAAAATTGACGGTACCGGTGGTCAGCGTGGCCATGTCCGGGCAAAGCACGAGCCCCTCGATGCGCTCCTCGACGCTCATGCCCACCGCGCCACCGGTAGAGAACTGTACGAGCACGTCGCTTTGAGCGCGAATCAACGACAATATCTGTGCGAAGGTTTGCTTGTCCTGGGTCGGTGCGCCGTCGTCTCGCCGGCCGTGCACATGCACCATGGCCGCGCCCACTTCGCGACAGCGCACGGCCTCAGCGGCGATCTCGGCCGGCGTGTACGGGATAAACGGCGTATGCTCGCGCATGACCTCGGCGCCGACGATCGCGGCGGTGATGATCAACGGATTCATCGTTGCCGCTCCTTGGGCACCACGCAGGTCCCTGAGGCCCGGCAGACCACGATCGGCTCATCGAGCACCTCGGCCGCCGTGGGGGTTTGTGGGTTCTTGCTCAGACGGATGACCTTGCGCGCCTCAAACGCCATCTTGCGGCTGGTATTGCCCACCGAGACGATGTGTCCGACCGCCTCGATGTAATCACCGGCCTCGACCGGCGCCAGAAACTCCACGCTGTCGTAAGCACGAAACAGCCCCTCGTCGCCGTCGTGGCGGATCAACAGTTCGGTGGCCACGTCGCCAAAGAGCTTGAGCATGAAGGCACCATCGACGAGGTTGCCCGCATAGTGGGCCTGCTCCATACCGATACGCATACGGATGATCGCTTGTTGGGAACTCATCGACTCTCCTCAAAAGTAATGAAGGGCGCCCCCGTTTGAGAGGGCGCCCTTGGCAGTTTACGACGAACTAGACGTATTCGAGCGCGGGTTCAGGGGAAGTTGAAGCTGATCGAATTGCGTTGAACGATGTTGCCGCTGGGCCATTGGATGGCGGCGACATTCCAGAAGTAGCCGGTACCGGGCAGGCGGCGATCGCGGATCTCCATGGCGAGCTGGCCGTGCACGTAGATGCGCACGGTGGCGTCGGCTGGGCCAAAGCCGTTGTCGTGGAAGTAGAACACACCCACCGAGTAGTTGAGGCCGCTGACCGGATTCTTGTGATTGACGTTCTCGGGGCCGACGCCATAGACATCGTCGATGTCGAGGCTTGCGATGCTCGGGCTTGCCTGCGTGCCCCAGTTGGCCTGGCGGTTTTGCCAGAAGACGTCGTAGTTGTTGTTGGTCGCATTCCAGCGGCCCAGCGGATGCAAGTAGTGAAGGTCGAGATCGGTGCCGTGGCCCTGTTGTGGCCGAGGTACGGCCGGGGCATCCCAGACGAGCTGGATGTGAATCTCGTCGCCAGGAATGACATAGATGGTCACGATCGACGACTGACAGCTCGCCAGGCCGGTGGCGTCGTAAACGACCAGCTCGACCTCGTAGGTGCCCGCGATATCGAGGTAGAGGCGAGGATCGACGATCGAATTGTTGGGCGACAAATTCGACTGTGAGCCCTGCGGACGACTGACGACGCTCCACTCGTAGCGAAGCGCCGTGCCGTCAGGGTCGGTGCTTTGAAGCCCGCTGAACTCGATATGCTGCAACGGACGCGCCGAGATTTCCTGACGGTAGCTGCCGCCAGAGGTGGTGACGCGGCCTTCGGCGACAGCGATCGGGCAAACGGTAAACGATCCCTTACCAAGAATCGGCACACGCAGCGTGGTCTTGGCCGGGTCATTGCTTCGAAGCAGCAGCTCACCGGTGCTGGCCGACTCGTCGATCGGCGTGTAGGTGAGCACGAAGTTGGCCGAATCACGCGCGGTGATCACGGCAGCCTCGTCGGGCAGACCGCCGGGCAGCGACTCGGGCCGAAGCTCGAAGACGCCCCCACCGTCATTGCTGATCTCGATGGCGCTGACGCGAAGCTCGGCGGTGCGGCTGCAGTTCTCGATCGTGATCGTGCGATTGGAGGTCTGGCCGATCGAGCTCAAGCTAAAATCAATACCATTCTCGTCGGTGATCGCCATGCATGGCGAGCCGCTGTTGCCACTGAGCAACACCTTGTAGGTCGGCTTGTTCGGATCGTTGGTATAGAAGACCACCTCGGCCTTGGCCGGCTCGTCGTCTTGCGGCGAGAAGGTGACGCGCATCGGAAACGAATTGTCCGGCGCGAGCACCGTCGGCCAGCTCTGGCTGTCGTCGGCGATCGGGGGATCGTCGACCAGTGTGGGAAAGGAGATCGCAAAATCCGCGCTTCCCGAGAACGCGACGTCCTCAAAGGTCAGCGATGCATGGCCGATGTTGTGCACCCGCGTGACTTGCCACTCGGTTTGGCCCGGCGCCACGCGGTTGAACACCACCGTCTCCGGTGAGAAGATCTCCGGCTCGAGCTGGGGCGTGCGAAGCGGCACGTCAAACTGGCCAAAGCCAGGGCGAGGATCGTTGCTGATGATGCGAATGACGCCCGAGTCCGGTGTCTGGTTCTCCGGTCGGTAGCTGACCACGAGCTCCATCGACTGGTTGAAGCCCAGCGTCTTAACGGCCCAGGCTCCCTCCTTGTGAAACTCGACGATGTTGTCCTCGTTATTTTCGATCATCTGAAGGCTGGTGATTTTCAGCTCACCGCGGCCCGTGTTGGTGATCGTCAGCGTCTTTTGATTCTCTGAGCCGATGCTTATCTGATCGAAGTCCAGCGAGGGAGGACTGACGACCAATGTCGGCGATTCCAGGCCGATGATGTTGCCGTCTTCGGGATTTTCATCGTCGCCGCAGGCTCCCAAGGCCAGGCCCATCACACACAGTCCAGCCAATGCCATGCGGCTCCAGCCCAGGAATCGAAAATGCCGCTCAGTCTCTCGTCTCATCGTGCGCCCTTAACGGTTGTTCACATCTTCCAGGTTCTTCAACATCACAAAAAGAACGTCAGTCTCATTCTGCAAGCACGAAGCCTTATACGGCCTGCCACTTAAGGCAGCGAAATATAGAAGGGTCTGGCTTCGTAGTCAACTCACCCACATTCATGGCCCTCGGTGAGCGGCTCGCAGCCACTCTACGGGGGAGTTGAGCGACATGGTAGATCTTTTTTGACCGAAGACGCCTTGAGAAGGCTTTCAGCACATTCGCGTGGATTTGGTCGCACTTGCGTCGGGAGCGCAGATCAGAATTAATTATGAATAAGCTGGAAAAGAAGCGCGTCCTAGACACGGAAGCTCAACTTGAAGATGATTCCCTCGATGCTGGAAATGATTAGAAAACGTCAGGAGGCTACAATGAACCGCACGCACCTCTACTGTATGATGGCCCTCATCGTGGCCGCCTTGTTTTTGCCGGGCTGTTTGATCATCTCGGAGAGCAACACGACGGACAGCTGCAGCAGCTGTTATGACTACGAGGTCTGTGAGACATGGTGCGATCCTTGGCAGTGCTGGGACGAGTGCACCTGGCAGACGAACTGCTCGAACACCTGTGATGCGCCCTACATCCCGAGCACCAAACAATGCTACAGCGATCTGGACTGCGGTGGCGACACGATCTGCATCAACGACACCTGCCAGCGCCAGGACACCAACGATCGCGGCGTCAGCGGCCTGTGCCAGGCCTGCGAGACGCGCCATGACTGTGTCGAGGCCGACGCGCGCTGCATTCGCCTCAACTTCGATCCGGTCTCCAACACCGGCGAGAAGGTCTGCGCTCGTGACTGCGATTACAACCACGACTGCGCCACCGGCTTTGAGTGCGTCAACATCAGCGACGAGCCCGGCGTGCCGGCACAGTGCCTGCCGATCAAGGGAACCAACGAGAAGCGCACCTGCAACTCCGGTCCCGACCTTCAGTGTGTGCGTGCCAACGACTGCTCACTCGGTGAGAGCTGCGTCAACAACGTATGCAAGGGCCCGGAGAACTCCGAGTGCGCCGCCAACCGTCCCTGCGCCGCTGGCAAGGAGTGCCGCAACTTCAAGTGCGAGGACAGCACCAGCCCGCAGTGCTTGACGCGAAGCGACTGTCAGTCCAGCGAGCTGTGCGTCGACGGCGCCTGCATCGGCCAAAACGACAGCTGCGTGTTCAACTCCGAGTGCGACAACGGTGCCTGCGTCAACGGCAAGTGCGTGGCCTCCTGTCAGGCAACCGCCGATTGCGGCCCCAACGAGCACTGCCGCCAGAACCTGTGCGAGTCGATCGAGTGCCGCCGCAGCGCAGACTGCTCGGCCGGTAACCTCTGCGTCGACGCCAAGTGCGAGAAGGCTTGCGCCAACAACAACGAGTGCTCCGATGGCTTCCTCTGCCAGACCGGCTACTGCGTGGCCGACCCCGGCGTCGCCTGCCGCAGCACCGCCGAGTGTGCCCGCGACGCGATCTGCCTTGAGGGAAGCTGCGAGTCGCCCTGCAGCTGCAACCAGGACTGCTCCTCCGGCGAGATTTGCGACATCCTCAGCGGCGTCTGCCTCGAGCCCGAGCCGGTCACCGGCACGCCTCAGCCGATGGCCTGCGAGAACTCCTGCGGCTGCCCCAGCGGCCAGGCCTGCACCGAAGGCTTCTGCGGCTAACCGCTGCTGACGAGCCCAAACGAAAAAGCGCCCGTCCTGACATCAGGACGGGCGCTTTGTTTTTGACCAACTCAGGGCTGCCTTTGCGCCACGAACTCCTCAAAGGCCACGCACTCCAGCGAATCGGCGCGCGCCTCGGCCTGGGCCGGCGCGCAGGGCTCGTCGCCCTCGAGCACGGCGCTCAGCCGGAAGGTGCGATGGATGATGCGCACGCCGTCTGTGGTGGCCTCGAGCGAGGCCTGGTGGCGGACCAGTTGGCAGACGTTCTCGAAGCGGCCGGGCTCCTGGCTGGCCTGGGGCAGATCGTAGGCGGCGAGCCGGCGCGTCGGATTCCATTGCAAGACGCGCTCGAGCAGCGCGTCATGGGGACAGCCGCTGGTCGAATCGCACAATTGATAGCTCAAGACGGTGTCCTCGCCGCTTTGAGCACGCTCGATCTTGAGCAGGGTGCCATCGTTGGCAGCCGGGCCATCGCTGGGCTGCTCGCAGTTGCCGACAGCCCTCGTGTGGCCGGTGAGCCGATAGGTGCCAACGAGCAGCTCGGGGGTGATTTCGGCTGCTTTGGCGCCATCGGAGTTAGAGCAGCCGTTGGCATTGCAGCCGACCGAGGCGCAGCCGCCACCGGCCAGGATAGCGAACAAGGCGGCCGCGCTCAGGCCGTGGATCGTACGTCGTCGATGCAAATGAACTCTCCTCAAGGCACGTCGAAGGTCACGCTTGCCGTGCCGTGGTTGGCGTGCAAATCGCTGACATCGAGCTCGACGACGTAGGAGCCGGCCGCAAGCCCAGCGAGCGCGGCCGAAAAGCGCGTGACCGGCACGTTGTTTCGTCCATGGCTGGTCTCGGGCGCGGTGACGAGGGTGAAATCGGCGCCGCTCAAGGTAAGAACGGTGTCGCCGGCAAGCTTGATGCGAGCGGTCAGGCCGGCGGTGGTCAGATCCTGATCCGCGAACAACGGATCGGGGATGTTGCTGCCCACGTCGTGATGGCGCATGCGGTAGCTGCCCACGATGTTGCCCGGATCGCCCTGGATGCGCGCGAAACGAAGCTGCTCGGCGGCCGGATAGGCCAGCGTGCCGGAGATCTGCTCGGCGCCAGCCACGAGGTTGACCGTGACCTCAGAGGTTGGCACCAGCTCAAAGACGCGGCTCGTCGTGGTGTAGGGCTTTCGACCCGTCGGGCCGGCGCTCTCCTGAAAATGTCCTTCGACGCGAAAGCGGTAGTTGCCGGCCGGAAAGTCCTTGAGCTCCTCCCAATAGATCACCCACTCCCAGTCGTCGCCGTTTTGGCGCGTGCGCGTGAGGATGAGCGGCTCGCGGTTGTCGTAATCGAGGTGGCTCTGGGTGATCACCGGCGCAAAATTGTTTGCGCTCAGCTCACGCTCGAGCACAACGCGCGGCGCCTGAGGCATCTCGGCGCCCGGATCTCCGCCAATCCAGCCAAAGTGCACCGTCTCGAGGCGCGCGATCTGGGCGGGCATGTCGAGCACGATCGTGCCCACCCGGGCGGCCGCGCTCAGGTCGATCGCAAAGGGCGTATCCTCGCCGCGTGTGTACTGCGCGGGCAAGGCCGCCGGCAGCGTCAGCTCGACGGTCTCGCCGAGCATCAGCCCGGTGGCCTCGGCGGCGCGCGCGATGATGAAGTCGCCCATGCGAAAGCCCCAGGGCGTGGAGCTGGCCTCGTAGCCGCCTTGCAGATAGCTGAAGGCGAAGTCGGGATAATCGTCGGGCGCCATGGGCGTCGAGATGCCCGGAAACGGCGGCAGCTCGCCGCGCAGATTGGTCGGCGTGATGTAGAGCAGATGGGCCTGGGCGTAGCCGAAGATGAAGGACTTCATCGGATCGACGCCGTACTTGTCGCGAATCTCGCGCAACACCTGCCAGCCAAGCTCCATGGCCGGCTCGCCGGGCAGCGTCACGATCGTCAGATCGTTGAGCTGCAGGGTCGTGATCTGGCTTCGGGCCAACATGGAGACCGGCCGGTGGTGGCTGAGCTGGTGCAGGCCCAGGCAGCCGATCTTGTCCGGATCGGCGTGGGTGGCATAATCGTTGTCGGCCACGCCGCTGCCCATGCACTGCAGTCCGCCATAGATGTAGTCGTTGTTCGAGGTGCCAAGGCGCCCAAAGCTCCACTCGCCGGGGGCATAGCCCAGGTACTCGTAGGTGATCGGAAAGCGGTGCGTGCGCGCATCGAGCTGCCAGGTCGCCGTGGTCTCGATCGCCATCATGCGCGCCAGGGTGCGCTCGACGAAGCGATAGCCGAGGTTCTCATAGGTGTGTGCCTCGCGGTGGCCGAAGTTGTCGCCGCGAGGTGACATCGAGCCGCCGTTCTGGTTGAAAAACAGGCTTGGCACAAAACGCCCGGCATGCTCGCTGAAGGCGGCCTCGACGGCGCGCTCAACACCGGCTATCGCATCGCCGGTGAAATAGTCGCTCGAGTTGTGCGTGCCGTGGGTGCCGTGGCTAAAGAGGATGGCAAGCGGTACGCCGGCGGCGTCGTCGACGCGCAAGGTCAGCAGCCGGTTGTCGTCAAACGGCGGCGTCTCGCCCCAACGGTCGCTGGCGATCAGATCGTCGGTGTCAAAGGCCTCCATGATGTCCCAGCCCATGCGCGCCGGCTCAAAGGCGGCGCGCGCCTGCGAGGCGGCCTCGACGGTGGTATCGACCAGCCAGTCAAAGGCGACCTGGCTGAACTCGTCGGTGCCCAGCGCGCCCAGAGGCAGCGCTGCGTCATCGGGCAGATGCCAGTAGCGCGTCGGCCCGGAGTGCGTGTGCGTGCCCGAGATCACCAGGCTGTCGCGCCAGTCGCGCCCGGTCTGCTCCTGCAGCTTGCGCGCGACGGCCTCGTGCAGCGCCATGGTCGGAAAGATGATCGGCAGGCGGATAAAGATCAGCTCACGCTCGCCATTGTCGAGCGCCAGGGCGCGCGCAAACAGCCCATGCAGCTGGCCGTGGCTTGGCCGCAGGCTCTTGACATAGCGGCCCATGTTGGAGCCGGCACGCGAGCCGTAGCCGCCCATCGACAAACCGATCGGAAAGTTCATCAGCACATTGGAGGCGCCCGCGCGAAGGTCGGTTCGCGCCGCGCCGCCGGGCAGCGGGCCGCTGAGATCGCCGTCAAAGCGGATGCAATGGCCATGATCGCTGCAGGTCAGCCCCTCGGCGCAGTCCGCGTCGATCAGGCAGGCGATCTCGCAGACTTCGTCGCGACAGACCGCGCTTCGCCCCAGACCCTGCTCGATCGTGTTGAAGGCGAGGATACACGTGCGCCAGTCAGCCAGCGTCTGGCACGTGGGCGCCTGCTCGCAGGTGCCATGATGGCAAAAGAGCCCTTTGGCGCAGTCGCCCTGCAGCGCGCAGGCCTGTGAATCGACCCCATCGGGCGCCACGTCAACGCCGACCTCGAGGCCGCTGTCTGGCGTCAAGGTATCAGCAGCCAGCACGTCGTCTGCGACATCGGCGCCGTGGGTAGCATCGGGCGTCTTAGTCGGACCCTCGGGATCGGAGCACGCTGCGAGCAGAAAAATCAGGACAAAGGGCATGAAGCGAAATCGATACACGTTAAATCCTCGGCGTCACCACGGTTTTCATCAAAAAAGCATCTCAATGGCCGCTGATCCTAGCCGCTCACTGCCCACGAGACAATGCCTAACGCATCGGATCCAGCGACCACGAAAATCACCACGCGTGCAAAGTGAGTTTTCGTTGACACTGGTGGCGCAACATCTTATACAGCTCTCCGGTTTCGAGAGCACAACTTTGTGTTGATTGGGGTTGTTCTCGACCGAGCTACGCGGAAGTGGCGGAATTGGTAGACGCGCTGGACTAAGGATCCAGTGCCTTTTAAACGGCGTGGGGGTTCGAGTCCCCCCTTCCGCATCAAAGCTTTGCAAGAAACAAAAAGCCCCCGAGCTCATAAGAGCTCGGGGGCTTTTTGTTTACCGGGCGCTGCGACCAACCCTACTTGCCCGAACGGCGTATTTATCCCACTATACGGGCTTTGGCGTGGTCTTTTACCGGCTTACTGGTCTTGCGGATGCTGACACGATGAACACAAGCACGAGATGGGCGGCGAAGTTGCTGTGCGGCCTTTGGGTTGGGCTGGCGAGCGCGAGGGCGTGGGCTCAAGGCGAGGAAGGCGCGGCGGCGGCGGTGGCGACGGCTGAGGGTTCCGCGTCAAATGAGGGTCCACTGCCGGGCTATGAGCAGTTCATCGACGAGGTGCTCACGCTCAACTTCTTCGAAATCCCGCTTTGGCGCATCGGGGCGGCCTGCGCGATCCTCTTGCTCGGGATCTTTTTACGCACCCACCTGCTCAACAAGCTCCTGACGCCGGTGCACCTGATCGTCTCCAAGACGAAGACCGACGCCGACGACCAGCTGCTCGCGGCCGTGCGAAAGCCACTGGGCTGGCTGGTGAACATGATCGCGCTGTACTTCGCCGTGCTGCTCTTGGAGCTGCCCGCGGGCATCCAGGGCGCCACGGTGCTCATCCTCAAGACGGTGGGCACGGTCTTCGCCGCCTGGATGGTCTTCAACATCGTCGACGCGATGGCCAGCATCCTCCAGGTGATGGCCGAGAAGACCGAGACCGAGCTCGACGACCACCTCGTGCCCCTGGTCAAGCGCGTCTTGCGCGTGGTGCTCGTGGTGATCACGCTGATCATGATCATCCAGCAGTGGGGCTACGACGTCACGAGTCTGGTGGCCGGTCTGGGCATCGGCGGCCTGGCCTTTGCGCTGGCCGCCCAGTCGACGCTGTCGAACTGGTTTGGCTCGGTGATGATCTTGACCGATCGCCCCTTCAAGGTCGGCGATCTCGTCAAGAGCACCCACGGCGAGGGCACGGTCGAGGAGATCGGCCTGCGCTCGACCAAGATCCGCACCTTTGCCCGCACGATCATCACCGTACCCAACGCTGACATCGCCACGGCCCCGGTCGAAAACCTCTCGAAGATCCCGGTTCGCCACATCAAGTCCACGATCGGCCTGGTCTACAGCACCAGCGAGGCCCAGATGACCGAGGTGATCACCAATATCCGGCAGATGCTCTCCGAGCACGAAGGCATCGACCAGAGCTTCTTCATGGTCAACTTCACCGGCTTTGGCGACTCCTCGCTCGACATCCTCATCCACGCCTTTGCCACCACCACCGAGTGGAAGCAGTGGTTCGACACGCGCCAGGACGTCTATTTGAAGGTCATGGGCATCGTCGAGGCGGCCGGCACCTCATTTGCCTTCCCCAGCCAGTCGCTCTACTTCGAGACGCCGCTCGACCGCGGGCCTATGCCGTAGTACTCGACCGCTATCGAAGGCGCTGAGCACGAAGGCGCTGAGCACGAAGGCGCTGAGCGCGAACAGCACGAAACGCGAACCGCAAAACGCGAATCGCTAAAGATGCCGCGAAACTGCGCGAATACGCGAAGAAAAGAACATCTTGAGCCCCCCTGGCTGGCTGCGGGTCTGAGCATGGTGCAAATGCGAGGAGCTGCCATCCGATCGTCCACCGGGTGTCTCTAAGAGCACAGCCGATGCGGGCTCATCAAAAGGGTGTGGTCCCTCTCGGGGATAGACTTTCTCTTCGCGCATTCGCGCAGTTTCGCGGCATCTTTAGCGATTCGCGTTTTGCGATTCGCGTTTCGCGCCGTTCGCGTTTCGCGCCGTTCGCGTTCAGCGCTTTCGCGCTCAGCGCCTAAAAAATCCCCGAGAGTACATCGGCAGAGCGCAGAGCGCGCCGACGCGGTATCCGGATCCCAAAAGGGTATCGCAACGGTGCGCCGACGGGCTCACGCGACCGGATACTGCACCGGCGCGCCTCGCCGGTGCAGTATCCGGTCCGAATAGTAGCGCCGGCACAGAGCGCTGAGGCGGTATCCGGATCCAGCAAAGGTATCGCCATGGTGCGCCGATCGGTTCACGCGATCGGATGCAGCCCCGGCGCGCTCTGCCGATAGTGTCACGGCACGCGCTTGTCGCCGCGCTCGGCGTCCTTATTACTCAAAACGCCAGACGCGAGAGGCTGACAGCGTTTCGCTGAACCCATCAGTTAAGGAGTTTTATGGATTCGTTCGGACAAGAGGAGCTTCGCGAGCTCATCGAGCAGGAGAGCCAGCCGGCGGTTTCGATATTCATGCCGATTGAGCGCCAGGAGTTGACGAAGAAGGCCACGCGACTGCAGTTTCGGGCGCTGGTCGACGAGGCCGCCGCGCTGCTCAAGGATGGCGAGCGCTATGAACCGGCGAGCTATGCGCCGATGCTCGAGCGGCTGCGCGATCTGGTCGAGGATGCGGCGTTTTGGACCTCGATGAGCCAGGGCTTGGCGGTGTTTGCGGCGCCGGGCTTTGAGCGCATCTACCGTTTGCCGGCGGCGCACGAGGCGCGCGTGGTTGTGGGCGAGAATTTTCACACCCGCGAGATGCTTCGCCAGCTTGCCACGGCCCAGCAATACTGGGTGCTGGCGATCGGCCAAAACGAGGTGAACTTTTGGGAGGGCACGGCGGCCGGGCTCAAGGCGGTCGATCTGGACAACGTGCCCAAAGATCTGCAAGACGCGCTCAAGTTCGATCTCGAGGGCACGGGCCACAGCGACGTGAACTTTCGCAGCAAAGATCGCATGGGCCGGCCCGACGCGCGCGGCCAGGCCCACAACAACCCCGCCTCGCCGGTCTATCACGGCGGCGGCAAGGAGTCGCAAAAGGTCTGGATTCGTGAGTACTTCAGCCTGGTTGACGCGGGCATCTACGACTACCTCAAGGGCAAGCAGGGCGTGTTGGTGCTCGCGGCCGTCGATTATCTGCACCCGATCTACCGCGCTGTGACGCGGGTGGCGCATCTGGCCGAGCGGGGCATCGAGGGCAGCGTGCAATACCTCAACGAGGCGACAATCCATGAGGCCGCCTGGCCGATCGTCGAGCGCGAGAGCCGCAAGAAGATCGAGCGGGCGCTGGCGCTCTGGGAGCGCAGCTATGGCAACGGCAGCGCGGAGATGGATCTGGCCAACATCGCGCGTCTGGTGCTCGAGGGGCGCGTTCATCTGCTGATGATCGATGAGGGGCGCAGCATCTGGGGCCGGGTCGATTGGGAGAGCGCTCGCATCGAGATCCACTCCGAGAGCGCGCACGATCCCTCGCTCGAAGTGATCGAGCTGCTCGACGAGCTGGCCGAGCAGGTGTTCTTGCGCGGCGGCCAGGTCGTGCTGGTGCCGGCCGAGCAGATGCCCTCGTCGACGGGCGCGGCGGCGATCCTTCGCGGCAACGAGCGGCACGCCGCCTCGACTTGAGCGGCCTTGGGCCTTGAGTTTTACTTAACTGCAACTCGCGTTCGCCGATGAGATCGTGTAGTGCTCTTAGACCAGATTGCATTGCTACCTGGCCTTGGCAGGCAGACGCGAGTTTGCACGATGGTGACCCAACCCAACGCGATGGCGCCCCGCAAGAGGCGGCCAACAAAGCCCATCGATGCGCCCCAGACCCTGATCGGGCGGGTGCTCGATGAGCGCTACCGGCTCGAGCGCGTGCTCAATGCCGGGGGCATGGGGATCATCTTCGAGGCGACCCAGCTCAACGTGAGCCGCCGCGTCGCCGTCAAGCTGCTCAAGCCCACGCTGACCAGCGATCCGGCCCTGATCAAGCGCTTCTCGCTCGAGGTCGAGCTGGTCGCCTCGCTGACCCATCCCAACATCGTGGCGCTGATCGACTCGGGCCAAGATCCGAGCGGGCTGACCTATCTGGTCATGGAGTTTGTCGAGGGGATGACCTTTCGCGAGGCCTTGAAGCACACCCAGCTCACCTTGAGCGAGATTGTCGACGTCTTCGCCCAGACGAGCAACGCCCTGATCGAGACCCATGCGCGCGGGATCATCCACCGCGATTTGAAGTTCGACAACATCATGCTCGTGCGCATGCGCGACGGCCGGCTGCAGATCAAGCTGCTCGATTTTGGCGTGGCCAAGCTGCTCTCGCGCGATGGCAACCTCACGTTGGGCGGCCAGGTGGCCGGCACACCGGGGATCATCGCGCCCGAGCTCGTCGATGGCGAGCTGCCCGGTCCAAGAAGCGATCTCTACAGCATGGGCGTGCTGCTCTTTACGGCGCTCAGCGGCAATCCGCCCTTCAAGGCCGCCAACGATCTGGAGTTGATGCGCGCCCACAAGACGCTCGCCCTTCCCAGCCTCAAGCAGCTCGTCGGCTCAACCGTGCCCGAAGAGCTGATCGAGCTTGCCAGCGAGCTGCTTGAAAAAGATCCCAAGCGCCGCCCGGCCGACGCGCGCCTTGTTCGCGACCGCCTCGAGCTGATGGGCCGCGGCTTGCGCAAGCGCTTCCCCGACCAAAGCCCTTACCGTCCCTCGGTAGCGGGCCCGCTCTTCTTCGACGAGGAGCCGCTGATCGTCTCCGAGGCGAGCCTGGCCTTTGACGACGAAGACGAGCGGGCGAGCGAGCCTGAGCTGATTCGCCGCGTCTTCAAGGAGCCGGTGATCGCGCCCTTTTCGATCGTCGCCGCGCTCAGCCTTGTCTTGATGCTTCTGGTAGTGATTATCATTTACACTTTGTATTCGATGTGGGTGATGGGCCAACCGGTCTGAGCGTGGCCCGTCATCGAGTCCTCTTCGAATCCATCCAAGCGACACCATGAACCTGCCTGCCATCTTGTCACCGAAGCAATCCCCACCGGTCGCCGGCCCACCGGCCAGGCTCTGCGTGCTGGCCTCGGGCAGCGGCAGCAATTTTGCCGCGATCAGCGACGCGATCGAGCGCGGCGAGCTCAACGCGCGCATTTGCTGCGTGATCCACAACGTCTTGGATGCCGGCGTCGTCGCGCGCGCAAGCGAGCGCGCCGTCCCCAGTGTTTTCGTCGATCACCGCGCCTACAAATCACGTCAGGCCTTTGATGCCTGCATCGTGCAACTGCTCAGCAAGCACGCGATCGACTGGGTGATCATGGCCGGCTGGATGCGCCTTTGCACCGACGTCTTGCTCGACGCCTACGAGGGCCGCATCCTCAATATCCACCCCAGCCTGCTGCCATCCTTTGGCGGCCTTCGCGCCGTAGAGCAGGCCCTGGCCGCGGGCGTCAAGATCTCGGGGTGCACGGTGCACGTGGTCACCGCCGCGATGGACGCCGGGCCGATCATCGCGCAGGCGGCCGTCGCCGTGGAGTCCGATGATACGGCGCGAAGCCTGCACGCGCGCATACAGGTGCAGGAGCACCGGCTGTATCCAATCGGGATCAATCTGGCGCTGGGTTTGTCTATCTCGAAAACTTGAAGTCGCGCCCCGAGAAGCGAAGCGGCAAGAGCTCGTCGAGCGTGGTGAAGGCGCGCGCGCCGGCGGGGTTGATCATCATGATCGGCAGGTCATCGCAGAACTCGGCGATCACCTGGCGGCAGATCCCGCACGGCGCCGAGGGGTGCTCGACGTCGGTGATCACGCAAAGCGCGCTGAACTCGCGGGCGCCGGCGGCTACAGCGCTGCCAATGGCGGTGCGCTCGGCGCAAGAGGTGGCGCCGTAGGTGGCGTTTTCGACATTGCAGCCGGTGAAGATGCGCCCGTCGGTGGTGAGGATGGCGGCGCCAACGGCAAAGGCCGAATAGGGTGCATAGGCGCGCTCGCGCACGGTGATCGCGGCGCTGGCGAGGGCTTGCCAGCTCTGTTCGTCGATGTCTTTGTGGTCTGCCATATCTCCCCTTACCTGGTGGTCTAGCGGCCGATCGATTCGACGAGTTTTTGGACCAGGGCGCCAAAGGTCGCGCGGACCTGGTTGGCCGTGATCTTGACCTCTTCGTGGGTGAGCTTGTGCGCGCTGAGGCCGGCGGCCAGGTTGGTGATGCAGCTGATGCCGACGACGCGCATGTTGCAGTGGCTGGCGACGATCACCTCGGGCACGGTCGACATGCCGACGACGTCGCCGCCGAGCTTGCCGATCATGCGCACCTCGGCGGGCGTCTCGTAGCTTGGGCCGGCGACGCCGGCATAGACGCCCTCTTTGACGTCGACGCCGAGATCGGCGGCGGCCTTGCGGGCGAGCTGGCGAAGCTCGGTCGTATAGGCGTCGCTCATGTCGGGGAAACGGGTGCCAAAGCGCTCGTCGTTGTCGCCGCGCAGCACGTTGACGCCGGTGAGGTTGAGGTGATCGCTTATGATCATCAGGTCGCCGGGCACGTAATCGGCGTTGATGCCGCCGGCCGAGTTTGTGACGACCAGGTCTTTGATTCCGAGCAGGGCGAAGACGCGGATGGGGAAGGTGACGTCCTCCATCTCCCAGCCCTCGTAGTAGTGCACGCGGCCCTGCATCACGGCCACCGGCACGCCGCCCAGGCGGCCAAAGGCCAACTGGCCGGCGTGGCCCTCGACCTTGGAGACGGGAAAGCCCGGGATCTCGGAGTAATCAATGGCGATGCGCTCCTCGAGTGTGTCACCCAGGGCGCCCAGGCCGCTGCCCAAGATCAGGGCAACCTTAGGCTGCTCCTTGATGCGGCTCTTGAGCAGCTCGGCGGTGGTGCGGGCGCGGTCGTAAAGCGATTCTTTGGTCTGCAATTGAGTCACGTCTTTATCCTGCAATCAAATGGGCGTTTTCTAAACGAGGATGCCGGCGATGGTCGCGGTCATGAAGGCGGCCAACGTGCCGCCGATCATGGCCTTGAGCGCGATGCGGGCGAGGTCTTGTTTGCGGCTGGGGGCGATGCCGCCGATGCCGCCGAGCTGGATGCCGATCGAGCCGAAGTTGGCAAAGCCGCAAAGCGCGTAGGTGGCGATGATCACGGAGCGATCTTGGAGCACGACGTTGGGGTCGGAGAGCAATCCCTGCAAGCTCGAATAGGCAACGAGCTCGTTGATCACCATCTTCTCGCCGAGAAGGCGCCCGATCAGGTAGCAGTCTTCGGTGGGAACGCCCATGATCCAGGCAAAGGGCCAAAACACGATGCCGAAGATGTCCTGCATGGTGATGATCGGCGCGATCCAGCTCTGCGGCGCGCCGGCTGCTCCCTGCATGGCCTGAATGCAGCCGGTGACGGCCTCGTCGGCGGCAGCAGCGCAGCCCTCGGGGATCGCCAGCGCGTTGGCCGTGAAGTGCTCGATCAGGGTGCTGAGCAGGCCCTTGTTGTAGATGAGGCCGGGGATTCCCAGGATATAGTTGACGAGCGCCACGAGCGCGATGAAGGCGAGCAGCATCGCGCCGACGTTGAGGGCCAACTTGAGGCCTTCGGCGGCGCCGCGGCTGGCGGCGTCGAGCACGTTGACGTCCTCTTTTTCCGACTCCATCTTGAGCTGGCCCATGGTCACGGGCGTGCCAATCTCGGGGAACATGATCTTGGCGATGACCAGGGCGGCCGGCGCGCTCATCACGCTTGCAGCGAGCAGGTGGCCGGCGATGTCGGGGAACATGGGCTGCAACATGCCCACGTAGATGGCGAGCACGCCGCCGGCGACCGTGGCAAAGCCGCCGGTCATCACGACCATCAGCTCGGACTCGGTCATCTCGTTGACATAGGGCTTGATCACCAGCGGCGCCTCGGTCTGGCCCACAAAGATGTTGGCCGCAGCCGACATGCTCTCGGCGCCGGAGATGTTCATCGTCTTTTGCATGCCCCAGGCAAAGAAGTGCACGATCTTTTGCATGATGCCCAGGTGGTACATGATCGTCATCAGCGCGCTAAAGAAGATGATCGTGGGCAGCACGGCAAAAGCGAAGTTGATCAGCCCTATCTCCCACTGGCCGGTCACAAAGCTCTGGAAGATAAAGGCGCTTCCCACGCCGGTGAAATCGAGCAGCTTTTGCACCGCTGCGGTGGCGAACTCGAAGACGAACTGGCCGCCGGGCACGTAGAAGATGAAGACCGCGAAGGTCAACTGCAAGCCCACGCCAATGGCGACGAGCCGCCAGTTGATGCGCTTGCGGTTGTTGGAGAGCAGCCAGGCGACAAAGATCAGCGCAAAAATCCCCAAAAAGCTCACCGACTTGCTCAGCACGCTCGAGCCCTGGTCGCTCTTGATCGTGCGAAGGCTGATCGGCGCCGCTGTTGGCTCGGCTTCGGCCTCGGCCTGGGCGACCGCTTCGGCCTCGACCGCCGGCTCTTCAACCGGCGCGATCTCGGCAGGCTTTTCGCCCGGCGCAGCCACGACGTCGGCGCCAAGCTCGGCGTCGGTTCCGACATCCTGAGCCACCGATGGCGTCGTGGTGCCCACCAGATAGCCTGTGATGATAAAGACGGTGCAAAAACCAAAGACGAACCACGCGAGCACCTGCATCGCGCGTTGTCGGAGGGTGTTTTTCGAATTGAACATAAAGTTTGGGCTCCAATGTGGTTTATCGGGGCCAGCTTAGGTCGATTATGTTCAAGTGGCAAGCGCCGCGCGCGCCTCTCCGACGCACAGGTCGCAGCGCAACTCGATCGCTGTTGTCAAACGACATCAAGAATTGACCCCTCTGCGACACGAAGAATTGACCCCCTTGGTTGATTTTAGGTGGTTGAGACGGAGGTCTCCTCCACCGGTTTGAACAGTCCACCGCGGCGCTTCTCTTT
>JACCWM010000198.1 GCA_013697635.1 Lujinxingiaceae bacterium | reverse complement strand
GCCTACGGCGCCAGGTTGACGATGCGCATCGTGACGCGTGCCTCGGCGGGTCGCTCGCCGGCCGACCAGGCGACGGCGTAGAGCTCGTCGCCGATGTGGGCGATGGCGGGGCCGTAGCCGTTGTAAGCGTATTGTTGCTCGGCCAGGCGCAGGGCGGTTGAGGGGGTGTCGAGGCCGCCGTTGGCGTCCATGGTGAAGCGTTGGACGTAGACGTCGCTCTTGGCCGGGCTGGTCGCATAGCGGTACCAGGCGATCGCGCCGCCGGTGGGGCTGGCGGCGACGCTGGGCAGAAAGTCTGACTGGGTGGCGTGGCCGACGACGCCGTAGTGGCTGCTGGCCACGCCCAGGGTGGCGTCCTTGAACATGATGTCATGGCGCGCGGGTTTGGTGACCTGAAAGGCTAGCACGGCGCGCTCGTTGGGGCCGGCGCCGGCCTTGGACATGCGGCTAAAGGGGTTGGGGTGCTCGAGCGGATGGGCGACCAGCGGCATGGCGAGGGCGGCCTCGGTGGCGCCGGGCGAGATGTAGGTATGAACTACGGTCTGGGCATCGTTGTCATCGCGCGTCCAGGCCACATAGATCGTGCCATCGGTGTGCGATGAGACGCTGGGATAGAGCTGATCGATGTCATTGGCGTAGGGATAAAAGGCGTCCTCGCTGCGTTGTCCATCGGCCCCGACGCGCTGGAGCATGGTCTGGAAGTTGCCATCGACGGCGACCGCCGCCACGATCACGGCGGCGCCATCGGGCAAGGCCGCGATGTCCGGGTGCCAGGCCAACTCGGAGACGATGGTGTCGTCGATGCTTGGCGCAATCGAGCTCGGCTGCGAGCCGTATGCCCGACCATCGGCTTCAAAGGCGCGGTAGAGCAGATCCCAATGGCCCGTGTTGGTATCTTGAAAGGCCCAGGCGATGTGGACTTTGCCCTCACGCGCGGCGATCACGGGCTGGGCGGCGTAACCTGTGCCCAGCTGGGAGACCTGAAAAGGCGCAACGCTCGGCGTGCCGTCGCATTGAACGCGCGTGGCGTAAATCAAGTCCTGGCGCTCCTCGCCAGGGCCCGGTCGGGTGAACACCACCCAGATGCCCTGGCCGTCGAAGGCCATGGCCGTTTGCAGCTGGCCGGCAATCTCTTTGGCGGCAACCGTCCACGTCTGATCGAGCACCGCCCGATCCAGGCATGCGCGCAAATCCGGTGTCGCGGCGTCCGAACCGGCGGCGTTCTGGCCCGAATCGAGATGTCCCACATCGTCGAGCTGCAAGCCGTCCGGATCGTCGACCAGAACATCGCGTTGGTCTTGAACGTCGCTGGCGTCGTCGCTCTTGTTGCGCGAAGAGGGGCTGCAAGCGACCAGCAGCAGCGCAAGCACAACGGAAGATCTGCGAATGAAAAACGGCATGTGCTGCATGGGCGTCGGGCCTCCGGACAAATTGTTACCAGAACTTCGATGAACTGACCCCAGTCGAGCGTCTCGTCACGCAGTGCCCAGACGACCTGGCGCAGCTCGCTGATGCTGCGCTCGGCCATCTGTTCGATCTCTTTGGCGGCGGCGCCGGCCTCCACCTCGCGCGAAAGCCAGAGCAGCGAGGCCAGCTCCGCGCCCAGGCCCGAAGGATCGTGGGCCGGTCGTCGTAGATCGTAAAGACCACCACGGGAACCGCAGGCTCGCGCTTGGTGAGCAAGGCGATGACATCGAGTCCACTGCCATCGGGCAGCCCCAGATCAACCACCGCCACGTGCGGCGACCAGCCAACCAGCGCCGCAAAGGCCTCACCACATCTTGACGCGATCCTTGGCTGCTCGAAGTCCTCGCAGGCACTCAGCGCCGTGCACAACCCACGGGCAATGTGCGCGTCGTCTTCGACGATCAGGATTGAAATGAGTGCTTCCACTGCGCGGTCCAGGGTCAAGCGTTGGCCATCTCTGCGAGTTGGCAAAAGTAATACAACACTTTCGTGGCGGATGAATACGCGTTTTCTGCACACCAACTTACTTGACCTTGGCCCAGATCGCGCGATGCTACCTTGCAGACGAAGCTGAATTTGAATGATTGGAGGTCAAAAAATGCTCGCATTGTTTCGCAATCCCAGGTTTTTCCTAGCCCTTTTGGCGACCGTTGTGCTCATCGCTTGCTCCTCCGAGCCTGGCAAGGATCCGGTCACGGGGGCCGATACCGGACCCGATGTCCAGTCGACCGAGGACACAGGCCCCGATGCCAGCGATCCCGACGCCGACGATCCCGACGCCGGCGATCCCGACGCCGGCGATCCCGACACGAGCGACTCGGATGCCGACGATCCTGACGCGGTGCAGGTCGAGATCCTGGCCGGGCCGGATGCCTTCACCAAGCTGGCGAGCGCGCTCTTCGAATTTTCCTGCAACCGTGCGCCCGGCTGTGACTTTGAATGCGCGCTCAATGGCGACGTGGCCGAGCCGTGTACTTCGCCGTTTGGATTCGAGGACCTCGACGATGGCGAGCACGAGTTCGAGGTCGTGGCCATCGATGCGCTCGGTGAGCGCTCGCAGCCGGACCATTGGAGCTGGACGGTCGACACCACCGCGCCGGTCATCGTCAATCTGACAGGGCCCGCCGATCCATCCAAGAGCAAGACGGCCGTCTTTCGCTTCGAGTGTTCCGAGAGCGATTGCACCTTCGAGTGCACGCTCAGCGGCGCCAACCTCGGCGTTGTCAGCGCCCGGGCTGCTTGTACCAGCGGCGTCACCTACACGGGCCTGAGCGATGACGACTACGTGTTTGACGTGCAGGCGCGCGATCGGGCTGGCAACGAAGGTTTTGCCGATCACGGCTGGACGCTGATAACCAACGATTGGATCGTCACATCCGGTGGCCGCTTCCATACCTGCGGCGTGCGAGAAGACGGCACGCTCTGGTGCTGGGGCCAAAACACCACCGGCCAACTCGGCCTGGGCGACGCAGCCGAGCGCGGCGCGCCTGCTCAGGTAGGCCAGGATAACGACTGGAGCCTGGTCTCGGCCAGTATCGCGCACACCTGCGGCGTGCGAAAAGACGGCACGCTCTGGTGCTGGGGCGACAACCCCGCCGGCCAGCTGGGCTTGGACGACGTTGCGCCCCGCCAGGTCCCGGTGCAGGTGGGTCAGCAGAGCGACTGGAGTGAGGTCGCCGCCGGTGGATCCCATACCTGTGGCGTGCGCGGCGGTGCGCTCTGGTGCTGGGGCAACAACGGGTCGGGCCAACTCGGATTTGAGGATCCGGCCGTGCGCTATGTACCCGAGCGCGTTGCAGTGGCGAGCGATTGGAGCGGCCTCAGCGCCGGCAACTCGCACACCTGTGCCGTGCGAGGCGGCGCGCTCTGGTGCTGGGGTTGGAATGGCAACGGCCAGCTCGGTTTGGGCAATACCTCGCTTAGCCGAACGCCTGCGCGCGTTGGGGCAGCGAGCGACTGGAGCCTGGTCTCGGTTGGAGTCGATCACACCTGCGGCCTGCGAAGCGGAACACTGTGGTGCTGGGGTGAAAATCAGAGTGGCCGCCTTGGCCTGGGTGATGACAGCCAGCGCACCACACCCGTGCAGGTTGGCAGCGAGAGCGATTGGAGCGCAGTCTCGGCCGGCTTCATGCATAGCTGCGGCGAGCGCGATGGCACGCTCTGGTGCTGGGGCAGCAACTTGCACGGCCAACTCGGCGTGGGTGATACGAACAATCGCAACAGCCCCGAGCAGGTGGGGGCCGCAAGTGATTGGAGCCAGACGAGCGCGCGTGGCCTGCACAGTTGCGGCGTGCGCGATGGGACATTGTCGTGCTGGGGCAACAATCACTTTGGCCAGCTTGGCTTTGGCCAACATGCCGGCGACAAGCTCGAACCCACCGCGGTCGACACACTGGATCACTTTGTCGAAGTCTCTGCAGGCATCACACATAGCTGCGCGCTTCGCGACGATGGCACGCTCTGGTGCTGGGGCACCAACGAGTCCGGTCGCCTTGGCCTGGGTGATACGACGTCGCGCGCTTTGCCGACACAGGTAGGCGTCGCAAGTGACTGGCGCGCCGTCTCCGTGGGCGAGCAGCATAGCTGCGCGCTTCGCGACGATGGCACGCTCTGGTGCTGGGGCTACAATGCCAGCGGCCAGATTGGCCAGGGCGACCAGGTGGCGTACATCTTGCCGGCGCAGGTCGGGGCTGCGAGCGATTGGACGTCGGTCTCAGCCGGTGGCGATCACACCTGTGGCACGCGAAGTGGCACCTTGTGGTGTTGGGGCGCAAACCACTACGGCGGGCTCGGCCTCGGGGATCTCGACTTGCGCACCAGCCCCGAGCAGGTGGGTGGCCACAGCGATTGGACTGCTGTCTCAGCGGGCGGCTACCACACGTGCGCCGTGCGCGGCCAGACGCTCTGGTGCTGGGGCTATAACGCCAGCGGGCAGCTTGGCGTCTCGGACGATCTGCCTCGCCAGGCCCCTGAGCAGGTCGGTGGCGCGAGCGACTGGAGCGGCATCGCGGTCGGTCGCATCCATAGCTGCGGGCTGCGCAGTGGTGCGCTGTCATGCTGGGGTGGCAACGGCGATGGTGAGCTGGGATTGGGAGATTTAACGGCGCGCGATGCCCCCGAGCAGGTCGGTGGCGCAAGCGACTGGAGCCGAATCACTGCCGGCAACAGCCACACATGTGGCCTGCGAAATGGCGCGCTGTCGTGTTGGGGCGCAAACCGCTACGGCCAACTCGGTCTTGGCGACACGACCCACCGCGAAGCACCCGCGCAGATCGGTGCAGCCAGCACTTGGAGCGCTATCTCGGCGGGTAGCGAGCACACCTGTGGTTTGCGCAGCAACAAATTGTGGTGCTGGGGCAGCAACGGCTCGAGCAGGCTTGGCGACGGCAGCCTCTTCAAGGCGCAGCCGGTGGAAGTGTTCGAGCCCTGATTGGGCCATCGCTTGCTCCAGGGCGTCGTCTCTGGGAGAGTAGCCCGTGTCAGAGAGCTGCAGACATAAGCCGATTGAGGAGACGCGAATATGTTTTTTGAGACACGCCAACGACCGATGGTTTTCGCCCTGTGTGCGGCAATGGCTTGCACGTTGGCCGGCGGCTGCGAACAACCGACGAGCCTGGCCGATAGGCAGTTCCAGGAGCAGATCCAACAAGAGCAGACAAAGAAGCTGGCGAGGGCCGCCGCCGAAGCCGAAGAGCTCGCCACGTTGGTTCCGGCGCCGAGGTGGGTGAAGCCGCGCGTCGAAGAGGCCAGCGCGCGTATTCAAAAGACGGCCGGCGGCAGAATCATCTGGGAGGCGATCGAGGCGCACGGCGGACTGGCGAACTTCTATGCCCAGGGTCCGCTGCACTTTCGCTTCGATTACCGCCCGTTAGGTGAGCGCGCCGCGCGCGACACACGCCAGATCGTCGACACGTGGTCCTCTCGCGCTCGCCATAGCCTCTCGGACGACGCACAGGTCGAGTTTGCGTGGGATGGCCAGCGTGCCTGGGAGTTGAAAGGCGACAAGGAGGTCGATCTCAACGCGCGCTTTTGGGCGCTGACGCCGTATTATTTCGTCGGCATCCCGTTTGTGCTGGCCGATCGCGGGGTTGTGCTAAAAAACGAAGGTGAGGCCGAGATCGAGGGTCGCCTCTACGACACGGTGCGCGCGAGCTTCGCGCCTGGCACGGGCGATGCTCCCGACGATTTCTACATCGTCTACGTGCACAAGGACACGCGCCTGGTCGAGGCGATACGCTACATCGTCAGCTATCCGGGCTTTTTCCCCGACGGAGGTCACTCCCCGGAGAGCTTCATGACGTATGAAAAACATGAGAAGTTGGGAGAGCTTAGCTTTGCGAGATTTCATCGAACGTTTCGCTGGGATCCCGTTACGCTGTTGCCCGGCGATCATCTGACGACGACCACAGTGAGCGAACTGGAGTTTCGCCCCGACACCGCGATCGACGCCTTCGAGGCGCCCGTGGGCGCGCGGATCATCGAGGGTTGGAAGTAGCGTGCACTTTGTCGGGCGCCGGCCGGCGAGGGCCGCGCTATCAGCGCTCGTCGGCGGTGGGCGCGCTGTTCTGGCGCACGTAAACCACGCCGCGATCCCCATCGACGGTGACCAGATCGCCGGTACGGATGATCTCGGTGGCGCGTTTGGCGTTGACCACGGTGGGGATACCGTATTCGCGGGCGACGATGCAGGAATGGCTTAGCGGGCCGCCGAGACTCATGACGACGGCCGAGGCCGTCAAAAAGAGCGGGGTCCAGCCGACGTCGGTGTAGGGGGCGACGAGGATCTCGCCGGGCAAGATGGTCGCGTCCTCGTTGTTCGGGTCGTGGATCACGCGGGCGCGGCCGGTGACGCGCCCGGCGCTGCCCGGAAGTCCGCGCAACTCGAGGTAGACGCCCTCGCCACCCTCGGCGCCGGTCTGAATGCGCACGCCGATCTCTTCCTCGGCGACCATCTCGCTGCCACGCAACAGAAAGGTGTCCGGCGGATCGGGCTGGTTGCGAAAGGCCTCGTGCAATGCCTTTCGTACCACGACGTTGAGCGCAAACGCCTCGGCCTGTGCCGGATCGTCGAGCCAGGCGCGAATCTCGTCGTAGGTCAGGAAAAAGACGTCGGTCGGGGCGTGAAGCTGGGCGCTCTCGGTGAGGTGGTGGCCGCAGGCCAAGAAGAAGCGCCGGTACATGTCGAGCGCGTCGACCACGCGGTCGCGCATGTACTCGCGCAGCCGTGCGTTGGAGCGCGTCAGCTTGAGCACGACCTCGAAGGCTTGCTTGAAGCCTGGCAAAAAGGAGGCGGCGATGATCTCGTTGGAGACCTCGCGCGCGCGCACGCGGTCACGCTCCACCTCGAGCGAGCTAGCCAGACGCGGGGCGTTGACAAAGCTCTTGAGTACTTCGAAGAGAAAGGTCGTCTCCTCGCGCCAGCGCGGCGTGGCCAGCTCGGCCTCACGCGGGGCGCGGTGGCCATAGCGGCGGCGAAACTCGTCGAGGTCGGCCAGAAACTGGGCGACATCGAGGTGCTCGCTGTGCTCGACGAGCGTCTCGTGGATCTTGGCCGGCGCCGTCTCGGTGATCAGGCGACGAAGCCGGCGCGAGCGGCGAAGCAGGCGGCCCAACTCGAGCAGCGCCAGGCCGGGCTCCGCGCTCTTGACCTGCATGCCCCCAAAGAGCTCGCGCTCACGTTGGGCGGCGTCGGGCCCGCCCCACCAGCGCAAGAGCTCGCGCGTGGCCACATAACTCATCAAGAAGTTCGAGCTGGTCGTGAGCATGACCAGGCCGGTGCGATCAAAGAGCGAGTCGACGAGCTCGAGCTCATCTTTGAGGCGCGCCAGCGAGACGCGTGAAAGGTCGCGGTCGAAGAATTCTTCGCACTTCTGGGTGAAGTACTTTCCCCACAGCGGCGCAAGCAGCGGCATGCTGATCTGCGCGGCGGCGATCTTGGGCAAGGTCGTTGGCAAATTGAGCCAGAAGCGCGTCTCGGCACGCTTCTCATAGCGGTTGCGCACCAGCTCGACGCCTCCGCCACCGGCCATGGAGAACAGCGTCTCGGGCTTGAGCACGGGGATGCCGCTGGCCACGCTCATGAACTGGGTGAGGTTGAGATAGACGCGGCCGCGAAAGCCGCGCACCAGCTCATATTCTTCGGGAACCGAGAGGCCGAGCGTGGCGAAAGCCTGCTCGAAGCCCTTGCGGCTGAAGTTGTGGATGATGCTCCAGGTCAAGGGCGTGGCCACGCCGGGTAACGCTTCGCCGACGTTGGCATTGGTCCAGACCGAGGGCGCGCGGCTCTCGGTGGCGTCGGTGGTGATCGGGCGCGACTGCAAGAAGACCAGGCGCAGGCTCTGGGCGGGCTGGGCTTCATAAACCCATTCGACGTCCTGGGGGGCGCCAAAGAGCGTCTCAACGCGGCGCGCCGCACGGGCGAGCTCGGCCAACTGGATCGGGCTGAGCGTGCCGCCCTGGCCGTCGACGCCGGCGATGTGGTGTCTTGCATAGCCGGAGGACTTTTCGATGTAGTAGGTGTTCGACGCGCCGCCTCCGACGACGGTCTCGGCGCTGCCCGCAGCCGAGCTGATCACGACCTCCTGGCGATCGCCGCTGAGCGGATTGACCGTGAACATCACGCCGCCCATGGCCGGGTGTACCATCTGCTGGATCACAACAGCCATCGCGCGGGGCACGACGTTGAGCTCGAGCTGGGCGCGGTAGAGCAAGCTCTCGAGGCTGTACAGGCTCGCCCAGACCTGGCGAATGGCATCGAGCACGGCCTCGAGGCCGCTGACGCCGAGCACTGAGATTTGCTGGCCGGCAAAGCTGTAGGAGCTCTGATCTTCTTCGAGCGCCGAGGAGCGCACGGCCCAGGAGCGCGCGCCCAAAAAGCGCATCTGGGCCTCGATCTCTTCGACCATGGCGGGCGGAAACTCGATCGAGCGAATCGCCGCTTGCAAGGCTTCGAGGTCGGGGGCGGCGGCGATCACCGAGGCCGTGACGCTGTCGAAGGCGGCCGTGGTCACGCAAAAAGCCTGCGGGACCCAAAAGCCCTCTTTGATCAGGCGGCGCAGGCCCTGAGCCTTGCCCCCGATCTGATCCTGGGCGCAGTTCTCGGCGTCGAGGCGAAGCGTATAGCGCCGCGGCGCGCCGCTTGCGCCACGCTGGCCGGCAACGCCCCGCGGCGCCTCAGCGCTTCGCGCAAACCTGTTCATCGACCCATTGGGCATAGGATTGGAGGACATCGACGCTTTGGAGCGAGACGATTTCGGGGACTTCATAGGAGTGAAGCTCCTGGATACGGCTTTTGAGAGCCTCGTAGCGTTCGTCGGTGGTCTTGATCAGCAGCGTATGCTCCTGGTCTTCGCACAGCTTGTCTTGCCAGACATAAAAGCTGGTAATGCCGGGCACGATGTTGACGCAGGCGGCAAGCCGCTCCTCGACGAGAGTGCGAGCCAGGGCGTGGGACTCTTCGGGCTTACAGTTGCAAAGGACGACGCGTAGCATGCGCTGCTCTCCATGCCCAAATCAAGTTTGCGTGTTGTCAATCGCCTCGGTGGTGCCTGCCAAAAAGTGCATCACGAGATGCTCGACCACCTCGCGCGGAGGCGGATCACCCAAGTTGCCGTAGACGACATGCTCCAAGATCACGCGCTCGGCCATGCCCACGGTCATGAACGCCAGGATGCGAAAGTTCATGTTCGTGATCAGGCCGCGCCGGTGCAAAATCGCGTTGAAATCGGTGATCATCGCGCCCAGCGTCTCGTAGAACTGGCGGATCGTCTCATTGAATTCGGGGGCCACGGCCATGGCTTCCTTGAAGAAGATAGCCGTCAGACGCTGGTTTTCAAGCAGCACCTCGGTGAGCATCATGCCCACGCGCACCAATTCCTCGCGTAACAGCTCGCGGGTGTCGATACTTCCCGGCTCCCAGCTCGCCACGGTGGTGACGACGAGCTCGAGAAAGTCGCTCAGAATCTCGCCGAAGAGCTGCTGCTTGCCCTCGAAATACAAATAAAAGGTGCCCTGGGCCACGCCCACGCTCTGGACGATCTGGGAGACCTTGGCGGCGTGGAAGCCGTGCTCGTAGAAGACGTCGATCGCGGCGCGCTTGAGCTCGTCGCGTCGCCGGTCGCGGCGGTCTTCTCTGCGGTTGTTTCCACGAGTGCTCATCGCATCCCTTTTCACGCGCATTGCAAACCGAGTGGGTGCATCCGCCAGGCACCCTACACGCAGGGGCGATGCTGTTCAAGGTTGTCGGCAACCGGCCAATGCGCAGCCCAGCCATTGCACAGCGTGGGTGCAGTGATTACCCTTTCTCCTATCAACCCGTGACTCTGAAGTCTCAATCAACACGCTTGCCAGCAGGCTGTGTGGCGCGATCGTTGCGCCCGCGCCAGGGCGAGCCGAACGACGGATCTGCATATGCGCGTCAAGTCGCTAGGAGTCGTCTGCCTGCTCGGGGCAGTCGCCTTTTTACATACCGGTTGCGTGAAAGGGCCGCACTGCGGCGAGCTTCCACTGAGCCCGCAGGTACGCCTCTGCATGGTCGAGACGATCGATGCGATGGTGCTCGAGCACTATCCATTCGCCAAACAAAAGGGCATCGACCTGCGCGTCTTCAGCAACCAGCTTCGCAACCTGCCGCTCGACGAATTGGAGGACGATCAATTCCTCGTCGAGCTCGCCCGCGCCGTGGCCTTGCTTCGCGATGGTCACACGCGCATCGAGCGCTACCACCTCGAGCAGCTCGCCGAGCCTGCGCTGAGCTTGCGAGAGGCCGACGACGGCCTGGTCTATGTCTCGCACCTAAAGGCCAAGGGCCTTGGCCTGCTTGTGGGCGATCGTATCGATACGATCGACGGCGTTGCCGCAGCCCAGTATTTGGAGGCGCGCCGCGCGCTTCCCTCGGCCTGGCACCAGGGCCAGATCGGCCACATCGGTGTCGATCACATGGGCGGCGCGGCCAGCGCGCTGGCCGGCCCGGCCGGCACAAGCGTGGTCTTGGGGCTGGCACAGGGCCATGAGATCACCCTGGACCGGCGAAACTTCTTTAGCGAGCCGGTTGCCCGCCGACTCCCCGGAAACGTCGGCTACATCGACATCGCGACCTTTGGTTTCATCGACGATCTCGACCGCCTCGACACCGCGATCAACGACTTGATGGACTCACGCGCGCTGATCATCGATCTGCGCGGCAACGGCGGCGGCTATCCCTCGGTGACCGACGGCCTCTTTGGCCGGTTGATCGCCGAGGACGTGGCCGCCTTCGACATGGTCGCCGCTGACGGTACGCACAAGCGCACCATCGGACCCACGCCGCGCGGCAAAACCTATGATGGCGAGGTCGTGATCTTGACCGACGGCATGACCTTTTCGGCCTCGAATTACCTGGCTCAGCGCCTGGTCTACCACAAGCGCGGCGTGCTCGTCGGTGAGCGCACCGGCGGCGGCTCCGCCTCACCCGAGCAGGGCCTGCTGCTCGTGCCCGGCATCTGGTTTCAAGTCTCGACCTATGTCTTGCAAACGCCCGAGGGCGTCAACGCCGAAGACGGGCTCGAGCCCCAGGTCGCGGTGAGCTTTTCAAGCGACGAGATCGTCAACGGCTTGGCCACAAAGAGCGCCGTGGTTGGAAAGGACAAAGTGCTCGACGAGGCCATTCGCTTTCTGAAGGAGAAACGGTGAAACGATTGCTCGCTGTGATTGGGCTGATGCTGGCGCTGGCTGTGCCCGCGCCAGCGTCAGCCTCCGATGATTTCTCGATTCTGCCTCTCGTCTCGCCCTATTTTCGCACCGGGTTTGGGGCCTACCGCTCAACGGCCTGCCCCTGTTTTGACCGCTCGACGTGGAACTTCGATCTGGGCGCGAACCTGCGCTGGCACCGCTTGATCAGCGTCGATGGCGAGTACCGCTATGGCACGATATTGCTCGGCGGCAATTTTCCCTTCAGCGGCTATGCCTTCGGGCTGCGCTCGGCTTTGACACCGCAGTCCGAGCGCTGGTGGGACGAGTTTTACCTGCGCGCAGGCCTGGGCTGGTTGTCGATCATGGGCACCCGCGATCGCTCCTATATGGGCGTCTACCTGCACCCGGGCTGGGCCTATCAGGTCTTCTCCCTGGTGCACCTGGAGACCGAGCTCTCGCTCTCGTACTATTTTGGGGACATGGAGCATCTTAACGTCGGGTTTCGCACCGGCGTGCGTATTGGTTTTTAGTCCGCCTCAAAGGCCAACGCCGCGCGTCGGATGGCATCCGACATGGTCATGCTCGGGTGCAGCATGGCGGCCAGATCGCGCACGGTCAAACCGTAGCGGATCGCCATGGCCGCCTCCATGAGCAGATCGGCCCCCTGGGCGGCGACCACGCGCGCGCCGATCAGGTGGTCGCTTCGCCGGTCGCGGATCAAGGTCACGAAGCCCCGGGTCTGGTAGGCGGCGCGCGCCGCCGGCACCGACGAGAGCGGCAGCAGGCGCACGTCCACGTCAAAACCGTGGGAGCGGGCCTGAGCCTCGTCCCAACCCACGCAGGCGATCTGGGGATCGGTGTAGATCACAAAGGGAATGGCCGTGTAGGAGCCGGCCATCTTGGTGTGCATGATCGCATTGTGGGCGGCGATCGAGGCGTCGTGGGCGGCGGTGTAGGCGTACATGCTGCGCCCGATCACGTCGCCGGCGGCGTAGATGCCGGCCACGTTGGTTTGCAGGGTCTCGTCGACCTGGATAAAACCCAGGGCGTCGCGCTTGATGCCCAGCTCGTCGAGGCCGAGGTGCTCGCTGCGTGGACGCCGAGCGGTGAAGACCAGGCGGTCGGCCTCAAAACTGCGCTGGCCGTGGCCCACTTGCACGACGGCTTCGGTCATCCCGTCGCTCTTCTTTTTCAAACGCAGCACGCGCGCGTCGGTGACCACATGCACGCCTTCTTCGCGAAGGCTGGCCGTGAGCACCTCGCTGATATCGACCGCCTGGCCGGCCAGGATGCGCTCGCGCTCCTCGAGCACGATCACCCGCGCGCCCAGGCGCGAGAAGGTCTGGGCGAGCATCAGGCCCTGGTCGCTCGTGCCCAAAAAAATCAGTGAAGCCGGGCAGTTTCTTTGCGCAAGCAGGCTCTCGTTGGTCAGATAATCGATGCCGGCGAGGCCTTCGATTTCGGGTATGTAGGGCGCCGAGCCCGTGGCGATCAGGGTGCGATCGACGTCGATGCGCTCGCCGGCGACCTCGATCTGGGTGGGCGAAATCAAACGCGCGTGCGCGTTGCGATAATCGACGCCGGGCAGCCGCTCGAGCATGTCGCCGAAGTGTTCGTGCTGCAATGACTCGACCAGCTTGCGCGTCTGGGTCATCAGCGCCGGAAAGTCGACCAGGGTGGCCTGCGTGACCAGCCCGGAGAAGGGATTGTTGGTCGCCCGATGATAGAGCGTTGCGGCGTGCATCAGGGTGCGTGCCGGCACGCAGCCCACGTTGATACAGGTGCCGCCAAGGGCTAGCTCGCTGTTGCAAAGCGTGACGCGGGCGCCGTGGCGCGCGGCCCATTCGGCGGCTGCACAGCCCGCTGCCCCGCCGCCCAAAATGGCCAGGTGAATGGGTTCATCGGATGCGGCAGACGTCGATTGAGATCTGGCCATAGTGGTCGTTCTCGGATTAGAGTAGGCCACGGAACCGTGGCGGCCTGAGTTTAGACACGCCTTGAGAACCGACAAGCACTGCGCCCAACTCAATGTATTGATACCAAGCCCAAGGAGTAATGATGGCCAGCGACAAGAATCTCGTCTGGATCGACCTGGAAATGAGCGGCCTGGACCCGCAGACCTGCGTGATCTTGGAGATTGCCACGATCATGACCGATTCGAACCTCGAGATCATCGCCGAGGGGCCCAGCCTGATCGTCCACCAGCCCGACTCGATCCTCGACAACATGGACGAATGGAACACCTCTCACCACGGCGCCTCCGGCCTGACCGAAGGGGTACGCAACTCGACGATCAGCCTGGCTGAAGCCGAGCAGCTGACCTTGCAGTTCGTGCGCAAGCACAGCGCGCCGCGCACGGCACCGCTTTGTGGCAACTCGATCTGGCAAGATCGACGCTTCATTCATATCTACATGCCGCGCCTGGCCGAGCACTTTCACTACCGCAACATCGACGTCTCCTCGATCAAGGAGCTCGTGCGCCGCTGGTATCCGCCCGAGCACGCCTGCCCGCCGACCAAGGGTCAGCGCCACCGCGCGCTTGACGACATCCGTGACTCGATCGACGAGCTCAAGCACTATCGAGCCAGTGTGTTCATCGCCCCCTGAGCGCTGTGTGCTCTAAAAAAGCGCGCTGATCGCCACCCAGATCGCCGCCACGATCGTCAGCGCGATCGCCACGATCGTGATGTTTTGCGCCACGGCCGAGGGCTCCTCGTCAAGCTCCTCCTCCTCGGCGCTCGGGTGCGCCTGGGCGGTGTAGGCCGTCTGGCTCTGCTCGGCTTTCAACTGTCTGTGCTGGCCGCTGGTCGTGGCGAGATCCTCGTCGTCGAGGATGTCGGCCAGCGAGAGCCCGGAGCTGCGCTGTGGGGCCAGCACTTCGTCCTCGCCATCGCTGGTCTGGTCGAGCCAGCGCCCGATCACGTAGATCATCTCCTTGGCCGACTGAAAGCGCTCTTCGGGGCGCTTGGCCAGCGCCTTGTAGATGATCTCGGCCATCTCGGGATCGACCGTCGAGGGCAGCGCAGGCACGGCGTTGTTTTGATGAGCGAGCAAGATCGCGTAGGGCGTCTCGCCGTCGAAGGGCAGGCTGCCCGTGACGCACTCGAACATCACCACGCCCAGGCTGTAGAGATCGGCGCGCGCATCGACGTCGGGGTTGGAGGCTTGCTCCGGTGCCAGGTACTGGGGCGTGCCAAAGATCTGGCCGGCCACGCTGAGCAGCGGATCGGAGGCCTGTTCCATGCTCTTGGCGATGCCAAAGTCGAGGATCTTGACCAGCTCGCTGCCGTTTTTCTTGCGCGCCAAAAAAATGTTCTCGGGCTTGATGTCGCGGTGCACATAGCCGCCGGTGTGGATGTGGTCCAGACCGGTCAAGATCTGTAAAATCAGCCCGGCCAACTCCGTGGCGCCGAGCACCTTCTTGCGGTGCAGCCGGTCAAAGAGCTCCTCGCCGGTGAGCAGGTCCATGGCCAAGAAGACGTGGCCCTGGGGCGATTCGCCGTACTCGTAGACGCGGGCCACGTGCGGTGAGCTGATCGCCCTGGAGATACGCGCCTCGCGCTTGAAGCGCTCGATCACCCGCCAATCGTTGCTGTACTCCGAGGAGATCACCTTGAGCGCGAGCGGACGACTGCGCGTGCCGTCGGCCGCCACACGCTGGGCCGCGTAGATCTCGCCCATGCCGCCGGCCGCTACAAAGCCCAGGATATGGTAGGATCCAAATTGCTTTCCGGGCAGCAGCACGCGGTTGAGCACGGCCTGATCGCCGAGCTGCATCGTCTTGGCGAGCTCCTCGACGCTCGATGCGCGTACAAAATCAGGCGCATCGCTTTCCCCGGTCTCTCGGGCGTCGGGAATATCGACGATGGTGCGCTTCACGCGATCAACTCTCTGGCATCAGGTTTTGAAGAATTCGACGTCCTGAGGTACTAGTATAGTCCGTTTAGAAACGGCTCCCAAGTGCATAATCGATTTGTTGCAAAGCGCGTGGAGCAATCACTCTTGGGCACAAGCGCAGAGTTCGTGCCTTTCACTCCTTCCTCCTTAACAAAAAGAACGCATGCTCAACGATGAAGCCCGGTCTATCGCGCGTCGTGTGGCGCTGATTTGTGCTTTGCTCTTTGTGACCATGTTGGCGGGTTGCCCGTCGTCATGCCCCCGTTCCACGGCTCAGCCGCAGGGTTCGGCGGCGCTGGCGTTGGGCGTTTATATCCCCCAAAGTGCTCAGAGCGTCTTGTTCGCCGAGCGCCTCGACGCGCTGGTCGAGGCCATGGCCGCCAGCGCCGGCCAACTGCCCGTGGAGACCAAGCTTGGGCTGATGCGCGAGACGTGGACCGCGCAGCTCGATCACGATCCGCTCGACGTGGCAAGCTGGCATGCGCTGGGGCTGTGGTTGGACAGGCCGGCCGTGCTCTTTTATACCGAAGGCCGCTGGGTGTTGGCCGCCGCGGTGCGCGATGCCAGCGCGTTGAACACGGCGCTGAGCGCGCGCGCCCAAAGTGGCGACGTTGCCATCGTCCGGGGCAAGAACAGCGGGTTTCGCACCCTTCGCCTGGAGTCGGGCAGCGCGCCGGCGGTTCCGATCGTGCACGTCGCCCATGGGCGCGACACGGCGATCTTCGTCATCGAGCGGGGGCTCTGGAGCACGGGCTGGCAGACCGAGGCCGCCGATCTGGTCCGCGGCGAGCGCTTGTTGCTCGAGCTGCTCGAGATCACCCCGGAGCGGCGCTGGCAGGGCCTGGCGCGCCACGGCGAACTGATCAAGAGCACGGCTGCCGGCGCGGCGCCGTTTCACGGTGCAGTCGAGCCGGGGCCCTGGTTGCTGCAGATGCGAAGCGGTGGCGGCCACGCCCGGCTGCTGCTCGAGCGCCTGGCCCATCAGATGGGCCGCGTGCACTTTGTCGCCCGCCACGAGCCCGACGCCAGAAAGCTCCAGCTTCATCTGCGCACCTATGGCAATCCGGGCGAGCCCGTCGTCGTGGCCGATCTGGGCCAGCCCAAGGGCGAGATGCCCATGGTCGGCGGACTGATCAAGCCCGGCGTGCTCGGCGTGGTGCGTGTCTCCGGCGCGCCCGAGCAGTTCTTCGAGCTGGTGCGAAGCGCGCTGCCCGCTACGCAGCGCGCCGAGCTCGACCAGATGTTTCGCGACATGGCCGCCGAGCTCAAGATCGATGTCAAAAAAGACCTCGTCGACAACTTGAAGGGCCACGTGATCGTGGTGCTCTACGGCATCGAGAACCGCGTCTTGACGCCGGACAATCCGCGCCTGGTCGCCGACATCTTTCAGCTCAAGGCCACGCGTGAGGCCGTCTTGCTGCCGATCCATGAGCGCGCGGCGATGGAGCGCACCCTCGACGTGATGACCCAACTCAGCCGCGGCAATCTGCGCCGCCAGGCGATCCGCGACTCGATCCAGTACGCCTGGCTGCCCGACGGCGCCCTGGAGTGGGCCTTGATCCTCAACGACGACTACTTGATCTTTGTCGACAGCGCCGTGGCCGTCGACCACGCGATAGCCTACGAGCGCAGCCCCCACCCGCGCGGCCCGGCCGTCAGTGAGCTGGGCATCGAGGCGCTCTTCGAAAATACCAACCGCTCCGGCTTCTACCTCGACGTCGGCAGCGCAGCCAACATACTGGCCGAGTCCGGTCAACAAGAAGCCGGTCGCTGGCTTCAGGCCTTTCAGTCGGTGCTGCTCACCACCGATGACATCGACAGCATTGGCTACACCGACATCGAGCTGGTGCTCTCCCCGGCGCGCTCGGCCACCGGCGAATAAAACGCGCGCTTGTGTCAAGGTCCATCCCGATAGGCTTTGGGGACGGCAAGGGAACGCGCGTTCGCGTGGATTTTCCGCTGTTGGAAGCGCCTGTTGCCGATGCCGCCGCCAGCGATCTCAAGGCTCACTCAAGCTAAAGCGCAGCGTCGCGGCCTGTAACTGAGCGTGGCGCAGCTCGCCGCCTTCGATCGGCTCGCCGTCGAGGCTGACGGCGGCCACGCGCTGATCGCGCGGGGCCGCGCCGTCGGCCTCGATGATCAGCGTGCCGCTCGCTGTGTCGAGCTCAGCGTAGGGTACGATCGGCACGCTGAGCAGGTAGCGATCGCTGCCCGCCACCGGATACAACCCCAGCGCGTTGAACAGATACCAGGCCGAGAGCGTGCCGCCGTCGTCATTGCCAGGGATGCCGTCTCGGCCCGTGGTGTAGAGGCGCGTCTGGATTTGTCGCACCCAGTGCGCCAGGCGATCGTAGCGATCGACGCTGTGAAAGAGCAGCGCGGCGTGGATCGCAGGCTCGTTGCCGTGCCAGTAGTAGATGTCGGGCAGCACCGTGTTGATGGGGCGCGTTTTTCCCAGCGCCGACTTGGCAAAGAAGGCCTCGAGCGCCTCGTCGAGCGCGGCCTTGCCACCGAAGAGCTCGACCAGGCCCGACGGGTCGTGCAGCGCGTAAAAGCGCCAGTGCCAGGCGCTGCCTTCGGTGAAAGGGCCGCCGCCCATGTGCACGGTCTCGGTGGTGCGGCTCAGATCGAAGCTGCCGTCGGCGTGGCGCGGGCGAAAAAAGCCGCTGTCGCTGTGAAAGAGATTCTTGTAGTAGCCGGCGCGTTGGCGAAAGAGCGCCTCGTCCTCGGTGTAATCGAGGTGGCCTGCCAGATTGGCCAGAGCGAAGTCGCCCCAGGCGTACTCGAGCGTGCGCGAGGCCGAGTCGTGACCGGCCTCGACCGGAACGTAGCCATGTTCGATGTACTCGGCGATGCCGCTTCGGCCCGAAAAACCCGCAGCCGGCGGCGGTTGAACCATGGCCAGCTCGCGCAGACCGACGTAGGCATCGGCGTAATCGACGCCTTCGATGCCCTTGAGCGCGCTCTCGGCAAAGAGCACGTCGGCCCACGAGCCGAGCATGCCGCCGGTGTAGCTGAGCGCGGCCGGCCAGCGCGGAAAATAGCCGCCGTCTTTGCGCATCGCCGCCAGCGAGCGCAGCACGTGGCGCTGCTCATCGACGTCGGTCAAGCTCAGCCAGGGATGCAGCGTGCGAAACGTGTCCCAAAGCGACAGATCCGTGTAATAGGTCCACCCGTCGGTTGTGTGCACCTCACCATCGAGGCCCCGGTAGCGCCCGTCGACGCCGTCAAAGCGCGTCGGCATGCGGTAGACGTTGTAGAGCGCCGTATAAAAGATCGTCGCCACGTCGGCGTTTGCGCCCTTGATCCGCGCGCGCCCGAGCTTGTCGATCCAGGCTGTGCGCGCCGCCGCGCGCACCTGCTCGAGGCTCTTGCCGTCGAGCTGGGCGACGCGGTTGGCCTCGGCCGCGTCGAGATCGACGATCGAGACGCCCACGCGAAGCTCCACGGGCCTTTGCAACGCCTCGAAGCGCAACACGGCGCCGGTCTGGTTGCCCTCCGCGCTTGTCGCCTCCTCGTTGAACTCGCCGTCTTGCCAGGTCCACACGGCGTCGGCTGCCGGCTCGATCGTGATCGAAAAATGCACGGTAAAGGGCCGACTTCGCCCCGTATAGGGCCCGGCATGCGTCGCCCAACCGGTGATCTTGTTCGCTGTGACCTCGACGTGGCTTGCGATCACGTCGTTGTTGGTCACGCTCGAGCCGGCGTCGATCGTCAGATGGGCCACCCCCTCACCATCGAAGCTGTAGCGATGAAAGCCGCCGAACTCGCTGGCAGTGAGCTCGACTTGCACCTGCTCGTCTGGAAGGCGCGCCGTATAATAACCCGGTGAGGCCTGCTCACTTTGCTTGTCGAGCGCCGTATACCAGATGTGCGGCGGCGTCTGGCGCACGCTGCGCTGGGGCATCACGCGCAGGTTTCCGTAATCGGGAACGCCCGTCGCCACGAAGTGCAGGTGGCTGAAACCGCGCACGTCCGAATCGAGGTCATAGTAGCCCGAGAAGTGGTTAAAGCCCGGATGGCTGGTGCGTTGCGTCGTATCCGGCCCCAGGCGCACCAGGCCAAAGGGCATCTGTGCGGCCGGCGTCAGCGCCGCGTAGCCAAAACCCAAGCCTCCGGTGCCGATGAATGGATCGACGAGATCGAAGGCCATCGCACCGGTGATCAGCTCCTCGATGATCGGCGCGCCGACCTCGGCGTCCGGACCCAAGGCCACGTCGGCCACGTCGGCTGCGATGTCGCTCGCACCCAAATCGCTCGGGCTCAGATCGTGCTCGGCCACAGCATCCAAGGCCGCGTCGGCCACGTCGGCCACGTCGACGGCCGCCACGGGCGCATCATCAGAGCAGCCGGGCGTCACACCAGCAGCGAGCAAAACGAGCAGAATCAGACGAAAGCGTTGCACGCGCATGCGACTCCTTGGGGTTTGGGGCCTGCAGAATGTAGCGAAGAGCCCGCGCCAGGACAACCCGATTGACACCCGGCGGCGACTCTCAACCCAGCTCGAGCGCGCTTCGCCGGTTGATCGCAGCCTCGTGCGCGACGATCTGTTCTTTGACCAGAGGCAGGGTCGTGCGAATCGTCAGGCTCAGCGAGGCCTCGGCCGCGGCGCGAATGGCCAGCGCGAGGATGTGATCGTCGCCCACCTCGAGCTGCCAGAACTGCCAGCTACCGGCATCATCGCCCAGTGAAGCCTCGATGTGCATGCCAATGCGCCCGCTGGCATCGATTTGAAACGAGAACTGATCGAGCGCCAGCGCAAAACCGATGCCGCGCGCCTTGATGTAGGCCTCTTTGAGCGTCCACAGCGAAAAAAAACAGCGGCGAAGCTCGGCCCCCTCCAGCGCCCGCAGACAGGCCAACTCGCCGGGCGAAAAGTAGTGCGCTGCGATGTTGAGCATATCGCACGAGCGGCCCGCGTCCTCGACATCGACCCCGATCTCGCGCTCACAGCCAAGGGCCAGCACGACCATGGCATTGGTATGCGACAGGTTGAAGCGCAGCTTACCCGCACCCTGCAGCTGCGGGCGCCCGTGCGGCCCCTGGTCAAAGCACCACTGCTCGGGCGAGCGCTCGCGGTAGCGCGACAGCACCGAGCGCACCAGCGCGCGCGTCACCAGATAACGGTGGCTGTCACGCGCCCGCAAAAAGCGCCCATACTGAGCGCGCTCCTGCGCGCTCAACAGCGCCCGGTATCGCTCCAAGATCGCCGGCTCGACGGCCGCCTGGGTGCGCACCACCCACAGGTGAACCTGATCGCCTTCGGGTTCACACAAAAGCTGCGCGCCGTGTTCACTGCTCATCTGTGGCCACACACCCGCTAAGAAATCGTTGCGCTCGCCAGGCGAGCCGGATCGCGCGCCCAAACGTATGTGAAGTCCGCCGCGCTGTCCATCGAGGCGCTTTTGATGCCCTGATCATTTGTCTTGTCGCAGCCATATCAATCCGATTGGAAATCCTGTAAATAAAGCTACGGCGCGTTTCGTCCAAGCCGGCGTCTCGAGTTGGGGACGCTTTCACAGGATTCCAATGTCCATGTCTGCTGCTACCACCGATCCCATCTGGCGCGCACCGCGCCTGCCTTTCTCGTTGACCCTGGCGCTGTTGCTTGTGCTGAGCGTCTTTTTGCTCAGTTGTGAGACGCTGGGCAAAGTCGGCGAATTTCTCGACTCGATCAGCGACGGGGCGGCTTGCACGGAGAACTTCGAGTGTCTGGGTGGTCGTTGTCTGACCGCGCGGGCGGGCTATCCGGGCGGCTATTGCACGACCTTGCAGTGTGACAAGCAGGGTTGCTCGGGCTTTTCGTCGGAGTGCTTTCGCACCAAGATCGACAATGTCGAGGTGGCGGCCTGCTACGAGATGTGCCGCTTTGATGGTAGCTGTCGGCGCGAGGCCGAGGGCTATGCGTGCGTGGTGCTCGAGGACGTGCAGGTCTGCCTGCCGCCCAATGCAACCAACGCCACGCCCCAGGGCGCGGTCGGCTCGGGTTGCACCAACGATCTGCAGTGCGGCCAGGGGGGCACGTGCTTGACCAACCTCTTTGGTGGCTATTGCACGCGCCTTGGTTGTGATGGCTCGGCGAGCTGCCCGACCAAGAGCACGTGTGTGACGCTCAACCCGGACGCGGCGGCCGCCGACCAGGTCGACGGCTGCCTTGCGACCTGCGCGGCCGATGGGGATTGCCGCCACGGCTATGCCTGCCAGACCTACCAGGGCAGCAAGGTGTGCGTGGAGGCCGATCGCGTCGAGACGAAAAACCCCGACGGCGTCGACGATGGCAAGACCTGCGTGGCCAACGTCAACTGCAAGGGCAACACGTGCATCCGCGAGGCCGAGGGCGCCGACGGGCAGATGAGCTTTCCGGGCGGCTACTGCACGACGCGAAACTGCAAGGACGACACCGATTGCAATGGCAGCTCGATTTGCATCAGCCGCGAGCGCTCGACGACCTGCATGGCGAGCTGCGCAGCGGACAGCGATTGCCGCACCGGCTACAAGTGCCGCGCCGGAATCGAGGGCAACAAGTTTTGCGACTCCAAGGTCGAATACATCGCGCCCGACACCACCGGCGCGAACCTTTTTGACATCAAGTGCGGCGCGTCCAAGGCGCTGACATTTACCGTGCCGGCCGGCGCGATTGGCTTTTACATCGCGCCGTTTACCTCGAACAGCCGTCCGATCAAGCCCACGACCATGCGCCTTCCCAACGGCTCGACGCTCAACATCGAGACCGAGTACAAGTTTCACGCGATCAACCCGCTGATCCTCGAGAGCCTGGCGCCGATCTTGTTTCCTGCGAGCAACGATGCGCGCTTCTCCAACGGCTTTGGTCCGGGCCAGTACACGCTCAACGTGCAGAGCGACTCGTCGAGCATCTGCTACTACATGATTCCCAAGATGTCCGCCGGCACCAAGCTCGACGTCAATATCTATCTGGTGGGCGTGCCCAACCTGACGGCGGCCACGGCCGCGGCCAACACCAACATGAAGCAGGTCGTGCAGGTCATGCAGTCGATCTACACCTCGATGAACGTGCAGGTGCGCGTGGCCAACTACGTCGACCCATCCAAGGCCACGATCGACAACTACTCGATGCTGCGCGACTTTGGTGACATCTTCGGTCTGGTGGCCACGAGCGAGGCGCAGGGCAGCACGGTCGACGAGAGCCTGGCGGTCAACGTCTTCTTGATCAATGACTTTGCGATCTCCGAGGCGCCCGGCCTGCTCGGCGTCTCGGCGGGCTTGCCGGGAATGGCCGGCGTGCACGGCAACTCCGGCTCCGGTCTGGTCTTTAGCACTGCCAGCCTCGGTCGCGACAATGCCACGCTGGGCCAGACCATGGCCCACGAGATCGGCCACTTCTTGGGCCTTCGCCACACCACCGAGCATCAGGGTGCCGAACACGATCCGATAACCGACACCCCACAGTGCATCTATCCCAACCTGGGCTATCTTTGTTCGGACGCCAAGAACTTCATGTTCCCCTTCTCGTTGGGCAACGATCAACGCCTGACGACGCCGGGCCAATCTTTTGTCGTCAAACGAAGCCCGCTGGTGAAATAATTGCGACAACGGCTCGTCTACCAATGAGACCGTTGACATGAGGAAACAAAATGAAGCGATTGACACACACACTGGCCATTCTACTCGCTGCTGCAACGCTGACCGTGGGCGCCGTAGCCATGGCTCAAGACGATTCGACCCTCGATCAGGCCAGCCAAGATCGGGCCAGCTCGGATCAGGCCACCAAGCCTGTGCACCCGGTCACGCCCGAGCAGCTCGAGCAGGCCAAGGCGCGCGAGAAGGTCGTGCTGCTGCTCAGCGGCTACCATCACTTTCCCAGCCGCGCCGATCTCGACGCTGTAGCCGAGGCCGAGCCCTTGATGGCCGTGCTTCGCGCCCTGGCCGAGGACGAAGCGGTGGCACCCTCGATGCGCCTTCGCGCCGTCGACGCCATGGGTCTCTACGATGAGAGCGCGGCTACGCTCTATCTGATCGCGCGCATCGCGCCGGTGCCCGAGTCCACGCCCAGCGAGGAGGCGCGCACGCTTGGCCTGATGCGCCACCGCGCCATGATCGCGCTGGCCAAGAGCCGCGGCGTTCATTCGATCGAGCATCTCGCGCCGCTGCTCTCGGACCCGGATCTGCAGCTTCGACTCACCGCAATCTCGGCGCTGGGCAAACACGGCGGCGATTCCGCAACCAAGCTATTGCGCGCGCTCAAAGAGCGTGACACACACCATGCCATTCAACGCGAGATCAATAAGTACGTGCCCTGAATCAAAGATTGATCTTCGTATTGCGCGGCGTGGGGCACTAAGGGTAATCTCAGCCATGGAAATTTCGAACCTCCCGGTTTTGACCCTGTTTGGGCGATCCATGAAGATTTTCAACACCATCAGCACAACGGCTCAACCATGACAGACGATCATCCTTACGGCTTTGATGATCTCGCCGAAAACTCCGAGTCGACCCAGATTGTGGACTCGAACATGCTCAAGCAAGCGCGCTTGCAGCATCAGGAGCGAAATCAGGCATATCTGATCGTCATCGCCGGCCCTCACGTCGGCAAAATGTTCAAGGTCGAGAAGGAAGAAACCTCAGTTGGACGCTCGTCCAAGGCCGACTTCTTCGTCCAGGACGTGGGTATTTCGCGCATGCACGCGCGCATCTTCTCGCGCGGCGCCGACGTGCTCGTCGAAGATCTGCAAAGCGCCAACGGCACCTACCTCAATGGCGAGCGCGTGGCGATTCCCCAGCGCCTCCAAGACGGTGACAAGATCACGCTGGGCTCGACGACGATTCTCAAGTTCACCTACCACGACAAGCTCGACGAAAACTTTCAGCAGCAGATGTTCGACGCAGCGCTTCGCGACGGCCTGACCAAGGCCTTCAACAAGAGCTACTTCATCACGCAGTTGCAGACCGAGCTGGCCTTCGCGCTGCGCCACGGCACGGTGCTGAGCTTGATCATGTTCGATGTTGACCACTTCAAGCCGGTCAACGACAACTTCGGCCATCTGGCCGGCGACGCCGTGCTGATCAAGCTCTCGAATTTGGCCACCGCCTCACTTCGCACCGAGGATATCTTCGCGCGCTACGGCGGCGAGGAGTTTGCGATCATCTGCCGCGGCATCGGCAGCCAGCAGGCTGCGCTGCTCGCTGACCGCCTGCGCCAGATCGTGGCCAACACGCCGTTTTTCTACGACGGTCGCAACATCGCGATCACGATAAGCCTTGGTGTTGCCGCAATCCCCGAGCTCGGCGCACGAAACGGCGATGAACTCGTCGCCGCAGCCGATGCCGCGCTCTACGACGCCAAGCACGCCGGTCGAAACCGCGTGATGATTGCCCAGCCGCAACAGACCCGCTGACGCTCAAAAAAATTGCTGCACAGCGCCTGGGCGATACACTCGCTCGGGCCATGCATCCACTTATCGCACACATAAATCCTGGTTACCGTACGGCCCTGATGGCCTGGCTTTGCAGCCGCGTGCTGCTCTGGATCGCTGCGCTCGCTTGCGGTCACAACGTGCTTGGGCACGCGCACGCAAAGCTTGGCGCGAGCGGCGCACCGCTGCTCGCCATGCTGCACACAGGCCTTGGTGCGATCGGCGCCTACACCCCCTGGCCGCCTGCGGCGATGGTGTTTGTGCTTGGCGAGCTGGTTCTATTGGCGGCCACGGTGGGCGTCTACAACTTTGCGCGTCGCGACAGCTTGCCCCACGTCGCCGAGCGCGCCGCCTGGCTTTGGGCCTGTTGCCCGCTGATGATCTGGACGCTGCTCGATCCGGCCTGGACGCTCGTGGTGGGTCTGGGCACGCTGAGCCTTGCGCTGGCAAGCCAGGGCCGCCATCGCAGCGCGCTTTTGTGCTGCGCGCTGGTCTTGGGATGCAAGCCCGAGTTCTTGATCCTGTGGCCGGCGCTGGCCGTGATCGGATGGAAGTCCTATCTGGCGGCCAAACAACCCGCCTACACGCGTATGCTGCTCGTGCTCGGGCCGCCGGTGTGCTTTACCGCCTGGATCGTGTTGGCCACCGCGCTTGCCGGGCGAGCCGGCGTCTCGCTTCGCGGGCTGCACAGCGAGGCCACCTGGCGCCAGTCCTGGAGCTGGCAGGGCTGGGAGGCGCACTCAGCGGAGCTTGCGCTCGCTGCCGTCTGCCTGCTCACACTGCTCTTGGCCCTGCGCTATCTGCGCGAGACGCCGCGTGCCTGGCTGTTGATCACGGCGGCCTGCGCAATGTGGCCGCTGGCCAATCAGCCGGTCGCGCCAGCCGCCGCCTGGTTGCTCATTGGCCTGCCGGCCTTCGCGCATCTGGCACGCGCCACCGAAAACCCCAGCCTCGAGCGGCCGATCATGGCCTGCTTTGTCGGCGGCCTGCTGCTGGCTACGCTCATTCTCGTCTAAATTTTGAGCAAAGGGCTTTTGAAACGCGCGCAGATGTACTACGAAGGTATTTCAGTCGTAGACGTATCCCATCAAAGTCCCGTTGAGATCAGGAGGATCTAATGGACAAGGACCAGCAGTCCCAGGCGATGGCGCATCTGCGCGCACGTTTTGTCGATGTGGCGATGCGCATTTTGACCCTGCGCCCGTGGACTCATGTACTCAAACAAGACGTGCTCGTGCTCGAGTGCGATGGATACACCCTGAGCCACCCGATCTGCTCGCTGATCGGCTCGGCCAATCAGGAGCCCGGCCTGGCGTTTTTTCGCTCGATCGACCAGTTCGAGGCCTTCATCGAAGGTTTCGAGGGCACCAACACCCTCTCCAGCGCCGAGATGGAAGAGCTCGACGACATGGCGCTGGTCTTTCAAAGCGAGCTCGACCTTCATCCCTCCTATGTGACTGGAATGCGAGCGCTCGGTTGGAGCGCGCCGGGGCTATGCCCGACGATGGGATTTTTGCGACCGCTGCGCATCGCCGAGCCGAGCAACCTCGAGAGCGTGCGCGCGCTGGTCGCCCATCTCGAGGTGGCCGTGGTCTGCCTGGAGGGACTGGGCGACGCCGGCTTTGCACCCTATCCGCAATGGGTTGGTGAGTTCGCCTTTGACGCCGAGCACCTCGCTCGCGTCAGACCCCATGAGCGCGCTGTCGCGGCCTACGAAGAGGCGCTGCGCTCGCTGCAAGCCTCGAAGGCGGACGTGCGCCGAAAGCCGAAGATCGTTCGCCTGTACTTTGAGATCGAGGGGATCAAGCCCGCCATCTGGCGCCAGATCGAGGTGCCCGAGGAGCTCACCCTGGCGGGTCTGCATGAGGTCATCCAGCGCATCATGGGCTGGCAGGACAGCGAGCTGTGGCAATTCGATCGCCCCGGCAAGGTCTACGTGCTGCCCGGACAGGAGGAAGATAGCGGCTTTCCCAGCTTCGATGCGCGCGTCACGACGCTGGGTGAGGCGCTCGGGCCGCGTGCAAAGAGCATCGAGTACGGCTACGACTTCGAGGCCAATTGGAGCCTGTTGCTGCGCGTCGAAGAGCGCTTCGTGGCAAGCGCGGCCGGCCTCTATCCTCGCCTCGTCGCGGGCGGGCGCGCCGCGCCGCCCGATGGCTGCGGCGGCCCCAAACGCTATTTGCGCCTGCTCGACGAGCTGCGCACCAACGCCCAGTCCTCCGAGCTGCTCGACTGGTTTGGCGAGGGCTTCGATCCCGAGCACTTCGTGGTGAGCGCGATCGAGTTGCCCGATACGCTCGTGCTCAATCGGCTGCTGCTCGATTCGGAGATCAGCTTTCGAGACGTCAACGATCCCGAGCCCACGCGCGATCCTGGCGATCGCGCCTTCGAGGTGCTCAGCGAGCGTCTGCGCGAGCCGGCCTTTGCCAAACGTCTGCTTTTGGCCGATGAGCAGCACCTGGTCTTGCTCGCGGCCGAGCTCTCGGTCACCGGAATGCTCGCGCTGCCCCTGCCCGAGATCGTCAGCATGCTCGAAAAAGTGCGCGAGATCGTGGCCGTGCGCTGAGCGAAAGGGTCTATTGGGGATCGATACCGAAGAACTTCGACAGCTCGGCATAGAGCTCAGGTGCGCGCTGCTTGAGCAGACGCGGCTTCTCGAAGAAGGTTTCGGTGGCCACGGCGAAGAACTCCGCCTCGTTGAGCGCCCCATAGGAGCGCAGGATGCTGCGCTGGGGGTGTTGCTGCAAACGCGCAAAGTGGTAGCCCATCACGCGCGCCCAGGTGTCGTAGTCCTGGTTCTTGCCGAGCAGCGGCGTGCCGTCAAAGGCGCCGTCGGCGATATCGAGCACATGGGCGAACTCGTGGATGGCGGTGTCATGGCCGTCGTTGGTCGTGGCGATGCCGTGGCGCACGGCGTCCCAGCTCAGCACGACCGTGCCAAAGTGGTGGGCTTGCCCGTAGATGATCGCCTCGCTCTGGGGATGAAGATAGTGTGTGGGGTAGACGACCACCTCGGTCAGCCGATCGTAGACGCCAAGCGGCAGCCGCCGAGCGATGCGCGCAGCCGCCCCGGCGATCACGACCTTCATCGCTTCGTCGATCACCAGACCCTGCGTGCCCAGCCAGTGCTTCTCCCAGACGAACACTTTCAGGTGGTTGCGAAAGCCTTCGGCTTCGCTCGCGTCGAGCCTGGCGACGAAGCCATAATGCTCGGCCACGATCGGCTCCCAGGCCGCTGGAAACGGGCGAGCGAGGAACTTGCGCCGCCGATAGGAGCGCACAAAGGGCAGGGCCGAAAACATCAGGGTGTTCTCCGCGTGGGTCACAATGATAGTGCGGTAAATCCTTCTCACGAGCACGAAATCTTTGCACCTGGCTTTTTCAAGCGGCGCTCAAAGAGGATGCACAGTTGGTATAACGATCGAAACCGTATAGTCTGAGGCCTCGTTTGTAGCTTGAAGTCACCTGCTAACCTGCTTCCAGAGTATTTGCCGATGCTGCGCTTGATTGCTGCCAATGCGGCCCGACACCTCTCCTTGATCAGCCTGTTCGTCGCACTCGTCGCGCTGGTGTTGGCCCTGTCTTCGTGCTCTGACACGACGGTTCTCATCCCCAAAAAGAACAACAACGACGCGAACTGCGAAGGCGCCGCCTGCGATTCCTGCGAGGACGTCACGTGTTCGGGCAGCGAGGTTTGCTACCGCGGTGTCTGCCACTCGTCGTGCTTTGGAGACTCGGAGTGTCCTGCCGAACAAATCTGCGAGCAGAACCGCTGCGTGGCCCCGGATTGCTCGTTGACGCCTTGTCGCGGCGGTGAGGTCTGCTTTCGCGGCGTCTGTCACGAGTCCTGTCTCGAGAGCACGGAGTGTTTTGGCGAGCAGATTTGTCGCGACGGTCGCTGCCAGGACGACGAGGGCGAGGCCTGTGGAATCGACACCCCGTGCAACGACGGCGGCGACTGCGTCGCGGGCCTGTGCGTCGATCCGCTGTGCGACAATGTACAATGTGCGAACGGTGAGAGCTGCAATCGCGGCACCTGCTATGGGGTCTGCACCGACACCTCGGAGTGCCCGGCCGATACGCGCTGCCATCGCGGGCGCTGCACGCCTTTTGACTGCGACCAGGTGAGCTGTCGCGCCGACGAGACCTGCAGCCAGGGGATTTGCTTTCCAAGCTGTGTGAACAACGCTCAGTGCCCGGGCGGCACGAGCTGTCGCAACAACCTGTGTGTCGGCGACAAGTGTGACAATGTCAGCTGCGACGCCAACACCAACTGCTACGAAGGCCACTGCTTTGATGGCTGTGAGAGCGACGCGCAGTGCGCTGGCAACGAGCGCTGCTATCTGGCCCGGCGCGTGTGCGTGCCGCTCGACTGCAGCGGCGACTACTGTGAGGCGAGCGACGTCTGTGACAAGGGCGTCTGCTACCAGGGCTGCCTTGACGACGCCGACTGCAGCCAGGGCAAGCGCTGTGAGCAAGACGTCTGCGTCGACCCGGCCTGCGAGACGAAGTTTTGCCCGCAGGGCGAGCAATGCTATCGGGGTGACTGCCTGGTCTCGGGCTGCCCGGACCGCGTGACCTGCCCGGCCGGCACACGCTGCCACGAGCCCTGGAAGCTTTGCACGCCCACCGACTGCAACGCCGTCAAGTGCTATCAAGACGAGGTCTGCGATCCGGCTACCGGCACCTGCCCGCTCAAATGCGACGCCGACGCCGACTGCCCCCAGGGCAGCGCCTGCAATCTTGCCAAAGGATTTTGCGACGACAGCTGCGCCCAGATCACGTGCGATGCGGGCTTGATCTGCGCCAACGGTGACTGCCGCAAGCAATGCGAGCGAACCAGCGACTGTCCGAACGACTCGTATTGCCATCACGACGGCGTCTGCCTGCCCTTCAACTGCTCGGGCGTTGCCTGCACGCCCTCTCGCCCGCTTTGCGAAGACGGCACGTGCCGCATGTGCCGCGACGTCGACCGCGTCTCGGGATGGAGCCAAGATCCCAGCCTGCGCCGCTATTATACGGCGGCAAGTTTTGCACTGAAGCTCTATGACAACGGCGCCGATACGGCGATCTTGGCGTTGGGCCGCGTGTCTTCGCTCGACGTCTCCCCGGACGCGATCACGGCCGGCCCGCTGGCTCACGCGCGCCAGGCACCGATCTTGCTCACCGAGTTTACCCGCGTGCCGCCCGTGACCGAAAACGCGCTCAAGCGCCTGGGTGTTAAGAATGTGATCATCGTCGGCGGCGTGTTGGCCGTCTCCGAGACCGTGGCGACCAAGCTTCGAGGCGATGGCTACAACGTGGTGCGCTACGGCGGCCAGGAGCGTGAGGACACCGCCGCCTTGATCGCCGAGGCAATGAATCCGACCACCTCGATTGCCTTCATCATCTCGGCCGACAACCAGCACATGCTCTCGGCGATCACCATCGGCGGCGTCGCCTCGGCGATGCGCGCGCCGATTTTGCTCGTGCACCGCGACACCATCCCGGCGGTCACAGCGCGCTTGCTGACCCAGTTCAATATTCGCGACACAGTCGTGCTCGGCAATACGTCGATGATCTCCGACGCCGTATTGGCCGGCCTGCCCAACCCCACGCGAATCAGCCAGACGGCCGGCTTCGCCCTCTCGGCGGCCGTGGCCAAGTACGCCATCGACAACGGCCCCAACCTTACCCAGATCAACCTGGCCAGCATCGACTCACTCAACGACGCTCTGGTCAGCGGCGCCTCCGGGCGCATTTTGCTGATCACCGGCTCCAACAGCCTGCACTCCGAAGCCGACGCCTTCTTGCGCGAGCACGCCACCGAGGCGCTGCTCATCGGCGATCTGCACGCGCTCTCCAAGAAGGTCGAGGACGAGGTCTGCACGGCCCTATCCAGCCCGCGCCAGTAGGCGCGTTCAAACAGGACACCCTCAAAAGCCTGGACGCTCGCCTGCAGCCCAGCGAGCCCAGGCCTTTGCAAACAACGTGTGCAAAGGCTCGCCCACCACGATGGCGCGCGCCGGCCGCGCATCGGCGGCAATGCCGTACAGCGTAAGCTTCCAGGTCTCGAGCGGCAGGTGCGGCTTCTTGAAGTCCTGCCAGCCCCCATCGACAAATAAAGTGCGCCCGGCGCGCGCGCGCTTGGCCTCGATGAGCAGCCCTTTGGCGACGAGCTCGGCGCCGGCTTTCTTGTAGCGCGCGGCCGTCCAGCCGTTCCAGGTGCGCACGTGGGCCGTGGTGGGATTGTAGAGCGCGAGCGTCTGCAAAAATAAGACGGCGCCATCGCTGCCCACGTCCAGAGTCTTTTGCACCTCGGCTGTAAGCTCGGGGCAGGCGTGCAAGGCGTTGGCCTCGTATTGCCCCTCGGGCACCGGTGTTGTGGCGATGCGCTCGAGGAGCGCGGCAAAGCCCGGTGCCAGGATTTGCTCGCAGACCAGCGAGCCGGGGCTGGGTTCGCTGCGATGGGTCAGCTCATAGAGGGGGTGATCGGCACCACTCAATCGGCGGGCCGGGCGAAAAAACAGGCTGGCCTCGTCGTCGTCGACCCGGGCTATCAAGAATCCGTTGTCGACCCCGCCTTCGATCGGCTCGCCGCCGACGCCTTCAAGCCAGCCCGTGGTGAGCTGCTTCCAGAGCTTCGCCTTTTTGTTCCAGCTCTCGATGCTCGAGAGCTCGAAGATCAGCTCGGGCGCCTCGAGGCTCTGGCGCAGCAAGGGAGCCAGCACCAGCGCCGCCTGTCGCACCGAGTCGCCCACGGGCTGCATCACAAATAGGTGGCCGATCACGCTCAGCGCGTCGGACACATGCTCGGCCAGATCGACGCTGCGGCCGTCGGCGAGCGTGGTCGCCACCTCAAAGGTGTAGTCGTACTTCACCACGCTTTGCGCCGGCTGTGCAAAGACTGAGCCTTGTGGATCGAGAAGGGCGCCGAGTATCTGCTTGGTGTTTTGGTACAGCTCGAGCGTCGAGGTGAGCTCGTTGAGCAAGTCGGCAGGCACGACTGCCACGCGCCCGATGGCCGTCTTCCAGGCTTGCGCGAGGAAGCCCGCATGGCCCAGGCCTGGATTCTCGGAATCGTGGGCGCGCCACAAGATCGCGGGATCGGCGGGAAGCGCGCGCGCCTGAAAGGCTGCAAGCTTCTGGGAATCCAGGCTATTGAGGCTGTCGCGCGCGGCGGTGGCTTCGTTGACCTTGAGCCCCATTTGGGTGCGCAGCTCCGTGGGCAAAAAGTTCTTCTCCCACGAGCTCATCTTGGGCAGGCCGGCCATCACCAGCGCCGCCTCGCCATAGCTCAGGCCGGTCTGCTCGGCCAGATAATGGGCACCCGCAGCATCGAAGCCAAGCGGGCCGTTTGCCTCCAAGGCCGCGGTGAAATCTGTCAGGTTACCCGCCGTCAGCGAGGGCAAAGCCAGCAATTCCTCGCCTTTGAGCGCGTGGCCCCCGAGCGCCTTGAAGGCGGCGTCGGGCGCGTATTCGAGCACCTGAAAATCCCAGGTCCGGTCGTCTTCATCCTTGTCACCACGGACCGCCACATAGCGGTTGCCGGCCTGCTCGAAGCACCAGACGACCTGGTCTTCGTCCTCGGGCCAGCCCTCGGGCGGCTGACCTGTGGCGCAGTACTCGACCAGGCGCATGCGTCCCGGATAATCGAGAAAGCCGAGCTCGGCCCAAAGCTGCAAGAAGGCCCGCATCGTCGTGACCTCGTGGGGCGAGAGGTCGCTCTTTGTGAGATGCCACAAAAGCACGCTCTCGCGACCAAAGACGTGAGGCCAGTCGGTTGAGGTGTAGGCCAGGCTCGTGGCAAGCTCGCCCTGGAAAAAGAAGTGCGCAATCTTTTGCAGCTCGCGGCTCAACGAGACGTCGTCGCTGTTCCAGTGCCAGCCGTAGCGATCGTTGAAGTGCAGCGAGATGGCGCTGTGCACCTGCTCGTCGATCAGCTCGCCGTCGGCGACCTCGCCGGTCGCAGCGCTCGAGGCGAGGCGGCCATCGAGCCTGGCTAAGAATTCCCAATAGCTGTCGACCGCACAGGCGATCGTCTGTGCGACGGCCGAGCCGAGCAGAGTGTTTTGAAGATCGAGGGGGCCGCACGCATCGCTGCCCCGCGTCGACAGTCGCACCAGCGCGGCCTCCATCGAGGGCCAACTCGCCGGGTTCTTCTCCTTGGCCAGCCGGGCTTTGAGCTCGGTGAGCACCAGCGCGGCGATCTGGGCCGGGTCGACCTTGCGCAACAGGACGGAGTCCCTGGGCGAGCGCGGCACAAAGTAGTGCCAGAAGGCCAGGTCGAGGCGGCGCATCGCGCTCTTGACCAGTCCACCGTCATCGCCAGCGACGTTGTCGGTGGGCGACCAGATTGAGGGCGATCGGTGATCCGTCACCGGGCGCAAGAGCTCGGCGCCGGGCATTGCGACCAGCGCGTCGGGGTGATCGTTGCCGCCGATCGGCCCGACAAATACTCGCCCGTCGATGCCCTCGACCTCGAAGACTCCAGAGTCTTTGTCGCTGCGAACGCGCAAGCCATAGAGCCCATCGACCACGCCAAGCGGCGAGCTCTCGAGCGAGGCCACCGGGTACAGCTCGCAGACACCGAGCTCGAGCGCCTTGCCATCGGCCACGAACGCCTCGAAGAAGGCCGGCAAAGAGGCGCGCCCGCACTTGCCGCTTCGGGCATCGAGCTCGAGCAGGCTCGTCACGTCGTATTCGTCGTCCGCCACCCAGAAGTTTTGTGCGTCACAGTACAGGTGCCTGTTGTATTTGAACTCGTTGTCGCCGGGATAAACAGCGCGCGCACCATAACAGATGCCGCCATCGGCGAGCTCCACAGAGATCGAGGGAAGCGACAGATAGTAGGTGTACGCATCGATGGTTGTCTTGGGTGTTGCACTCCAATAGTTCACCGTCTCCCAGTTCTTGTCCTCCATGCAGGCGAAGAGCTGGCCGCCGGCGTAAGCCAGCCAATTGACCTCGCGCAGCTTGGGCAACTGAAACTCATGCTCGAGCACCGGGCCTGTTGGACCGATGACGACCGCGCGGATCGTGTCGTTCAAGATCAAGTAGGGGAAGCTGCCGCTGACCTCGACGCTCGACTCTTCGTTCGGTTTCTCGAAGCTCGCCCAGGCCTGCTCGTAGGCCGGCCAGCTGAACTCTTCGACCAGGCCCGTACGAAGTGAGATGACGATCGCATCGACCGGGTCAAAGAGCGCGGCGCGCGTGAAGGCCTCGGGAAACTCAGCCCAGACTTTGGCCGTGGTTTCTTCGCCGAGCTCCTCGAGCGGGGTGGCGAGGCCGGGAACCGCGCAGCCTTGGAGCGCGTCGAGGCGGGCGTTCAACCAGTTGCGCCGCGCGTCTTTTAGTCCGGGGCACAAGGCGGCGAAGCTTTGAAACTGCGCATCGCCAAAAACAGCGCTGATCGAGTCGTCGAGGCGCCCCTTGAAGCGTGGGTCCTGGCCGACAAAGAGCAGGTCTCGGCCGCGCTCGCTCGAGTCGCCCAGCGAGCGCGCATAAGCCCAGGCACCCAGAGCGAAATCGCGCGAGTCGTCGAGCGCGAGGCCAAGCTCGAGGGCCAAATCGGCCAACTCGATATCGACGTCCACGTAGCTGTAAGCGCTGTCGCTGCAAAGGCTAAGGGGCTCGGCCTGCTCGCGAAGCCGGGGCGCGATCGCACGCAAGAGCACAAACATGGCGTCCGGCTGGCGCTCGTTCTCCCGCACAAAGCTGCACATGCGACCAAACCAGGCAGCCAGGCTGCCCTCGGGCTGGGCGTGATCGCCCTGCGCCAGGTTGTGCAGGCCCTCGAGTGCGCCGCATTGTTCGAGCAGCTCGAGCCAGTCCCGCGCCGCCTCGTCCTCCAGCGCGTCGGGAAACAGGTTGAGCAAGCGTTGGCGAACGGCCACAGAGTCTTTGGCCAACGATGCGAGGGCCTTCTTATAGCTCTCGAAGAATTTTTGAGGCGCTCGAGAGAGGCTCGATGCTGGCCAAATCTGCTCGATAAAGCGCACGTCCTCACCGATGGCATTGAGGCCAGCGCCCTTGGCCAAACGGCGAAGCTGGATGACCAGCTCGTTGTGCGGCGGCGTGCCGCCCAGCGTGCGCCGCACGCTCAGCTCGAAGAACACCGCATAGGCGCTTGCTGCGCCGTGGCGCTTGACCAGATCGGCGGCATGGGTAGTCATGACCTTGTTGGTCAATGCGCCGGCCAGCGCAAACTCGATGAATGCCTCGCTGCGCTGCGCTTCGTCGACCGTGAGCGCGTAGACCTGCTCGGCCTCGCGCGCCTTGGAAAAGGCCGTCGCCGCAAACGATGGGCTGTTGGCCTCGAGAAACACGCGCCCGACCTGCTCGTAAAAGGAAGGCAGAAAGTGCGGCAGCTCGCGCGCCAGCTCGTCACCGATCGCGTCGAAGGCCTCCTTGGCGAGCTTGGGGCTCGACTGCGCGCGCTTTGCCTGGCGCCCGATCGCCTTGGAGATCTCGAGCGCGCGCGGGCCGTTGTCCGGATCGTGAACGAGCACCCAGCTTGGAAATCCCAGCGCCTGGCGCTGGCGCTGGGCCACGCGCTGGTGCACCTCGGGCTCATCAAAACCAAAGAAATTCATGGCCCCGTCTTCGCCGCTGGCCAGCATGCTCGGCGTCAGCCGAATGATCGTTCGCGCGCCCAACGCCCGGTGGCGGTAGAGGCGTGCGTCGATCACATCGACGCTCGCACCATCGGCGATCACGGCGTGGGAGGGAAGGTATGCGCCAGCTTTGAGCAGCTCGGCCTGATCAATGAGCTCTACCATGGAAATCAGCCTCGGGTTTTGTGGTTGTAACGATGGCCTATTCTTTGCCATGTTTTGGCGCGATCGGCAAGTGCTGGCGGCACACGGATCGGGCGCGGCAAACAAGTTTGTGGGAATTTGATCGAATCCAGATTAAGCTACATACCTCACAAGTCTGCTCTGTGCTTCAGAGCGTATCACGAGGTGTAACTCGGCATGACGGACGACGTTCGCGCACATCATGATGTCGCGCTTGAACCCGGCTCCTTGGTCAACGATCGCTACGAGATCTCGAGCGCGATCGGTGCCGGCGGTTTTGCCGTGGTGTTCAAGGCCTTCGATCGCGTGATTGAGCGCGATGTGGCGATCAAGGTGCTCAACCTGCCGGCGATGGGCCAGCCCACCGCAGTCGATACTCTGCTCAAACGCTTTCAGCGCGAGGCCAGACTGGCCGCCAAGATCCGCCACCGCTGTGTGGTCCAGATCTTCGATTTCGGCGTGCTCGACACCGGGCGCCACCCCTTCATCATCATGGAGCTGCTCGAAGGCCACGACCTCGAGAGCGAGCTTGGCATCCACGGGCCGATGGACCCGATGCGCGCGCTTCCGCTCTTTTGCGATACGCTCGACGCCCTGGGCGAAGCCCACGGCCTTGGAATCGTGCACAAGGATTTGAAGCCCTCCAACCTCTTTTTGGCGACCACCGGCGGCGGGCGTGAATCACTGCGCCTGGTCGATTTTGGCATCGCGCACATCGGTGAGGCGAGCAACGCGCGCCTCACCGCCACGGGCTACATGCTTGGAACGCCTCAATACATGGCGCCGGAGTACGTTGAAGCCCAGATTGTTAGCCCGGCGCTCGATGTCTATCAGATGGGCTTGATCTTCGTCGAAATGCTCTCGGGCCGCCCCGTCGTCGATCACGAAAACCCCTGGCGCTGCGCGATCATGCACGCCTCGCGCGAGCTGATCATCCCGCAGAGCTTGCTCGACGGGCCGCTGGGCTCGATCCTCGATACGGCGATGGCCTTCGACCCAGCTGATCGCTTCGCGGAGGCCACAGCCTTTAGCGAAGCCCTTCGGCGCATCGATCCATCGACGATCATGCGGATCACCTCCAACGAGCCCTACCGCAAGATCGGCGTCACCTCGGCCGAAGTGGCGCCCGGCCATCGTCAGACCGGCGAGCGCACACGCCCGATCACCGAAGAACAAGCCTTTCAGCGCACGCTCGAGCAGTTTCCTCAGGCCGCGCAGTCGCTGAGTGCTGCGCCTGATCATCGGCCAAGCGCGGCGCCAAAGGCTGCACAAAACGCGGCTCAAAACGTCATGCCAACAGCGAGCATCGGTGCCGCAGACTCGCAACGCACCCATGCCCTTGATGCGTTGCAGCCCGATGCGCCTTCCACCGCAATCGCGACCAGGACGATGCTCACTTTGGCGATCGTGCTCATGCTGCTCGTCGGTGCAGCCATCGCCTCGCTGTGGGTGATCAACCAGCCGGTTGCCGAGCCGCTTGCCGAGAACATCGAGGCCGCCGAGGCGATAGCCGCAGTCGAAGAGGTCGCCGACGTCGTTGCCAACCTGGCGATCGTCGAGGCAGCGCCGGCGCCAGTCATCGTCACCGTGCGCGTGCTCTCCGAGCCGGCCGGGGCCAGCATCTACCGCGCCGACACCTTGCTTGGTGTGGCGCCGGTGAACATCGACTTTAGCCAAGACGAGAGTGGCCCGCTCGAACTCGTCGCCAGGCTTGCTGGCCACTCAGACACCGCGCTCACGCTGAGAGCGGGCGATGGTCCCGACGCCGTGATCCGTCTCTCGGCGCAGGCCAAGGTCGCACCACGCGAGCGCGCGCCGCAGCCGCGAAAGTTCGAGCCCAAAGTCGAGCCCAAACCCAAGCCCAGGATGCAATTCGTTCCTTGAATCCTCGGGCTGCGTTTAACCCAAAAAGATGTATTTAATGCCCAAGCCAACCCAACTACTCGCGACGATCGCGCTCGCTTCACTGGTCCTGATCAGCACACCGCTGTTTGCCCAGGGCAAGCCGATCGTGCCCACGGCCGGCCAACTCGAGCTCAACGAGCAGGGCGTCGAGGCCGTCATCGCCGGCAATCTGCCCGAAGCCATCCATCTCTTCGAAGCCTCGCTCGCGCTCGGCCCGCTCAACATCACCCACGTTAACCTGGGCCGCGCCTACCAGCGCTTCGGCGAGTGCTACAAGGCCGAGCGGCACTTTGGGCTCGCGCTCGACGCGCCCGCGATTGACAATCCCACGCCCAAACAGGTCGCGGCGACGGTCAATAAGTACCGCGAGGAGCTCGCCCAGAGCTGTCCGGGCAAGGTCGTCGTCGTGTGCGAGCCGGCCACGATCAAGCTCTTCGTCGGCGACGAAGGCCCGCTGCCATGCAACGGCGAGGAGTTGGTGCGCGCGCCGGGCGATTACCTCGTTCGCGGTGAGCTCGATGGCCAGCTCAGCGAGACCTCGGTCAACGTTCAACCGATGAAGACCTCACGCGCAAAGCTGAGCATATCTGTCTCGGCCGCGGCCGCGCTCAACCCCGGCTCGAGTCCCAGTGAGGGTGGCCTTGAGACCTCCGTGGTTCGCCCGCCCCACGTCGAGCCTGCCGCCAACACCGGCCTGTACTGGCTGGGCGGCGGCGGCGGCGTCATGCTCGCCGGGCTGGCACTCGACATCATTCCGGCCTCGGCGGCTAACGGCCAATACGACGCGCTCGACTTCGTGCCCCTGGCGCTCTATGCGGTGGGTATTGCCGGCGTCGTCTACGGCGTGATGCTGCTCATGGACTGAGCGCGCTCACAGGGCTTGCTCGAATTTGACCACCGTCTGCTCGGCGCCAGGTTGTGCGATGATGAAGGTCTCGTAGCCGAGCACCGCGCCGCCCACGAGCGCCGTCTCCACGCGCCACAGACCGGGCGTGGTATTTCGTTTTCTCGAATAGAAACGCCAGCCGCCTTTTCGCCCACCGCGCACCTCCATCTTGAGCGTGTCGGTGGTCTTCCATCCGTCCTCGGTCGAGCGGCGCCAGCGATGCTCGAGGCTTGCCTGCGCGCCCGGCGGAGCCGAGACGGCCGAGAGCACATAGACGGCCTCGCCTTTGGCACGGTGTACGGTGGGCCTTCGCAGGCCGACGCGCTCGATCAAGGCGCGTGGTTCGACCTGGCACAGGTATTGACCAGCGCTCTTTTTGAAGTCCGTTCCCACAAGACTGCTCTCCATGACCAGGGGCACCGGCGGGATCAAACCCAGCGGATAGGCGACAGCCAACATCAGGGCCACCGCGCTCGCGGTTCGCACCGTGGTGATCGGCACGTTGGCCAAAAACTTCAACGCCCAGATCAAAGCCACCGCCGCTGCCGTGCTCACATAAAACCACACCGGGCGAACGCTTCCGAGCAGATAGGGAAGCATGACGTTGAACAACATCACCAGGCTGACGCAGTAGATGCCCCAGAGCAGCTCGCGTTGGCGGCGCTCGCGATTGCCGAACTCGTTCCACAGCATCAACATGCCCAGCGCCGCAACGATCAACAGCGAAAACAGATGCCCGGCGCTTCGAAAATAGAGCACGGCCAGGGCGCTAAAGAGCGAGCCCAAACACAGATGAAGCAGCAGCGCGATCCAGCGCTCAAAGCGCACCAAAAACTCGCGGGCTTGCAAGAAGAAGGCGAGCGCGGCACCCATTGCCCAGCCGCACACGGCCATCAGCGCCAGTGGATTGATCTCGCCGCCCAGGGTGAGCGCGTCGAAGGCAAAGCCTGCGACGAAGAAGCACGCCGGCATCCAGCGGCGCAGCCGCGCGCGTGCGGCCACGGCGATGCGCGCATCAAACTTGGCAATCCATGTTCTGGCACTGAGCATTCAGATCACGGTGCGAAGGCGAACTCGGATTTCCCCGTGCGCAAGCGGTCCTGGGACATCCATTCGCAGTGCACGACCAGGGCGCTAACCAGGCCGCTCTCTTGTTCGCTGACCGCGGCCGAGCAGCTTCCGCCGTCGGGCGTGTCGCGAAGCGTCCAGGCGCCATCTTGATCACGGCAGACCTCGCCATCGCGCGGCCTGCTCTTGGAGAAGGCATGCAGCAGCTTCTCGCCCTCGGTTTCGCAGGGCACAGTCAACTCCCAGCGAAAGCACGACCCAATTTGCACGACGTCAACCGAGCCCTGGCAATTGCTGTTCTCGCTCTCGGAGCCGCGAACATCGCGCTTGGAGCTGGTCAAGACCTGACTCCACAAGTCGCTGTGCTTGTAGGTCCAAAGCTCGGGCTCGGTGCGTATCGGCGCGGCCTCGGCGAGCGTCTCGGAGGTCGTGGCCGTCTCGACCACATTTTCATCGTCGCCACCGGCCGGCGCGGCGCTCGCGCATCCCAAAAATCCCATCACGCCAACGGCCAACGACAACTTCCCACCCACTCGTAAAGCCTTGGTAATCATGGCGCTCAATCCTCACTTTGATGCTCGTTGGTAAACCACAAACTGAGCGTCAATGCTCATGGAATGCGCGGCTCAAACCTTAACGCGAGACCCATCTTGGCGCAAGCTCGCAGCCAGGCGTGAGCTTGCGCTGGCGTGCCCCTTAGGCGTGCTCATCGGAAACTTGTTTGACGTGCTGTAACCGGCCCGTTATCCTCTCATGCGAAAGAAAACCCACGAGAGGCATCATGAAACGAACCCTCGGTCTGCTCGCCGCTCTGTGCGCCACCTTGATTCTCGGATGTTTCGACGGAAGTCTGACGGTGCGTGCGCCGGACGAGAGCACGAGCCCCGATACCCATGTCGATCCGGGCACCGCCGATGCTGGCGCCGACATCGATCCGACGATCAATCCGGACTTTCCGGATTTGCCCTGCGAGGGAGCGGCCTGTCGCGCGCCCGAGCCCAGTGCGCCGCCACGCTTTACCCGCCTGACCCACGAGCAGTGGGAGAACACGATGCGCGATCTGCTGCGCCTGGATGCGCGTCCCAACCTGTCGACCAACTTTTTGCCCGATCCCGACTCGGCCGGCAGCTTCAACAACAACAGCGCCGCGCTCGATTTCACCGCCAGCCTTTGGGATTCCTACCGCGTAGGCGCCGAGACGCTCGCGCGCCAGGTGGCCACCAGCCCCGAGGCGCTGGCGCGCATCATGCCCGCCGACGCGCCCGACGTGCTCGATGCACGCGCTCGCGCATTCATCGAGCACGTCGGCAAGCGCGCCTACCGCCGCCCGCTGGGCGAGGACGAGATCGCGCGACATCTGGAGATATTCGCGATGGCCGAGCAGCTCATGGGCGAGGGCGATGCTTTTGTCCAGGGCGTCGAGCTCTTGCTGCGCGTCTTTTTGCAGTCACCGCATTTTGTCTTTCGCTCCGAGCTCACCCACTCCGAGAGCGCGCCGGTCGTCGCGCTCAACGCCTACGAGCGCGCCGCGAAGCTGTCCTTTAGCCTCTGGTCGACGATGCCTGACGACCTGCTCTTCGAGGCCGCCGCCGCCGGTGAGCTCGATCAGCGTGCCGGCCTCGAGCGCCATGCGCGGCGCATGATCAACGACGCGCGCGCCGAAGATACCATCGTCGACTTTCACAGCCAGCTCTTGCATTTTGACGCCTTTCGCGAGCTCGCCAAGGACGCCGAGCGCTTCCCCGAGTTCAACGCCGACGTCGCCCAGGCCATGCGCAAGGAGATGGAGCTCTTCATCAAGGACATCATCTTTGAGGACGAGGCCGGCGACCTCTCGGCGCTCTATCTCTCGCCGCACAGCTTCGTCAACGCGCCGCTGGCCGCCATTTACGGTCTGCCCGGCGAGTTCGACGAGGAGTTCAAACGCGTCGATCTCGACCCCCGCGAGCGCGCCGGCCTGCTGACGCGACTGGGTTTCTTGTCGACCCACGCCAACGCCTACGAGCAGAGCTCGATCAAGCGCGGGGTCTTCGTCAATCTGCACGTGTTGTGCAATCAGCTGGGCACGATCCCCGACGATATCGGCTCGACCGAGGGCGCCGGCGGCCACACCAATCGCGAGCGGATCACGGCGAACACCGCCGGCTGCGGCGGCACCTGCCATAACTCCTTGATCAACCCGGCAGGCTTCGCCTTTGAGAACTACAACGCCCTGGGCCGCTACCAGGAGGTGGAGAACGGCTATCCGGTCGATGCCACCGGCATCTTCCACTTTCGCCATGGCACCTTCCCCTTCCAAAACAGCATCGAGTTCAACACGCTGATCGCGCAAAGCCCGGACGCGCACGACTGCTACACGCGCCACTGGTTCGAGTTCGCCTATGGCCGCTCGCCGACGGACAAAGACGAGCCTTTGATCGCGCGCATCAGCCAGGCCTCCGAGGCTGGCCTGGCCAAAATTCGCGACATGCTGGTGCTGCTCGTCGTCAACGATATCTTCGTAACCCGCTCGAGCGCACCGACCGAGGAGACAGAATGAAGACGTGGAAAGCCCCGATGAGCCGTCGCAACTTCTTGCGCGGCAGCGCCGGCGTCGTCATGGCTCTGCCGTTTCTCGAGGGGCTGGTGCGCACATCGCCGGCGCTCGCAAACACCCAGCGTCCGGTCTATTTCGTCTGCTTGCGAAGCGGCAACGGCGTCGCCCAGTTTTGCGACCCGACCATGGGCGCACCGGTGTTTGAGCCGGAGCGCTTCTGGCCCTTTGAGCGCGGTGCGCTCACCCAAGAGATGATGCTTCGCACCAACGCGCAAAACGAGATTCGAACCACCGGTGAGCTCGTCGCACACCGCGACAAGCTGCTGATCGTCGATGGCATCCGCTACTCCTATGAAGGGCGCGGCTGCGGACACTCCGGTGGTGGCAACCAGTGCCTGACCGCCTCGCCACCTTTTCCCGACGACGACGGCCACGCCAGCAGGTCGCGACCGGCAGATCCCTCGGTCGACTGGGTGATCGAGCAAAAAATGAAGCCACGCATCAACGCCAATGGCGTCAACGTGGCTGAGCCGCTGACGATGGCCGCCGGCGTGATCGGTGGCTTCATCGACGACATCATCTCCTATGCGCCCCCGCTGCCCGGCCAGTTCAAGGCGCGCGTTCGCGTCAGCGAGCGCAACCCGTGGCAGATCTACAAGTCACTCTTTGGCAATCCCAGCGATGTGCATGACGACCTGATGTTCAACAAGATCGTCAAGCAGCGCCAGAGCGTCAACGACCTGCTGCGCGACCAGCTCGGCGATCTTCGCCGCAACAGCGGCCTGAGCCAGGCCGATCACGTGCGCCTCGATCTCTACCAGAACTCGATCTTCGAGCTCGAGGAGCGCATGCTCGCCTGCCATCTGCCCGAGGCCGAGTGGAAGGCGATCGAGGCCGCCGGTGACTCCAACGCCTGGCAAAACGCCTCGAACGCCGAGCCTATTTTGCACATGATGATGGACATCACGGCCCTGGCCTTTGCCTGCGATCTCAAGCGCGCGGCCACGATCCAGATCGGCAGCGGCGCCGACTTCATGACCTACAACACCACTGGCCCGGCCTACCAGTTTCACTGGGTCTCGCACCGCATCCAGAGCGACGGCGGCGACGGCGACCCGATCGCTAACGCCGACCATGTGCACTACCAGATCGATCGCATTCACGCGCGCTGGTTCAAATACCTGATTGAGCGCCTCGACGAGTACGACACCGATCAGGGCACCTTGCTCGATAACAGCATCGCGCTGTGGACCAACGACGTAGCCACCGGACGCATGCACGCCTTCCACAACCTGCCGGTCGTCATCGCCGGCAGCGGCGGCGGCTACCTCAAACAAGGCGTCTACGTCGATGCGCGCGCCACGGCCACCATCTCGCCGGCGTCGCTCGAGTTTCCTCCCCGCGGCTTTGTGGCCAACAACCAGCTCTTCAACACCATCCTCAACGCCGTCGGCGTACGCAATGACGACGGCTCGCCGATCGATGATTTTGGCCACAAAGGCAGCGACACGCGCAACCAGCAGCCTGGCGGCGAGATCCCCGGTATGAAGGCATAATAACCAGGGCTCGCCATCGTGTGGCTGCGCAGCACCTCCGACCCATCACCGGCGCTGGCAGATGAGCGTGCAGAGCTTGGGGCCGGCGAGAGCGGCCCCCCAGCCGTCTCAGGTCAGCGTCGAGGCGCTCGCCAGGGCCGCGAGCGAGGCGTTGCCAGGTACCGCCAGCGAAGAGGAGGCGCACAGCGATGAAGAGCCCAGTGGTGTGCTCTCTCGCGAGGCGATTCTCGAAGGCATCGAGGCGCTCAAGCCGCTTGCCAAACAATGCTACGAGCAAACGCTCAAAGACTTTCCCGAGGCCGATGGCCGCATCGTGTTGGCCTTTACGATCAGTGCCGAGAGCGGAGCGGGGCGTGTGCAGATGAGTGAACTCGGCGATGCCACCACCTTGCACGACGCCGCGCTGCATGACTGCTTGCTTGTCAACGTCGGCGATCTCGAGTTTGAAGCCCCCCAAGGTGGGGGCGTCATCAACGTGCGCTATCCCTTCGACTTTGCACCCCAGGCCAACTGACCTCAGTGGGGTCTGGCGGGCGGTCTCACCTGACCCCACGGTGAGACAATGTGGCACACGTTCCTGAGCACTTTGGGGCGACAAACCGGCCATGGGTGGGCGAAAGAGGCTATTTTCGGTCGATTACATCTTTCTGGGGTATGTTGGCACCAGACATGCACCTACATCAACACACAGTAGGCGCGGATGGACCGCAAGCCCCTGAGCAAGGAGATGAGACCATGAACTCGAACCATCATTCTCTCAAGAACGCGACCCGATTCATGGCACTGGGCCTGATTGCGGTTTTCCTGCTTAGCGGCATCGGCTGCACCGAGTCTCAGGTGGTTTACGGCGGCAGCTCGAATGCAACGTCGGCCAACCCGGACCAGACCGACTTCACCGGTGAGGGCGAGCACAGCGAGGCCATCGAAGCCGGCTTGATGGGCCAGGTATTCGACTTCGAGTACGTCGACTTCGACGCCGCCTACGGTGAGAGCCAGCCCGTCGAGCTGTTTACCGAGGGACCGTTTCGCGGTGTCGAGGTGTTTGTCAGCGGCGAGCTTCTGAACTTGCAATACCAGGTCTATGATGCCGGTGGGTTTTGGACCGAGTGGACGACCTTCGCTCCCGAGCACGCCTACGCCGGAATGCACGGCGGCATCATCAACCTGGTCGAGCCCGGCGTGGCCTTTCGTTTTCGCTCCGCGGCGGCCCTCGAGTATCTTCGCCTCGAATTCTTCAGCGATAACCTGGAAGCGCACGACCACAGCCACGAGCACGAGGATGACTCCGAGCTCTACGACGATGCCGACTACCTCGCGCTTGGCGAAGCGGATGCCCAGGGCGACGACGACCTGAGCACGCGCAGCGGTGAGTTGAGGGTGCTGCACCAGGCGCTGATCACGAGCTGCGCCAAGACGAAGATGGCCGCCTACTCCGGTGGCAACCGCCTGGCCGACATCACCGTGATCAAGATGGACGGCAAGAACGTCGGCCTCAACACCGGCTCAGCCTATGAGAAGATGCGTCTGGCCGCCGCCAGGAACGGCGTCAAGCTGCAGGTCATCAGTGGCTTTCGCACGATGGCGGAGCAGCAGTACCTGTACAACTGCTACCTGAGCAAGCGCTGCAACAACGGCAACCTGGCCGCTCGCCCAGGTCGCAGCAACCACCAAAACGGTCTGGCACTCGATCTCAATACCCGCGCCCCGGGCGTGCTCAACTGGCTCAACCGCAACGCCGCCAACTACGGCTTTCGCCGCACCGTGCCCAGCGAAGCCTGGCACTGGGAGTACCGCGCCGGCAAGACGGTCAGCCCGCAGGTTTGCAGTGGCTCGACGCCGCCGGCCACCACGCAGCCGACCAACCCGACCACACCGACTCAGCCGACTCAGCCGACCACGAACACCTGCACCTCCGATGCGCAGTGCACCGGCGCCGCCGAGTGCGTCAACAAGGCCTGCGTCAAGAGTGGCTCGCTGCGTTTCACGCTGACCTGGGAGGCGAACACCGACCTGGACATCCACGTGCTCACGCCCAGCGGTGAGAAACTGTGGTACCGCAACCGCAACATCGCCGACGGCGGTCAGTTCGATTCGGATTCTTGCATTGGCAGCACCTGCGCCACCAGCACCAAGCTCCAGATGGAGTCGGTCTACTGGACCAGGGCGGCAACGCAAGGCAACTACCAGGTCTGGGCCGTCAACTACTCGGGCACCAAGTCCGTGCCCTTCACCGTTGATGTGACCGTGGGCGACAAGCGCATGACCCTGCAATCGACGGCACCGGCCGTAAAGAACGGTGCGTCACGCAAGTTCACGATCAGCAATCCCAGCGGTGAACTGATCAACTGAGCGCTCCCTGAAAGTTTGTGACATCCCCCGAAGGGCCGCATTGATGCGGCCCTTCGGCGTTTGCGGACTCGCCAGTTGGCAGGCGCCCGAGTTTGCGCGACAATGGTCCCGATGAAAACGCGCAGACGATCGCCCCATTTTATTCGCACGCTCTTTTGGGTCCTCACCGCCCTGCTCGCAGCTTCGTGCACGAGTGGCTCGAGAGGCGAACCGGTCGCGACCATGGTCAGCGTTCCCGAGGGTATTGCCCGCGAAGCCACCGGCGGCGACTGGAAGGAGGCCGCCCGCTCGAAAAACGTGCAGTGCACGATCGACGATATCGACGCCAGCGGACTGGCCGGCGACTATTCCGAAGATGTGCCGCGCGGCACATGGACCGAGGTGCGCGCGGATCGCGGCCAACGCTGCGGCGACGATTTCGAGACCTTGATGTTTCGCCTCGCCAACTGCGAGCGCGTGCAACGCAAGTTGGCGCCGCTGCAGTGCGATTTGCGCCTGGTCTGGGTCGCCCGCGCCCACTCCAAAGACATGAAAGACAAAAACTACTTCGACCACGTCGGCCCCGATGGCCAAGATCCGTTCACCCGCATGAAGGCGCGCGGCTTGAGCTTTAACAGGGCGGCCGAGAACATCGCCCTGACCCCCAACATGGCCTTCGCTCATCGCGGTTGGATGGATTCGCCCGGCCACCGCAAGAACATTCTTACCCCGGAAATCACCCATGGCGCCCTGGGCATCGTCAGGTCCGAACAAGGCTACTATCTGACAGGGCTGTTCATGACGCCGTGATCTTGGCCGATTGATCGACTTCAAAAGGCAGTTTGTGAACATCTCATCGAAGTTGGTCCTCGTTGCGACCCTGCTCCTCTCGCTGAGTGCCTGTGTGCCGGTGGCCTGGGTGACGCCGCCCATCGCGCTTGACGTGACCATGGGCATGCGCGCTGGCTCGCCCGAAAACGATGGTCAGCTCGAGACCATCCTGCCCATTCGCGCCGGGCTCTACCCCTTCCAGCTCATCGAGCACACGATCGATCGGCCGATCGATGTCGGCCTTGGCTATGAGCTTCATCTGGCCAGCGCAGCGCTTGTGCACGGCGCCTTCATCGACGTGTTGGGGCTGACACCACTGATGATCTGGAATAGGAGGCACTCAGCGCTGCGCGTAGGCGGCGGTTTTCGCGGCCATTACCAATCGGTGATCGGCGCCAATTCGCACGGGCCGGCGGCCAGCGCGCGCTTGTTGTTCGAGGTGGTAGACTTTACCAACGCGACGACGACTGGCTGCGAGGCCGGTGTTCGCGGCGGCCGGCGGCTCTCGGCCTCGACCTTCTGCGGCTCGAGCTACAGCTATGGCGAGCTCGGGTTGGGCCTGGTGCTCGAGGGCTCGCGGGCGTGGTTGACGGACCGAAACCTGACGACGCTGACGCTCGGATTGATCTTTCGCATTCCCTTTTCCGCGGGCGCCGGTCTGGAGGGAATCTTCTGAAGGCGCTAAAGTGCTGATTTCATTGATTTTTTTGTCGACAAGGTGGCCGGGTAAAACCTGGCGTTGCACCAGCCAGGGCGCCGAGGGCTTGATTTGACGTGTCGTTCTCGGGTCGCTATTCTCCCTCTCGACCTACATGAACCCACGAGAGGGCAACATGAAACAAACCCTCAGCTTGATTTTGGTGCTGGGCCTTGCGTTGAGCGTTGGATGTCTCGACGGTGATTTGACCATCGTCAACGGCGATGGTCCGACGACGCCAAAGCCAGCCAACAACAACACCGGTAACAACTCCGGAAACAACACCGGAAACAACACCGGCAACAACACCGGCAGCGCTGACGCTGGTTTTGCTCCAGATACGGTGCACACGGTCAATCCGGATTTTCCGGACTTGCCCTGTGAGGGGCCTGCCTGTCGCGAACCCCTGTCCAGCTCGCCGCCACGCTTTACGCGTCTAACCCATGAGCAGTGGGAGAACACGGTGCGCGATTTGTTGCGTCGCACGGTCCGGCCCGAGATGGCCGGCAATTTCCTTGCGGACCCGCCCTCGGCTGGCATATTCGACAACAACGTCAACATCCTCGAGGTCAACCCGCGCCTGTGGGAGCACTACCGCGAGGCCGCCGAGAGGCTCGCAAGCGAGGTCGCCTCAAGCCCTGAGGCGCTTGAGCTTATCATGCCCGCCAACGCGCCCGACGAGCTCGAGGCGCGCGCGCGCGCCTTCATCGAAGAATTTGGCCAGCGTGCCTACCGTCGCCCACTCGATGACGAAGAGCTCGCAAGCCACCTAGCCCTCTTCATGAGCGCGCCCTCGCAGATGGGCCAGGGCGACGCCTTCTTGCAAGGCGTCGAGCTCGTGCTGCGCGTCTTCTTGCAGTCACCGAGCTTTCTCTACCGCACCGAGCTCACCCACTCCCAGACCCAGCCGCGTGTCGCGCTTGACGCCTACGAGCGTGCCTCGAAGCTTGCCTTCGGGCTCTGGTCGACGATGCCCGACGACACCCTCTTTGCGGCGGCGGCAGCCGGCGAGCTCAACAACCGCGCGAGCCTTGAGCTGCACGCGCGGCGCATGGTCAACGATGAGCGTGCCCAGAACATGGTCGCCGAATTCCACAACCAGCTCTTGCTCCTGGACAAGTTCAGCGACATGGAGAAAAACGCTGATCTCTTCCCCGAGTTCAACGCTGAGGTCGCCCAGGCCATGCGCAAGGAGATGGAGCTCTTCATCAAGGACATCATCTTTGATGACGAGGCCGGTGACATCTCGGCGCTCTATCTCTCGCCGCACAGCTTCGTCAACGAGCCGCTTGCAGCGATCTACGGCTTGTCTGGCGAGTTCAGCGAGGAGTTCAAACGCGTCGATCTCGATCCCAACGAGCGTGCTGGTCTGCTCACGCGCCTGGGTTTTCTCTCCTACAAGTCCACGGCCTTTGAACAAAACTCGATCAAGCGCGGCGTCTTCATCAACCTGCACGTCTTGTGTACGGATCTGGGGCCGATTCCTGACGAGGTCGAGCTGCCCCCCGTGATCGTCGGAAACACCAATCGTGAGCGCGTCACCGATGCCACCAAAGGCTGCGGCGGCACCTGCCACGGTGTCTTCATCAACCCGGCCGGCTTCGCCTTCGAGAACTACAATGCGATCGGCGGCTATCAGCAGATGGAGAACGGCTACCCGGTCGATGCCAGCGGCGTCTTGCACTTTCGCCACGGCAGCTTTCCCTTTCAGGACGGTGTCGAGTTCAGCACGCTCGTTGCTCAAAGCCCTAACGCCCACGATTGCTATACGCGCCACTGGTTCGAGTACGCCTACGGACGCGTTCCGACCGAGAAAGACGAGCCGCTCATCGCCCGCATCGGTCAGGCCTCCGAGGCTGGCCTGGCCAAGATTCGCGATATATTGGTTCTGCTCGTCGTCAACGACATCTTCGTAACCCGCGCCACCGTTTTGAACGAGGAGACAGAATGAAAAAGTGGAAAGCCCCGATGAACCGCCGCACTTTTTTGCGCGGCAGCGCTGGCGTCGTCATGGCTCTGCCTTTTCTCGAAGGCCTGATTCACGCCAATCCGGCCTACGCCAACAATAAACCTCCGGTCTACTTCGTCTGCCTTCGAAGCGGCAACGGCGTCCAGCAAGCGACCAGCAACGAGCCGGAGCGCTTTTGGCCCTTTGAGCGCGGCCAGCTCACAAAGCAAATGCTGCAAAGAGTGGACGCTCAGGGCGACATGCGCGCGGTAGGCGAGCTTGCCGATCACGCCGACAAGCTGCTCATCGTCGACGGCACGCGCTACACTTTTCCTGGCAACGGCTGTGGTCACTCCGGTGGTGGCAACCAGTGTCTGACCGCCACACCTCCCTCGGAGTATCCGGCGGTCAACCGCTCCTTGGCCACGGGCGAATCGATCGATTATTTGATCGAGCGCAAGATGAATCCCAACAACCCTGAGCCGCTCACGCTGCTTGGCGGATTCACCAGCAGCTACTTGAACGAGGTGCTCTCCTATGCACCGCCGCTGCCCGGCGAGACCAACGCGCGCCTTCGCGCCGCCGAGCGCAATCCCTGGGAGGTCTACAAATCGCTCTTCGGTCATCCCGACGACACCCGTGACGATCTTTTGTATAACCAGGTCGTCACCCAGCGAAAGAGCGTCAACGATCTGCTTCGTGAGCAATTCGAGAGCCTGCGCCGCAAGACGGCGTTGAGCACGGCCGATCGCTCGCGCCTTGATCTGCACCAGAACTCGATTCGCGAGCTCGAGGAGCGCATGCTCGCCTGCCATTTGCCCGAGACCGATTGGAAGTCGATTGAGGCCACCGGCGCCTCCGGTGAATGGCGCGACGCCAATCGCGCCCAGCAAATGCTCTACATGATGATGGACATCACGGCGCTGGCGTTTTCCTGCGATCTTAAGCGCGCGGCCACCCTCCAGATCGGCAACGGCAACGACCACACCACCTACGAGACCACCGGCTCGCGCTTTCAGTTCCATTGGATTTCGCATCGCATCCAAAGCGACGGCGCCGAAGGTGCAGCGATCGAAAACGCCGCCCACAAGCACCATCAGATCGACCGCATTCACGCGCGCTGGTTCAAATACCTGATCGAGCGCCTCGAAGAATACCAGGTGCTCGACGACACCGTCGCGCTTTGGACCAACGATCTGGCCAACGGCATTGCTCACGGCTACTCGAACTTGCCGATGGTGATCGCCGGCAGCGGCGGCGGCTACCTCAAGCAAGGCGTCTACGTCGATGCTCGGGCAACCGGCACCACGGCCTCGGGCGGCTTCGTGCCCCACAATCAGCTCTTCAACACGATCCTCAACGCCGTGGGCGTTCGCAAAGACGACGGCTCGCTCATCGATGATTTTGGCCACAAGGGCGGGCTCAATCACAATAAGCCTGCTGGCGGCGAGATCCCCGGCATCAAGGCCTAGCCCATCGCATCCATGCTCAAATACAGAGCCTTCGCGCTCATCTCTGCGGCGGCGCTGCTCAGTCTGCTCATCACTGCTGCTGGCTGTCGTACGGGCCAGGCGCCACCGGACAGGCCGGGCGGCCCCACGATGCACGCCGATGTCGTGAGCGCCAATTCCGCGCTCGGCCTCGACCTCTACGGCCACCTCGGCGCAGGGAATCAAAACCTCGTCTACTCGCCGCTCAGTATTTCCCTGGCGCTTGGCATGAGTTACGCCGGCGCGCGCCATGAGACGGCCGATGGCATCGCGCAAGCCATGCGAAGCAGTGGCGGCGCTCAGGTCCACGCCCACTACGGAGCGCTGGTCCAAAGCCTGCAGGTCGAGGGCGAGAAAGACACGGATCCGACGCTGCTGCTGGCGAACTCGATGTGGGTTCAGATGGGCCTGTCCACGGGCGTCGACTTTCTCCAAACCATCGAGCAAACCTATCGCTCCGAGATGCGCTCGGTCGATTTTGTGGCCAGCCCGGAAGAGTCGCGCCAGCTGATCAACAGTTGGGTCGAGGCGCGAACGCGCGAGCTGATCAGCGACCTGTTGCCCTCGGGCATCATTCGCCCGACGACGCGCCTCGTGCTGGTCAACGCGCTGTATTTCAAAGGTTCGTGGGCAAATCCCTTCTCTGAGGAGCGCACGCGCACGCAGAGCTTTCACGCGCCGGCTCGAGGCCCGATCGAGGTGCCCATGATGCACCAGCAAAGCAGGCTTCGCCACGCGCGCAGCAAAGCGCACGATGTCGTCGAGCTGCCTTATGCTAACTCCAGTGTCACGATGCTCGTGGTTATGCCCAAGCAAGGCTCGCCGGTCGATCTACTCGGTGAGCTGACTCCGGCCAGCCTCAGCACGCTCGCCGCCGGACTCGAGGCTGGTGAGGTCGCGCTCGGATTGCCTCGCTTCGAGGTTCGAAGCCCGATCCGTCTCAATGAGCCTCTGATCGCGATGGGCATGGCGCTCGCTTTTGATCCAGATCAGGCCGACTTCTCACCGATAACGCGCGACGCTCGCTTGTTCATCAGCGAGTTCGTGCACGAGGCCACGATCACCATCGACGAGCGCGGCACGGAGGCCGCCGCGGCGACGGCAGCCGTCATCGGGCTCGAAAGCGCGCCCTCGAAGATCGTCGAGATCACCATCGACCGACCGTTTGCCTTCTTTTTGCGCGATACAACCACAGGTGCAGTGCTCTTCATGGGCCAGGTCTACGATCCTTCCTGAGATCTGAGAGTTTTGGAGCAGTATGTGAGCGACGACCTTGGCGTTTTTGTTGAGTACTTCCAGACCGAGAGATTGCTTGGCCAGGGCCGGCTCTCGCGCGTCTACCTGGCCCGCGATCTACGCACGCAAACACCCGTCGCGCTCAAGATCTTGCTGCCGCATCTGCGCGAACAGGCCTCGGTCGTGCGTCGTTTTCGCCGGGAGATGGCTGCAGTGCAGCGTCTCGTGCACCCGGCGCTGGTGCGCGTGCACGATCTGATCGAGTCCGAGCAACACATGGCGCTCGTCATGGAGTATGCCCCAGGCCGCGCGCTCAAAGAGCTCGTGCGCGACGAGGGGGCCATGGTCCCCGAGCGCGTTGTTCGCCTGGGACGCGCGCTGCTCGACGGCCTCGAGCACGCCCATCAGCGTGGCATCTGGCACCGCGATTTGAGCCTCGCCAACGTGCTGGTCGACGCCGATGACACCCTCAAGATCATCGGCTTTGGTCTGGCCCGCGTCGACGAGCTGGTCGGGCTGACGATGCACACCCGCGTCTTGGGGGCGCTCGAGACCATGGCCCCGGAGAGCATCCTGGGGCTTGAGGCCGATGCCCGCGCCGACATTTTTTCGGCCGGCGCCATGCTCTTCGAGCTCGCCACCGGCGCGCCCCTGCACGATGGGCGCATGAGCTCGAGCCTGGCGTTTGCAAGCCGCGCCGACTACCTCGACGGCGTCAAAGCCAGCCTCGAAGGCATGCCCGACAGTCTCGTGCACGCGATCTGCCGCGCGCTTGCCCCGGACCCCGCGCTTCGCTTCGCCTCCGCTCGCCAGATGCGCGAGGCGCTCGACGGCCACTACGACGTCGAGGTCTGGGCCCAGTGGGATGCGCGCGAGCCGTCGGAGTGTCCGGCCTGCAAGCGCGTGATCGTCGAGGGTCTTGGCCACTGCTTGCACTGCGGCCACGCCTTTGAGCGGCTGCTCCAGGAGCCCGGGCGCGGCGAGCATGCGCTGCACATCATTACGCCCCACCAGGCGTTCAAGCGCGAGGTGTGGTTCGAGGCCAACACCGAACCGATGGTGCTCGCGGACCGCCAGGTCAAAGCCCTGCACGAGCTGATGTTCTCCTTTGACGACACGCGCCGGGTTTTTCAAGCCAACTGGAACGACGAGCACCCGCCCTACATGCTCATCAATGGGCTCACCGAGAGCGACGCCGCACTGGTCAAGGCTCAGCTCGAACAGCGCGGGGTGCCCTGCCGGGTGCAGCGCGAAGCACTCAAGGATTCGGCGCTGCGACGTTTTATCCGCCAGCGCAGCGTTTCACCGGTCGCCATCTTCTTTGGCGCGATCGTTGTGTTCTATTTTTTGGTAACGCTCGCCCTCTTCTTGCCGATGCTCGTCACTGCCTCTGTCGAAAACAATCTGCTTTTGCCCGGTCTCGGTTTCATCACGGCGTTTCTTGTTGGCGCCTATTGGAGCCGCCGCGCGACGAAGTTCATCGAGGCCAAGATCAGCGGCCTGGGCATCGAAGAAGATGAGCCGCCCAAGAAGGCCCGAATTCTGGGCACGGAGCTGAGCGCGATCGATCTGCTCGCCGCCGAGAACATCCTGCCGGCGGGCGTCTCCCAGGCTCTTGGCAAGCTGCGCCAACCCGCCCTGCAGCGCGAGCTGCATGACGTGCTCGCGCTGACCGTGCGCCTGTTTCGAGATAAACGGGTGCCCACCGCAGCGCTGCGCGAGACGCTCGAGCCGATGTTCGAGCACACTGTCGCCCTGCTCGAGCGTCTCTCCTCGATGGAGGTGGTCGCCAGAGACCGCAACACGGCACAGATCTTCGACGCCCTAGAGAGCGTCGATGCGCGCATCGCGGCCATCACCGATGCAGCGGCCATGGCGCCCTTGATCGAGCAGCGCGTCGAGCTGCTCAACGCCCTCGACGCGCTCGACGCCGCCACCCACGAGCGCAGCCTGATCCAGGGCCACCTGTTGCACGTGCGCGCCACCCTGCTCGATTTGCAATCCGAGTTTGGCGGCGAGGAGCTGCCCTCGCTCGAGTCGGTCAGCGCAGAGATCGCCTCGCTGCGTGCGCGCTTTGAAGCCCAGCACGAAGTGCTCGAGCTGGTGAGGAGCGCATGAGCGAGCTCATCACGGCGACGACTTTGCACGACGGGCGCTTTGTGCTCAAAGAGATCCTGGGCCGCGGGGGCATGGCCACGGTTTACCGCGCCTTCGACGCTCTCACCGAGCGCGAGGTCGCCCTCAAGATTCTCCACGCCCATCTGCGCGAGCACCCGCTGGTCGTCTCGCGCTTTCGCCAGGAGGTGGGCTGGGTTCAGGGCCTCGAACATCCCCATATCGTGCGCATTCACAGCCTGATCGACACGCCCGAAGCGCTGGGTCTGGTGATGGATCTGCACGGAACGGGCGATCTCAAGGTCCACCTGCAGCGCGGCGGCCCCATGGGCTGGGAGGCGGCGCGTGCGATCGTCGTCCAGGTGCTCGCAGCCCTCGAGGCCGCCCACGCCCAGGGCATCGTTCACCAGGACATCAAGCCGCACAACATCCTGCTCGACGACGACGGCGTGGCCAAGCTGATCGACTTTGGCCTGGCCGAGCTCGACGAGGCGATAGCGCTGTCGCGACCGGAGACGGCCATGGGCACCGTCGAGTACAGCGCCCCCGAGCAGTTCGACGACTTCGCCGTCGATGCGCGTGCCGATCTGTACAGTCTGGCCGTAACCCTCTTCGAGATGCTCAGCGCCAGTCTTCCCTACCGTGGGGAGACGGCGGCCTCGGTGATCCGCATGCACCGCGAGGCCCCCGTGCCCGACGTGCGGGTGCTGGTTCGCCGCGTGCCTCAAAACATCGCTGACGTCATCAGCCGCGCCATGGCCAAAGATCCCCAGGACCGCTTCGAGAGCGCCGCTCAAATGCGCCGGGCCTTGCTTGGCGACACGCACGGCGCCCAGCTTCGCCCAGAGCGCCTTGCGCTCTGGGACGATCTCAAAGACCAGCATCGCCCCGATGTCGAAGTCGACGACGACTACAATTGGCATCTCTACCTACCGCGCGACGTCAACTTATTCGACAATGCCAAGAAATTGGCTATTCAGCGCCAATACAACTTGCCCAGCGAGCTTGGCCCCTCTCAACGCGAAGCGATCCAGGCCGTCTTGCGCGGCCACTCGGCTCATTTGCGTGTTTCCCAGCTCGAGCTCGAGGATCAAAACAGCACCCTGAACAAGAACTTGCACTACGAGTACCGACACTTCGTCATCGCCCTGGCCTGTGGCATGAATCAGGAGACGGCCGAGGCGATGCGCGTCGAGCTTGGCAAGGCCGGGGTGCTCGCCCGTTGCTTCAAGGCTGCGCTCACCTCGGGTAAGCGTCGGGGCGGGTGGCAAACCGAGAGCACACAACTCTGGATTTTGGCCTTGCTCACCTTTGGTGGGGTCGTCTCTCTTTTGTTCGGTTTTGCTCGGGCTCCTGCATCGATCGCCACCTGGTTGGTCATGATCTGCGCTGCCTTGCTCACAGGCTTCGCGCTCAATGCCTTCGCCATGCTGAGCGTCTACAACACATGGCGGCGCCTCTCCGATCCAAACAGTTACCTGCTAGCCTTTGAGCGCACTGTGGCGAACCTGGTTCAAGATCCCGACCTCAAAGCCCACCATGTCGAGGTCTACCATCACCTGCGCTCGAGCCGCGTGCGCGAGACCTATGAACGCATCGTCCTGACTCTGCTCGCCATGCGCCAACTGGGCGCGGCGCATGACGACTTCGACGGTTGGGCCGCAAGAGATCTCGGCGGCCTCTTTGATCAGGCGGCGGCGATCGCCCGGCGCATCGCCGAGCTCGAGGCCCAGCAAGACGGGCAGGGACATGTCGCACTCTTTGAGCAACTCGCGCGGCTCGACGCCCAGATCACGCGCTTGGAGGATGGCCAGCTCATCCAGAGTCTGATCGAGCAAAAGGTCGCGCTGAGCTCGGAGCTTGCGCGCCACGACGCTCGCCAGCGCGAGCTCACGACGCTGGGAAACCGACTGCTGCGCATGGCCAGTGAGCTTCACGCCGCCTGGCTCGAAGCCCGAGGCGCGCCGCAAAGCCGCGTCGTGCTGCCAAACTTCGCGCTTCTCGACGAGCCGGCCACAGAAGCGGTCGCGAGCATCGCGTACAGTGTGGCCTGAACCCACAACCTTCGCTCAGCTCACCGGCTCAAGCACCGTGCGCGGTCGCCTCGACAACCGGCGACGTTGGTTACGACGAAGCTTGTCGTGTTGATCGCCGTGGTAGCACGCCTGGGGGAGCACGAGCTTGTGCTCCAGGGTGCGGTGCATGGCCGCAGGCAGGGGCAGGGCCAGGTCATCGAGGAGCTCGGCGGCGACCATGGCTCCGGTCTCGCAAGCTCCTTCCATATAGCCTTGAAAATCAAGGGAGCAATGCTCGCCGCAGAAATGAAGGTTTTTGACCCGGCGGCCCTCCTCACCGTAGTAGATCCATTGCCCGGGTCGGTAGCAAGTGTAGCTGCCAAGTGCAAAGGGCGCCGTTGGCCAGTGCATGCGCACGGCGCTGTCTTTGGTATAAGCCTGGGCCGCGCCGGCAAATATGTCTTCAATGCCGACAAGCGACTCGGCCATGCGCTCTTCGGGCGTGCCCGCGCCGATCGCCTCACCGAGCTTGCCGCCAACGTAGTTTGTCAGCAAGCCGGCGGTGCCCGATTGGCCTCGGCTGGAGTCCCACAGGCTTTGAATGCCGTTGTCGGTGAAGACCGAGCCGCTTGCGTTGTGATCCTCTCGCCAGAGCCTCGACGTAAATCCGCCCATCAACTTGGCGTTCGTGCCATAGCCTATCTCATCGATCGCCTCGCGCTTGTCGTCGTCCATCTCGACGTCGAGCGTGACCTGGCGAAGGGTGGTAAAGGGGATGGCCAAAACGACGTGGTCGAAGGTCGCCTTGATCGTCTGGCCGCTTTGATTGAGGCTCAGCTCGTAGTCGCCGGATTGCAACTCTCGAATGGCGAGCAGCTTCGACTCGAGCTCGATCTGGCCTTCGAGTCGTTCGGCCAGCCGCGTGGTCAAGGTGTCGCTGCCGGTGTGGACGTGGTAGCGCTCGTCGCTGTCACCGAAAATATGAAAGGGGTCGGCCTCCTCGTAGTCGATCAGATAGAGCAAGTTGAACACCGACTGCTCTTCGGCCTCGAGGCCGTACTCGCCGATGTAGGCTTCGATGAGAATCTTTTTGAGGATCGGAGCGGCGTTTTGCTCGTCGAGCCACTCCACGATACTCATCGCGTCAATGCGCTCGAACTCATCGTCATCGGCTTCGGCCGCCTCCACCGTGGTGGCCATGATCGCGGCCAGTGGCTCGAATGCGGCGACGATCTCTGCTTCCGGGATCTGGCGGCCCTCAAAGTAGAAGAGCTCATCGATCAAGCCCGCCGATGCACCAGCCGTCAGATCGTCGATCGTGATGGCGAACTCGGTCGCGAGCTCGCGCATCGCGACATGGTTGGAGTCGATGAACTCGCCACCGAGCTCACAGACCTGGCCGTCGGCAAAGAGCCCACGGCCTGTAAACATGCGTCCGCCCACGCGATTGTTGGCCTCAAACACCTTGGCAATCACGCCGGCCTGCTTGAGTCTGTAGGCACAGTGCAGCCCGGCCATGCCCGCTCCGACGATCGCGATTCGAGCCTTTTCTGGCAGCGCGCTATCGGAAGGCGTCCCGCAACCGCTTCCTAACCCGGCCGGCACGAAGGCGGCGAGGCTGACCACGGCCGAGGTCTGCAAAAACTCCCTGCGGGAAGGACTCCATGGCTCATTCTCGCCATCGGGGAACTCGCGATTCAAAGCCGTGTTGCGTTGCGAGGTCCAGGCCGTCTGCAGCAAGCGTCGTACAGATCCAAAAAAGAGCGAACGGGACATAAAGCAGGCCTCCAGCGAGCCGATGTTGCGTAAGGTGAACAGGACCGATTCTTATCAGGTTTCTTGCGAATGAAAACCTGTTTCGATCACCAAACGCGATCAGAGCTGGTCCGGGCCAGGCCACGGGTCAGGCCAACCAAAGGCAAGCAGCTCTCAGGCAAGTTTGTTTACTAAAGCCTTCAAGGCTCTTGTCTCCCACCGACTTGGGTTGTGAAAATTGACCAATGGACCAAATTAAGCTTGAGTGTTTGTTGAAACAATAAGCGATATTGGAAAACATAATTTTAGAATTGAAACAATGACGCCCAATCTGGACGACATGCGTGTCTTTGCCGCCGTGGCGCAGGCACAGAGCTTCTCACAGGCGGCGGCAAAGCTGGGCATGTCGCGTGCCACGGTGAGTCGTCGCATCGCCGCGCTTGAAGATGTCCTTGGTGTGCAGTTGCTCTACCGCACCACCCGCGAGGTGAAGCTCACCGAAACCGGTGCGATCTTTCGCGAGCAGTGTGAACAAATCATCGAGCTCGCCATTCAGGCGACGCAAGTGATCGCGCGCGCGCGCGATACGCCCTCAGGTGTGCTGCGCGTCACGGCGCCGCCGACCTTCGCGGACATGTATCTGGGTCCGGTGTTTACCGACTATCTGCAACGCTATCCCGGCGTAAAGATCGACCTGGTGGTCTCACAGACCCATGAGCCACTCGGGGGACTGGGCTTTGACGTGGCGATACGCGCCGGCGCACTGGCCGACTCGACCTTGATCGCAAGGCGCTTTGCCGCAACGCAATCGATCTGCACAGCGAGCCCGGCATACCTGAGCCAGTATGGCAGACCCGCGCGTCCCGAAGAGCTCGGCAATCATCGATGCATCGCAACGCGACGCCAGCCCTTCGAGGACTGGCACTTTCGTGATGGCGAGCGCGACTTGAAGGTGAGGATCCAGGGAGACTTTCGAGTCAACAGCTTTTTGTTGGCCTCAAAAATGGCGAGCGCCGGATTTGGTGTCGTGCAGCTCCCCTCGTTCATGGTCGCCGAGGCGATCAGCGCCGGTCGCCTCGTCACGCTGCTCGAAAACTTTGCGCCGCCGGATAGTCCGCTCTCGGTGGTTTATCCCGGAGACCGTCACCTGGTGCCCAAAGTGCGCGTCTTCGTCGATTTGATGGTCGAGCACTTCGCGCCCAAAGCGCCGTGGGAGAAGTCGATCGCGCCAGACGACACGGCACGTGTGCCTTAGCGCGTGTTGGTGTGGATTCGGCGAACGCCCAGGATCGCTCGGTAGACTCCCACCTCATTCATCACCGGCTCCTGGCCGGACGTCGCAACCAGGTAGCGACTGCCCGAGGCGTGGAACTCGCGCACGCTGATGCCGTCTTGTGCACCATTGGCGCTCGCTTTGAGGGCGCCCAGCGCCTTGTCGTAGGCCGTCGTGCAGGTGTGGGAGGCGGCGATGAGCTCGCCGCTCTCATCAGCGAGCAGGCAGGCACCCAGCTCGAAGTCGTTGACGACCTGCTCGAGCTGCAGATTGAGCGCGAGGGTGCGGTCACCGCTGCGACGGCGGCGCTGATTCTCGAAATGATAGGAAACGCTGTCGGTGTGCATGATGTGTCCTTCCGTGGTGGGCCTTGAGAGAGACCCTCTTGGGTCGCGGCGATCTTCAGGATAGGACGGCTTTTCGCGAGGTCAAAAAAAAGCCGGGCGCCCTTTTTTGAGGGCGCCCGGCTTTGCGTGGCAATTGTGCGACTTGGTCTATCGCTTAGCTGCGATCGTTGACGTCGAGATCTGCCCAAGCGTCGTCGATGGTCGAGGCTTCGGCCAGGCTGGCTTCCGCTTCTTTTTTCTCGGCTTGCTCGGGCTCGGCGACAGGAGTCACTTCGGCAGCAGCTTCGACGACCGGAGCAGCCTCGACGACGGGAGCGGGCTGCTCGACGACAGGAGCAGCTTCGACGACAGGAGCAGCTTCGACGACGGGAGCAGCAACGGGCATCTCAATGGCTTTGGGCGCAGGTGCGGGTGCAGCCTCGACGGCGGCGGCCTTCTTGGGCGCCTCGTCGGCAGCGGCGGGGCGAGCAAAGCTCGCCTTTTTGAGCTGGGCCTCGAGAAACTCGGCGCGCTCGTGAGCGGCGTCGAGCTGGCGCTGGGTTATCTTGTAGGCTTTGTCGTTGTTCTCAGCGCGGCGGCGATGGCTGTCGGCGACGTTGGCCGTCTTATTGAGCTTGGCTTTCAAGTCGTCGTCAGAGCGCTTGAGCTGCTCGTTGAGCGTGCGCACCTCGGACTCGTGGCTGCGACGCTCCTGCTCGAGCAGCTTGCGAAGCTCGACGACGAGCTCCTCGGCGCCTTCGGCACCCTCGATGGTGCGCGAAGGGATCGGGGCTTGCTCGCGCACGGCCTCGGCGGCCTTGGCGCTGCTGCGGCCCTGGGCCTCGAGATCGGCGGCTTTTTCCTTCCATTTGAGCAGCTCGCTTTTGGCGGCGCTGAGCTCCTCGCGGGCCTCGAGCAGGCCTTGCTGCTCGCCGCCGGTGCTCGTCGCGCTCTGCTCGCTCTTGGCGCGGGCGTCCTTGAGGTCTTGCTTGAGATCGTGGACCTGCTTCTTGAGATCCTTGAGCTCGCTCTGGGCTTCGTTGAGCGCCTTCTCTTTTTCTTTGGAGGCCTTGGAGGAGCTCTGGTCGGCCTTGGCCTTGACCTTGGCCGGCTCGTCTTTGACCTTGGGGCTGCTCTTTTGGCCGCTGCTCTTTTGCTCGAGCTTGGCGCGCTCTTCCTCGAGGCCGGCCAGGCCAAGATTGTACGCTGTCTTGGTGCGCTGGCCGTCGAACCAGGCAAAAAGCCCGCCGACGAAAAGAATGGCGCCAACGATGATGTACAGGATTTCAATGCCCATAAAAAACTACCTGGTGCTTTTGCCGGCATCGAAGCCAGCAGATCGGTGAGGGATCGGCGACGTGGAATGATGTTTTGTCGAGAGCCGGGGCCAAGATAGCCCGGGCTGCCGTGAAATAACGTGTCCTCTTATCACCGGGCTCAAGGGAGCGTCAAGCGATCATCAGCGTGCAAAGATCGGCTCGTCCTCGGCCCTGAGCAGCCTGTGTGCAAGACGCGTGTAGCGCAGCTGTGCGCGGTCGTTTTTGACGGCAATCTTGACCGCCTCCTCGCTTCCCACGAGGATCGCGAGCTTTCGAGCGCGCGTCAGCGCCGTGTAGAGCAGGTTTCGCTGCAGCAAGACAAAGTGCTGGGTGACCATCGGGATGATCACGACCGGATACTCACTGCCCTGGCTTTTATGCACGGTGATCGCATAGGCAAGCGTGAGCTCGTCGAGGTTGGCGAATTCATAGGTCACGCGGCGCTCGTCAAAGCGCACGTCGAGCGTCTTCTCGCCAGCATCGATAGCGACGATGCGTCCGATGTCGCCGTTGAAGACGTCCTGCTCGTAGTTGTTGCGTGTCTGCATGACCTTGTCGCCCACCTTCCAGCTGGCCTGACCGCGCACCAGCGAGACGGCCTCGGCGTTGAAGGCCTGCTGGAGCACGCGGTTGAGCATCGCACAGCCGACATCGCCCTTGTGCATGGGCGACAAGATCTGGATGTCGTCGAGGCCGTCGTAGCCAAAGGCCTGAGGGATGCGCCGGGTGACGAGCTCGATGATGCGCTCCTGGGCCTGCAGCGGACTCTCGGCGCTGATCGTATAGAAGTCGGCGAGCTCGTCGCCCCGGCGCACGGGCACAAGCGGCATCTGGCCGCGGTTGATGCGGTGGGCGTTGACCACGATCGCTGACTCTTCGGCCTGGCGAAATATCTCGGTCAGACGCACCACACCACCTGCGGCGCTGGTGATGATGTCGCCCAGCACGTTGCCCGGCCCAACGCTTGGCAGCTGGTCGACGTCGCCCACGAGCAGCAGGCTCGCTTGATCGGGCAAGGCGCGCACGATCGCGCTCAAGAGGTAGGTGTCGAGCATCGAGGCCTCGTCGACGATCAAGAGATCGACGTCGAGGGGGCGCTCCTCGTTGTATTGAAAGCCGCCGCCCTTGAAGCTGTACTCGAGCAGCCGATGCACGGTCTTGGCCTCGCGCTCGGTGGCCTCGCCCAGCCGGCGTGCGGCGCGCCCGGTGGGTGCGGCCAGGCCGACGCGCTGGCCCAGGTGCTCGGCCAGACGGCAGACGGCCTGAATGATCGTGGTCTTGCCCGTGCCCGGGCCGCCCGTGATCACCGAGACCTTGTGGCCAAAGGTCGACAAAATCGCCGCGTGCTGGGCCGCTGCCAGATCGAAGCCCAACCTGCGCGCGATCGGCGAAAGCGCGTCGCTCAAATCGCCAAAGCTCAAAAAAGCCGGTGCCTCTACAAGCCGGCGAAGGTGCAAGGCCGTCTCGACCTCAACATTGTAGGCGCCCGTGCGAAACACCGCCGGCGAGCCGGCATCGAGCGGCTCGAGAACCACGCGCCGATCATGGCGCAGGGACTCGAGTGCATCACCGAGCACGTCGGTGGAGACCGCCAGCAAGTTGGCCGAGGCCTCGAGCAGTGCTGTCAGCGGCAGGTACATGTGCCCGTCGCTGTGGGCCTCACGAAGGCAGTGCAAGACCCCGGCGCGCAGGCGCTCGAGCGCATTGGCGTCCATGCCCGCTTTTTGCGCGATCGCATCAGCTGTGCGAAAGCCGATGCCATAGATGTCTTCGGCGAGCTGGTAGGGGTTTTGCTGGATCGTTTCGACGGCCTGGGGGCCGTATTGCTTGAAGATCTTGGCAGCGAGGTTGGCCGAGATGTTGTGCGATCGCAAAAATACCATCACGTTTCGCACCAGGCGCCCCTCGCCCCAGGCCGCCACGATCCGCTCGGCGCGCACCTTGCCGATCCCGGCGACCTCCTTGATGCGCAGCGGATCGGCGTCGATAATGTCCAGTGTAGCTTCGCCAAAGTGTGTGACGATGCGCTCGGCCAAGACCGGACCGATGCCCTCAATGAGGCCGCTGCACAAATAGCGCTCGATGCCCTCGCGCGTGGTCGGCAAGACGGTTTGAATGCGATCGATGGCGAACTGGCGGCCAAAGCGCTGATTCTCCTGCCAGCGGCCGACGATTTCAACCAACTCGCCAGGCTGAGTGGCCAAAATGTTGCCCACAATCGTCACCGGCCCACCCGAGCCGTCGACGTCGAGCTCGCAGACGGCAAACGCGCCGTCGTCGCTGGCAAAGCGAACGCGTTTGAGCGTGCCTTTGATGATTTCACTTTGTTGCGACACGGTGTAAGACTGGGGTACGAGACGGAATCAAACCATGGATCACGCCGTTATAATCACGCAAATCCAAGTGTGTATTATTTTGCTGACTTTAAAAACCTTCTCGTCGATGCCCCAAATCCTGGCCGCACGAAGCTAAGATGGTGAAAAGAGGCATGTCATGAGTTCCGCCTGGGCCCTCATCGAGGATGAGGGTGAAATTCTTTTTATCCGGCGAGCCTTCATGGTCGGTCGTGGCGGGCAGTGGTGTCCGCCGGGCGGCACGATCTGGAAGAGCGAGTGGCCGGAGGTCGCCTGCGTGCGCGAAGCCTACGAGGAGACCGGGCTGCGCGTGACGATCGTGCGCCCGATCGCGATCTTCGATACGGCCCACTACTATTTATGCCATCTCAATCGCACGCGCGAGCAACTCAAGCTGACAAAGCGCGAGTGCATCGACGCGCGCTGGATCGCGCCCGAAGATCTGCTCCAGATCGGCACGATCATGGATCTGCGTCGGATCATCCCCCTGCTCGAGATCTCCGGTCTGGGAAGCCCGGCGCTGCCCCAGGGGCTGGAGCCGGCCGTTCCCAAGAAGCTCTTCTAGCACTTTCAGGCGCCCGGGCCGTAGCGCAAGCCGAAGTTGGCGATGTCGGGCGTCAGGTGCAGCCGGTCGCTCAAGTTGCGCAGCGCCGAGCGTATGCCCTCCTCGAGTACCGGGTGGTAAAAGGACTTTTGCAGGGCCTCAAAGGCGCTCAGCTTTGCCTGAACGGCCCAGGCCAGCAGGTGGGCCGTGTGTTCGGCACCCGGCGCGAAGAGCTCGGCGCCGAGCAAGCAGCCGGTCTCGCGCGAAGCATAAACGCGCACCTTGCCCGCGTTCTTTCCCATGATCCGCGCGCGCCCCTGATTGTCGTAGGACGACTCTCCCCACTCGATCTGATCGGGATTCAGATCGACGAAGCGTCGCCCGACCACGGCCATTTGTGGGTCGGTGAAGACGATCGAGAGCGGCGTTCGTCGAAGGTGGCCACGCACCTCGGGGTAGCGCACGGCGTTGTCACCGGCGATGCGCCCCTCGTCCGCGGCCTCGTGCAACACCATGTGCTCACCGGATACGTCGCCGGCCAAAAATATCGAGGAGGTGCCGCACTGCATGGTGTGGTGATCGAAGAGCGGCACGCCGTTGTCAGCGAGCGCGAGGCCGGTGTGCTCAAAGCCCAGCGCCGCGATCGCAGGCCTGCGACCGGTGGTGACGAGCAGGCGCTCGAAGTGCTGCTCTTTGGCCTGGCCGTCGGGGCCACACCAGCGAACGCAAACGCCGCCATCGGCGGCCGGCAGAGCCTCTAAACGGGCGCAGTCGAGCCGAAAAGCCATCGACTCGCCGAGCACGTCGAGCACCACGTCTCGGATCAGCGCGTCGCTCACGTTGCCAAGCTCTGCCAAGGGTGAAAAGAAGCTGACGCGCGTGCCCAGACGCTGCAGGGCCTGGCCCAACTCGAGGCCGACCACGCCAGGGCCAAATATCGCCAACGAAGCGGGGAATTGCTCGAGATTGAAGACATCTTCGCTGCGCATGAGACGATCGGCGACGGCTTTGACCGAGTCGGGAAGCCAGGCCGACGAGCCGGCGGCGACCACAATGGCGCGCGCTTCGACGGTGCGCCCATCGTCGAGCTCAAGGGTGTTCGGACCGACAAAGCGCGCGCGCGCGCGCAGGTGCAGCTCTTTGGGGATGCCGGCGATCTGGTCGAGCACCGAGCCCACGAAGCGGTCGCGCTCGCTTCGCACCCGCTCGAGCACGGCCTGAGCGTTGATGCGCGTGCCGGCGGGCACCTCGATGCCAAAGGCGCCGGCGCGGGCGACGTCGTGGGCCCGGTTGGCCGCCTCGATGAGCAGCTTGGAGGGCATGCAGGCCTCGCGCGCGCAGGTCGTGCCGTAGTCGCCGGCCTCGATGAGCAGGGCCTTTTTGCCGGCGCGCTGAGCGACGCGATGCGCGCTCATGCCGGCCGTGCCGGCGCCGATGACGGCGACGTCGCAGTGAATCGATGCCATAGCCTCAAAGCTCCTGTCCGTAATCTTTCAGGCGAAAAGACAGTCACATCATAAGCACGGACTCAGATAACTGACAAACATGTCCGAGATCGCCGCCACATCCCTGGCGCTTGTGGGCCGTCCTTGCGGCAAGGCGGTGCTTTAAGTTGTTGATTTTAAATGGATATGGCTGTTTTATGAAAAAAACAGGACATGTGGCACAAAACTTGTAGAATGCCCTCATCGGATGACCCACTGACGATACTCAACGATGTATAGGAGAAGCGAATGAAAAAGAAAATGATTGCCCTGGTGCTCGCGGTGCTCTTCGTCCTGATTGGATGCGGTCCCAAGGACGAGGTTGTTCAATGCAAGGCCGCGCCGACCTGCGGTGAGAACGAGACCCAGGTCGATGAGTGTCCGACGGATGTCACATGTACGGAGAACTCGATTTGTGGCACGACGATCCTGTGTATGGAAACCCCGGTTGATTGTGCGGCATATCCGGTCTGCTCCGAGGGTACTGAGGCGGTCGACGAGTGCCCGCAAGACGGCACGCCCTGCCGCGAAGTCAGCGAGTGTGGCCACACGATCAACTGCGCGGATATCGTTGTTCAGTGCGATGCTGAGCCCGTTTGCCCCGACGATCTGGTCGAGATCGACGAGTGCCCGCAAGACGACGTGATCTGCGTCGAAGTCAGCGAGTGCGGAAGCATGATCAAGTGCTGGGGCCCGACCCCCTGCGATGCTGAGCTAGCGTGTCCCGGCGGAAGCACTGAGGTCACCGAGTGTGCCGAGCACGCCACGTGCACCGAGTACTCCGCCTGCGGCTCGACCATCATCTGCCAGGAGGACGATGTGCACTGCGACGCGGTGCCCACATGCCCGCTTGATTCGACCGAGGTCACCGAGTGCCCGCAGGACGCCACGTGTACCACCGAGACGGAGTGCAACAGGTCGATCACGTGCGCCCAAGACGACCTCGACAATTGCCAGGCCGAGCCGGCGTGCGGTCTGGGCACGACCGAGGTTCTTGAATGTCCGGTCGACCTCGACTGCTCGAGCGAGACGTTGTGTGGCAAGACGGTCATCTGCTCGCCAGATAGCGAGTGATCGCTCTCTGGCTGTGATCTAAGCCTTGTGGATCTTCGAAGCCCGCCAAGTTTGCCTCGTCTACGAGCAGCCTTGGCGGGCTTTTTGCGTTGTGTGTGATGCGCCTTGTCCAAAAAGATTTGGCCCTCATATTCAGCCCGACCGAAAAATTCGGCCCCAAGCGCTGGATGAGTGTGCGACATACAAATGTTCCCCACAGCGTCGATCCGTTGTAATGATCGCCTCGCGACGACTTCACGGGCTCATCTGGATGCACCAGGTTCCAAGGACTAACGATATGGCACAATACCGCATGTACTGGCCGCCGGTGACGCGCAATTTCAAGATCATCGCCGGCGTACTCTTTGGTTTATGGATCGCCTCGGTGCTGATCGAGCCGCTTGGCGCCTTCATGCGCGCCAATATGCTGGTCTCGCGCGATGCCGTCGTCGAGCGCCATCAGATCTGGACCCTGCTTAGCTATTCGCTCTGGCACGCCGACTTCTTTCACCTGCTCTTCAACCTCTTTGTGCTCTACATCTTTGGCAGCGAGATCGACCGCGCCTGGAAGCCGAGCACGTGGTGGCGCTACCTGGCGATCTGCGCGCTGGGCGGCGGCATCGTCGTGGTGCTCTCCCAGCTGATCTTCAGCACCAACTATCCGACGCTGGGTTTCTCGGGTGCGGTGATGGGGGTTGTGGCCGCCTATGCCTGGTATCACTGGGATCAGAAGCTCAACTTTTTGTTCATCCCGATGACGGGCAAGATGTTGTTGTTGGTCTTTATAGGCATCGACATCTTCTTTGTGGTCTTTGGGCGCGAGGCGATAAGCATCGCCGGCCACCTCGGCGGCATGGCCACCGGTCTGCTCCTGGTCACCGGCTATTGGCGCCCGGCCAAGCTCAAACAGATCCTGCGCCACCGGCGCAACCGCAACCGGCTCAAGCTGTTGCGCCGCCCGCCCGAGACCAAGCCCAAGCGAAATGGCGTCGACAAGCCCAACTAGGCGCCCGGGCGTCCAAAGGTGCTCGTGGACAAAATCGCGCCAAAAGGCTAGATGTTCTACAGCTTGCATGACCTTCTTTTAGCGAACAGTTCAACTCAGGAAAGCTTGATGAAGATTACCCGCGAATTCATCCATCGGATGCCCAAGACTGATCTGCACGTCCACCTCGATGGCAGCTTGCGCCTGTCGACGATTTTGGAGATGGCCGAAGAGCAGGGCGTGCGCCTGCCCGACAACCCCCAAAACGAGGCAGATCTCGCCAAGTCGATTCACATGGGCGAGATCTGCGCGGACTTGAAAGACTATTTGAAAGCCTTCGATGTGACGCTGAGCGTGTTGCAGACCGAGGAGGCGCTGTACCGGGCGGCCTTTGAGCTGGGCGAGGACGCCGCGCTCGAGAACGTCAAATTCTTGGAGGTGCGCTACTCGCCCTTGCTTCATACGCGCAACGGGCTGTCGTTTCCCGTGATCGTCGAGGCCGTCGCCGAGGGTTTGCGCGAGGCCAAGCGTCGCTACTCGCTGATGAGCGGGCAGATCATCTGCGGCATCCGCCACATCACCCCGGAGACCTCGCTTCGCATGGCCGAGCTGTGTGTCGCCTTCAAGAACAAGGGTGTGGTCGGCTTCGATCTGGCCGGCGCCGAGGCCGACAATCCGGCCAAGGACTACAAGCAGGCCTTCGATCTGGTGCGCAACAACAACGTCAACCTGACGATTCATGCTGGCGAGGCCTACGGCCCGGAGAGCATCCATCAGGCGATCCATGTCTGCGGTGCCCATCGCATCGGCCACGGCACCCGTCTTCGCGAGGACGGCGATCTGCTCAACTTCATGAACGATCACCGCATTCCGCTCGAGGTCTGCCTGACGAGCAACGTGCAAACGCGCGCCTGCAAGAGCTTTGAGAGCCACCCGCTGCCGTTTTACATGTCCTACGGGCTGCGCTGCACGATCAACACCGACAACCGCCTGATCACCGACACGACGATGACCGAGGAGTACTGGCGTGCCGTGCAATACTTCGATCTGAACATCGGTGATTTGCGCAAGCTGATGATCGACGGCTTTAAGTCGGCCTTCATGCCCTACCGCAAAAAACGCACGGTCACCGCGCGCGCCTGCGCCGAGTTCGACGCGCTCGTGCGCGAGTTCGAGGTGGCCGGCGGCGCCAAGTTTGCCACCGACCCGCGCGTCGCCCAGGAGATCGCCTTTCAAAAGGCCTCGGCCGACGCTCGCACGCCCCAGGTCTACGCGATCGGGGCCGAGGATTCCTCGGCCTACGAGGTCAAAGAGAGCCCGGCGACCGGCGCCAAGGAGTCGGCCGAGGACGAGCTTCAAGACGCGAACTGAGTCCCCTTTGAATGGATGGATCTATGACTGATCGTGCCCCCGTCGATTTTCAAGCCCTGATCCTGGCCGCCGGCATGGGAACGCGCATGCGCTCCGAGACAGTCAAGGTCTTGCACGAGGTGCTCGGCAAGCCGATGATCGGCCATGTCGTCGATACCGCGCTTGCCGCGGGCGCCCAGCGCGTGGTCAGCGTGCTTGGCCACCAGCGCGAGCGCGTGCAGGCCTGGCTCGAGTCTCACCGCCAGGCGGACAAACTCTGCTACGCCGTGCAACACGAGCAGCTCGGCACGGCCCATGCGGTGCTCGCAGCCCAGGCCTTCTTTGCGGACGGCCCCAAATACACGGTGATCTTGTCGGGTGATGTGCCCAACCTCGACGTCGACACGCTGCGCAGCTTTGTCGACGAGGCCGTGGCAAGCGTTGCCCCGCTCACCGTGATGACGGCCATACTCGACGACGCGCGCCACTATGGGCGCATCGTTCGAAACGACGCCGGTCAGGTCACGGCAATCGTCGAGTTTCGCGACGCCAGCCCGGCCCAGCGCGAGCTCAAGGAGTTCAATGCTGGCATCTATGTTGCTCGAACGGAGTTTCTCGCGCGCCATCTGCCCGCGCTTTGTGCGGCGCCCTCGACCAACGCCCAGAAGGAATTCTATCTCACGGATCTGGTCGCGCTGGCCGCCGCTGAATCCCACGCCCACGGCTACGTGGTCAGCGAGGTCGAGCTCGTCCAGGGCGTGAACAACCGCCAAGATCTGGCCGCCCGCGTCGAGTTCGCTCGCTGCCGCCTCAACGCCCACTGGATGGATCAGGGCGTCACGCTGATCGACCCGGCGCGCACGATCATCGAGGCCGACGTTGCGCTGGCCCAGGATGTGATCTTGTATCCCGACGTGCATCTGCGCGGCCAAAGCCGCATCGGAGCCGGCTCGGTGATCGAAAACGGCTGTGTGCTGCTCGACGCCGTCGTTGGCCAAAACGTCGTTCTCAAAGCCTATTGCTATATCACCGAGGCCCAGATCGACGACGACGCCAGCATCGGCCCCTTTGTCCATCTTCGCCCCGAGGCCGACATCGGCAAAGGCTGCAAGATCGGCAACTTCGTCGAGATCAAGAAAACCCGCATGGACGACGGCTCCAAGGCCAACCACCTCACTTATCTGGGCGACGCCCACATCGGCGAGGGGGCCAACGTCGGTGCCGGCACGATCACCTGCAACTACGACGGCAAGAACAAGCACCGCACCACGATCGGCAAGCGCGCCTTCATCGGCTCGAACACCGCCCTGGTTGCCCCCGTGCGCATTGGTGATGGCGCCTACGTGGGCGCCGGCAGCGTGATCACCAACGACGTGCCCGACGAGGCGCTCGGTGTAGCGCGCGGGCGCCAGAAGAACATCGAGGGCTGGGCGTCGGGCAAGGGTAAGTAATCGCCTTACGGCGTGATCGTGACGCGCATGTTGCCGGAGACGTTGGTGCTGAGCACTTTCCATTTGCTGCCGTCGGCGGAAACGGCGATCTCGGCGCGGCCGCTGGGTGAGCAGGCGCTGGCGAGGGCGGCGTTGCCCTTTTGAACGACCATGAAGCTGTCGCCGGTGGTGATCGGGGCGTCGAACTCGAGGACGAGTTGGGCGGCGGCCGGGATGGCGGCGACCGTGGCGCCCTGGTTGGAGCAGGAGGTGTTGTCCGAGAGGCCAAGCGCCTGCTTGGGGGAGGCCGCGTTGGTCGAGGAGGTGACGCTGTTGGCGCCGACGCTGCTCTTGAGCGGGCTCGAGGGGCCAGGCACGAGCATCAGCGCGTCGAGCTCGAAGCCGGCGACGGCCTCATTGACGCCCTCGGGCAGCACCGAGAGGGTGCGCACGCGAACGTAGCGGTAGCGAGGCGGCAGCTTCTTGTGCGCCCGGGCCAACAGGCTTGCGGCTTGCTCGCGGCTGAGCAGGGCGTCCTTGCACTTGGGGTCGGTGGTGCAGCCGGGGCGGCGGATGATGTTCATGGCGCTGAGCTTGGCGATCGCCTCGGGCTGAGAGGCGATGTCGCGGTCGAGGCCGCTGGCGCGCACCAAAAAGACTGCGGCCTGGCCCAGGGTGAGCGTGTCGGCCGGACAGAACTTGCCATTGCCGCAGCCGTTGGTGATGCCCAGCGCGGCCAGCGAGTTGATCGCGGCCTCGGTGGAGCTGGCGTTGTCGTCGGTGAAGTAGTCGCGCGTGGCCTTGGGCAAATCGAAGGCGCGCACGAGCATGATCGCGAAGTGATCTCGCCGGTTGTTGTCCTTGGGGCAGAACATGGGGCGAGCGCCGCCGCGACAGCCGTTGACGACGCCGTTCTCGTACAAGTAGTTGATGTCGGCCTCATGTGGCGAGCCGTCGTCGTCGGCGAAGTGGGGCACAAAGGTGATCTCCTGGGCGCTGTAGCCGGGCAACCAGCCGCGGGCGCGGGCCAGCACGGTGGCGAGCTCGGCGCGGGTGACGGCCTTCTCGCCAGAGAGCTTGCCGCCGGAGCCGACCATGATCTTCTGGGCGGCGACGCGGTTTGCGGCCGCCTCGTAATTCTTGCCGTTGTCGTCGCTGAAGAAGTCGCGGCTGGTGTTGGGCAACACGAGCGTGCGGTCGATCAGCATGGCGAGCTGGCCGCGGGTCACGCTCTGTGAGGGGCAGAACCTGCCGCCGCCGCAGCCATTGGTGATGCCGCGGTAGGCCAGCGCGTTGATCGCCGCCTCGGCCGACATGCCTTTGTCGTCGGTGAAGTAGTCTTTCTGGGCGCGCGTCATGTTGAAGGCGCGAAAGAACATGATCGCCATGTTGGCGCGGCTGACCTCCTGGTTGGGGCAAAAGAGTGGGCCGTGGCCGGGCAGGCCGGCCTGGGCGGCCTTGCAGCCCTGCACGACGCCGCGCTGGGCGATCGCGTTGATCGCGGCCTCGTGCACGGAGCCGTCGTCGTCGGCGAAGCGACCCTTGTAGGCCGGGATGTAGGGCTTGGGTGCCGGCGCAGGCGCGGGCTTGGGCGCCGTGCTCGAGCAGACCTGTGGCGAGACAGTGCCGCCGGCGCGGTACTCCCAGTGCCAGGGCTCGCTGGGAACGGTGCGGCGAAAGCCGTATTTCGAGGCGTTGTTGTTCAGCCAGCGAAAGACCGCGGCGTTGGACGTGTTGACGTCGAGGGCCAGCCCGCTCTGATGGTTGCTGTAGCCGGGGCGCGCGGCCAGATTGCCGTTGTTGCAGCGCTTGGTCTGGTAGCAGTTGTAGAAGTATTGCTGCTCGCTCATCGTGCGAAAGCCGCTGTTGATGCGGATGTGCACGCCGCTCTTGGCTGCGGCCACGCGCATCTTCTCGTAGGCCGAGCCGGTGTTCAGCCCGACGTTTTTGCCGTCCATCTTGATCACGGTGATGTCGGAGAGGCGCTTGCCACCGGAGTAGGCCGCCATCTTCGTCTTCGTGCAGCTCGTGATCGCCGCCTGGCGAACGACGCGCAGCTCCAGGCCCTGCTGGTAGACGCCCAGATCGTCGTCGACGTGGCTCATCGGCTCTTCGAGCGCATGGGTATAGTCGTCCTCGTGCTGGCGAGTGTCGTCCTCGTGTACATGGTCGTGGTCGTGGTCCTCGAGCGCGGAGGTGTCGACCAGCTCCGCGAAGAACTCGAAGTGCGCAAAGCTCAGGGCCGTGTTGGCGCGAAAGCGAAAGGCGCGTGCGGGCTCATCGAGGTTGATCACCGCGCCGTGCATGCCATTGTGGCTGCTGTCGGGCACAAGCGCGCTCCAGTTGTCGTCCCAGTGACCATCGAGGCTCTCAAGCTGGTACTCGACCCGGGGATCGGCAGCAGACAAGGTCACCACAACGCCGCGAAAGGCGGCATCGGGCGTCAACTCCTGGACCAGCGCCTCCGCGCCAGCCTCAAAGTCGATGCGTGCATCGTCGATGTCGTATTCGAACAAAAACTCCTGGCCCTTGAGCTCAGCCTCGATCGCGTCGTCGGAGACGGCGCCCTCGATCTGCTGGAATTGCGTATCACCGCAGGCCGCCGCGATTCCCATCGTCACGACCAGCGCGATTACCTGAATCCACTGTGCTCGCTTCAAATCCCTTTGCATCATCCACCTTGTGTCAAAACCAGTCAGTTTAGCGCGATGTAGGACAACTCACTACAGTTCCGTACCTGGCCTAAGCAAGAGTGGTGCCAGCAAGGCCGGCGGCAGGCCTGATCGCGAGATCAAGCCCGTTCTGTCTGGTATTAAAGGTGTTTGGTGGGGTGTGACACGATGGCGCGGATGGCGGGGTGTTGGCCTCAGCGTACGTGGGCTACGGCGTCTTCGAGGCCCTCGAGCGTCATCGGAAACATCGCGAAGAGCTGGGCGATGGCGCGCGTGGTGTAACCGGTCCACCAGCGGGGCGGATCGGGGTTGAGCCAGGCCGTGCGCGGCACGGTCTCGCGGATTTTTTGCAGCCAGGTGTAGCCCGTGTCCTTGTTCATGTGGAAGTAGTCGATGCTGCCGCCGGCCTGCATCAGCTCGCTGGGCGCCATGGCGGCATCTCCGACGATGATGCAGCGCCAGGACTTGTCGAGCTGGGCCAGCACATGGGCGGTTGACTCGTACTCGCCACGGTTGATGTTGGTGAAGAGGCGCTCATAGGGGCAGTTGTGAAAGCTGTAGCTCTTGAAGGCCTTGAAGTGGTTGGCCTTGTGGGCGGCCGAGAAGAGCTGCGAGGTCAGCCGGGCATGAGAGCTCATCGAGCCGCCAACATCCATGAGCAACAAGAGCTTGACCGCGTTCTTTCGCGGGGCCCGAAAGACCAGCTCGATCTCGCCGGCATTTTTGGCCGTCTCGTCGATGCTCGCCTCGAGATCGAGCTCGTCGATCACGCCCTCGCGCGTGAGCTCGCGCAGCTTGCGAAGCGCCAGGCCGATCTGGCGCGTATCCAGCGTCAGATCGCTTCGCAGATTGCGAAAGCGGCGCTTGTTGGCGATCTGCACCGCGCTTCGCGAGCCGCTGCCCTCGTCGCCACCGACGCGAACGCCGGCCGGATTGGTCCCGGAGTGGCCAAACGCGCTCGTGCCCCCGGTGCCCACCCAGCGGTTGCCCCCGTCGTGGCGCTCGGTCTGCTCATTGAGCCGCTCCTCAAAGCGCTCGCGCAGCTCCTCGAGGCCCAGCGCCTCGAGCATTGCGCGCTCCTCCTCGCTCAACTCGCGCGGCATCTTGGCGTTTTGCAACCAGCGCAACACCTCGTCCTCGATCGAGTCGAGGCCGGCGTACTCGAAGACGGCGTCCTTGAAGAACTCGGCAAAAGCCTGGTCATAAAGATCGTAGTGCTCGACGCGCTTGACGCAGACCGAGCGCGCCACGGCGTAAAAACGCTCCAGGCTCTCGTGGGCCATGCCCCGCTCGAGGGCGCCAAGCAGGGTGAGAAATTCCGTGGTGCCGACAGGAATTCCGCGGGCGCGCAGGTGATAGAAGAAGTTGACGAACATGGGGGACATCGCTTGGGGCAAGTGAGTGGGCCAACGCTCGCGGTGACGATAGCCCAAGATCGCCTGGGGGAACAAGCCCGGGCTTGTTCCCCCAGGCGGCGCTACGGGGTCAGATCAGTGATCGTGTTCGTGGTCTGGTTGCGCCGGCGGCGCTTGGGGCGTGGCGATGCCGTCGCGCTCGAGCTCGGCCGGCGTGGCTGCTCGGGCGACGGTGTTGGCGGGGTGGTCGTACCAGCCGGGGTCGTCGTAGCTGGTGAGGCCCTCGCGCACCTTGAGGATGGTGAACATGCCGGCCATGTCGATGTGGCCAAAGGGGCCCTGGCCGCCCTTCATGACGATCGAGTTTTCGGGCATCGCCATCTGCATATCGCCCATGTCGCCCATGTCGGCCATGCCGGCGGCGCCCATGGTCATGTAGCCGGGCAGCAGCGGTTGGAGGCGCGCGTTGAGCGCGGAGGAGTCGACGCCGATCATGGGCGGCCCGGCGTGGCCCATCTGGTTCATGACGTGGTGGAGCATGTGGCAGTGCAGGGCCCAGTCGCCAGGCGCATCGGCGACGAACTCGATTTCTCTCACGGAGCCGGTGGGGATGAGCACGGTGGACTCGGGCCACTGGGCCGAGGCCGGGATGCGGCCGCCCTCGCTGGCGGTGATGCGAAAGTTGTGGCCGTGCAGATGAATCGGGTGGTGGTTGGTGACGCTCAAGTTACACAGGCGGATGCGTACGCGATCGCCCAGGCCGACGACGAGCGCCTCGGTGGCCGGAAAGACCTTGCTGTTCATGGTCGCCAGGTTGAAGTCGCTCATCTCGGCCGGGTTGGGCCGGCGCGCGCCCGGGCGAACCGACCACTCGGCGAGCATGATGGCAAAGTCGCGCTCGACTGTGTTGGCGGCCGTGGTGCGGCGTGGGTGGACGACGATCATGCCCATCATGCCCAGGGCAATCTGGGTGAGCTCGTCAAAATGGGGGTGGTACATGAAGGTGCCCGGGCGCGGAAAACGAAACTCGTATTTAAAGGTCTCGCCCGCTGGGATCGGCGCCTGGTTGAGGCCGGCGACGCCGTCCATGCCGTTTGGCAGCTCGACGCCGTGCCAGTGAACGGTGGTCGGCGCCGGCAGCCGGTTGCTCACATAAATGCGCACGCGGTCGCCCTCCACCGCCTCGATCGTCGGCCCTGGCGAGCGGCCGTTGTAGCCCCACAGATCGAGGTTGAGGCCCTCGGCCATCTGGTGGACGATCGGCTCGGCGATCAGGTGGTAGACCTTGGTGTCGCCGACCTGATGCCAGGGCAAGGAGGTGCCATTGGGGGTGATCACGCGCGCGTTGGCGGCGACCGGGGATCGCGTGCGAGCCGGCGTCGCGCTCGAGAGCTGCTCGGCGGTCGCGGAGTCGACGCCGATGGTGGCCGCGCCGGCCAAGGCGAGCGAGGTGATCGAGAGGAATTTTCGTCGCGAGATCATGGGAGCATCCTCCAGGTGTGTCGGTCCAGGCTCAGCGCGCTGAGCCGCCAGCGAGCAGAGCCTCAAGGCGCGCGTGGGCAAGCCAGTAAGTGCGAAGCGTGTCGATGTATTCGCGGCCGGCTCGCATCTGGGCCTGGCGGATGGCGATGAGATCGAAGATGCCGATCTCCATGGCGTTGAACTGGCGCTGAGCCTCATCGAGTATGCGTTCGTGCAGCGGCAGCAGCGTGCGGCGAAGGTGTTCGACGTGGGCGTGGGCGATCTGAAGCTGCTCTTCGACCTCAGCGGCGGCCAGTGCGACGGCCAAGAGCTCGGCCTTGTATTCAAAGCCCATCCTGGCGGCCTCGGCGCCAATGGCGTCGCGCTCAAAGCGGCGTTGCTCGAAGATCGGCAGGCCGATGCGCATTGTAGGACCGACCTGCCAGTGATCCGGCGCGTATTCAAACTCACTTGCCACACCGAGCTCCAGGCTGGGCAGCCAGGTGTTCCATCGATTCAGGCCGAGGCGCGCCTGTTGCACCTGCTGCTCGCGGCGAAGCTGCTCGAGGCGAAGGCTGCGGGCAACGGCGCGCGCGCCAAACTCCTCGGGGAGTGCCAGCGCGTCGGCGGGCTCGGGCAACTGGTCGGGCACGCGCCAATGGGTCTGGGCGGCCTCGAGGCCAAGCAGTCGGTGCAGCCGTCCACGGCTGGCGGCCACCGATGCCTGAGCGTGGAGCACGGCGCTTCGCGCTTCCGCCGCAAATGCCCTCTCGGTGAACAGATCAAGGGCGACGACATTTCCCGCATCATGGAGCAGCTCGGCGGTGCTCGCAGCGGCCTCGGCAGCCTCGAGGATGTGGCGATCGAGGGCGAGTCGCTGGTTGTCGGCGACGTGCTCAAAGTAGGCCTCGCGCACCCGCGCGATGAAGTCGACCAGCCCGGCGCCCGCGAGGCTGCGTGCGGCATCGGCGCCGCCGCGTGCCGCCTCGCGCCTGGCCGCGAGCTGCAGCAGCGAGCCCAGATCAAACGTGAGCGCCGACTCGATCTTGCGCAAACCGGCGGCGTCGAACAACACCTCGGCGCCCAGGCTGGGATTGCTCGTCGGCGCCTGGGCGAAGGCCTCGGCGCGGCTCAACTCGAGCTGTTGAAGGGCCGCGCCAAGCTCCGGGCTGTTCAACAGCGCAACCCGAATCGCGTCATCGACGCTCAGCGCCTGCGCCAGCAGGGCCTCGGTCTGGCGCGCCGCCTCGCCAGATGAGCCCCGCGCTCTCCAGGCTTCTTCGTAATCGATGCCTGGTGCCAGGATTGCTGTGCGCTCGCCCGGGCCCGCGCTCGGCGCCGACGTACACCCCAGCGCGAAAAGTGCCAGCGAGGCCGTCAGCAGGGCTAGGGGAGCGGCGCGGTGGTGTCTTGGTCGGGGCAACAGTCTATCCTCGCGTGGGCTGGCTCGGGCAATAGAGCCAATTTGCGCACGAAAACGAGGCTGACGATCATCACGTGAGGCGGCGCCCCAGGCCGACGTTGTCAAACGACATCAAGAATTGACCCCTCTGCGACACGAAGAATTGACCCCCTTGGTTGATTTTAGGTGGTTGAGACGGAGGTCTCCTCCACCGGTTTGAACAGTCCACCGCGGCGCTTCTCTTT
>JACCWM010000197.1 GCA_013697635.1 Lujinxingiaceae bacterium | reverse complement strand
GCACCTTTTTTGTCTCTGGGGTCGGCAACGGACAAGGGCAGCGCTTGACACGGCTGAGCGAGGGGACTAAGAAATGAATGGCGATTCAGTAGCCAATTTCCAATGCGCGGGATGACTTGCCGATGACCGAAGTCGAAAAACAGCGAAACAACAACGAGAAGCGCGAGCGCATTCTCGAGGGTGCGCTCAAAGCCTTTGCCAAAAAGGGCTTCTACAACACCAAGGTCTCCGAGATCGCCAGCGAGGCTGGCGTCGCTGACGGCACGATCTATCTGTACTTCAAAAACAAAGACGATCTGCTCATCTCGCTCTTCGAGGACCGCATGGAGTGGGTCATCGAGCGCCTCCAAGCGGAGCTGAGCGCGGTGAGCGGCGATTCGCTCGTCAAACTTCGCGCCTTTGTGCACCTGCACTTTCTTTTGGCCGTCGAGAACCGCGATCTGGCCGAATTCATCACCGTCGAGCTGCGACAGAGCGCCAAGTTCGTCAAAGAGTACAAGAATCCCAAGTTCGCCGATTACCTGAGGATTTTGCAGGGGCTGATCGAACAGGGCCAGGCCGAGGGATTGATTCGCGCCGAGCTCGACAGCAAGCTCGTCAGCCGGGCGATCTTCGGCGCGCTGGACGAAGTGCTCTTGCAGCTTACCTTGTCGCGCAGCGCTCCAGGCGATGTCGTCAACGAATCCACACAAATCTCAGCAATACTCATTGATGGGTTGATAACCCGAGACTGACACACATCCACGGAGGAACATCGTGAAGATCCTCACCACCGTCAAGCGGGTCACCGACCCGGACATGAAAGTCAAGATCAAGCCTGACCAGAGCGGCATCATCACCGACGGCGTCGAGTACCGCATGAACTCCTTTGACGAGTACGGCGTCGAGGAGGCCATCCGCCTCAAGGAGCTCCACGGCGGCGAGGTGATCGTCGTCTCGGTGGGCCCGGCTGAGGCCACCAAGGAGATCCGCACCGCCCTGGCCATGGGCGCCGATCGCGGCATCCTCGTCGAGACCAACGCCGAGCTCGACAGCGACGCGGTCGCCCGCGTGCTGGCCGAGGTCGTGCGCCGCGAGACCCCGGATATCATCGTGATCGGCAAGCAGGCCGTCGACAGCGACCGCAACCAGACCGGCCAGCTGCTCGCAAGCTATCTCGATCTGCCCCAGGCAACCTTTGCCTACAGCCTCGAGGTTGCCGACGGCTGGGCCGTCGTGGGTCGTGAGGTCGACGGCGGCACCAGCACCAAGCGCGTCAAACTGCCGGCGATCATCACCGCAGACTTGCGCCTCAACGAGCCGCGCTACGCCAGCTTGCCCGGCATCATGAAGGCCAAGCGCAAGCCTCTCGACACCTTGACGCCCGCCGATCTGGGCGTCGATATCGCCCCCAAGGTGCGCGTACTCAGGTACGAAGCCCCCGAAGAGCGTGCCGCAGGCGAGATCGTCGGCAGCGTCGACGAGCTGATCGACCGCCTTCGCAACAAGGCCAAGGTCATCTGAGCATTTTGCCGATTTCTTGTGCGAACTGAGTCATTTACGAACTTTTTATATCAGGAGTGATCATGGCCAACGTACTCGTTGTTGCCGAACATCTCGATGGCAAGCTGCGCAAGGTCACCTTGCCCACCATCACCTTTGCTCAACAAGCTGCTGCTGTGACCGGCGGTCAGGTCTATGTGCTCGTGCTCGGCTCGGGCGTCGACGCCGCCGTCGAGGAAGTCTCGCGCTACGGCGCCGCCAAGGTGCTCTACGCCAACTCGCCGGTCTTCAGCGACTACCTCGCTGAGACCTACACCCCGGCGATCGTCAAGGCTGCTCGCGAGACCGGCTCAACGCTTGTCTGCACGCCGTCGAGCACCACGGGCAAGGATCTCTTGCCTCGCGTCGCCGCCAAGCTCGACGCCGGCATGGTCAGCGACGCCATCGAGGTCTTCGAGAGCGACGGCCTCAAGTTTCGCCGCCCCTTGTGGGCCGGTAACGTCGTGACCACCGTGCACGTCACCACGCCCAACAAGGCCGTCACCGTGCGCACCACCGACTTCGACGCACCGGCTGAGGGCGCAGCCTGCCCCGTCGAGAGCTTCGACGCCGGCGTCGCCCCCACCGACACCGCTCAGTTCGTCAGCTTCGAGCAGGTCAAAAGCGAGCGCCCCGAACTCACCGACGCCAACGTCGTCGTCGCGGGCGGACGCGGACTCAAATCCGGTGAGAACTTTCAGATGATCATGGACCTGGCCGACGTGCTCGGCGGCGCCGTGGGCGCAAGCCGCGCTGCGGTCGACAGCGGCTATGCTCCCAACGACTGGCAGATTGGCCAGACCGGAAAGGTCGTCGCGCCCAACCTCTACTTCGCCGTCGCCATCTCCGGTGCCATCCAGCATCTGGCCGGCATGAAGGGCTCTCAGACCATCGTCGCCATCAACACCAACCCGGAAGCGCCGATCTTCCAGGTCGCCGACTACGGCCTTGTCGCCGATGCCTTCCAGGTTGTGCCCGAGCTCACCCAGAAGCTCAAGCAAGTGCTTTGATTTAGAGCGAACCGACCAGCGCTTCACGGTTTTATGCGAGGCATCCCAAGGTTGGGATGCCTCGTTTTTTTGTCTTATGGAAAATTCTTTTACTAAAAATTAGTTTTTGACGTTTCTTTCCCAAGAGCAATGATCTAGTCTCTGATCTCCACAGGAGCAGTTACCTTGGGGCAACACCAAGCGCATCTTCACACAAACGTGAGCTATTTTGGTTTTGCTTTCTTGAGTTGAATTGGGTTGAGATCACACTTGTATGTATGAGCTAAGTCAAAGAGGTGAGCATTGGGGGAGAACATGTCAAGCTCTGATAGTTTGTGCGGGGGCACTGACGATTCATCATGGGGCGACGAGATATGGCACGATGACTGTGGGCGGTTCACACTAGCGCAATTGCTGTGGGTCAAGCTGCGCGACACCGACATGAGCTATGGCCAACTGCGCTATCCCGTTGAGATTCGACGTGAATCACATCGCCCAACGCGACCAGGCCAGAGCAGACGTCCCAATCCGGCCTGGATTCATGAACTCGAGTTGGTCATGGCGCCTCGGCGCGGAATTCTGCTGATTGGCGAGGTCTATGGGCGCCCAAACGACGCCTTATGGAACCCAAAGCGGGTTCTCGACGAGCTTCGGCAACTGCGCAGCCTCATGCTCGAGCGAATTTTGCAGGATCCCGCCTGGCGGGGCCGCGAGCTGGGAGTCGGCTACGCCATCGTGGTGCGCGACACCGAGCGCAGCGACTTGCCAGCGATTGCAGCCATCGACCCCTTATCGTTGATCACACGCGACGAATTGCCCCACGTCGCCTGCCGCCTGAGCGATATCATGGATTACCACGCGGCCTCAGCCGGCATCGACTTCGCCAGCTTTGGCGCCGCTCTCATCGATGCCGTTCGCGACATCGGCGCCGACTCCTACGGCCAACTTGGCGACTTCCTCGTGCCCGAGGACATCTACGATGCGCCCGAGCTTCCGACCTGGCTGCGCTGAACACTTGACAGAAGCCGCGCTGACGACTTGTATGGAGGCGAACTTCAACTTCATCTCACGCGTTTCGAGGCCTCCAATGTCAAAACTGTCTCCTCCGATCAATCTGAGGAAGTGGATCGACGAACACCGCCACCTGCTCAAGCCTCCCGTAGGCAACAAGCAGATATGGGAAGACCAGGACTTCATGGCCTTCGTCGTCGGCGGCCCCAACGCCCGCAAAGACTACCACATCGATCCTAGCGAGGAGTTTTTCTACCAGATCGAGGGCGAGCTCATCCTCAAGGTGGTCGACGACGGCGAGCATCGCGATATCGTCGTCGGCGAGGGCGAAATATTCTTGTTGCCCGCCTACGTTGCGCACTCACCCCAGCGTGGGCCCGATACCATCGGCCTGGTCATCGAGCACAAACGCCAGAGCGACGAGCTCGATGGCTTGCGCTGGTACTGTGACAACTGTGGCGAGGTGCTCCACGAGGGCTTTTTCCATCTGACCGACATCGTCGCACAGCTTGGCGCCGCGATCAGCGCCTTCTGGGCCAGCGACGATCTGCGCACTTGCAAGCACTGCGGCGCCTTCATGGAAAAGCCCTGACATCTCGAAACGTTTCTGCTGCCCCGAGCATTGCGCATGAAAATCGACATCCATGCCCATATTCTGCCACGTGACTGGCCTGATTTGACCGAGCGCTACGGCTACGAGGGTTTCATTCGCCTCGAGCACCACTGTCCGGGCTGCGCGCGCATGATGCTCGGCGACAAGTGCTTTCGCGTGGTCGACGAGAATCTTTGGAACCCTGATGTGCGCATCGAGGAGTGCGACCGCAGCGGCGTCGACGTCCAGGTGCTCTCGACCGTGCCGGTCATGTTCAGCTACTGGGCCAAGCCCGACGACACGCACGATCTGTGCAAGCTTCTAAACGACCATCTGGCCGAGGTCGTCCAAAAATACCCGCGCCGCTTCGTCGCCCTGGGCACCTTGCCGATGCAGGCGCCCGAGCTGGCCGTGATCGAGCTCGAGCGCTGCATCGCCCAGCTCGGTTTTGCCGGCGTCGAGATCGGTACCCACATCAACGGGCGCAACCTCGACGATCCGGAATTCTATCCGGTATGGGAAGCCGCCGAGCAGCACGGCGCTGCGGTCTTCGTGCATCCGTGGGACATGATGGGCATGAAGGATCTGCCCAACTACTGGCTGCCCTGGCTGGTGAGCATGCCCGCCGAGACCTCGCGCGCGATCTGCTCGCTGATGATGGGCGGCGTCATCGAGCGCTTCCCGGGCGTGCGCTTTGCCTTCGCACACGGCGGCGGATCGTTTCCGGCCACGCTCGGGCGCATCAATCGCGGCTTCACCATGCGCCCTGATCTGTGCCAGACCCACACAGAGACTGAGCCGCGCGAGCTCTTCAAGCGCATCTACATCGATTCGCTCGTCCACGATCCGCTGATTTTGCGCTTCATGGTCGAGACCTTCGGCAGTGAGCGCATCGCGCTTGGCACCGATTATCCCTTTCCTCTGGGCGAGCTCGTCGCCGGAGAGCTCATCGAATCGATCAACGAGTTCTCGCCAGCCACCAAAGAGCGCCTGCTCAGCGGCACGGCACTCGAGTGGCTGGGCAAATCGCGCGAAAGCTTCGAGACTCCAAGCAGCCGAGCCCACTCCGATGCACTGCATGCCGCCCACGTGACCCCCTGATGAAAGCCACCGTCGTGCTCGACGCCAACACCTGGCAAATCGATCTCGGTGCGCCTATCGACATCGCGATCCCGCTGGATTTTTACGGGCGTCAACCGAGTGCATTTCACCTGCCGGCGGCGCGTGCCCTCGCCTTCGAGGCGGCGAGCTTCGTTGGTGATGTGCGCCGCGGCGGCAGCGCCAACTGCGAAAGCGTCTGGCTCAATCCCCACGGCAACGGCACCCACACCGAGTGCGTCGGCCACATCGCCCATGAGCGCCACAGCGTCAACGAGGCGCTTGACGAGGCGCTCGTGCCCGCCTTGCTGGTCACGGTCGCGCCCGAAAGCCTGGCCGCGAGCGGCGAGAGCTACGAGGGCCCAAACGAGCCCGTCGATCGCGTGATCACGCGCCGCGCGCTAACAGCCGCCGTCGCCAAGCTCGCGCCGGCACCGGCGCTTCTCGCTGCCCTGATCGTGCGCACCTTGCCCAACCTCGAATCCAAACGCCGGGCAAATTACAGCGGCCACAATCCCACCTTCTTAACCAACGAGGCGATGGCCTGGATTCGCGAGGCGGGTGTGCGCCACCTGCTCGTCGACCTGCCTTCGGTCGATCGGGAGCAGGACGCAGGCGCGCTGATCAATCATCGGATTTTCTGGGACTTTCAGCCCGAAGGCGGCCTCGCAAAAGCGCGCCGCTCGGCCACGATAACCGAGATGATTTACGTGCCCGACGCCGTCCTCGACGGAGCCTTCATGCTCAACATCCAGATCCCAAGCTTCGTGCTCGACGCCGCGCCCTCACGCCCGCTGCTCTTTGCAATGCGGCCTCAATAGCCGATAGACAAAAACAAGATGTGCTGGTTGTCCTCGCTCAGCGCGCCGCGGCTACCCTGGCTGGCCAGCGGAAACTGCGTGCGAAAACGCTGGAAGCGGTAGCGAAGCAGCACGTTCCAGCCGCTGTCACCGCTCGTCCAACCCATCTCGCTGTCAAGCCGAACGCCGAAGCTCTGGGCGTCAGCGCTCTCGCTGGAGTGGTTGACCCAGGCCACGGGAAGGGCATCGACCCCGGCGCCCACGAAAAGGCGGCGGTTATCGAACCAGCGCCTGGCCGCCACGCCAAACTGCGGACCGATGTAGCGATGGCCCGTGTAAATGCGGTTGGGCTCGACGGTAAAGCTCGTCGCGTGCATGCCCATGCCCACATTCAAGTCCCAGACTTGTCCCAGGGGGCGCTCGAGAGAGAGCTTGCTCGAGACAAACGTCATGGTGGTCTGGCGATTAGCCAACTCGACGTGACCAAAAGCTCCGATCGTACGCCCGAAGCCGGCGTCCGTGCGCAGACCAAGCTCGCCGTCAAAAGACGCGAAGCGATGCAGGCGAAGCTCCAGGTCGATCATCGCCCCGATATAAAACGGAGCATTATGCTCGATTGAGCTGCGGTCGCCCTCGAGGCGCATCGAGCGCACGCCCAGCAGCGGGCCGGCCGAGATACGTAAGCGGCGACCCTCGGCCTGCGGGCTGGCTGAGGGCGACGCCTCGTTTGCGTCGCTCTCAGCCACGTCGTCTTCGATCTCGGCATCGAACGGCTCAGCTTGCAGCGTTCCCACGCCGCCCAACAAGATGCCCAGGCAAACCATTAGGCCCAACGCCGCAGATTCGCGGCCTTTGAGTCTATTCATACGGGGCTCCCGCCGCGATCCAGGCGCGCACGGTTTCGATGATGTCTTCATTGAACGCAAGGAAAGGCGCCGGCGGCATGCGCTCGCTGGGATTGTCGTGAATGAGCAACTTGTACAGCTCGCTCGAGTCTGGGTTGCCCGGCGTGACGATTGCCAATCCCGCAGCCGTGTTCACGTCCTCGAGCGAGGCTCGAATCTGGTCGTAGGTCGCGTTGGAGTTGCCCATGATTTGAAAGTTGCCCTGAAAATTCGACTCGCCGTGGCAGGCCGGAATGGCACATGCTGGGCGGATCGCATCGGCAACGAGCACGAATTGAGGATGCGGATCACCGCCGCCGTTATCGGTGTCGTCCTCTGCAGTGTCGTTCGCCGATGGTGTGTCGTCGCCGAAGGTGTCATCACCAAAAGCGTCGTCGAAGCTCGCATCGCCATCGAGGCCAAGCAGTGGCTCGGGTTCGCATCCTGCAAGCAAAAAGCAAACGCCGATGCTTGCCACCAGGTAGGCCCATTGGCTTGCCTTGATTTTTACCATGTAGTGCACTCCAATTCTTGTTTCAGATCGTTTAGGACCAGCAAAATGCGCTTCTCGCATATGAATCTTGCCAGCCATGATAGCCAAATTCCAGGTGCGCAGCCACATCAAATTGTGTCGAGCAACGGCGCACCGCAGGTTCGTCTTTGAGCACACGCTGCGCTCCGCTATAACCGCGTCTTCAGCCGCTGCTGAAAGCCAAACCCTGAGGCCAGACCCGAGACGCCATGACGAACACAAACGACGACGCACGCGAGCTTGGACCTCCATGGACGATCTTGAAGATCTTGCGCTGGACGACAGGCTATCTTGCTGAAAAACAAAGCGATTCTCCTCGCCTGGATGCCGAGGTTCTGCTCGCTCATGCCCTTAACCTCGAGCGCGTCCAACTCTATGCCCAATTCGATCGCCCGCTGCTGGCCGAGGAACTGACAACGGTGCGTGCACTGGTCAAGCGTCGCGCCGCCAAAGAGCCCATCGCCTACATAGTCGGCTCGCGCGGATTCTGGACGATCGAGCTCAAGACCGACGCCAGGGCCCTGATTCCGCGCCCCGACACCGAAGTACTCGTCGAGGCTGCGCTCGAGTTGCTCGCCATCGACAGCGAGGCAAGCGTCGTCGATGTCGGCACCGGCACCGGAGCAATCGCGCTAGCGCTTGTTACGGAGCGCCCCAAACTGCGCATGGCCGCAACCGATCTTCGAGCCGACACGCTCGCACTCGCCGCCGAGAACGCCGAGCTGCTCGGACTCACCAGCCGCGTGCACTTCTTTGAGGGCGACCTGCTCGAGGCCCTTGACCCGAGTTGGGCGCCGCTCGACATGATCGTGAGCAACCCACCCTACATCGCCGTTGATCAAAAGCCCCATTTGATGGGCGACGTGCGTGACTTCGAACCCGAGCTCGCCCTGTTTGCCGGGCCTGAAGGCCTCGATGTGATTCGACCGCTGGTGGCGCAGGCCTTCGCCCACCTCAAACCCGGCGGCGCCTTTCTCTGTGAAATTGGCTACGACCAGGGCAGCTCCGTGCGCGCCCTCTTTGAGCAAGCAGGCTTTGGCCAGGTGCTCGTGCGCCCGGATTACGCCCGATGCGACCGCGTCGTCATCGGCAAAAAGCCCCTGCAGCCATGAGGATGCCGTGAAACGCGTGGACACCAAGCAGTGCCTCGCCCACGTTCTGGTCTGCGTCAATGAGCGCGACAACCCGGCGATGCCCTGCTGCCATGAGGCACAGGGCGACGAGGTCTACGAGCGATTGCGCCGCTGGGCTGCAGCGCGCGGGCTGCTCGCCAGGATATGGATCACGCGCTCGGGCTGTCTGGGCTGGTGCCACCGTGAGGGCACCACGCTGGTCATCTACCCCGAAGGCGTCTGGTATCGCGGCGTCAAGCCCGATGACCTCGATGCCATCATCGCCCAGCACCTGCAGGCATTGGTGCCGACGCAAGAAACCTGAATCCGGCGTTTGTCTGCTTGCCGTTGCAACCGCGATGCCTAGATTGCTCGTGCGCTGGCTGGCGAGCTCAAAGTGATGGCATTTGACACCGTGCAGCACGCATTGTAGACAGGCCTATCGCTTGGGTCAGTTGTCTTTATTCCGTTGGCACGTGGCCACATCAGTGCCGCGCGCGGCTTTCACGAAACTTCCGATGTTTAGGGTCAGCTTAAAGGTTGTTTGAATGGCAAAGAAGAAAGAACAGGTACTCGAGGAGTTGGCCAAGGTGAAGTCGATCGGACCGCATCTGGCCGAGGAACTCTACGAAACGCTCAAGATCCGCAGTCTCGAGGAATTGGTCGAGGCCGGCCAGCAGGGGCGTCTCACCAAACTCAACGGCGTCGGCGAGAAGACCGAGAAGACCATCGTTCGCTCGGCCCAGCGCCACGTTTCATCGCGAAACGGCGCCTCCGGCAAGGCCACCCCTGCCAAGATAACAGCGGCCAAGTCGCCAGCGGACAAGACGACAGCCGACAAAAAGCCCGCATCCACCGACCTCAGCAAAGCCGCACCGGCGACCAAGACGGCCCAGGCCAAACCGGCTGCCGACAAAAAGCCCGCCTCCTCGGACCTCAGCAAAGCCGCACCGGCGGCCAAGCAAGCCAAGGCCCCCGCGTCCAAGCAGACCAAGACCCAGGACGTCAAAAAAGCCGCACCGGCGGCCAAGACCAAAGCTCAGTCCAATAGTAAGGCGGCCCCCGCGGCCAAGCCAAAGCCTGTGGTCAAACAGGCCAAGATGCCAGCGACCAAATCGGCCGTTACTGGCGCTCGCCCGGTCGCCGAGAAGGCCTCGGCTCCCAGCCCGCGTCCGTCCGTGAGCACTGCTCGTCAGGCCAGCACGCCCAGTCCTGTGGCCAGCGCTGCACCCTCCACTTCACAGGGCCAGGAGCAGGTGCAGCCCTCGCCAGGGCCGACCCGGCTGGCACGCAGCCTCAGTGCCCGCTTTATCGACACCCTGCGCTGCCCAGCGTGTGGCCACGACGACTTCAGCGTCGGTTCCACCTCGATCACCTGCATGTCCTGTCAACGCCAGTTCAGCATGCAAAATGGCATTGCCGACCTGGCACCGCCGCACGTGCCCGATCGCAGCGTCACGCAGCGCATCATGGAGCTGCGCTTTTACGCCCAATTTTATGAAGACGTCATGCGTCCGCGCCTGACCGGCGTCGTCTCCGATCGCACCCTGCGCGAGGAATACCGCCTGGCGGCTGACTACCTCGAGCTCGACGAGGATTCTCGCCTGCTTGATGTCGCCTGTGGCACGGCCAACTTCACACGCTATTTTGCCGAGCGCCTCGGGCTTGCCGAGCTCGATGGCCGTTCCAACCTCGCCCAACCCCTGCTCGTGGGCATGGATCTCTCCTGGCCCATGCTCGAAACGGCGCGCAACTACCTGCGACGCGAAGGTCTCGAGGACAAAGTCCTATTGCTGCGCGGCGACGCCACGCGAATCCCCGTCAAGCGCGGCTCTTACAATCGCGTGCACTGCGCGGCCGGCTTGCACATGATGTCTGATATCGACGAGGCGTTGCGCAACTTCGCGCGCGTGCTCGAGCCCGACGGCGTCTGCGTGATCGGCACCTTCATTTTGGGCGAGGGCGTCTTTCGCCGCTTCGTAAAACGCGTGGCCGAGATCCCCACCAAGTTTCACTGGTTCTCGCGCGAAGAGTTGCACCGGCGCATGGAGCGCGCCGGCTTTGAGATCGTCGACGAGAGCATCTCCGGAGACGCCATCACCCTCAAGGCCCGGCGCGTCTGATCGGCCGCTGACCAAGAACGCCAAAATAAAAAGGGGCGCTGCATTCATGCAGCGCCCCTTTTTAATAGGGCAAAACGAGCCGCGCACCGATCCGAGGCCGTCCTAAATTTCTACAGCAGGGCGCGGCGAACAGCCTCGATAATGGCACCCTCGCTGGCTTCTCCCTTGACCGTGTAATTGGCGCCCGCATCGCGCACCGACTGATCAAAGGGCTCGTCGAAGTTGTGCACGATGATCAAGTCAACGGGACGAAGTTCCGCGTGCGCGCGAACGCGCTGGCATAATCCCACCGCATCGATGCCACCGATGCTCACGTCGATCACGGCGGCATCAGGCTTCCACTGACCGATCTTCAACAAGGCGTCGACCGGGTCAGCCGTCGAGTCGTAGTCGTGCGATTCACCGAGTTGGCCGCGCAGGCGCACGAGCAACTCGTGGTCTCTGTGCACCAATAAGACGCGGCGGCGCTCACGCATCGCAAACGGGTTGGGCATGCCATGGCGATTGAGAAAGTCATCGAGCACTTTGCGTTCGACACGGTAATGGCCGCCGGGCGTACGAAACGCCCGCAGCTCGCCTTGTTCGATCCAATTCTTGATCGATGTGATGTTTGCGTTGCAGATCTTCGCAACTTCGAACGTTGTGTAGACTTCCTTATCCAAGTTCATAGGTGTTCCTTGAGGCTAGCTTGCTATCAGGTTGGTGCATCTCTCAGCAGGCGATTTCCAAAACAACGCTATTTTGACGCACCAGGGAGTTTCGACCCGGGCACGAAATGGTCAAGCGCTCACTTCGAGAATTTGCACAACACAAAGTTTCGACAAAATCAGTTTGGTCCCTCTCGATATCAAAAAAAACATTATCCACGGTTTACCCGTCTCGAAAATTTAACTGGGTGGCGCAGCGAGTTATTCCGTTTGCTCAAACCTACAAAGCAAAACAACACTATTTGGATTAATGAATTAAACCAGTAGATTCGTGTAAATTATTGTAGTCAGGGCTTTGATACGGAGCCCTCAGCGCCGCACGGATGGCGGCTAAGTCGAATGGGGAAGGGCAATATTGACGTCTTCCAATATTGCGCTCAATTCTTGACGATGGGAAAACCCAAGCTGCTGGCGAGCCAGCTGATCGTCGACCATGCAGACGTATTTGATGTGATCGAGCTCGGGAACTGGCCAATCGCTGAGTTTGAGCGACCAGGCCGTCTTGAGCATGGCTTTGAGCACGGTCTCGGGAAGCGCTCGCGGCGAGCGACCGAGCTTGCGAAGCACCAGCGACAAGGGCACGGGGCTGGGGCCTGCGATATTGAAGACGCCGCGCACCCCGGGCGTCAGCGCCAGCTCGATGGCCGTGACGACGTCCTCGACGTGAATGAGCTGGAGCATCGGATCGAAGCCCAGCAGGGTCAGCGGCTGCTCCAGGCGAAGGTAGCGGCTCGGCGCATTGTTAACGCGCCCCACGATGTGAACCGGCCGCAAAATCACGGTTTCGATCTCGGGATGGCGCCAAAACGAGGTGTTGCAAAACATATCGAGCGCAATCAAATCGCGGATGGCCTCGAATTTCTGGCCACCCATCAAGGGCGCATCTTCTTTGAGAAATTGGTTGTTTCGCGGGTCCGGTCCATAGACATCCGCGCTCGAGAGCACGATCACCTTGGGCACACGATGCTCGGCGCAAAGGCCGAAGATCTTTTGCGTGCCCACGATGTTGAATTGATGGTGTTCCTCTTGCTCGGTGCGTGGATCGTGCATGATGTTGAGGTGTACGACCGCATCGATGCGCTGGCGGCGAAAGACGTCCTCGATGCGACGCCGGCGGATATCGACCTGCTCGACGTGGATGTCTTTGGGCATGTGGCGCACCAAACGGCGGTCGACACCGATGACCTCGTAGTAGCGATGCAGTCGGCGCGCGACGGCACGGCCGAAATGCCCTCCGATGCCCGTAATCACCACACGCTGCTTTCGCGTCGAGCGCTTGCGCATCGTCACCAGAACACCCCATCACGCTCGCGAAGGCCGCGGGCAACGAGTTCACGGATGGCCGCGCGTACCTCTTCGACCTGAGCGCCGACGATGCGATCTTCGTCGTCGGCTGCCCCCTCGAAGTGCATCGCCTCGCCAAAGTACAGCCGATATTTCACCGGCAAGGGCATTGCACCCAGCGGCCCGAGCAGAGGCCAGGTCGGTGTGATCGGAAAGGCTGGCATGCCCATCAACTTACCGAGCGCGCGAAAGTTCCAAATCGCTGGCATCTGCTCCTCGGCACCGACCACACCGACAGGAACGATCGGCGTGCCCGTCTCCAGTGCCAGGCGCATGAACCCCAGGCCGAACTCCTCGAGCTCGTAGGCGCGATCGTAGGTCTTGTTGATGCCGCGTTGGCCCTCGGGAAAGACCAGAATGCAGCCGCCACGACGCAGCAAGAGGCGCGCGTTCTCGCGCGTGCCAACGACCTGGCCGCAGCGCGCCAAAAAAGAGGAAACAAAAGGCAGCGTCGGCACCCAGTGCTCGACCATACTGCGCACCATGCGTGCAGGCTTCTTGTCGACGAGCATCGATGTGGCGAGCATCAGGCCATCAAGAGGAATCTGACCGCTGTGGTTGGAGATCAGCAGCACCGCGCCGCTCTCCGGCACGCGCTCAATGTCATGCACATCCACTCGAAAATAGTGGCGGTACAGCCAAATCGCAAAGGGAGCGGCGTACTTGAGATACTCCGGCTCGAATCCAAAGGGATCGTAGCCGTAGTCGTTTTGTCCGGCGTCCATCTTGCGAATGCGCTCCCAGACTTCTGGGCGCATTGAGGCGACCAGCGCATCTTCGAGCCGGCGCTGAACTCTGTTCCACACGGTGTGATTGGACATGGGGCCTTTCAGTAGCCTTCCCGGTCGCTCTCTTGGTCTTCCAACTCGACCCTAAAGGCCGGCTCTTCGTCGTCCAGGAAATCAGGTTCCTGCCCATGTCCGAGCACGTGTTTGCCCAGGTTGAGGATTCCGCCGCCCAGACCGAGCACGATGTAGGCGACCATGAGCAAGACGAAAGTAACGCTGGGTTTGACCGCAATACTGACCACGAAGGAGGCGGCGACCAGGCCAATCAGTGCCACAAACGCCCGGCCGCGAAACTTCACATCCTTGAAGGTGCGATAGCGCACGTTGCTCACCATCAGGCCGCCAAGCAGCACCGCCATCGCCGCCACGCTCAATTCAGCACCGGTGGTCATGCGGTCGGTCAAGGCCACGTGAGCGAGCACAACCGAGACGATCGTGCCGGCGGCAAGGGGCGTGGGTAATCCCAAGAAGTACTTCATGACGCCGTGGTTGGCGTTGGCCAGCACGTTGAAGCGCGCAAGGCGCATCACCGCACACGAAGCATAAACGAAGGCGAAAAACAGTCCCAGCGTACCCATCTCGGAGAGGCCCCAGGCGTAGAGCAAAAAGGCCGGGGCCACGCCAAAGCTTATCGCGTCGGCCAGGCTGTCGAGCTGCATGCCGAATTCGCTCTCGGTCTTGGTCAAGCGGGCTACGCGACCATCAAAGGCGTCGCAGACCATCGCCACGACAAGCAACCAGGCCGCCAGCGCTACCTCCGCGACCGATTGAGCCGTCGTGGAAAGATGGATGCTGAAGATGCCGCAGTATATGCTCGATAGCGTAAAAAGATTCGGCAGGATGTACTTGGCTCTGCGCAAATCCATGCGTGAAACCTCACTTTTTTGACAAAGATGATTGGGCGCAAGATCAGGACTACAGTATAAAGCGATCCGGTTTACCTTTAGTTGGGGCATTCCAGAAAGTCAAGAGACCACCCGATGCGTGAGACGACGCCAGAGAAATTCTTAGAGAAGGTCGAAGCCTACGATTCGGCCGTCATGATGACGCCGGACATCGATCACTTTTGCTCATCGAGCGCCTGGATCGTGCCCGCGCACCAGGCTTTTTTGCCCGAGCATCCCATCTGGCTCCTGGAATGCGAGCACGGCTTTGCCGCCCTCGCGCGGGGCAACGACAGTCATTTGGGCACCTACTTGCATCCGCTCGAGGCTTCTTGGGCGCTGGCCTGTCCGTTGGTCGGCACCCACGTCGCCCATCTCACCCGGGCCTTTGTCGAGGCCTGCCGTGGGCTGGCAAACGAGTGGAATCTGCTCTTCCTCTCGGGCATCGCGCCGCAATCGACGCACTTTCGCGAGTTGGTCCACGGCTTTCGACGCGACTACTCGATGGGATTGGGATCCTCGTCGATTCGCCGAGTCGCAAGCCTCGACGGTGGCGTCGAAGGCTTTTTCGGGCGACGCTCCCCGAGGTTTCGTGCGAACTTGCGCCGCGTACGCCGTCGCGCCGAGCACGCCGGTGTGCGCTACGAGTTCATTCGTTCGGCCACCTGCGAGCAAGACGCCATCGGGCTGCTCGAGCGCGCGCTCCTCATCGAGCAGCGAAGCTGGAAGGGGCAATCCGATACGGGCATCATCGACGGCCCCATGAAGGTCTTCTACCACACGATGTTGCCCATGCTCGTGCGCCGCGATGCTCTGCGCTTTGTCTTCGTGACGCTCGACGGCGTCGACATCGCCTACTGCTTTGGTGCAACCTTCAACGATACATTTCGTGGCCTGCAGATGAGCTACGACGAGAGCTATGCCGAGCATTCGCCTGGCACGCTCGCGCAACTCGAGATCATCCATCAACTCTGCGAGGAGAACATCGGTTTCTACGATTTGGGCTCGGAGATGGACTACAAAAAACAATGGGCCGAGCAAGGCCTGGAGACCGTCGCGCTCATTGTACGCCGCTAGCTCATCGTGCGCCGCCAGGCGATGGGATCGAAGCCAGCTTACTCCTCGTCAGTGTTGAAATCCCAACCCTCGAAGAACTCGTGCACGCGCACCATCAACTCGAAGGGACGATCCTCAAGCGCAGACACGGCCCCAACCACCGCGCGTGCCGCGCGGGCGCTCTGGGCCTCAACGCTGCGCGCCTGCCCATCGACGACCACCACGACCTCGTCTTCGACGCTCAAATCAGGACCACCCGCATCCGATTCGATCTCGACCACGAGCTGACCTTCCGGGGTCTCGACCAAATACAGCCGAAGCTTGGCTTCGGCGTGGATCTCTTCACGCATGATCGATCACTCCGTGGGAGGTTGCCCGGCGGCGGCTGCCGGGGCAGCACCGCTGTTGACTTGAATTACGAGGCTTCGCGGTGGCCCTTCCATTCCTTCGACCTGTGGCAGCTCGATCTGGATGCGGCCCACGCCCGGATTCTGCGCGACGATCTCGGGCAGACGGTCGACCACCTCGCGGATGGCCTTCTCATAGCCTTCGGGTGCCTTGCGCGGATCACCAAAGAGCTCGGTGAGCAGCCCGCGCACATCGATCGGCTTGTTGGGATTGAGCGGGACATTTTGCGCCGGGTTGAGCCACTCGCCATAAACCACGCCCGGCAGCTTGGCCCAGCCTTCCGCCTCATTTCGCAGCGCCGCGGCTTTATCAGGCTTCTCGAGCTGATCGTAGGCCGAGGCGCGCAGCACCATCAGGTCGGGTAAATCGCGTGCGTCATCGATGCGCGCCTCGGCCGCCTTGAGCGCTTCGAGCGCCTTTTCAGGATTCATCGCCGTCAAGTGACACGCTGCAAGTTGCAAATGGCCCCAGGGCTGGTCAGGCCAAAGTGCGATCGCCTTTTGAGCGTCCTCGCAAGCCGCCTCGGTGCTGCCCAGCGTCAACGAGAGTTGGCTGCGCAACAGCGCCGCCGGCGCGGCGTATTCGGCCTCGCCGCCCTCTTCGACAAGTGGCTCGAGCGTCTCAATCGCCGCCGAGGTGCGACGATCAAGCGCCTGAAGTCGCGCAAGTTGCAGGCGCGCATCCTCGTCATCGGCGTCGATCTCAAGGGTGACGGCGAAATCGCGCTCGGCCTCCTTGAGATTGCCCGAGCGCAGATGAATCGAGGCACGGATTGCAAAAGGCTGCGCCTCCTGATCGTCGAGTTCGATGGCACGATTCAAGTCGAGCATCGCCGCCTGAAAAAAACCGCGGTGTTCATGGACCATCGCGCGGCCCAGCAGCGCCGTCCACAGCTCGCTGTCGGCGCGCACTGCCTCGTTGAAGCCCTTGCGACCCTCTTCGAGTTCATCGAGGTAGAACTTGGCATAGGCGCGGTAGGCCAGCAGCCGCGCCTTGGGGCCGGGCTCGTCGACGCGCTTGAGCGCATGATCGACGGCCACCACGCACTCGTCGTATTGCTCGCTCTCCAACGCGATCTCGGCCTGGTGGACCAGCAAAGGCGTCACCTCGCCAAAAGCCTCGAGCGCCTGCTCGAGCTGCGTCTGGGCTTCGTCCAGATCGCCGTCTGCGATCGATTCCTCGATGGCCAGGAGCGACGCCTCGAGTTCGCTTGCACTGCTGGATGGGTCTTGTTGTGACATGGTTGTCTCACCTGATTGACGCGATTGAGAAGCTCGTTGGAGGAAAAAAAAGACAGCCTCAGACCGGCGTCACGCCGTGCTTCTTGTCGGGCCAGTCCTTTTTCTTGGTGCTGTAGACACGCAGGCGGGCGATCAGCTCGTCGCGCAAATTTTCCTTGGTGATCACCTCGTCGACGATCAGCTCGCTGGCCAGGCGGTAGATGTCGATGTCTTCTTTGAACTCCTGGCGAAGCTGTTCGACATAAGCCGGTCGCTCGGCTTCGGGCAACTCTTCGATTTTTCGCGCGTAGACTGCGTTGACTGCGGCCTCCGGGCCCATCACCGCAATCATGGCCTCGGGCAGGGCAATGCTCGCATCCGGCTCAAAGCCAGGCCCGCACATCGCGTACAGCCCGGCGCCGTAGGCTTTTCGTACAACGACCGAGATTTTGGTCACGGTGGCCTCGCTGACCGCCGAGATCAACTTGGCGCCGTGGCGAATAATGCCCTCGCGCTCGACCTTGGTGCCGATCATAAAGCCCGGCACGTCGGCCAAAAAGATCAGTGGGATGTTGAAGGCGTCGCAAAGCGATATAAAGCGCGCGCCCTTGTCGGCCGAATCGACAAAGAGCACGCCGCCTTTCCACTTGGGCTGGCTTGCCACGATGCCCACGACCTGGCCGCCCATGCGCGCAAGCCCGGTCAACAATTCCTGGGCAAAAAGGGCCTTGACCTCGAGAAATTCCGAGTCGTCGACCAGATGCGCGATCACCTTGCGCATGTCAAAAGGCTTGTTCTGGTTGACCGGAATGAGCTCGTCGAGGGTCTTTTTTTGCGGCTGAGGCGCCTTGGCCTCGGCGCTTGGGAGGGGTTCGTGGCAGTTGCCCGGAAAAAAGCCGAGGTACTGCTTGCAAAAAGCGATCGCCTCCTCCTCGCTCTTGACCAGGACATCACCACAACCCGAGACACTGCAATGCATTTTGGCGCCGCCCATCTCCTCGAGTGTGACCTTCTCGCCGATGACCATCTCGGCCATGCGCGGCGAGCCCAGGTACATGCTGGCGTTGCCATCGACCATGACGACCACGTCGCAAAAGGCCGGAATGTATGCCCCACCGGCGGCCGATGGCCCAAAAAGCAAACAGATCTGCGGAATGAAGCCCGAGAGGCGAACCTCATTGTGAAAGATCTTGCCCGCGCCGCGCCGGCCCGGAAACATCTCGAGTTGGTCGGTGATGCGCGCGCCTGCCGAGTCGATCAGGTAGATCAGGGGAATGCGAAGGCGTTCGGCCGTCTCCTGCATCCGGATCATTTTCTCGACCGTGCGCCAACCCCATGAGCCGGCCTTGATCGTCGAGTCGTTGGCGATGATCGCCACGCGTCGCCCGTCAATCTTGCCCACGCCGGTGACCACACCGTCGGCGGGCAGATCGCCGGCAAGCACGTTCGCCCACAGCCCGTCCTCGATCTCGAGCCCGTCGTCGAGCAACAGCGCGATGCGATCGCGCACAAAGAGCTTGCCCACCTCGCGCGCCTTCTCGTGGTACTTGGCATGACCGCCCTGGGCGATCTGAGCACGCTTTTCGGTGAGCTTTTGATCGAGCTCGGCCAGGGGGGCGATGTTGGTTTCGGGGACATCGTTCATGTCCAGCACCTTTGAGCTAAGGGTTGGGCAAGCGCAGGCGCCTACTTGCCTTCGAACTGAGGATTGCGCTTCTCACCAAAGGCCGCAAGACCTTCGAGTCGGTCCTTGGTGGGAAGCGTCACAGCGTAAGCGATGGCCTCGATCGTCAGGCCGGACTGCAGATCGACCTGCAGTCCGGTGTCGATCGCGAGCTTGGCCTGACGAAGCGCGATGGGCGCCGAAAGCAACATCTCACGCGCGAGCTTGAGCGACAGCCGCAGAACCTCCTCGGAGGCCACCGCATAATTGGCAATGCCAAGCTCGGCGGCGCGCGTGCCCTTGACCCGAGCACCGGTAAAGATCAATTCCTTGGCGCGCGCCACACCCACAAGCCGGGCCAGCCGTTGCGTGCCGCCGGCGCCCGGAATGATCCCCAGGCGCAACTCCGTTAGCCCGATCTGCGTGTCTTCGGCGACCACACGAAGATCGCAGGCCAGAGCAAGCTCGAGACCGCCGCCAAAGGCATAGCCATTGATTGCGCAGATCGTCGGCTTGGGCAGGCTTGCTAGCGCATCGAAGCAGGTGCGGTAATCGTCGAGGCGCTGCTTGACGGCGAGCTCATCCATCCCACGGCGCTCCTTGAGATCGGCGCCCGCGCAAAAAGCCGCGCCGTCGCTGCCCGTCAAAATCACCACGCGGATGCTGTTGTCGTGGCGTATTTCCTGGCAGGTTCGAAGCAGCTGTGCGAGCAGCGGCCCGTCGAGCGCGTTCATGCTCTGAGGCCGATTGAGCGTCAGGGTGCAGATTCCCTCGTGCGTCTCACGCAGCAATACGGCCGAGTCACGTTGCTGATCCATGCCTTCTCCGCCTGTTTCGAGATTACGAAAATATACGATTGCCCAAACCCGATAATCGACACTCTACAAAGGGCGCGATGTCGGCTAAACTTTCAGCTAACGTTCATTTTCGCAAGGGAAAAACAAGACCATGACGCAAACCCCACCCCCCACTGATGCTTCGGAAAAAAATGCCGCACACGCGCGCGCGGCCAGCGCCACGACAGGCGCCACGACGGCCAAATTAGCCGTCGAGGCAGCCGGTCAATTCTACTTCGCAGCCTGTCGAAAGGTGGCGGCGGTGCTCGGCCAAATGCGTGGCCAAGGCAAGGGAAAGGGGCGAGCCAGATAACGCTCTAGAACACGTAGAGACGTACGTGGGCCGTCGCACCAAAAGGATGAACACCGACGCCTGGAATGATCGACAGCTGCGGGCGCCACTCGATCACGATATCGATCGGAAGCACATGGAAGTTGAACTCGAGACCGAGGACAAAGGCGGCTGCAGCCTGCATCTTGTCCGAGGCCAGGCCGACGCCAAGGCCGCCACCGAAGTTCCACGCCAGTGACAGCGCCGGACCCTGGGTGAGCGCTGGCATGTTGAAGAGCAAATCAACGCTTCCGGCAATGCCACTACAACCCGACCATTTCTCGCGGTAACAGCCCAGGTTGCCCTGAATTGCCGTGGGACCGGCAAATTGCTTGAGTGAGAGCCCGTGAGCGATTGTGCCGCCACCGAGGCCAATACCAAAATTACCCGAATTACGTCCCCCGCCCCCCAGGTGGGCGGCGGCCGGCGTGCTCAGACAAAATGTCAGGATGAGAAGGGCCTGCAAAAAAACTACCATCTTACGATTCATATGTGACTCCACTACTTACTTCAAAGTGCGCGATTAAGCGCGATCGACCCGCAGGGCTGCGCCTCAAAGGTCGATGGCAAGAATGTACTACGGAATCGAGTCTTTAGCGATGTTTATAACGTGAGCGAAAAAAGCCTTGAATGCGCTGGGTCACTTCGCTACTCTCGCTTGTGCAGGTCAGGTTACACGTACCTCAATTGTGTGTTTTGGAAGCGCTCTGGAGTGTTGGGGAACAATCCGCGCGAACAAAACGGGCAAAGGAGGATCACCATGAATCTGGCTTATCTGGATGTGGATCATCAACGATCGCACTACTCAAGCATGCCGCGAAGCGCGCGCGAAGCCTTTATGGATCGCCTTGTTTTGTCGTGGCTCTATCATGATCACGCCTTAGAAGGTGTGGTGCTCACGCAGGCGGAGTTGGGCCGCGCTCTCTCGGGAATGCCCTGTCGCAATTATTGTGATGGCCTGGTCCAGAGCTCTTTGCGTCGGATGAAGGAGTGTGTCCGCCATATCGAAGACAGCGCACGCCGCGGCGACGAGCTCACCATCGAGTGGATCAAGGACTTGCATGCACGCATGTGCGAGCCCGGTGACGAGAACGCCGGCCGCTACCGCAAGCGTGATACCTCGCCAGGCATCTACAACCTTGATGTGGCACCGGCAGCGAGCATCTCCTACTACTTTCGCAAGTTTATGGAGACCTACAACGACGAGCTGATCGCTTACCATCCGCTTCGTGGCGCGGCGATCGCGCATTGGGAATTCATGCGCGTCTTTCCATTTGACGAGCGCAGTGGACTGGTCGGTCGCTTGATGATGAATTTTATCTTGTTGCGACACAACTATCCGCCGGCGATCATCCACGCAACGGATCGTCACCACTACTTCGCCGCACTGGCCGGGCACCGCACCGATCTCGTGCCCGTGGTCGTCGAAGCCGTTGGCGCCACGATCAACGCAGCGCAAGGCTTCTCGCGTCGCGCCGCCACGACCACGACCCATCAGATGGCGCTTTGACCACGCTAACAACCTTGTGTGGGACTAGTGACTCGCACAAGGTTGTTTGCTCCATGGCTGGCGCCACCTCGTCAACCACGACCCCGCTCAAGGAAGTGTTGCCGGGGTTGAATATTTCCCACGAGCAAACTAGTGTCACCCTAGACCGCTTCGTCATGGGCAGCCCTGCTCGCCATGATGGAGGGGTACAGCTTTGATCGCCAACGTCACCGACATATGTGAGCGTCCGGCATCCCGGAAATTGTCTGGGCGATCTGGTGTGTATTACGGGCAAGCCAGTTGTGAAGTCTGGCTTGCGACGATCACGCTTGATTGGAGTAGAGTTATGCAAACAAACCTTTCGTTGGCGCGCAAAAATGGCGGTCAATCTGGCGCGATCAAGACCTTGAGAACATCGACCGAAGGCCCGTTGAGCGTGGAGATTTATGCCACCGCTCAACTCCCGACACGCTACGGCAAGTTCAACATTGTTGCCTTCATCAACAATCGAGACGCCATGGAGCATGTGGCCATCGTCCACGGCCAGGTCGCCGGCGTCGCCGCCGTCTTGACACGCATCCACAGCGAATGCCTGACCGGCGACGTATTTGGTAGCCTCAAATGCGACTGCGGCCCACAACTCGACGTCGCCTTGGAAGAGATTGCGCGCCGTCAGGCCGGGATCATCTTATACATGCGCCAGGAAGGCCGAGGCATCGGACTGGCCAACAAGATCAAGGCCTATAGCCTTCAAGATGGTGGCCTCGATACCGTCGAGGCCAACCAACATCTTGGCTTTGACGATGATCTGCGCAACTACGAAGTCTCCGCCGAGATGCTCAAGCTGCTCGGTGTGCAAAGCATCGAGTTGATGACCAACAATCCTGACAAAGTCGACGGCCTCAGCGCGGCCGGCGTCATCGTCACAGCACGATGCCCGATCCAGATTTTGCCTAACCCCTTTAATCTCGGTTATTTGGAAACCAAGCGCGTCAAGTCTGGCCACCTTCTCTAGGCGGGCGGAAACACCCTCCAATGTTTTATCCTTGTCCTTTGCAAACCCGTGACTAACTACTGGGGGTCTCGAACTGAGCGCAGCGACCGACACACCGTATCAGCCATTGGGCTTGATCTTCGGTGTGTTGTTGTCCTGTGCAATGAATTTGATTGAACTCAAAGGATTAAGATGGCCAGACAATCAGCTGAAAAACTTGTATCGGTTGAGATTGAGCATGGCATTGCTTACTTGCGCATCGATGTTAAAGGTCAGTCCGTCAACACCTTGTCGACGCCAATGCTCGATCGTTTCGAGGAGATCTTGGGTAGCTTGCAACATGACGCCACGATCGAAGGTGTGGTGATATTCAGTGGCAAGCAGGATAATTTCGTTGCCGGCTTCGACATCGAAGAGTTGTTGGCCTTTCGCGACAACGCGCCCGGCCTTCGCGCTCTGGTTCAACGTGGCCAGAGCCTCATGGCGAGCCTTGAGGCCTTGAGCGTGCCGGTGGTTGCAGCGATCGATGGTGCATGTCTCGGTGGTGGCCTGGAGCTTGCTCTGGCATGTCACGGCCGTGTAGCGAGCGAGAATCCAAAGACGCGTCTGGGCCTTCCCGAGGTTCAATTGGGCTTGATTCCAGGCGGCGGTGGAACGCAACGTCTTCCCCGTCGTGTGGAGTTGTCGGTCGCCCTTGACATGATCTTGACCGGTCGCGAGCTCTCTGCGACCAAGGCGCGTCGCGAGGGTCTGGTCGACGATGTCGTCCATCCAGGCATCTTGCTCGAGGTTGCCGCCAAGCTGGTTCGTGAGCTGGCCGAGCATCCCCGAAAGGACCGCGCTTTGACCGAGGCTTTCACGGATCCGGTCAAACTTGCAGCACGCACACCGGCCAGAAAGCTTGTCTTCAACCGTGCTCGCGAAGGCGTGCTCGAACAAAGTGGCGGCCATTATCCGGCTCCCCTGCGTGCGCTCGACGTGATCGAGCAGGGCTTCGCCGATGGCTTTGAGTCCGGCATTGAGGCCGAGGGCCGCGCCTTCGTCGAACTCGTACCAGGCGATGTCGCCCAAAATTTGATGAACATCTTCTTCATGCGCCAGGAGGTCAACAGCGACAGCGTGGTCGCCAAGCAAGTCAAGCCTCTCGAGGTGGGCAAGATCGGCGTCATCGGCGCTGGCCTCATGGGCGCTGGAATCGCTCAGCTCGCCGCCTACGAGAATTACATCGTGCGCCTCAAAGACGCGAACGATACCGGGCTGGGATGGGGGCTCAACTACATCAAAGGCCAGTTCGACGGGCTCGCTGATCGTCGCCGGCTCACCGAAGACGAGGCAGACGTTGCGTTTGGCCGTGTTTCAGGCACGACAGGTTACAGTGGGTTCAAGACGGCCGAGCTTGTTATCGAAGCGGTCTTCGAGAATCTCGAACTCAAGCAGCAGGTTCTTGCTGAGATCGAAGCACTGGGAAATAGTGACCAGATTTTTGCCAGCAATACATCGACGCTGCCTATCGGCCAGATCGCCAAGAAATCCAAACGGCCTGAGAACGTGCTTGGAATGCACTTTTTTAGTCCTGTGCACAAGATGCCTCTGCTCGAGATCGTGCGTACCGAGGCGACGTCCGATGTCGCCCTGGCAACCGCGCTCGATGTAGGCCGCCAAATGGGAAAGACGTGCATCGTCGTCGAGGACGGTCCGGGCTTCTTTACCAGCCGCGTCATCGGTGCCTACATCAACGAGGCGGGATGGGTGCTTCAAGAGGGCGGCCGCATCGAGGATATCGACCAGGCGATGGTCGAGTTCGGCTTTCCTGTCGGTCCTCTCAAGCTCGTCGACGAAGTCGGCATCGACGTTGCGATTCGCGCCGCAAAGGTGCTTCAGGAGGCCTTCCCGGATCGTTGGCGCGCCCCGGAGTCGCTCGCTGCGCTCGCCAACGCCGGGCGCAAGGGTCGCAAGAACCATCACGGCTTCTATCTCTACAATGGCAGCGGCAATGGTCATGGCAAGAAGGTCGACGAATCGGTCTATGGCTTGCTGGCCAGCACGGATCGCCGCTTGGTCGACCGCGAACTCGTTCAGCAGCGCTGTTGGCTTGCGATGCTCAACGAGTGCGCTTATGCGCTTGACGAGAAGATCGTGCGCCATGCCCGCGATGTCGACATCGGCGTGATCTTCGGTCTTGGATTTCCGCCGTTTCGTGGCGGGATCCTGCGCTATGCCGACTCGATCGGCCTTGACCGGATTGCTCACCAACTCAACCAGCTTGCCGATCTCTTCGGCGAACGGCTCAGGCCGGCGCCATTGATCGTCGAGAAAGCAAAGCGAGGCCAGAGTTTCTACGGCTGAGCAGGCTTTCTGGGACCGAGTTTGTTCACACGACTAAAATTCGACACAAGGCGCCGCAGTGCGCCTGACGAGGTTTGAGCATGGCAACCAAGACGAGAAAAAAGACCAAAGCATTGGGCTCGCCCATTGGCGGCGATGATCGCATTGCCATCATCGCAGGCGTGCGCACCCCCTTTGCCAAAGCCTGGACGGTTTACAACGACTGGACCGAGGCCGCTCTGGCGCGCGAGGTTGCCGCCGAGTTGGTCAACCGCACCGAACTTGATATGGAGCTCATCGATTCGTTGATCCTGGGATGTGTTTCCGTTCCCATGGACGGCCCTAATGTCGCTCGTGAAGTGGTTCTGAGAAGTCAGCTTCCCAATTCGATTCCGGCGACCACTGTGCAGATGTACTGCGCTTCGAGCGCCTACGCGATCCTCAACGCCTGCGGCGATTTGGTCAGCGGCGTGGCCGATGTCGTGATCGCCGGTGGCGTCGAGTCGATGAGCGCCGCTCGCGCCCGTTTCAGCCTGCCGCTGACTCATGCATTGCAGGAAGTATCACGCGCCAAGAAGCTTCAAGACCGTGTCAAGGCATTCACTAGCATCCATGCCCGAGATCTCCTGCCCGATACGCCCTCGATCGCTGAGCCGACCACGGGCAAGTCGATGGGGGATTCCGCCGAGGACATGGCAAAACAATTCGGCATCTCACGTGGCGAGCAAGATGAGTACACAGTGATGACCCACCACCGTGCTGCCAAAGCCTACGATGAGGGCCGCTTCCCGGAGGTCATGAACTTGCTTACGGGCGAGAACTTTGACCAACCCGTTGCGCGCGACACAAACGTGCGCATGGATACCAGCCTCGAGCAAGTCGCCCGACTGCGCCCCGTCTTTGATCGCAAACACGGCACTGTCACGGCTGCCAACGCCTCGCCGTTGACCGATGGGGCGTCGATGGTGCTGCTCATGCGCGAGAGCCGCGCCAAAGAGCTTGGCTACAAGCCGATGGCCTTTATTCGCTCTCACGCGATCGTCGGACTGGATATCCAAAAGGTCAATCTCTTGCTCGGGCCAACCTTTGCCACTCCGATAGCGCTCGAGCGCGCAGGGATGAGTCTCAAGGACATCGATCTCATTGAGATGCACGAGGCCTTTGCGGCGCAAACGTTGGCCAATCTCAAAATTTGGGGCTCGAAGTCATTGACCAAAGAGCTTGGCCTCGACGATGCCATCGGCGACGTTGATCGTGAAAAGCTCAACGTCAACGGCGGTTCTGTGGCACTTGGACATCCCTTTGGAGCCACCGGCGCTCGCCTGGTGATGCAATTAGCCGGCGAGATGCAACGTCGCGACGTCAACACCGGGTTGGTGACGATCTGTGCGGCCGGTGGTCTCGGCCTCAGCATGGTGTTGGAGCGCTAAAGCCTTGCTGCGCGCGCTTGGCGCTCGCTCACGACGAGACACTCTCCTTGAGGATGCTCCAAAAGCTCCAGACGTCCTCAAATGAGTTGTACAACGGAACGGGCGCCACGCGGATGACATCTGGCTCGCGAAAGTCGCATACGACGCCGCCTTGCTCCAAACGTTCAAAGAGCGCGCGCCCATTGGAGAGCGCGCGAATCGAGATCTGGCAGCCGCGCGCGGCCGGCTCACGCGGTGTGATGATTTCGAAGGACTCAGAGGGGATCTGATCGATAAGAAACAGCAGATACTCTGTTAAGGCGAGTGCTTTTTGGCGCAGGGCCGGCATGCCTGCGGCTTCAAAAAGCTCAAGTGAGGCGCGAAGGGCGGCCATAGGCAAAATCATTGCATTGCTCAACTGCCAGCCCTCGGCGCCATGTTGCGGCACGAACGCCGGGTCCATCTGAAACCGAGTCGCCGGGTCAGTCCCCCACCAGCCGGCAAAGCGCGGCAAATCAACAGCGGCGGCGTGGCGGTCGTGAACAAAACAGCCGCCAACACCCCCTGGGCCAGCATTAAGGTATTTGTAGGAGCACCACACGGCGAAATCGACACCCCAGTCATGAAGCTCCAGCATAAGATTGCCGGCAGCGTGCGCCAGGTCAAAGCCTACAATGCAGCCGTTTCGATGCCCGGCTGCCGTAATCGATGCCATATCGAATGCCTGGCCTGTGTAATAGTTGACGCCGCCGAACATGACCAGAGCGACCTCCTGGCCGTGCACGTCGAGGTACGCCTCGATGTCCTCGGTGCGCAGTGTGCTCTCACCGTCTCTTGGCGAGAGCACTACGACGGCGTCCTTGGGATCAAATCCATGAAACTTTGCCTGGCTGGCAACGGCATATTGATCGGAGGGAAAAGCTGTTGCTTCGATGAGGATCTTGTATCTCGTTGCCGTTGGTCGATAAAACGAAACCATCATGAGATGAAGATTGGTCGTCAGCGAGTTCATCGCGACAACTTCGTGCTCCAAAGCGCCGACAATAGCCGCGGCCGCCGCGCAGAGATGCTCATGGTAGGAGTACCAGGGATATGGCCGTGCGAAGTGCCCCTCGACGCCAAAGTCCGCCCATTTGTCCAACTCATCGAGGACAGCTTGGCGTACGCCAATAGGTTGCAATCCAAGGGAGTTGCCGCAGAGGTAGATGACAGGCCGACCGTCAGTTCCTCTGGGGCAATGAAACTGTTGACGATACGCCGCAAGCCCATCTTGGGCATCCATCTCGCGTGCGAACTGGCGGTCGGTTCGGTACATGCTGGCATCCAATGAATTCTTTGACGCTTGATTGCGGCAAGACACTGCCCTGCCCACGAACCTAAATGCATAAAGTCTTTCAAGGTGATCGGCAAGGTCTGTCAAACGACATCAAGAATTGACCCCTCTGCGACACGAAGAATTGACCCCCTTGGTTGATTTTAGGTGGTTGAGACGGAGGTCTCCTCCACCGGTTTGAACAGTCCACCGCGGCGCTTCTCTTT